>JAFXCN010000023.1 GCA_017521465.1 Clostridia bacterium | reverse complement strand
TGTAATGAAAGTTAGAAAATATACAAATTGGGATGCGACAGCCTATACAAGTCACATGAGAGCAGAAATTAAGATTCAAGATGGATGTGACAGATTTTGCACTTATTGCATAATCCCTTATGCGAGAGGACCTGTTAGAAGTAGAGATGCATTAGATATAATTGATGAAATAAAACGAATTGCTTTAACAGGGGTGAAGGAAATTGTAATTACAGGAATTCATATCTCGTCGTATGGAAAAGATATATCAAAGGACTTTAGACTTATTGATTTGCTGGAGCAAATTGATAAGATCGATGGTATCGACAGAGTACGATTAGGTTCACTAGAACCTTTGATAATTACAGAAGATTTTGTTTCTAGAATGAAAAAATTAACAAAAGTATGTAATCATTTTCATTTATCACTTCAAAGTGGATGCGATGAAACATTGAAGAGAATGAATAGAAGATACACAACTGAACAATTTGCATTAATTGTTGATTTACTTAGAAGAGAAATTCCAGAAGTTGCGTTGACAACTGATATTATTGTTGGTTTCCCGGGTGAAACAGATGAAGAATTCAATCAAACATTTGAGTTTTTGAAGAAAATAAAGTTTTCAAAAATGCACGTGTTCAGATATTCACTTAGAAAAGGAACACCCGCAGCAACTTATCCAAACCAAGTAGATGGCAATCAAAAAGAAGCAAGAAGTGATAAGTTAATAAAACTATCAGATGAAAACGAATGTGAATTTGCAAGTCAATACATAAATAAAGAAATTGAAGTTTTATTTGAAAACGAAACAGAAGGTCATACAACAAATTATATAAAAGTTGTAAGGCAAAAAAAACGGAGACGCAAAATTAGAAACAGTAAAACCATATAAATATGAAAATGGTATGCTTTATAGTGAATAATTAATAGCTGACATCTAGCCAAAGTTCAGATAATTATTATTTATACATTATTCAATATTCTTTATTCTTTAATGAAACACCGTTCGTTAAAAAACGAACGGTGTTTCATTAAAATAGCGGTGAGAAAAATTTTAGCATACTTGATAACATTACTTTCAATATATTTACTTTTTCTAGTTTTTCTATTGTTATTTGAGTTGATTTATTAATTGTTTCGTTAAAGTCTTTTTTTATTTCTTGTATCGTTGATGTTTTATACATCCATATGCCACATTCATAGTTATGGTATAAACTACGATAATCAAAGTTGACAGTCCCAACTGTTGCAACGATGTCGTCACATATTACATTTTTTGCATGAATAAATCCTGGAGTGTATTCATATATTTCCACACCAACTTTTGTAAGTGATAAGTAGTGCGATTGTGTCATTAAGTGCACATACCATTTATCAGGAATGTGTGGTGTGATTATTTTTATATTAACTCCGCGTTTTGATGCAGATACAATTGAATTTGTTAATTCAGGATCTAATATTAAATAAGGTGTTGTTATATATACGTAGTCAGTTGCGTCATTTAAAATATTGATGTAAATATTTCTTGCTACCAATTCATTATCAGCAGGAGAGTCGAGATATGGTTGTACAAATCCATCACTATGTGTTTTTCCTTCAGAAATATATTTTTGACAATCTTCATGTTTATCTCTATAGCAATGCCATGTTTCTAAAAACATAAATGTAAAACTTCTTACAGCATCACCTTGTACCATTATGCCACTATCTTTCCAATGGCCGAAACGTAATTTTTCATTTATATATTCATCAGCTAAATTTATTCCTCCTGTGAAAGCAACTTTCCCATCTATAATTATTATTTTTTTATGATCTCTATTATTATGTCTTAAAGATAAAAATGGTGTTATTGGATTAAAAATAACGCATTTTATACCTAATTTTTCTAGTTGCTTATTATAATGGTCAGGCAATTTTGTGATGTTTCCCCAGTCGTCATATATAACTCTTACTTCAACATTTTGCTTAATTTTTTCGTTTAAAATATCTAATATTGAGTTCCACATTTTACCTTCATTAATTATGAATGATTCTATGAAAATAAATTTCTCTGCTGTTTTGAGTTGTTTTAATAATTCTTTATAATATTCTTCACCAATTTTGAAATACTTCGTAGGCGAATTAATAAAAGGTGGTAAATTGTTAGATGTGTACATATAATTTGCTTGTTGAAACATCCTTTTGTTTTCTTGTAATAATCTATCATTAATAATTGGGTCTGGAGTAGCAAAATCTTCTGGTTTACATGCTTGGCTTTCTAAGTTTTTTATTATTTTTTTTCTTAAATTATCTTGGTTAAACATAGAATAGGCTAATGTACCAAACACAGGAAATGCGAAAATAAGTACTATCCATGGCAATTTAATATCGATAGTACCTGAACGCAGTGCCAGTATGTATACTGCCATGATTATGCTTATAGTATAAAATACTGCATTTATATATATGGAATATTCGATTAAATAAGTTCCTACCAATATAAAAACAATAAATTGTAATATAAAAAGTGTGGCAAGAATTGTCGAACGACGAAATAATATTTTAAAAAATTTTGACATTTATCATTCCTCCAATTAATAAGGATATTTTATCATTATATACATAAAAAGTAAACTCCCAGACATGAAATCTGGGAGTTTTAAGTTAATTGTAAAAAGATACAAATTTTTCAATCAATCCAATCCATTTATCGTAGATTGTAATAAGCGAAGTGACAGCGGAGAGTCTAGCGAAATATCCGCTAGATGTAAGTCCAATATGTGGGTTGATGATGATGCCGGGCGAAGGATAGGGCTCATTTTGCAGATCAGTTACTTTCGATGCTACCACTTTTGCGTTAAAATCCAAGAAAGTAACAATACCATTGTCCTCGCTAAGAAAATCAGACAGTTCATCAAAATATGCTGGGAAAATAACGTTCATTCTAGGATAGCCAATTACATTATTGACAAAACTTCTAAGAGTATTTCTTGCACAAGGTGCTGTTGCCAGCATTTTGCAATTGTTTTCCAGTTCACGACAACGTTTAAGTTCTTCCAAACACATCCGAGCAATAGAAATAGAGTAAGGTGACACGCTGGAATAGGCTTCATTGAGTTCGAGGTCGGTAATATACATACAAAAACCTCCTAAAACATATTATGTGAGGGGATTATATTACATAATTTTAAAATAGTCAACCGAAAAGTAGGTTTTTAATTGTAATTTTACGATTATGTGATATAATATACGAAGTATGAAAAAGGAGGAAAAATATGCTAGATTATAAGAAAATAATTGCTGAAGAATTGGCTAAAATAACAAATGTGGATATAAATGAATTAGAAAGCTATATTGAAATACCACCTAATACAGATTTGGGAGATTATGCTTTTCCATGTTTTAGATTGGCAAAAGAATTAAAAAAGGCTCCACCAATGATTGCAAATGAAATAAAAGAGCAATTTCCTGAAAATGAATATATAGAGAAAATAGATGTTGTTGGCGGATATCTTAATATATATGTGAATAAGCTCCCATATGTTTCTGACATTTTAAAGAGTGTTAGTGACAATAGAGAAAATTATGGAAAAATGACTATTGGGAACGGAAAAACGATTGTGATAGATTATTCTGCACCGAACATTGCTAAACCATTCCATATTGGTCATTTGCGTTCTACTGTTATAGGAGGAGCTTTATACAAAATGTATAAATTCCTAGGATATAATGTAGTTGGTGTAAATCATTTAGGCGACTGGGGAATGGGTATATGTAGAACAATTGCTGGTTATAAAATGTGGAAAGATGAATATGATTTTTCTGTAAGACCAATAGATTCTATTCTTGCAATATATGTAAGATATAACAAAATTGAAAAAGAAGATCCGGATTTCAAAAAACATGCTGTTGAAGCTTTGAAATTGTTAGAAGAAGGCGATGAGGAAACAACAAAAATTTGGAAATGGATTATTGATGTTAGTTTGGCTGATTACAAGAAGATATACGATTTAATTGGTTGTGAATTTGATTCATATAATGGCGAAGCTTTTTATAACGACAAAATGGATAGAGTTGTTAGAGAACTTGAAGAGAAAAATCTTTTGGTAGAAAGTGAAGGTGCAAAAGTTGTTGTTATGGATGAAGATATTCCACCATGTATAATTATAACATCAGCAGGAACAACAATTTATGCAACAAGAGATTTAGCAGCGCTATTATATAGAATTGATAATTATAATTTTGATAAATGTTTATATCTAGTTGCAAGTGAGCAATCATTGCATTTTAAACAAGTATTTGAAACACTTTCAAAAATGGGATATGAAAAATATGCTTCTGCTTGCGAACACATACCATTTGGTTTAGTGCTAGATGAAGATGGACAAAAAATGGGTTCTAGAAAAGGTAACGCAGTTACGCTAGAAGAAATATTTAACGAATCAATTGAGAAGTCTTTACAAATTATTGAAGAAAAAAATCCAACTTTAGAAAATAAAGAAGAAGTTGCAAAATTGGTTGGAGTTGGTGCAATAATATTTAATGATTTGGCAAACAATAGGATTAAAGATGAAATTTTTGATTGGAAACAAATTCTAAATTTTGCTGGTGAAACAGGACCATACATGCAATACACTTATGTTAGAACACAAAGTATATTAAGAAATGCTGGATACACTCCAAAATTTGCAGAAATAGATTGCACTAAATTAATGGATGCAGAAGCAATTAATGTAATAAAAGCAATTGGCAATTTTGATGATGTATTGGTGTCTGCAACACAAAAGAATGAACCATCATTATTATCAAGATACTTAATAGACTTAGCACAAAGCTTTAGTAGGTTTTATAATGAACATCATATATTAACTGAAGACAAGGCTGTGCAAGATGCAAGATTATTATTAACTGATGCAGTTGGAATTGTTATAAAAGAAGGTTTAGCATTGCTTGGAATAAAATGTCCATCTCAAATGTAATAGGAGGATGCTATTATGAATTATGAAGAAGCGGTAGAGTTATTAAAAAAGCATAATCAAGAGCAATTACTTAATTTTTATAATGAATTAAACGACAGTCAAAAAGAAAGTTTGTTAGAACAAATTTCAAATATTAACTTTGAATTAATGCAATCTCTATACGAAAATTTATATGTAAAAACATTAGAGGAAAATTATATCGATCCAATAGAGAATGCAGTGATAAAAGATAAGATGAGTGCGGAAGATAAAAATAGATATTCAGAAATAGGTGCGAGTGCTATTAAAAATGGCGAGCTTGCAGTATGTTCGATGGCTGGAGGTCAAGGCACAAGATTAGGCCATGAAGGCCCCAAAGGAACATTCGTTGTAGATATCGAACCTGCTAAAGCTATATTTGAAATATTAACAGATAAATTAAAAGCTGCTTACAAAAAATATGGTGTGTATATTAATTGGTACATAATGACAAGTGAAGCAAACAATGATGAAACTGTTAAGTTTTTTGAAGACAATAATTACTTTGAATATTCAAAAGAACATATAAAGTTTTTCAAACAAGGTGAATTGCCATTGCTTGATTTTGATGGAAAAATAGTGCTTCAAGAAAAAGGCAAAATTTTCAGAGCAGCTGATGGAAACGGCGGAATATTTGAAGCATTATGTAGAAATAATATTATACAAGATATGCAACAAAAAAATATTAAATACTTATGTATTGGTAATGTAGATAATATTTTGATAAACCAAGTTGATAGTTTGCTTATCGGAATGATGAAAGAAAAAAATTATAATTTAGCAAGCAAATCAGTTCCTAAAAAATCAGCTACGGAGCGTGTTGGCGTATTCGGAAAAATAAACGGCCAACCTGCTGTAATTGAATACAGTGATATAGATCCAGAGATGGCTAGAAAAACAAAAGAAGATGGAACCTTAGTTTTCTCTGAATCACATTTTGGATGCAATATTTTTAGTAGAGAGCTATTAGAAAAAATTGGCAACAAAAAATTACCATATCATGTTGCAAGAAAGAAGAATATGTACGTTGGTGCAAACGAAGAAATGTTAGCTTCAATAGAAGCAAATACATACAAATTTGAAGCCTTTATCTTTGATGGATTTATGTTGGCAGATGACATATTAATATTCCAAGTAAAAAGAGAGGAAGAATTCGCGCCAATAAAAAATAAAGAAGGAGAAGATAGTCCACAAACGGCAAAAGAGTTATATATGAACTATGTTTCTAACAATAACCATGACTAATAAAAAACAAACTGAACAAAATAATTATAGATACACAAAAGTATCTATAATTAAGGAGGAATTAAAATGCAAAAAATAAAATGTTCAGTATGTAGTTGTATGTATAACGAACCAAATAAAAATTTATGTGCATTAAAAGACATACAAGTTTGTCCATGTACAGATTGTAAATCAGGAGCTCCGGAAACAGAAACATGTTGCGGAAGCTACAAGAAGGCGTAGAAAAATAGTAGAGAGAATCATTTTCTAAAAAATGATTCTTTTTTTATCTTTTTGCCCCGCCACTTTTCACCAGATTTTTCGAAATTTTTGCCCTGTGCGAAAAAATCGATATTTCGTGTGGCAAAAGCAGGTGCTGGAAAATCGATTTCGCCTTGACATTTGAACTGGATAACATATAATATTTATGAGTATTTAATTAGTAAAGGAGATTTGTTTTTATGGCTATTGTAACATCAAAAGAAATGTTTGAAAGAGCACAAAAAGGCGGATATGCTATCGGTGCTTTTAATGTAAATAATATGGAAATAATTCAAGGAATAACAGAAGGTGCAAAAGAGTTAAATTCACCTTTAATTTTACAAGTTTCAGCAGGCGCTAGAAAGTATGCAAAACACAATTATTTAATGCATTTAATCCAAGCTGCTGTTGAAGATACAGATTTACCTATAGTTGTACATCTTGATCATGGTGCGGATTTTGATATTTGTAAAAAATGTATTGATGGCGGTTTTACATCTGTTATGATAGATGGTTCTAAATATAGTTTTGAAGAAAATATTGCATTAACAAAACAAGTTGTAGAATATGCACATCCAAGAGGAGTTGTTGTAGAAGCCGAACTTGGTAAATTAGCTGGTGTTGAAGATGATGTTAATGTAAGTGAAGAGGATAGTTCGTATACTAACCCTGACCAAGCTGCTGAATTTGTTGAAAGAACTGGCTGTGATTCTTTGGCAATTGCAATAGGAACAAGTCATGGTGCATATAAGTTTAAAGGAGAACCAAAATTAAGATTTGATATATTACAAAATGTAATGGATAAATTACCAGAAAATTACCCACTTGTTTTACATGGTGCTTCAAGTGTAATTCCTGAATTTGTCGAAAAATGTAATAAATATGGAGGAGAAATTCCAGGTGCAAGAGGTGTTACAGAAGAATTATTAAAAAAAGCTGCAAGCATGGGTGTTGCAAAAATTAATATTGATACAGATTTACGACTTGCGATGACATCTTCAATAAGAGAGCAATTCGTTTTAAATCCAAGTGAATTTGATCCAAGAAAATATTTGTCAGTTGCAAGAGACTCTATAAAAGATATGGTAAAACACAAAATTAAAAATGTATTAGGAAGTGACAATAAAATATAATTTTTGAAAGGAGATTACCCAACAATGTTTAAAAATAATAGAGGAATCTCAGTAATAACACTTATAATAACAATAATTGTGTTAGTAATAATAACATCCGTCACTGTGTTTACAGGAACAAAAATGATTTCAAATTCAAGAGAAAAAGCTTGGGAAGATAGATTAAAAACTATATATAATGCAATTGTTGCACATGAAGCTGAACTAGGATATGGAGATACTGTTCCTGAAAAGGAAATTACTAAAGATGAATATATTATTATGGGGCTAGATGATTATTCGGATGAAGAAAATTTTACAGCAGTTCATGTTTCGAAACAAATTCACAGTACAGATTCAACTAAAAGAGTATATAATTTAAAACTATTAAAAAAGGAAGACACTGATGATTGGTATGAATTGGATCCTATAATTTATGAAACCGGAAATGATAACATTAATACTAAAATAGAGTTTGACGTAAAAAAAGGTGTAAATAGACCACAAATTTTACCTGGAATGATTCCACTTGATACTTACGTTGATAATGTTGGAGATATTCGCACTAATGTGGTAAATAATGTATATACAGAAAATTGGTATGACTATTCATTATCTACACCTAGATGGGCAAATATGTTGTTAGATGATGTGCATTATGTATGGATTCCAAGATTTGCTTATAAGATTCAAGATTTCTATGTGAATAAAGATTATGAAACTGTTCCAAATTCAGCAATTAGTATTATTTTCTTAAAAGAAAATTCTAATTATATGGCGAACAACGAAATTTTGCCAGATGGATATCAAGTTCATCCTGCATTTACTACAAGTGATGGACAAGAATTAGCTGGTATTTGGATTGCAAAGTATGTTTATGATGATGTCGATACTTTAAAAGAAGCTGCAAATAAGTCATATGAAATGTATGAAGGTAGCACTTCAATTGAAAGTCATTTAATGAAAAGTACAGAGTGGGCTGCTATGGCATATTTGTCGTTTGCATCTGGTGGAAATTCTAGAGATGGTAATACATTAAATAATTCTTATGGAATATGTGATATAAATAGTCCAGAATTTGTTGCTGCAGGATTAAATTCTGCAAACACTTTTGGACATCAAAATGTTTTTGACAGCTATTTATACGTTGATGATAAATTAACTTATGAATCTAATGAAGAGAAGAAAAATGGTGATGCTTTAGTTGCTACATCTTCTCAGCTTTCAGAAAACTCTGCGTGGTATAAAGGTATGAGTGTTTTGCCTAATAGTACATCTCCGTATTTGTTAAGAAGAGGAGATATATCATATTTTGCATATGAAGCATATAATGGAACTAGACTTCATACGTCATATAGAAATGTTATAACGATTATTGGAAGCGAAAACGTAAATAATTTATCTCAAATAAAAGTTGGAGACTACGTATCATATATGCCAGATACACCGGCAAGTGTAAAATGGCGAGCGTGGGAATTAAAAGGCAATAAAGTAATAATAATTCCAACAGCTCCAGTAGGAAAATTGAAATTTGGATATGAAAATAGCACAGAAGATAATCAAATGAGACGAATAGAATGTTTTAATGATTATAGATCAGCAGTAACTCAAATAGAAGCGTTATGTGATAATTATGTAAGTAGCACGTTAGGTGTAACTAAAACAGATGTAAGAAGTTTGACTATAGATGATTTAGAAAATGCAAGAGTATCGACGCTAGCAACACAAAAAATGTCGTATACGAATGGCATTGGATACAACAATATAAGGACATGTACAAGTGGAAGATACATAGCTGCGAGATATAATGAAGAGACTGGAAAAAATGATGTGAGTTCTGCGTTTATAGAGGCAAGTTCTACAAATCCTGTAAAGTTAAAGCAAACTTATTATCGTTCAAATGCGCCAGGATGGAAAGCAATTTCAGAAGATAATTCGATAACATATGGAAATTTATTGGGTCACTCTTCTGGCTGGTTATCGAATCAAACTATATATTTAACAAATTTTAATGCATGTTTTTATATACCGACTGTTGATGCTAGTAGATTAGATGGAATAAATTTGTTTGATTATTCTGGCTCTATTGGATCTGGAGTCGATATGGGGGTTCGTCCTCTAATTGCACTAAATGCTTCACTGTTAAAGTTAAATGAATCTGATTCTGGAAATGGAAGCTCAAGTTCTCCATGGAACATTGTAAAGAAATAATAAAGAACAGAGAAGAAAGAATAAGTAATTATTCTTTCTTTTTTTGTGGTGCGAAAAATGAGATATTTTGTATGGCATTTCCAGCACCTGCAAAATCGATATTCTATGTGGGAAAAGTAGGTGCTGCAAAATCAATATTTCGTGTGGCTTTTTTTGCATCACAAAATTGATATCGAAAAACTGAACGCCCCGTTCAATCAATTGACTTTTACTGACCACAAATATATAATTTTTATAGTATTTTATCGGTAGGAGGTCTTATTTTTATGAGAATGAATAAAAAAGCACCATTTTATGAGACAAGAGATATTAAAGATTTAAAGGATATGTTAAATTCAAGTTGTGAATTGTATGGAGATAATGTAGCTTTCTTGCAAAAGGATAAACCAGGTGGAGAATATAAAGAAATAAGGTTTAATGAATATAAAAGAGATGTTGAAGCGTTAGGAACAGCTCTTATTTCATTAGGGCTAAAAGATAAAAATATTGCTGTAATTGGTGAAAATAGATATGAGTGGGCAGTATCATATTTGGCAGTTGTAAATGGTACTGGTACAGTGGTTCCGCTAGATAAAGAACTTCCAGAAGCTGAATTAGAGTCGCTTATAAATCGTGGCGAAGTTAGTGCTATTATTTACTCAAAGAAAAAGAAAGAACAAATAGAAAATATTAAAAAGAGAATTGATACAGTTAAATATTATATTCCTATGGATGAAGATGAAACTGTAGAAAATAGTTATAAGAATTTAATAAAGAAAGGTGCCGAACTATTAAATGATGGTGATAAGAGTTTTGTTGATGCAAAAATAGATGCAAAGAAACCACTTATAATGTTATTTACATCTGGTACAACAGAGCAATCAAAAGCAGTATTGCTATGTCATTGGAACATTGCATACGATATGATGTGTGCTTGTAAATCTATTGTAGTTAATCCAGAAGATAGATTTTTCTCTGTATTACCATTACATCATACATACGAATGTACAGCAGGATTTTTAATTCCATTATATAGAGGAGCATCAGTTGCTTATTGTGAAGGTTTAAGATATGTTTCACAAAACTTAAAAGAAGCAAAACCAACCATGATACTTGCAGTTCCAGCTTTGTTTGAAAATATGTACAAAAAAGTATGGGAAACAGTAGAGAAAAAAGGTAAGACAAAATTAATTAAAACAATGATAAAAATTAGCGATGCATTATATGCATGTGGAATTAATGTAAAAGGATTGTTATTTAAACAAATTCATGAAAATTTTGGAGGTAACTTAAGAATAGGAATTGTTGGGGCTGCTGCTATGGATAAAGATGTAATTGCAGGATTTAGAAGTCTTGGAATTCATATGATTCAAGGATATGGATTGACAGAATGTTCACCTCTTGCTGCACTTAATAGAGATTGTTATTACAATGATGGAGCGGCTGGTAGAGAAGTGCCAGGAATAAAATTAAAAATTGATCAACCAAACGCTGAAGGCATTGGTGAAATTTGCGTTCAAGGCGATAATGTAATGCTTGGATATTATAAAAACGAAGAAGCAACAAAAAAAGCATTAAAAGACGGTTGGTTGCATACAGGTGATTTAGGATATTTTGATGAAGATGGTTTCTTATTTATAACAGGAAGAATGAAAAATGTTCTTATTACAAAAAACGGAAAGAACGTATATCCAGAAGAATTAGAATCATTAATCAATAAAGTTGAAATAATCAAAGAAAGCATGGTATATCAACAAGAAAACGAACAAAAAGATGATACATTCTTAGCTGCAATAATTGTTCCTGACTTTGATAAAGTAAAAGAAAAGTTTGGAGAAATTAGCGATGAAGAATTAAAAGAAAAATTATGGGAAGAAGTAAAAGGCGTAAATAAACAATTAGTAAGCTATAAATACATAAAACAAATAGAAGTAAGAAAAGAAGAGTTAGAAAAAACAACAACGTTGAAGATAAAACGTTATTTAGTAAAATAGAATAAGAGGGCTGATGCTTTTGCACCAGTCCTTTTATTCTATTTTGATAGATGACAAAGAGTGTGCAAAACTGGAGGTGAACAAAAAGCGATTTTTATGTCGCTTTTTGCGCACTTCCATTTTGCATACGACCGATTTGCATCAAAAATCAATTTGTATCTCAACCGAAAATTGTTTATTCTCACTAAAACTCATCTTGCTACAATTTCTAACAAAAATATTTTGCTCGCTCCGTGATACGCAAGCGTTTAAAACTTCGCTCGCAATATTTTTGAAGAATTTGTACACTTCGCTTCGCAAATCGTTCGAATAAAAAATTTTCGATTAAGAAATATTTTCCATACTTCATTACTAATTAGCTTCTTGCGTTTCACTCTTTCATCTTCGGTTTGGCAATCAGCGCTGCAATAAATCCAAATATAATTGCAGCAGATATTCCACCAGCAGTAGCTTTTATTCCGCCTGTAAAAGCACCAAGTAATCCAATAGAATCAACTTCTTCCATAACACCTTTGCCAAGAGAATAGCCAAATCCAGTAAGAGGTACTGTTGCGCCACTTCCGGCCAAATCAACTAATGGCTCATATACACCAAGTCCCGTTAAGATTACACCAGCAGTAACAAATAATACTAAAATTCTTGCAGACGTTAATTTAGTTTTATCAATCAAAATTTGACCAATAACACAAATTAGACCTCCTACAATAAAACACCAAATATATTTAGATATATCCATAAGATCCCTCCAATTTTTATGTCCAGCAAAAAATGTCCGCTGGCAGGATTTTTACGTCGGACACAAAACACATTATTTCGAACACTTTTCGTCGGACAAAAAGTGCTTGCTGGGCGGACGTTTGTGTCCGACGTAGAAATCCACCGCGTGGACGTTTGTGTCCGACGTAAAGTGATTGCTAAGTAATTGTAGTATTTGCAAATTGTGTGAAAATATTCAAAAAACACACATTTTACATAATACAGATTGACTATAAGTGGTGTTTGTAATATAATTATGGAGAACAATTTTTGCAAAACGACTGTGTCCAATTTTTGGAAGGAGGATCTCTATGATGAAACGGTTTGTTGCTTGTCTGATGATGGTGGTGCTGTGCCTGTCCTTTGTGACTTGCGCAATGGCTGACGAAAAGCTGCAGTGGCCTGATTACAATCGGCATGATCTGGGTTACACCGAAGGTACTGTGATTTCTCACAATGCCAGTGTTCGTGTGGAGCCGAATGAAAGTGCAAAGAAGATTTGTAGTGTGTATAATGGCCAGTATCTGAAGATTAATGCCATTGTAGGTAATTGGTATCTTGTGGATTTGGAAAATCTGGGTAATCCGGATGGCCATACTCAGGGTTACATTTTGTCCTACTATGTGATGAATGATTACAATTGTCTGTATCTGCGTAAGGGCAGTGCGATTTATCCGTATGCTGGTGCTGAAAAGCGTATCGGATATTTGTCTGCTGGTCAGTTCTACACCATTCTTGGTGAAACTCAGAATTACTGGATTATCAATGCGCGTACTTGTGCGGCATATCTGCCAAAGTCTGCAGCTGTATTCCTTTCTTCGGAAATGCAGTACTATTATAGTAACAATACCTATGCTGCAATTGTGAGTGCTAAGAATGCTAAGATTTATTCTGGTCCCGGCACTAGCTGGAATCAGGTCGGCAAGCTTGAACAGAATACTTCCATTTCCATTCTCTGGTCTGATGGTAATTGGTATTCTTTCATGTATGACGACGATGGTGCGAAGGTTCTCGCATACATCAAGATTTCTGATGTGCAGCTGAAGTAAATGAAAGGAGGCGAAAGCCTCCTTTTTTGTTGCATAAAGAATCCCCCCGACAGAGTTTGTCGGGGGGTGTACCTTTTACCACTGCTTTGCATGGTGTCTGATGACGGTCCACGTCTTGTCGACGGGGTCTTGCTCGAATGTTACATCAAGCTCAACCCATCCTGCTGAAGCTGGATGACCATCACGGATCTTTTCCAGCTTTTCAATAGCTGCAGCCTTGGTGATGTAGCCGCGGCCTACAAAGTGTTCTTCATACCGATACTTCTTTTCCATTGTGATGTCTCCTTTTCAGGTACATTTTATAGAGTGACGTAAAGTCATATATATTATACCATATTTACATAAAATATGCAAATTTTAGCCTTTTGCTTAAAAATAAACCTTATAATTTTATAGACTTTTTTTATATTTATCTATAAAATATATCTTGAATAAAACGAAAGAGGGTAATTATATGGCAAATTCGAAATTGATAATTGTTGAAGGACCGCAAGGTGCTGGTAAGACTACGATAACTGATTTTATTAGATATAGAGTGCCATATACAAATTTATATAGATTGAATGGAATTTCGGATAGTACACCTAGTGGAAAAGCTAAGACAGAAGAGATGTATAAAGATTTGTTAGATTATATGGAAAAAATGCAAAACAAAAGCATTAATCTGTTGTTTGACAGAACATTCTTTACCGAAGAAGTATACTGCAGATTGGGTTTTAAAGAGTATTCCTTTACTGATGTATATGAACAATTGCTTGAAAGAGTTAGTAAAATGGATTTCGATATTTTTTACATAACACTATATTTGAGTGATGAAGATGAGTTTGAAAGAAGACTTTTGCGTGCGGGTAAAGCAGATGTTAAGTATGCTAAATTTAGCAAAGATGGTAGTATTAATCAGCAAAATACTTATTTAATACTTGCCGATGAAATTCGAGAGAAGCATAGCAATATCAATGTTGTGAATATTGATACTTGCATAGGAATGGATGCGGTGAAGGAGATAATAGAACAACTTTTGTTATAAAAATAAAAAGCCAGCTTATGAGAACAAGGTGGCTTTTTTATGTTATGTAATTCGTTTGTTGACTAAAAATGTAAACTGTTATATAATGCATAAGCTACGAATATTGAAAGGATAGTAGTGATCAACCTATTTGAAGCTATTTAAGCTCAATAATAAGAGGAGGCAGAAATTATGAAAGACTTCAAAAAAACCTTGAACATGGTGAATTGGTGTGACAATCTGGCGGAATTATGTCCGGAGCTGAATGAATTTATTGATGCAACTTCCAAAAATGATGCTATGCGGGTCTACAGAATTCTCAACAATCAGGTAACAGTAGATGGGATTGTGTATACTTGGGGTAATTATGCGCTTTCTGTTGCAACACTTTGTGGTGCTAAAGAGCTGATTCATGCTTTAATTGATGCTCATGTTTCACCTACTACAATTGATCTTTGTGTTGCGGTAGACAGAAATGATGTAGATATCGTCGAGCTGCTTTATAATGCGGGTGCTAAGGTGAGCAATCCTTATTGCAATGCTCTCGAAAATGCGTCGAAGAATAACAATATTGAATTGGTTCGCTTCTTTGTTACACGCAAGCTTGAAAGTCCGCTTGATGCTTATGCTGCTTTCGGTGATGCGGTGAGAAAGAATCGTTATGAAATGGTAAAACTTATTATGGATAATGTGGAAATTTGGCCTAACGTAATGGAGCTTGCCTTGACTGATGCAATTAGAAATAATTGTACAGAGACATTCAGAATTTTGATTGCCAAAGGTGCTGAACTGAGTGGTAAGGCAATCAAGTATGCATATGAAGTAAATGCTAAGAGCGAGAGCAAACCTACTGAAATTGTGATTATTATTGAAAATGTTATTGGTAAAAATTTTTGATCAATTAAAAGAGGACAGACTCCATATCAGAGCCTGTCTTTTTTTATATCTCTATACTAATCGCATGTGCAATTCCTGGTATACTTTCTTTTTGTTGAGCTGTTGTTGGACTCATTAATGCGCCAGTTGCAATTAACAGTACTCTTTTTAATTTTTTTGCTTGCAATTGATTATATATATATCCACAGAAAGTTGTTGCACAACATGCACAACCAGAACCACCAGAATGAGTATCTTGTTTTTCTTTATCAAATATCAATATTCCGCAATCGTTATAATTACTTCTAATGTTATAACCTCTTGATTCCATTAAATCTACGACGATAGATTTTCCAATATATCCTAAATCTCCAGTTAGAATTAAATCATAGTAACTTGGAGCGCGACCTGTTTCTTTAAAATGCATATACATTGTATCAGCTGCAGCAGGTGCCATTGCTGCTCCCATATTGTTTGCATCTTTAATTCCCATATCAACCATTTTACCAGTAGTTATTGTGGTTATATATGGTCCTGTACCACTGCTAGAAAGCATTACACTTCCTGAGCCGGTAACTGTCCATTGAGATGATGGTGGGCGCTGATTTCCTAATTCTAACGGAAATCTAAATTGCTTTTCTGCACTACAAAAATGACTTGATGTAGCACACACTAAGTTATCTGCAAAACCACCATCAATAAGCATTGAACCAATACTTATTCCTTCAACAAAGGTTGAACAAGCGCCAAATAATCCTAAAAATGGAATGTTAGTATCTCGGTTGCCAAATGCGGAAGGGGTACATTGATTTATTAAATCTCCAGCTAATAGATAATTAATATCTTCATAACTTAATTTAACTTTACTTATACAATTTGCAACACATTCTCTTGCAATTTTTGTTTCTGATTTTTCCCAAGTTTGTTCTCCCCAAAATTCATCTTCTATAATTGTATCAAAATATTTTCCAAGCGGTCCTTCGCCTTCTTTAGGTCCAACTATTGAATAAGCTGAAATTATTGATGGAGGAGAAGAAAGTTTTATTGTTTGTGTACCTAAACGTTTTTGTGCCATATTTGCTCCTTTCTTTATCCAGCTGTACTAACGAAATAATATATTATTCCTAATACAATTGATGTTGAAATCCCATACACTAATACTGGACCTGCAATTTGAAATAGTTTTGCACCAACACCTAAGACAAGGCCTTCGCTTTTAAATTCAATGGCAGGCGAGGCGATTGAATTTGCAAACCCTGTGATTGGTACGATTGAACCTGCACCTGCAAATTTACCTATTCTGTTATATACATTAATTGCGGTTAAAAATATCCCTATAAAAATTAATGAAATACTTGTGACAGATGAAACTGTTTTGTCGTCTAAGTCCATAGCTCTTAATCCGTCAGATATCCATTGTCCAATTAAGCAAATAATTCCACCAACAATAAATGCTTTCAAAATGTTTTTGCCTATTGGAGAATTTGGTGTTTTTTCATCAACATATTTTTGATAATCTTTTTTTGTTTCTATTTTTCTCATTTGTTTATCCTTTCTAAATCAACAGTGAAAGTTATGCTAATATCCGCAACATATTCAGAAATTTTGTTGTCAAATACATTACAGGACAAGTTTTTTATTGTCATATTATTTATGTTGTAAATACTTTTACTAGCTTCACATAATGCGCTTTTAATAGCATCATCAAAAGATGTTTGTGAAGTCCCTTGAATTTGAATAATTTTTTTTATACTCATGACACACCTCCATATTTAAAAATAGTTTTTCTAATAAATAAAAATTTATTCAAAAATTAGTAAATTTTATTCATTTGCTTGTCGAATTAAGGGCAAATATGATAGTATATTTATGAATAATTAGAAAAGGGTGAATATGTTGAAAAATATATATTTGTTTTTGGTTATGTTAATACTAATTATGTTTCCAATGTGTTCCTTTGCATCAATGGAAATTTTTTATGATGGTGCATTAAGAGAATATACAGGACCACAGGTTACATTGTTATTAAATGATATAAAATTTGAAGTTTCTGAAGGATTAATGCCACCAATAATTCTTGAAAATAGAACTTTAGTACCAGTTAGAGAAGTGTTTGAAACACTGGGTGGAAAAGTTGAATGGCATGAAAGTGAAAGAGCTGTTGAAGTAGAATTGCAAGAGAAAAAAGTTAAATTATGGATAGATAAATATACGGCGCTTGTTGATGAAAAAGAGATAGAACTTGATGTTCCAGCCAAAATAGTAAGTTCAAAAACAATGGTTCCAGCAAGATTTATATCAGAAAAATGTGGACTTAGTGTTGGATGGGATAATGAAACGAAAACTGTTTCGATAAATAAAAAATTGCCGATAGCACAGATTAATTCAGTCGAATATAAAAAAGTCAATGGAGTGAATTGTGTTGTAGTTGAAGCAAATTCAGAAATTAGTGGATATAAATATTTTTCACTATCAGAACCTGATAGATTAATATTAGATGTTGAAAACAGCAAATTTATTGATGAAACAAAAACACAAGATATAAATGACGATACAGTTTCTTCTATGAGGTTTGGTAAACAAGAAAATAATGTAAATAGAATTGTTTTGGATTTGTTTAAAAAATTAGAAGATTATATAGTTGTGCAATCAGAAGATAAAAAAGTTTTATATTTGGCGCTTGATGAAAAATTGGAATTAGTTGATGAAACTAAAAAAGATGAAAATACAGAAACAGAAAATAAAACTGATGATACTGAAATTAAAACGGAAGATAATAAAGAGACAGAAAATAACAATCAAGATGAAAATAAAACAGACAATAAGCAAGAAGGGCAAAGTCAAACTGATAACAAACAGGATGAATCCAACAAAACGGATGAAGAAAACCAAGAAGATATAAAAGAAGACAGTACACCTGAGTTGGAAAATCCAAATGATAGTGTTACAGATGATGAAACAAACGAAAATGATAATAAAGAGCAAGAAACTGAAGTAATTGAATATGATGCAATTATAAATGCGATTAAGTATAATTCTACATCGAATCGTACTCGTGTTATGTTTGAGGGTGAAATTGAAGAATATAAAGAGTTCTTTTTAGAAGATCCAAAAAGATTGGTAGTTGATATATATAATGCGAAATTAGAATTAGAAGGACCAAATATAATTACACTTAAAAATAAAGCTATAAAAGAAATTGAAATAGCGCAATATGAAAAAGATATTGTTAGAGTAGTATTTGATTTGACAGTAGGTATAAAGTATAAAATAAAAGAACGTACTGACGAATTGCAAATTGATATAGAAGCACCTACATATAGAAATGTTGAATATAAAGAATTTAATAATAAAGCAGAATTAACATTATATGATGTTGATATTGATGATTTAGAATTTAAGAAAAACAAATCAAAGAATACATATATAATTTCATATTCATCATCAGATTTTGATACTGGTTCAGGTACAATAAATACAGCTGATGACTATACTAAAAAAATAGCAATTACAAAAACAAAAATAACTATTACAGATAAAGGTAAAACATCGTATGTGACAAAACAGTCTGGTAAGAACGTTATTGTAACAATGACTAAAGCAAATAAGACAAATGATAAAATAATATTGCTTGATGCAGGCCATGGCGGGAATGATCCAGGTTCGCATAACGGAAAATATTATGAAAAAGATTTTAATTTAGCTATAATGCTTAAGTTAAAAGAAATGCTAGAAGATGCAGATTATACAGTATACGCTACAAGAGAAAAAGACGTAACATTAACAGTTAACGATAGGGTTGAACTTGCAACTGAAGATTATCCAGAAGCGGCGTTATATGTATCTGTTCATAATAATTCAGTAGAAAACAAAAATTATTCTGGAACTTTGGTAATGTATTGCCCACGTGATACTTCGGAATACGGAATAACAAACAAACAATTTGCAAGTTATGTATTAGAAGAGTTAGTAGACGAACTTGGCACGATAAATAGAGGATTTATTGTAGTAAAGGAAACAGATACATCTAAAAGAGTTTTGACGGAAGTACCAATGCCATCTATTTTATGCGAAGTAGCGTTTGTTTCAAATGATGAAGAAGTTAGAAGGCTAGATACAGAAGAATTCCAAGAATCAGCAGCATTAGCTATATTTAACGGAATAGAAAAAGCATTAGAAGATATGGAGTAGTTTGAAAGGAGTAATAAAATGGAAGAAAATTTTTCAAAAGGAATATTTGGTATTAGCAAAAAAGAAGTAGAAGCATATGTTGCTAATATCAAAAAAGATTACGAAGAAGAATTATTAGAACAAACAAAACAATTAAAAGAAATGAAAGCAGAAAATGAAAAATTAAACGAAAGATTAAATGCGCTTTTGAACGAGAAAAAAGAAGTTGAAATGGCAAAACAAAATATTTCGGATGTTCTAGTAAGAGCAGAATTACAAGCAAAACAAATAATAGATTCTGCTAGAGAACAAGCAGAAAAAGAAAAACACGATTTAGATTTATCAATAGAATTACAAAAAGAAAAATTAATAGATGCAAGATTAGAGTTAGCAATGTTAAAAGATAAAGCAAAAGAATTAATGATGAAATTTTCGGAGGACATCACTAACATTTAATAAGAATATTTACAAAAATCACCTAATATATTTTATTAGGTGATTTAGTAATGATTAGGATAAAAGTATGTAGACTTTCTGATATAATAAATAGTACGATTGTTACATTTATATATATATTATTGTGTATATTTTTTTCTAAAATGTTAATTATGATTTCCAAAAATATTGACACGAATATAGCAAAGTTGTTCATACAAAACAATTTCATTAATATTCAACAAGACAATGCTATTTTAGAAGAAAGAAGTTTTTTTGAAAATATAATATTAGCACAACTTCCAAATGTAAAAAAAGAGCAGAAAAAGTTAGAAAACAAGACAGATATAAAACAGTTAGGTGTGCAACAAAACAAATTTGAAAATATAGAAAATGAAATATTAACTATTGAGAAAATTTCTGAAACTAAATTAAAAGTTGGAAGTGTAAAAATAGAAAATTATACAAAAGATGAGCTTGATTATGAAGAATTGTCGAAGTCATTATCAACTCACATTCCTAAAAAAGCTAATGTTCTTATATACCATACTCATACGTCTGAAAGTTATTCAGGGATAAAAGAATATTCTGATTATTATAGGACAACAGATGATGAAAGCAATGTTGTTTCAGTTGGTAAAAAATTAGAAGAACATTTGTCAAAATATGAAATAAATGTTACACATGATACAACAGTTCACGATCATTTATCTTTTGGTAAGGCTTATAATGCTTCTTTACAGACATTAGAAAAAAGAATGCAAGAAAAAGATTATGATATCCTAATAGATGTACATAGGGATGCATTGGCTGCAAATGAGACATTTAGACCAACAGCAGAAATTAATGGTGAAACTGTTGCCAAGCTTATGTTTGTTGTTGGAACAAATGCGGCAGGACTTAAACATGATGAGTGGATTGAAAATTTAAAATTTGCAATAGCATTTCAAGAAAGAGCTAATAGAATGTATCCGGGACTTTTTAGAGATATACATCTTAGTACTTCAAGATATAATCAACACATGGCTGACAAAGCAATTATATTAGAAGTTGGAGCAACTGGTAATACTATTGAGGAAGCACAAGGTGCTATGAAATATTTTGCGGCAATATTAAATTCTATGAAATAAACAAAGGAGAAAAATTATGAGATTAGATTTTGAAAATTCATTAATAAGTGAAGAAGAAATAAGAGACTTTGATAAAAAAATAATTAAAGCGCATAGCGAATTACACAATGATACTACAAATATTAATGACTTTAAAGGCTGGGTTGAATTAGAATTTGACTCAGCAGAAATTGAAAGAATTAAAACAATTGCTGATAGAATTAAAAGTAACTCTGAAATTCTAGTGGTTGTTGGAATTGGTGGTTCGTATTTAGGTGCAAGAGCGGTCATAGAAGCTTTATCAAATAATTTTGAAAAATCAAATGTTTTATATGCAGGTAACAATATGAATCCTGATTATATGAATGATTTACTTGATTACTTAAATGATAAAAATTTCTCTATTAATGTAATATCAAAATCTGGAACGACGACAGAGCCAGCTATAGCATTTGAACTTTTAAAAGAATTGCTTATTAAAAAATATGGTGAAGAAGAAGCTGCTAGTAGAATATATGTAACTACAGATAAAGAAAAAGGTGTGTTAAGGAAAGAAGCAAATGAAAAAGGATATGAAACATTTGTTATACCAGATAATATTGGCGGAAGATATTCTGTCTTAACTCCAGTTGGATTGCTTCCAATAGCTGCTGCCGGAATTGATATTGATAGAATTATTTCTGGAGCAAAAGCAGCGATGGAAAGATATGCAAATGTTGAAGATAATGAATGTTACAAATATGCAATACTTAGAAACATTCTTTATAAAAAAGGCAAAAAGATAGAAATATTAGCAAGCTATGAACCAAAGCTACAATATTTTATGGAATGGTGGAAACAATTATTTGGTGAAAGCGAAGGAAAAGATAACAAAGGTATTTTCCCTGTTTCAGTTGGATATACAACAGATTTACATTCGCTAGGTCAATATGTTCAAGAAGGTGAAAGACATTTATTTGAAACAGTTATAGATATTGAAAATCCTTATAGAGATATTGAATTTACTATAGATGAAAATAGTCATCTTAATTATTTAAATGGAAAGACATTAAATTTTGCAAATCATAGTGCTATGCAAGGAACTATAACTGCTCATGTTGAAGGTGGAGTCCCAAACATAGTGATAAGAGTTGAAAAACTAGATGAATATAGCATAGGTGAACTTATTTATTTCTTTGAAAAGGCTTGTGCTATAAGTGGTTATTTATTAAAAGTAAATCCTTTTAATCAACCTGGAGTTGAATTTTACAAAAAAGAAATGTTTAGATTATTAGGTAAAAAATAAACAGTAATTAACAAAGGAGAAAAGTATGGAAAAGTACTTTAATAATGCTATTATTGGAAATTCAAATATATTAGGATGTATAACAGATAGAGGCGAGCTTATAAGATTGTATTATCCAAATATCGATTATTTTCAAAATATAGACATGTATAATTATGGAATTATTTTTGACAATAAAGTGAAATGGCTTAGTGATGCTAATTTAATAAGTCAATATTATGATACTAATATTTTATATACAGAACTTGAATATGATAATGTAAAAGTAATTCAAAAGGATTATGTGTTGCCTGATAAAAATATTTTAGTAAGAAAACTAGCATTTAATAAAAATGTAGATTTGTTTTTATATTCAAGATTAAATTCGAATGTTAATAGATTAATTTCTGGAATGGTAGTACAAGATACGTTAATACAATACTGCCAAGAATTCTATATGTCTACATTTTCTAATAAAGGTATTTCAAATTATCAAATTAATAATGCTAATTTTGATAATCTTAATTTGGACAACAGAGATTATGTTGGGATGTCTCCGAGTGCTGCGATTAAGTACGACAATATAAATGAGATAACCTTATATGTATCATTTGAAAGAACGCTTCATGATGCATTGGATTCTATTGAAAATGTAAAAGACATTCCAGAAGCAAAATTATGCGAAGAGACAAAACAATACTGGACTAAATATATAAATGATATTAATGTTAAAGAAATAGAAACCTCTTCACAAAAAGAAAAAGATATTTTAATACGAACGGCCTATATGTTTTCGCTTTTAACAGACAAAAATACAGGAGGAGTTTTAGCAAGTCCTGATGTTGATGAAACTTTTTCAAAATGTGGAAGATATGGATATTGTTGGCCAAGAGATGCTTTGTTCATAATGAAGGCTTTTGCACTATTAGGAATGGATGAGCAAGTTGAAAAATTTTATAATGTATGGGCAATTAAAGCTCAACTAAATAGTGGTTTGTTTGAACAAAGATATTACGTGAATGGTGAAATTGCACCGTCATGGGGAATACAAATAGATGAAACAGCAGCAATGCTAATCGGAATAAACAAATATGGCAAATGTAGAAAGCTTGAAAGTGTAATTGTTAAAGCGACAGATGCATTACTAAACTTTTTAGATGATAGATTCGTATCGAAAGAATGCTATGACCTATGGGAAGAAAGAAAAGGAACACATTTGTATTCAACAGCCTCTATTTATGAAGCTCTAAATGCAAGTAAGGACATGCTTCATAAAATAGATAGAGTTAAATATAAAAATATTATTACTACAATAGAAAAAACTTTACCTAAGATGCAATTAGCCATAAAGAATCTGTTTGTAGAAAATAATAAATTAAAAAGAAGTATTGATAATACCCAAATTGATATGTCACTGCTTTCGATTGTTACACCGTTTAATATTTTTGAAATAAGTGATCCTCTTGTTATATCGGCAGTAAACGAGATAGAAACAAAATTAAAGTTGCCAAATGGCGGTTATATGCGTTATGAAGGTGATGCGTATATGGGTGGTAATGCTTGGATTATATCATCACTATGGCTTTCGCTATATTATATCAAAGCGGGTAACAAAGAAAGAGCAAAAGAACTTTTTGATTGGGTAACTAATCATGCAGATAATCTAAATTTTTTGCCAGAGCAAATAGATAGAAATAGTGATAGAACAGCATGGGTTGTACAACTTGCTTGGTCACATGCAATGTATGTAATTGTTAGAAATGAATTAAAGGAGTAAAAAAATGGCGAAAAGTCAAACTGTATTTGTGTGTAGTTCGTGTGGGAATGAATCTCCAAAATGGCTTGGAAAATGTCCTGCATGTAATGAATGGAATACATATTATGAAGAAAAAATAGTTAAGGATAAAACAACACATCAAAAAAGAGTTGCTGCTAGTGAAACTATAAAATTAAATAGTGTTGAAACTAAAAGTCACGATAGATATAAAACAAGCATCGATGAATTAGATAGAGTGCTTGGTGGAGGTTTGGTTCAAGGGTCATTAGTATTACTAGGTGGCGAACCAGGAATAGGAAAATCAACGCTTATTTTGCAGATATGTGATAAGGTAAAAGTTGATGGCGCTGTGCTATACGTTTCAGGTGAAGAATCTTCAAGTCAAATAAAAATGCGTGCAGATAGACTTAATATTGATAACGATAATATATTTTTCTTGGGCGAAACTAGTGTTGAAATGATAGAAGAATCAATTGAAAAAGTAAAACCTGGGCTAATTATTATTGACTCTATTCAAACTATGTATAGTGAAGAATTAACTGCAGCACCAGGAAGTGTAAGCCAAGTTAGAGAAGTAACTGCAAAGATTATGATGATGTGTAAAAAACAAAACATAACAACAATTATAATTGGACATGTTACGAAAGATGGGGCTATTGCAGGTCCTAGAGTACTAGAACATATGGTAGATACAGTGCTATATTTAGAAGGCGAAAGATATTTTTCATATAGAGTTTTAAGAGGTGTTAAAAATAGATTTGGTTCTACTAACGAAATTGGTTTGTTTGAAATGCGTGAAGAAGGTATGGTAGAAATAAAAAATCCTTCAGAGATAATGATTACAGAACGAAATGGAAATCCATCAGGTTCTATAATAGTAGCATCGATTGAAGGAACGAGACCAATGCTTGTTGAGATACAAGCTTTAGTTACACCGACAGCATTTGGAATGCCTAGAAGAACTGGAATTGGGATAGATTTTAATAGACTTGTTGTTTTAATGGCAGTTTTGGAAAAAAGGGCAGGCATCCCTATTTCTAATCAAGATGCCTATGTTAATGTAGTTAGCGGAATAAGAATAGATGAACCGGCTATAGACCTTGGAATAGCGCTTGCAATAGTATCAAGTTATAAGAATATACCACTTCCAAAAGACTTAATTGCAATTGGAGAAATAGGTCTTAC
>JAFXCN010000022.1 GCA_017521465.1 Clostridia bacterium | reverse complement strand
ATCAGCTTGGAAGGCTGGGGTTCTACCATTGAACTACACCCGCATTTCCATCGAACATTTATTATTATAGCAAGATGAATTAAACCTGTCAACACTTTTTTAAAAATTTTTTAAAAATGGCGGAGTGGGTGGGATTTGAACCCACGGGAGATTTGCATCTCACAATAGATTTCGAGTCTACGCCGTTATGACCACTTCGGCACCACTCCATAGCCACGAAAAATATTATAGCAGGAAATTAAATCACATACAAGATAAAAAACATCATATTATTGAATTACGAAGATTTGATGTAGTATTCTTATAAAAAGGAGGACCCCGCCGGATCCTAACAGGTTCCAGCGGGGTGTTGATTACTTCTGTGCAAAATAGTTGTAGCGGGACCACTCTGCCTTTCCAGGCGATCCCTCAATGTGGATGTCCACCTTTTCGAATTCTTCGCAGAAGGCCTTGCGGAAGGCCTCTTTAAAAGCATGCCGGCATTCCACGCCGATGAGGCGCGTATATGCCTTAGGTTCGGGGGCCCACTCGGGAGACTCCCCGAGTTTTTTCACGCTCCAGCAGGGCCAGATAGCGTTCAGCCGGATTTCTACCGCATTCACCTGAATTTCAAAAATCAGGCGCTCAAGAGCCTCCAAGGCGTTATATGCAGCCTGACGACCGCATTCAGTGCCCTGGTGCTCCGCTTCCTCGCATTCATTCTTCATACGAGCCTTGAAATTGAACCGAATTTTAACATCTTCCATGGTATTCCTCCTGTTTGTGCTGATCCTCACCTGAGGGGTGTTGCCTTCCCTTTCGAGAAGGTATGAGTAACAAATATATGGTAATCAGCAAGTTTGATAGTTCTTCATTTTTGAAGCATCTATCTAACAAATGCTGTTGATTTAATTTATTATAACACATTCTACATAATTTTTCAAGGTGCTACTGCTGATATCCGTTGAGTTATAAGTAAAATAGTGAATAGTACCCCTTACAGTTCTGAAGCAACTTTTACTCTTTATTATTAACTATTCACTACTATTCTATTGTAGTACCTCATTTGTGTATAGCAATATTCATAAACTTATGCTAAAATATACATTGGGGGTGCAGCATGGACGATTTAGAAAAGAAAAAACTAGCTGAAAGAAATGATAAAATAATTGAATATGTTATGAGTGAAGTAGAGTCAAAATGCAAAGATTCTGTTGATTTGATTGGTATTGGTGGCTCTTTTTGCAGTGGAGATATATATGAAAATTCGGATTTAGATTTAGTTATTATTGTAAATGATGATAGTGCAAGAGTTTTGAACAAATGCTTTATTGTAGGCGATGTTGGTTTTGATATATATACTCAAAATTGGTCTAATTTCGAAGAAATGGCGAAATATCATAACCCATACGTTACCAAATTAATTGATTTAAAGATAGTGTATAAAAATGGTGACGAAGTAGTTGAAAGATATATGTCATTGCAACAAAAACTGAATGAAAATATGAGAAATAATGCTTTGGTAATGTTAAGTATTCGAGAACATTTTAAAGAAGTATTGCGTGCATATAGAGAAATTTTATCTGCTCAAAATATTTCTATAGGCTACAGAAATTTAGCAGATATGATAGTAGGTGTTGAATATATTTTGTATATGGCTAATAAATCTTATGTAAGTAGAGGGGTTAAGAGAATTCCAGAAGAAATAGGCAATATGGAGATTTTGCCAGAAGGATTTATGGATAAATATTTAGACATTACAAATTGTACAACTTTAGAAGAAATAAGAGAAAAAGCAAGTGCTTTTATGGATTGCATCGAAGAATTTTTGAGTGAAAATCGTAATGATTATGCTGAAAGTACGCAAGAAGAAGAAAAAGAAGAAGAAAAATTAGAAATTACAGTTGATGATTTAACAGGTACTTACGAAGAAATATATTCAAATTGGAGAAATAAAATTCATCATGCTGTACAAATAAATAGCAGATATTTATCATTTATGGTAATGGCAGCATGTCAGAAATTTTATGATGAAATGGCTGAAAGATATGATATTCCAGAAATTGATTTGATTGGTAAATATAATCCGGATGACTTGGCTGGAAACGCATATCATTTTGATTATGCATTAAATGAGTGGGGAAAACTATATGATAGATTTAATAAAAGGATAGAAAAAGTTGATTCTGTTGAAGAATTGATGGAAAAATAGATATTTTAATAAAAAAATGTTAAAACCATGTATTTTTGTATGAAATACATGGTTTTTCATTGACTTTACATAACAAATATAATATAATTTTTATGTAAATTTTATCGTATCTGTATTTGAGACTGTAGTTTTGAAAAAAATAAGGAAGGAGAAGCATTTGATGAAACAGAAATCGGCTGAAGAAATTTTGGCTGCATCGCGGCCAAGTGATATTTTCACAATGGATTTTTCTGTGATTGAAAGTGAAAAAGAAGAGTATCTTTCTAGATTTAAACCTGAAGCATATAATACAGTGAGAAATTTTGTGATTGCTCAAAAAGTGATTTTGCTATATCGGCAAGCGATTCGGATTCTTAATGGAGAAGAAGAGAATCTGTCACTAGTGATTAGCGATCCTGATGGCAATGTTCATAGTTTTGATTGTGAATATATCTACGATATCAGGCTTGGCAAGATGTATGTGAGCGAAAGCCATGTAATTTATTTGATTGATGAACGTAATGAAAAGTACTATAAAAACTATATTGAAAAGGCAACTAAGCTACCTAAACTGAATAAAAAGGTTTGGCAGAATATTCAGTACATGTTGCCAGACATTACACATCATTTTAAGTGTTCAAATGGTGATTTTGCCATTATTATAAAAAAACCGTGCAAGATTTATCCTTTGCGGGAAATCTTGAACTACTTTGATGGTGCATTGGCTCCTGAATATGTAGCTTCGATTATGACTAGGCTTTACAATTTTGTGTGCTATATTGATGTAGTTGGATTGAACCATAATGGTATTGTACTGGACAGTCTTTTCTTTGCACCTGGCAAGCTAGTTGAAGAAGGAAAAGCATATACCGTAGATGATATGCGAATTGTAGGTGTCTATGGTGGATGGTTCTTCACTACTGGAACTGCTGAAATGATTAGAGGAATGCCTCATGAAGTTTATGAGGTCATGCCGATTGAATACAAAAAGAAAGGATTTTCTAATTTTGAAGTAGATGAACTTTCTATCAAACGTCTGGCAAAAGAACTTCTTGGTGCTGGCAAAGTTGATGGTAATAAGATTCCTGGTGTGCTTATTGAATGGCTTAATACTACTTCTGTCAAAAATAATTCCTACGAAGAATATGTTGCATGGGAAAAAGTTCGTAATCAAGCTTTTGATGGTCATAGATTCATCCCCATGGATGTTTCTATAGATTAAAACAAGACAACAAGGAGGAACTAAAATATGGGTGGAAGCGCAATTCGCTCCGACGATATGCGGAGTTACTACGAATCTCGTTCTTACATCAGAACTGCCAAGAGTGCAAGTCAGGTTTTTACATGTAAGGGGATGCATCCTGACTTTGATCCTTCAAATATGAAGTTGCCGCGTGAGGCATGTGATTCTGCTGAAAGTCCTCATTCCCGAGGAATTATTTTTGCAGAAGATGTAACCGGTTCGATGGACAGGTATCTGCTTAGTCTCATTCAGACTGAGTTCCCGCGTCTCATTGAACAGACGTATGAAAGTGTTTCGTATAATCCTCATATCATGTTTATGGGTGTTGGCGATGTTACTGCTGGCGATAGAGCGCCACTGCAGGTTACTCAGTTTGAGACTGATCTTCGCATGCTTGAACAGCTCCAGAAGATTTATCTTGAACGTGGTGGTGGCAGCAATCCTTATGAGAGCTATATTCTGCCTTGGTATTTTGCTGCAAAGCATACCAGGATGGATTGCTTCGAAAAGCGCGGTGAAAAGGGATTCATCTTCACTTTTGGTGATGAAGAACCTACTCCCAGGCTTTATTCTAGTGAAGTAGATACTGTTTTTGGTGCTAATAGCAACCTTGGAACTCGTATGCTTACAGGACGGGATTGTCTTGAAATGGCTTCTGAAAAGTTCTACTGTTATCATATCATTTTGCATGGACAAGGCTATGATAGGTATGTTGTGTCTGGATGGCGTGAGCTTATGGGTAGTCATGTGTGTGATCTTAGTGACCACAGGTGCCTGCCGGAGCTTGTCACCACTATTCTGAAGATGTATGAAGGCTTGAGTAAAACTGAAGCTATCAACAAGATTCATGATTATCATGCGCGCACTGTGGTCGAAGATGCCCTTAAGTGGCATGAGGAAACTGTTGTTGACGCCAAGGCAGAAAGCAATCAGCCTGCCCCGAACATCGACGTGTTCTAAAGAGAGTAAAAGGGGGAGAAGTAGCTTCTTCTCCCCCGTATCACTTTTTTATGTGCTTAACTGGTATACCGGAAGTTTGAGTATCATGGTAAATAAGTGTAACGCAGTTCGTTTCCGCAGACGGCCGCTACGCGGGTGGCGATTCGCCTTCTTCCGTCAACGGAAAAGCTTCCTTCGGAAGCATAGTGCCTCACGATAGTATGATATATTTTTGGAGGTATCATATGCAACACTGTTCAATCGTCATCGGAAGTCTTTGGGGAGATGAAGGAAAAGGTCATATGACCGATATTCTTTGTAACAACCAGAAGAATACGGTTAACATTCGGTTCAATGGAGGTGCCCAAGCATCTCACACCGTAGTTACGCCTGATGGAAAACGACATGCATTCAGACATTTTGGTGCAGGAACTTTTTCAAGTGTTCCGACATATCTTTCAAAAGAATTTATCGTTAATCCTGTAGCATTTGTTTTTGAAAAGAATGAACTTGAAGAACAGTTTGGTATCAAACCAACCGTTTTGGTTCATCCTGGTTGCCGTGTTACAACAATCTGGGATGTTTTTATCAATCAAGCTGTTGAAGCTATGAGAGGAAAAAACAGACATGGTAGTTGTGGTTATGGCGTTAATGAAACTGTTGAAAGAAATAAACATCGTCGGTATATGTTTAGGTTAAGAGTAAAGGACTTATTTGATGAGCAAACTCTTCGTAGACGTCTTACATATATTCAAGATGAATATGTTCCAATGCGTCTAAAAGAAGAATATGGCCTGACAATTCAAGAACTTCCAAAAGAATATCAGGAACTTCTCACATATCCTGAAAATATTGAGATGTCTATGTTTTATATTCGGGAGTTTCTTGAAAGTGTAGAAACCATTGGAGATTTAGCTGTGGCAATGAAATTTGACAATTTGGTGTTTGAAGGAGCTCAAGGCTTGCTTCTTGACCAAAACAATGTTGAATATTATCCACATGTTACAAGCTCCAATACAGGAATTAAAAATGTAATGACCTTTCTTAAAGGCACCAAATTTTATGGTCAAGTAGATATTTATTACATGAGTAGATGCTACTTGACTCGGCATGGTGCGGGACCTTTTAAAAATGAACTTGTAGAAAAACCATATGAAAACATTAATGACCCTACGAATATTCCTAATGAATTTCAAGGGGCGCTGAGATTTGGATATTTGGACTTTGATTTGCTGGTGCACGAGATTCAAAAAGACCTGAAAAATCTTAATGTATCGGCAAAGATTCATGTTGTGTTTACTTGTTTGGATCAAGTTGATTCTGAAGTAAAGTATATAGAAAATGGAATAATAAAGTCTGTTGCTGCTAGTGAATTTTTAAATGTTGCATGGAGTATTCTTAAAAGTAAGATTAGACGTTTGTACAAAATTCATGCAACGAATGGAGAAACAAGAGAATTCTTGATTTCATATAAAAATGAAGAACCGTGGCTTATGGGAGCATAAGCCACGGTTTTTTCGTTACTTAGTGGTATAGGAAAGACCGTTACCAAGCGGAATAGTTGCAGAACCTTTGGAGTTAATGGAAGTGCCGTCAGGCATCTTATACGTCAAGGACGTAATTCCATTTTTACCAAAGTTTGCATACACTTGGGTCTTTTCAGCGGTCAATTTGCTACCACATTCGCTGCAGAAAACACATTCTGCATCATAAATCTTTTTACATTTTTCACATTTTTTGAGTACATCCTCACGAAGAAGGACTCGTTTACGAAAATTGAGGCCCATCTTGGTTAGGACTCCTGGGATTCAGGAGGAACACCGTTGGGGTCGGGGGAAGCAGACTTGGGGGTACGCTTGGTACGAGTGGGCTTCACAGGTTTCTTCTCGTCGGGAGTAGCCTTAAGATTGGTGCCGCACTTGGAGCAGAAGTTTTCGCCGTTTTCCACAGCCTTACCACAACCAGGGCAGGTCTGCTGGGTAACATTGGCGCCACACTTGTGACAGAACATAGCACCCTTCATGAGAGCAGTACCGCACTTGGGACAGGTAGCTGCGAGCTTCTTGGTAGCCTTACCACACTTGGGGCAGAAGTTGGTGCCATCAGGATAGGTGGCATTGCACTCTTCACAGATGACTGCGTGATCCTGATTTTCGGAAATGGGAAGTACATTTTTGAGCAGAGAATCGTTATTGCCACTCAACAGCTGGGTCAGAACCAGGGTCTGCATCATATCGTTGCCGCTGTTGTCATTACCGAGCATCATCAGCATGGGAAGATTCAACTCTCCGTTGTTACCACCGAACATATTACCGAGGTCGCCACCATTCATAGCCATGAGCACAGGCCAGCAGGAGCCGAGACCGTTGAAAGAATCATTGTTAATGCTGTCCAGAGAAAATTCAGCACTCTCGCCATTGTTCCACTGCATCATGCAGATGGCTGCCAGAACATTGTTACCCATGCCCTTCTTGGAATTGGGATCCATCAGAGACTTGGGGTCCATGGCCACAACCTTGGTGTAGAACTTCAGGTTGCCGATGAGGGTCTCTTCAGGGAGAACTTCACTGATAACACCGTCAGTGGCACCGAGCAGAGTGATGGTATCAGCGTTCACAGCCTTGACGTAGTTGTACTTGCCGTCGAGCTTGATCAGGTCACCAACTTCGAGCGTCTTGGTAGGCAGCAAGAAAATGGGGAAATTACCCATCTTCATATTGGCGATGTTCTTGCGGGTATTCCGTGCAGCGTCGAAGGTATACCAATTGCCATTTGCGGGATTGCGTACAGCAACGCCCATCAGAGTAGATGCGATGTTGGAGTCCTTGGAAACGCCGAGTTCGAAGTTCATGCCCAGGAAATTGTTGGTTTTCTTCATAGTTGTGTTACCTCCTGTTTTTTTGAATTTCGGGGGAAAGCCAAGTGCTTTGCGCATGTCATCGAAGTCAAAAGAAACTGCTGCGGTTAGGGTTTTGGGATGGTCTTTGAGTAATTTAAAGCAAGGTGTATTTTCTTTAGATTTTAGAGGACATATATCAGGACAAATATCAGGTGAATATGATACAGGAATTTCAAAAGAGATAAAGTCACAATTATTATTTATAGCAACGCCTACTTTTCGAGCAAAATTTTCAATAGTCAGTACATAATCCTTAAAACTAATTTTAGCACGGGTATCATTGAAAATACATGGGATGTCAAAGGATAGTCTAACTGCTGCATCGTCGCCATAGCACCTCGTTATACGAAGACGGTAAGCACCCAAAAAGTAAATATTATTAGAAAAAAAAGGCTTATCGCTACTACTAGGACAATTAACAATATCATACCCATCAAAATGAAAACTTTTAGGTACAAGTTTAAAAAGACCAGGAAAATCGAGCATGATGTAACCTCCTTTGCTTAGTGTTCATAATGAATAAATTATATACTCAAAAAAGATATTTCTAGTAAAGAAAATAAACAAAAATAAACATATTTCAACGCGGATATTATATCACGGATAAAGCAAAAAGTAAATAGTTATGTTAATTGTTTTTGCTTTTTACATGAATATTTTAAAAGGTAAGTTTTTAGTAAGTATTAATGACGTAAAATTTCTTTAGAGAGCAGTAACATTAGGAATAGCAACCATTTTCCTGATGTCGGGAAAATCGCAAAAATGAAAGTATATAATTAAGAAAAAAGTCCAAAAAGAATGATTCTTTTTGGACTTTTTTAGTTTATTCCAATCTCAATTCAAGTACTGAATTAAATTTAAGATAATGTTCATATTTTATAGTATGAACAGGCTTTTTTGCAGACATTTTAAATACATAAGTCTCTCCCATAAATTCTACTCGGACACGAAAAGCTTTAAACTTCTTTAATGCTTCTGGAATGGTAATAACTTCGGAAAAACTTACGAATCCAGCACGTTGAAATTGTTCGAATGGTTGTTTTAGATAAAGATTAGTGCTTGTGCACTGGTTCTTTCTCCAACGCGGTGATATCTGAACACGTGCCATAGCATGAATTTCATAGATATCCCATTCATTAAGATATCTAGATAGTGAAAAATAAATATCATCGAGAGTTTTTAAGTTAATATAGGCTCTAGTTTTAGCTTTTTGTTCAGAAGAAGATGCAGAATTATTTTCTGGAGTTGCTTGATGAGAAGCACTAGACAACACATCTTTACAGCAAGATAGCAGCTTAAATAAATTCTCATCACCACCAGCATCCGGATGAACAATCTTACTGAGTTCACGATATCGTTTATTGAGTTCAGCAATAGTGAAATTCTCCTTCAAATTGAATATTTCTAAAGCGGTTTGCCGAGAAATAAACATGTTTTAAATCCTCCTTGAAATAGTGATTTGGTGGAAGAACGCATAATTGAAATTTGGCGACATAATATCATGGATTTTGAAATTGTGCAATGGGAAAATAAATTTTTCGAATATCCTTGCATATATAAAACTACTTTGGTATTAGGTATTGTAGTAGCAATTATATACATAAAGAAAAAGAATGCTAACTCAGGGCAGAATTAAGCATTCTTAAAAACACATCATAGAGAATGAGTTCAACTCATTCTCTTTATTTATATATGATTATATATATCATATTATTATCTTTTGTCAACAAATGTAATAGTTTTGTTACATTTTTGTAATATTATATTAACATAAAAATGATGAAATTACAAGTGAGATATACGAAAAAACATATAATTAAAATAATGAAAAGTAAAAAGTGAATAGTGAATAACGAATAGTACATAAGTGCTCTAAGCAACTATTTTAAATTATTCACTATTAGTTATTCACTATTAGTTATTCAATTTGTATCAAAAATTAGTGAAAAGTGAATAGTGAAAAGTACAAACTTGCCTTGTAGTAGGATACATACGGTAGCATGATACTCTTCACTATTCACTCTTCGTTTTTAACTCTTGCCGAAGGCAAGTTTGGAGCGGGTAATGGGAATCGAACCCACATCTCAGGGTCGGAAGCACTGCATTCTACCATTGAACTATACCCGCATGAGTAAATTATAGCATAAAAATAGGGGTATTGTCTAGAATTTGAAAATACATTAGAATATAAATGAGGTGCGAAAAAATCGATATTTCGTGTGGCTTTTGCAGGTGCTGGAAAATCGATATTTCGTGTGGGAAAAGGAGGTGCTGGAAAATAGATACGATAAAAGAGTTTGTAAAATATGTTTTTGTAGGCGGATGCGCATTTGTTGCGGATTGGATGACGATATTTTTATTAGGATTGGTAAATGTACATTATTTACTTGCAGCGCCAGTTGGATTTGTCGTAGGTCTTCTAGTGAATTTCTTACTTGCAAAGTTGATTGTTTTTAGAGAAGATGCTAAGGTTGATAAGAAAACGGAGTTTATTATATATACACTTATAGGTATTGTAGGCCTTTTGTTTACAGAAGGTCTTATGTATGCATTTACGGAGTGGATTAAGTTTCACCCATTGATTTCAAAAGTTTTTGCAGCAGGGCTTGTGCTGATATGGAACTATGTTGCAAAGAAACTTATTTTGTATAAAAAATAGATAAAAAAGTTGAATATAGGGGGATGTCAACTTGGAAAAAGTAGTAATAATTGGAGCGGGACCTGCAGGACTTACTGCAGGATATAAATTACAAAAAACAGGTAAATATGATGTCACAATACTTGAGGCAGAAGACACTGTTGGCGGTATTTCTAAGACGATTAATTATAAAGGTAATAGAATGGACCTTGGTGGACATAGATTTTTTTCAAAAGATGCAGAAGTTATAGAGTTTTGGAATGATATGTTGCCATTACAAGGAGAACCATCTTTTGATGATAAAAAATTGAATAGGCAAAAGAGTTTGGCTGATAAGGGACCGAATCCTGATAAAGAAGATAGAGTTATGCTTAAGAGAAATAGAGTTTCTCGAATTTATTATAAAAAGAAATTTTTTGACTATCCAGTAACTTTAAATATTAAAACTATTAAAAATCTTGGTTTCATGGATACAATGAAGTCGGGTTTTAGTTATTTGAAAAGTGTAGTATTTAAGAAGAAAGAAGATTCGTTAGAAAATTTTTATATCAATAGATTTGGAAAAAAACTTTATCAAACATTTTTTGAAAAATATACTGAAAAATTATGGGGAAGACATCCTTCTAAAATATCTGCAGATTGGGGAGCACAAAGGGTAAAAGGTATTTCCATTTTTGCTATTATTAAAGACGTTTTTGGTAAGATTTTTAAAAAGAAAAATAGAAAAGTTGAAACCTCTTTAATAGAAGAATATACATATCCTAAATTTGGACCAGGCCAAATGTGGGAAACGGTTGCTATGCGTTTTGAAGAATGTGGCGGAGTTATAATAAAGGGTGCGAATGCTGAAGAATTTTTTGTAGAGAATGGTAATATAAAACAAGTAATATATATAAAAGATGGAAAAAAGAGTGAGATTGCAGCAAAATACATAATTTCATCTATGCCTATAAAAGATTTAATAAATGGTATGCGTGATGAAAATTTATCAGAAGAAGTAAAAAATTATGCTCTAAAGTTGCCATATAGAGATTTTATGACAGTAGGTTTATTAGTAAAAAAATTAAAATTAAAGAACGAGACTAATATAAAAACAATGGGAAATATAGTTCCGGATTGTTGGATTTATGTGCAAGAGCCAGACGTTGAAATTGGGCGTATACAAATTTTTAATAATTGGTCTCCGTATTTAGTAAAAAATATTGAAGATACCGTCTGGATTGGTCTTGAATATTTTTGTAACGAAGGTGATAAGTACTGGAATATGCCAGATGAAGAATTTGCTAAATTTGCAATAGATGAGCTTGCAAAAATTAAGGTAATTGAAAAAGAAGATGTGTTGGATTATACAAGAATAAGAGTTAAAAAAGCATATCCGGCCTATTTTGATTCGTATGTCAATATTAATGAAATTATCGAGTATCTAGATTCGATAAATAATTTATATTGTGTAGGAAGAAATGGACAGCATAGATATAATAATATGGATCATTCTATGATAACAGCTTTTGAAACTGTCAAAAATATAGAAAAAAATATAGTTTCAAGAAAAAATATTTGGAATGTTAATACTGAAAAAGAGTACCATGAAACTAAGGAGGAGACTAATGAAAGAAAAGTGGTATAAAGATAAAGAAAAAATCTATTTTGTAGCTATCATGATGATATATATAATATATGCTAGTACAATTGTTTTTTTTCATGAACCATGGAGAGATGAAGCGCAAGCTTGGCTTATTGCACGAGATACAAATGTTATTGAAATGTTTTCACTTTCTAAATATGAAGGAAGCCCAATGTTGTGGCATTTATTGATAAATGTTTTAACGACATTGAACTTGCCGTATATAAGTATGCGTATTCTTCATTTAGTGTTAAATGTATGTGCGATATTTATTTTAAATAAGTATGCTCCGTTTAATAAATATATAAAATTTGGGATAACATTTTCGCATATGATGGCGTATGAATATCTGGCAATTGCCAGAAGTTATGTTTTGGTGCCGTTGTTGTTGTTTTTGATAGCAACGATTTATAAAGAGCGACATGAAAAAACATTTGCATATTGTTCCTTATTATTATTGTTACAAAACGTTTGCTTGCATACAGTAGCTATAGCTATAACTTTGTTTATTATTTATATTATAGAAAAAATAAAACTGAAAAAAGTTGATTTGAAGACTATAGGTATTTTTGTGATAATAGCAGTATTAATGGGATTTTCAATCTTTTTATTAGCAAGTCCCGTTCATAGTGAGCAGCTGTATCATACAAGTTTTCCTAAAAATTTTGAGGATTTATTTGTGGGGGCTATAAGGGCACTTCGTTCAATTGCATCAGTTGTTATACCGTTCAGAACAGCGATTCCGATAAAAGGTATTTTAGGATTAAGCCTACTTATAATTGCAGTTGTGTCTCTTTGGAAAGATAAGAAGGTTTTAGTTGTATTTTTAATATCTACAATAGTCATGGGCGGTATTTTTGCGTTTTTAAATATAAGTATATTACTTCGACACGCATATATATATGGATTGGTCTATATATTCTGTTTATGGATTGCAAAAGAAATTAATGTAAATAAACTTAAAATTATATTAGATTCTTTTATGATAGCATTAATGTTTATTCAAATAATTATGTTGGTTGCATATTCGGTTTCTGAAGTTGTAGCTGATTTTTCTAATTCGGCTGAAATAAAAGAATTAATAGAAGAGAAAGGTTATGAAGATTATAAGATATTTACTATGCATTTGCCGTATGTGTCATCAGTTTTAACGTATTTTCCAGAAAAAACCGCTTTTGCACTAGAAGATTATGCTGAACATACATATGTTGTTTGGAATAAAGATTTTTCAACAACGAGAGTAATATCTAAGTTGGATTTTGAATATATGCTTTGTAAAGCGATGAATGAATACGATGGCAAAATATTACTTATGGGGTGGGAAATGGAAGAATGGCTGGACGAAAACAATATGCCGTTTGAAAAACTATATCCATTGTCAGAAAGTTATACAGCAACTGAAGAAGAAATATTTGTATATAAAATAAAAGACTACTAAGTTTAACTTAGTAGTCTTTTTGGTAGCGGGAAATGGACTTGAACCATCGACCTGCCGGGTATGAACCGGATGCTCTAGCCAACTGAGCTATCCCGCCATTTGTAAAGTACTGTTATAGTATAACCACATTTTTCGAAAAAGTCAAGAGAAAAAATACAAAAAATGAATTATTGTCAAGCTTTGTCTTTTTTATTATAATGGTGACGAGGTGAATTTTATGGATAAAAAAATATCTATAGTTATTCCTATGTATTACGAGGAACTTGTAGTAAATGAGTGCTATAAACGTGTTAAGGAAGTAATGATTAATAATAATATAAATTATGAGATGGTTATTATAAATGATGGTAGCCAAGATAAGACTTTAGAATTGCTTTTGGAGATTGCTAAAAAAGATAAAAATGTGAAAATAATTGATTTTTCACGCAATTTTGGCCATCAAGCTGCTGTTTCGGCAGGCATAGAGAATTCAACAGGAGATGCAATTGTTATAATTGATGCTGATCTTCAAGATCCACCAGAAGTTATCGTAGATATGATTACAAAATGGCAAGACGGATATGATGTTGTATATGGCAAACGCAAATTTAGAAAGGGTGAGACTTTTTTCAAAAAGATTACTGCTAAGATGTATTATCGTTTGCTTAATAGACTTTCTAGTGTGCCAATACCAAATGATGTAGGCGATTTTAGATTAATAGATAGAAAAGTGCAACAAGTTTTTATTAATTTGCCAGAAAAAAACAAATATATTCGCGGACTTGTCTCATGGATCGGATTTAAGCAAACTTATGTAGAATATGTTAGAGAAAAAAGGTTTGATGGTGAAACAAAATATCCATTGAAAAAATCAATAAAATTAGCATGGGATGGAATTGTACAGTTTTCTACAAAACCATTAAAAATGATTGGAACTCTTGGAATTTATACAGCTATAGTATCGTTTTTGTTATTAATTTATGCAATAGTAGTAAAAATAATGGGTGACAGCACGAATGGTTGGTCTTCTATAATGGTTGCGATAACTTTCTTCAGTAGTGTGCAGTTAATTTCATTAGGAATAATTGGGCAATACATTTCGAGAATTTATGATGAAGCTAAAGGCCGCCCGAGTTATATAATTGGCAACAAAATAAATTTTGAAGATGGAGAAGAAAATGCTAAAAAAAATTAATAAAAATGAAATTTTTCAGAGTTTAATTTTTGTTATTGGATTCATGGTTTTTTTGTTTTATAATTTGGCAACTAATAATTTGTCATACGATAGAATGTGGACTTTTCACATGACGCAAAAAATAGCTATGGGAGAAATTCCTTATAGTGAAATAAATATAATCATAACACCACTGTTTTATCAGTTAGGTGCGTTATTGTTCAAACTGTTGGGTAGAATGAACTTCGTTGTTTACGCGATATATGATGGATTTGTAGGTGGTTTTTTAAGCTTATTGGGATACAAAATAATAAGAGAAATTACCAATAAAGATTCCATATCATTTTTTGCATCGTTATTTTTTGTTTCGATAATTTCTTCTTTTATAGAAACAAATTATAACACGCTTTTAATGGTATGGATATTAACAGCGATGTTGTTGGAGATAAAAAAAGAAAAAAATGCAAAAAAGAAAAAATATAATATTTTGCTGGGCTTCTTTCTAGGACTGTGTGCAGCAACCAAACATACAGTCGGTGGCATTGTTTTAATTGCATCGTTATGTATAACTATTCTGAAGAAAATTATTTTTAAAGAAAAAATATTAAATGAATTAAGTTGTAAATTGTTAGGTATAGGCCTTGTAGGCGTTCCGTATCTAATATGGCTGATTACTACGGGTGCGTTACATGATTTTGTGAACTTGGCTATATTAGGAATGTTTGATTTTGCAGAAAAAAATACTTCGGGTAATTTCTTTAATTCTACATTTTTTGTAAATATAATTGTAATTTATTCTACGATTTTGCTTTTTAATTATTATAAAGAAGATGGGGAAAAGAATATTCAATGGTTAATTATGGGAATATACGCAATTGCAACAATGTCATATGCTATACCGATATTAAATTTTTATCATATTGCTATTACAGTTATAATTCCGACATTAATATTGATGTGCTTTGCTATTAAATTTTTAAAATCATCGACTAAAATTTCTATGTTATTAATAATGTGTGTATACATGATAGTTAAGGTGCTTTTTTTGATTCTCTTTTCGGGAGTGCAGCAAACAGGTGAGGATTTAGTAAATAGATGGGAAACTCTTCAAATATGTGCTAATGCAATGATTAGTGTGCTTATTATGGCAGGAGTTCTATTTGTTTTATTTGATAAACAAGTGCCGGCGGTAATATCTGTTTTATGCATATTATTGTTGCCAGTTTGTGCGAATTTATATATTTGGAAAACCAATATAGAAGAAAATGGAAAGTATTATATTCCTGAATATTCGTGCATTGGTTTGCGCAATGAGGAAATACAGGATATATTAGAAATTAATAAATTCATTTTAGATAAAGAAAAAGAGGGATACAATGTATATATATTAGACATTATTGCTTCAAAATATATGATCCCATTGCATAGAAATAATTATAAATTTGATTTAATTTTAAATGGAAACTTGGGTTATAATGGTCAAGAGAATTTAATAAAAGAAATAAGTTCTATCGAAAACATATTGATATTAAGACAAAAACCCGAGCTTGAAACAATTAATCTTCAACAACCGGAAGAAATTGACAAATATATCGAAGAAAATTATAAAAAAATAGGAGAAATAAATAATCTGGAAATTTACAATTGACATTGGTGGGAGATTTAATATAATATTATTGAAAGTTGTCTAAAAATAAGGTATAATAGAATTAACTATATTATGTAAAGAAGGCGATAAAATGAAAATAAATAAGCAAAAAATAATGACTTCCTTCGGTGCATTAATGCCATGGCTATTTTTAATGACAAATTCATATGCAACAACGGTTTCTGTTGCAGGAATGACATCGGAATTAAATGCAACATTAGGAAATATAATCTCAATAATGTTTTGGATTGCTTGTGTTGCTTGTACAATAAAAATTATACATATAGGTATTTTATATATTACTACAGGAGTGGAAGGAAAGAGTAAGGCAAAGGGAGCATTACTTCCATGGGTTATAGGCGTTGCGATTTGTATGACTTTTGCTACACTAGGACCAGCAATTATGGATCTTTTCTATACAGGAAAATGTGTATTAAGTTATTAGTGGATAAAAGGTGATGTCTATGAAGAAAAAAGTGTTTAATTTAATCATAGTTATTATAACATTATTAACTCTGTTTGCGAGTTCAACAACAAATGCAGTAGGTAGTTTAATATCTATTGGAAAACTAACAGGAACATCAATCGAAGGCATAAAAGTAAACGAAATAATAGGTGTTATAAAATGGTGTGGATATTTAATTGCAATTGGTATGGTAATTTGGTCTGGGGTTAAATATGTTTTGTCAGGCGCTGGAGAAAAAGCAAAAGCAAAAGAAACGCTTGTGCCAATTTGTATAGGAGCATTTTTAGTTGTTGCTGGAGTAGAAATTACAGCCGCAGTCTTTAAAATGTTCGAATAATATTTAGATTTCAAAATTAATTAAAATATATATTTTTATACAAGGAGGTGAAATGATTATGAAAAAAATGTTAATGATAGTTATGATAATTGCTATGTTTTTAATGGCTAGCAGTGTTTATGCGTACAACCTTACAGGAGTACAACCATCAGCACTTTCAGGAGTTGAAGGAACAGCTATAAAAGTATTAGGTGTAATGCAATGGGGTGGATACATAGTAGCAATTGCCATGTTAATCTGGGTTGGTGTTAAGTATGTAACAGCTGGAGCAGGTGAAAAAGCTAAAGCTAAAGAAACACTTGTACCAATCGTAGTTGGTGCTGTATTGATTGCAGGTGCGGTAACAATTGCAAGTGCAGTATTCGGAGCAGCATCGACCTAATGTGTGTCGAACAAATAAAAAAAGAACAAATTCATCATTGGTGAATTTGTTCTTTTTTTATTCTTTTTTTCGAAATGTTACAATAAAGTTACAACATTGTTACAGCAATATTAAAAATGTTATTGTGAATGAGTTTTTTCCCTCTTTTTCTACAAAAAAAATATATATCATGATATAATGTTTTAGAGATAGTATGCTTATTTTTTGTATGGAGGTGTAATATGGGAACACATTTAATTCCGAGAGATGTTGAAGGTGAAGGAAGAATATTAATTATATTTACAGTACAAGGACTTATAGGTACACTTATTGGTGCTGGTATTGGGTTCTTGTTGTATAATATTTGTGCAATGGCAGGTGCGGCGATACTTGGATGGATATTCATTGGCGTTTTTGGTTTGCTAGGATTTACAATTGGCCAAGCAAAGGTGCCGGATACAAACGCTATGCCACTTTTTAAAAAAGTTGGTGGGGAATCTATATGGAAAATAATAGTTAGATTTGTAAAGTTTAGACAAACGAAAAAAATATATGTTAATAAAATACTAGAGACAAATGAAGTTATAGATACGAATGAAGAATAAGGGAGGATGAAGGACTATGATGTTTGATGTGTGGATGATGGTTCTTATAATTTTAATTGCGGTTGTTGCTGCATTAATAGGAGCGATGATTACATTTGCAATTCAAAGTAAAAAAGGAACTGTTCAACAATTAGAAAATAACAGCAAGAAAGAACAAGAAAGAATTGCAGCAAAAAAAGAGTTGCCAAAAGAGGACGTAAAAAACTTTATGGAATTTGACGAAATTGAAGACGATATGATCATTCAAGAAAATGGTAACAGATATGTAATGATATTAAAATGTATGGGAATTAACTATGACCTTATGTCAGAAACAGAAATGCTTGCAGTAGAAGAAGGATTTGGAAACTTTTTAAATACATTAAAATATCCAATTCAATTATATGTACAAGCAAGATCGCTAGATTTGGACGAAGGTATAAGTGTGTATAGAAAAAGATTAGAAGCCCTTAATACTGAATACGAAAAATACGCTGATGCAGTTATGAAAACTAAAGCGACAGGTAGAGCTACACCAGCACAAAAACAACAAATGGAATTTGAATTGAAGAAAAAAAGAACTTTATTAGATTATGGTGCAGACATTGTAAAATACATTGAAAGAATGAGTATGAATAGAAATATTCTACAAAGAAAGTACTACGTTGTTATATCATACCATTCATCAGAACTTGGACTTGCAACTAATTTCAAAAAAGAAGAAGTTCGTGACTTGGCATATTCTGAATTATATACGAGATGTAGAAGTATTGCAGCTGCTCTTGCACCATGTGGTGTTGAAGCTACAATACTAAAATCAGAAGAATTGGCAGAATTGCTATATATTGCATACAACAAAGATGAAGCTGATACATACAATTTGAAAAGAGCGTTAGACAATGGATATTACAGATTATATTCAACAGCACAAGATGTAAAAGCAAAGAAAGATGCTATATTACAAGCAAAAATTGATGAAAATGCAGTTGCAGAAGCAGAGTTAGCATTACAAACAGCTATAGGAAATATAAAATATGCTACAGCAGAAAAAATGGGATTAACAGAAGAAGAAGAGATTGAAGATGAAACAAAGAGAAGAGCAATGCAATTAATTCTTGATAATCAAGATCAGTTTGAAGCGGCTGTTGTTGATGAAGCTTTAACAGAATTAAATAATAAAATGCATCAACCTGTTATTGATCCGGATGAATTTGTGGAAGATATGTCAGAAGAAGTTGAGGCGATTAACACAAAAGAAGTTCAACTTAACGAAAATGAAAATGATGATGAAGATGACGAGACAGCTACAGGCAACATTTACGATAGTATACTAGAATAAGAAGAACGAAAGATAGGAGGAATGAAAATGTTATTTAATAAAAAGAAAGCAGATGCTTCGCAAGTAGAAAATCAACAATCATTAACAATGGCTAAACAAGAAGAAGAAAAGAATCCTATAATGAAAAACAGAAAAACAATAAAAGATTTAATTGCTCCATCAGGAATAGATACGAGCGATATAAATGAAATGGGAATATATTCAAGTGGCTCTCCGAGATATGCGAGAAGTCATTATGTTACAGGAGTTCCTAGAATGGCGACATTCCCATATTTTTTAAGAGGAATGTATAATTTTGGAGATATAAACACATCTGTTTTTATAAATCCTGTAAATGAAGCAGCATCACAAAGTAGCTTAAATAAAATAATTGTTTCACTTGAGTCTGAAAGAATCGTTGCAGCAAAAAGAGGAGATATCAACAGAGAAAGACTTATTGAAGATAAAAGAATTGAAGCAGAAAGAATAAGAGACGAAATAGCAGCTGGTTTTAATAAACTTTTTGAAGCTTCTGTTGTATGCACGTTGTTCGCATATGATCTTCCAGAACTTGACAAAGCTTCGGAATTATTAACAATGGAAATGTCAAAAAGCTTGATAAATGTAAAATCAGCCTGGGCAATGCAAGAAGAAGCATTTAAGTCAAACTTACCATTTAATAGAAATTATATTTCTAAAAAACATACATTTGATAGAAGTTCTATGGGAACAGTTTTCCCATTTGTTTCATCAGAAGTTGGACATCCAACAGGAATACCAATAGGTTTTGATAAACAAACTGGATTACCAATACTTTATAATAATTTCCACTCATCACTAACCAACTATAACATGGTTATATTTGGTAAGTCTGGTGCTGGTAAAGGTGTTACAATCAAAACAATCACATCTCGTTCTTCAGTTCTTATGGGAATTGAAAGTTTAGCACTAGATGCCGAAGGTGAATATGGTGTTGTTGCTGAAAGTTTAGGCGGAATAAATGTAGTAATTAGTCCGAATTCAAAAACAGTTATTAATTTATTTGATATAGAACCAGAAATAATTAGGGATGAAATTACTGGTAAAGATAGAACAGTACTAAATGTAGAAAATAAAGTTGAAGACGTAACAAATGCTCTTGTTACTATGGCAAGAGGTAGTACAAGATCAGAAGATGTAAACGAAATTACAAAACAAATCATAGCTGAATCTGTAGGTGAAGAATATCAAGCCGCTGGTATAACAAACAATCCTAATAGTTTATACGATGATGATAAAGTAGAACTTGGAAATTCTTTAACAAGAAAGAAAAAAGATATGCCTACAATTGGTTCATGGTATAGAAGAATTTTAAGAAAAGCTGAAATGAATGATAATATAGACTATCAATTCCATTTTAGTTATTTAGTAAAAGTTATGAAACAATATGTAAGAGAGTATGACGGACAAATGGCTTATTTCGATGGACAATCTACATTTGAATTGTTAGATGGTTCCCCATTTATCAATTTAGATATTTCACAACTTGAAGAAAGATTTGCAAGACCTCTTGCTCAACAAATATTGTTATCATGGATTTGGGAAAAATATGTTAAGAAAAATAGTGAAGATAAAGCAAAAGCAAGACAAAAGAGAGTGCTTGTCGATGAAGCATGGATGCTTTTACCTTATCCAGAAGCTGTAGACTTCTTAAATACAATGGCAAGACGTGCCAGAAAGAGAAATGTTTCGCTTGCGGTTATTTCGCAAAAATTCCAAGACTTCTATGAAAATAAAGAAGCACAAGCGGTATTAACATCTTCAGATACAAAATTATTCTTAGCTCAAGACAAATCAGAAATAGAATATTTAAAAGAAGTATTTAAATTAAGTGATGGTGAAGCAAATTATCTGCTTACATGCACTAGAGGTGAAGGTCTTTTAAAAGTTGGAAATGAGACAGCAATATTAGAAATAAGACCAACAGAAAGAGAATTTAGCTTTATTGAAACAAACGTTAACAAGATTGTTCAACAAAATGGATAATTTAATATTATAAATAATTATTAAAGGAGGTAGTATATGAAAAAAATAGCTGTGGCATTAATATTTTTTGTTTCACTAATTATGGCTATTAATATAATGCCTCCTGTTGTTTATGCTGATATAGAGATAAGTGGATACAAAGTTGATGAATCAAATGCTTTAGATGAGGCAGTAACAGACTTGTATCTTAGCGTATGTGATTTTGCAACTAATATGCTTAATGAAATTGTTGGTGAAAGAGTTACAATTCAAAAATTGTTGTTCAATAAAACTCCTTCTTTGGATCCAAACTTTTTTAACGAAGATTTAACAATAAATAATGCTACAACCGAAATTATGAGAGACCAGATAAATAACTGGTATAGTTTTTTCATGACTCTAGCAATAGCAACATATTTAATAGTTCTTTTAGGAATGGGAATAAAAGTAGTATTAGGAAGTACTGCTGGAGGAATGGAAAAATTAAAAGAACTTGCTGTAAAATGGCTTGCGGGAGTATTGTTATTATTTTTGTTTCCAAATGTAATATTAAAATATGCATTTGAATTAAATGAAGGCATAGTTAGTATGATTGCTAAAAATTATAATGGAGAAGATGAAGCGGGAACAAGAATAGGAACTACAGAAGGTGAATGGAGCACTGAAGAAATAGAATTTAGAAGTCCAGAATATGTTTCTAGATTTACAGGTAGCACAAATTTAGGTGGACATGAAGCTAATGTAATTTATCAAAAATCACTAGACGCTTATAAAAGTGAAGCAGATTTGGCTAGAATAATGAGAGCGTATGCAGGAATAACCAAAAAAGCGATATATGCAATAATATGGATGATTTTGTTCTCACAATTAATTGTTTTAGTAATTAAGTATTATAAAAGATACTTCATAATTGCAATACTTTTTATTGTATTTCCTTTAGTTACAATGTTTTATATTATTGATATTCTTAGAGGAAAAACTGGTCAAGTATTTTCGGCGTGGGCAAAAGAAATGTTTGTGAATATATTTATTCAATCAGTACATGCGGTTATATATGCTATAATTGCCAGTGTTGCAATTTCAAGGGTTCAAGCAGATATAAAATCTTCAGCAGATAAAATGAATTGGATTATAATAATTGTTGCTATAAACTTTATATCAGAAGGTGAAAAAATCATTAGAAAATTATTAGGAGTAGATACTGGTACAGATAAAGGCATCGGAGGTACAGGAAAAGCAATAAAAGGAAAGATTCAAGGTGCAGCAGGAAATATAAAGAGAGCTATACCTGGTAAAAAATAATAAATAGAAGTATATGAAGGGGGTGATATTATAAAAAACAATTTAATAAAGAAGTTATCAACGATGTTAATATTGATTTTTATAATATTACCTTTTATAACGTTGGGGAAAATTTCATATGCAACTAGCAATAATCCAAGTGAAGAATTAGCAAGTTGGTTAGAGAATATTGAGCTCATTCCTACCAGAGAAAAATTTTATGAATTTTCATACAAAGATGATACCAAAACATACAATGCTGTGTTTATGAAAATAGTATTACCAATAGAAAAAACTGATTACCCTAGAATAATATACAAATACAGTGCTTCTGGCTCAATTACTTTTTTTATGCAAACATATAATGAGGAGACAAGTGAAGTTGAAGAAAATCAAATAAAATTAAATCTTTATACAAAATATGATGATGAAAATGGTGTTGAGCAAACAAGGAGTTTGTTGAAGAGGCAGGCAGCAAATAATTTTAATGCAGGTGAAAGTAAATATGGATATTTATTAGAGGTAGCTGGTAATTTATCTGAATATGAAAAAAAACCAATGTTTTTCAAAGCTAGTATTGATATTGGATCCGAAAGCGTTGAAGAAACAGTTCAAATTTTAAATGAAAAATGGTTAGTTTCTAGTACTTTTTCAGAAATAAGTCAAAATTCAATGGAAGAAAACGGCTGGACTGCTTTTTGGCGTTGGCTTACAGACACATTGAATAAAGTTAAAGATTTAATTGAATCGCTAGTAAACAAACTGTTTATAGCATTGGCTGATGGTATTCTTTCTGTTGTTTGTTCAGCAGTGGGAGAACCAGTTACAATGGATAAAGTTATTTTCGGAAGAGTTGGTAAACTTAGTATAAACTTTTGGGAAGACACAGCGGTAGGTACTAATACCAACACAGAACAAGCCAATAGTGTAATGTCAATTATGAAACCTGTAGTAAATGATTGGTATTCGGTATTTTTTGCAATAGCAGTTGTCGTGTACATGGTAGCTTTGTTGATTGTAGGGATAAAAATAGTTTTCTCAAGTACTGGAGACAAAAAAGCGAAATACAAAGACGTGTTACAAGCGTGGCTATCTGGAGTTGTTATTTTATGCTTATTTCCATACGTTATGAAATATACATTATTATTAAACAATTTACTTGTTGAAATGATAAATACAGACTTGGAATCAGTACAAATTCAAGAACCAGAAGCTACTCCTGAAATAGATCAAACTACATTAGATAATGCATCGGCTTCATTCGGTGAAGCAGATTTCGTAAATTCTATAAAAGGGAAACCATTTGAGCCATCAGATGCAGCAGCAAAGAGAGATATGATGCTTTATATTAGAGAATTAGCTGCTAACCTAGGAAAAATGTCATTAACATTTGTATACTACGTCATGCTAGGTGAATTAATAGTAATTATTTTTGTATATTATAAAAGAGTATTTATGATGGGATTTTTAATTACTATTTTTCCAATTATAGCAATTATGTATATAGTAGAAAAATTAATATCTGGTAGTTCAAGAGCTTTTTCTACTTGGTTAAAAGAATATGTAGTTTTAGTATTTACACAAGCATTTCATGCGGCGGTTTATGTAGTTGTAGTTAATGCTGGTGTTCAAGTATACATAGAGCAAGATAACTGGTTATTTATGCTTTTATGCGTAATATTTTTGTTTCAAGGTGAAAAAATATTACGTTCAATATTTGGAATGAAGTCAAGTGCTAATACAATTGGAGATTTAGCAAAAGCAGGTGCTGCAGGATATGCAGTACTAGGAACAGCTAAGAAATTGTTTGCTGGAGATAAAGGCGAAAATGACGAGGATAAGCAGATAAAAGAAGCTGATGAAAAGGCAGCTTCGGGAAGTAGACCGCAAACTACAAGTTCTTCAGGAGGAGGCAACTCTGGAAATTCTAATGGTTCTGGAGGAGGTTCAGGAGATGCTGGAAATACCGAACAAGAAGAAGGCCCAAGAACTGAACCAGAAGAAATAACAAATGATCCAAATGCAGCTTTTGCACGCGCACAAAGTGTAGTAATAGGACAAGCGCTAAGACAAAGACAAAAAACTAGAAAAGGCAGAGGTGTTGCAGGAAAAATTGGTAAGGCTGTTGGACATGTTGGTAGTGCAGTTGGTGCAACAGTTGGACTTGCAGCAGGATTAGCGACGGGTGATGTTGGAAAAGCTGTTGGATTTGCTGTTGCAGGAAAAGCGGTTGGAAAAACTGTAACTGGAGTTGTGAGAGCACCGATTAAAGGAATTAGTAATTTATATAGGGGACATAGATTAAAACAAAAAATAATGAGCGGTGACTTAGATAAAGAATTTAGAGATGCAGGACTTGATATGGCATCATTAGATACAGAAACTCAAGAAATGTTTAGAAAAGCATTAGCAGAATTAGGTGGCAGATCGACAACTAGGGGCAAAAGAGCTGGAGAATTAAGAATGCTAAAGCAAATTGCTGATATAAGAAAAAATAATAATAACAATTAAAAGGAAAGGAGATAGTAATGATGAAAAAAAATAAAATAAAAATTATATATTTTTTAATGATGACTTTTTCTATTTTACTATCTCTTTATACTACAGTATATGCGGGTAATGTTGCGGTTGAAGGAAAGGGCACTCAAAATAATCCTTATGTTTTAAACTTTAATTATGCTACAACTACACAGGGTGGTAGTGGTAAATATATAGAAATAGATTTTAAAAACAAAGAAGATTTTTGGTTTAAAATAGATGAATCAAATGGTATTGGTACATATGGCGTAGAACATGATAAGAATGCTGAAAAAGTTAGGATAACATACATAAATGGCAATAGAGAAATCTATTATCCAAGAAATGGTGGAGAGGGCTTTTATGTACAAGCTGGTGCAATAGCGATACCGGATGGAACTGCCATTGAACCAGAAAAAAAAGATTGTAAATTTTCAATTTATGCGGAAGAAAAACCAACGGGCAGTACAGTAAAGTGGAAATTTAATGAATTTCAAGAGGGTAAAAGAAATAAAGAAAACACTCATATTTTAAAGAACACATTTAGACCGAATAGTGGAAATCTATATGTACAAGATCTTAATTATTTTGTGTTTGCAAAGTGCAAAGGTACCGTTAAAGAATTTTATGAAGAGACGAGTAAAAAGATTTGTGATAATTCAGAATATGAACACATAAGATATGCAGATGGAATTGCGGATTTTGTCATAGATTCAAATGTTCCACGTTGGGCTCAGCTTAGAAAAATACTTAACCCAAATTTTAATTATAATAATTATCCGACTGAAGTCATTAGATTTGGTACATACAGCGGTGCAAAAACAGAGTCTAATATAAAAGAACAAGAAAAGCATACTGTTGAAATAAAATATCATTTTGTAAATAATGAAATTGAACCTGAAGAACAAGCTGGAGTAATTGAAATGGCAATAACTAAACTACTAAATGGAATTGGTAGTGTGTTTATGGCCGTTGTAAAAGCATTTTTAGGTGATGATTTATCAATGGATGCCCTGATTTTTAATAGATACAAAATGACCATAATAGATTTTAGAGGAAGAATGGGCGTTTTTGCATATAAAGAAGTAAGTGAAATTATCAATTATATGTACAGTGGCTTTGAACGTGTAGCAATTGTTATTAATATAGTAATATTGCTATATTTAGGAATACAAATTGTAATTAATGTTGGAGGACAAAAGCAAGCTAAATATATTAAAAATTTGCAAAATTGGGTTGTTGGCGTAATTCTCCTATTCTTGCTACCGAAGTTCTTCCCATTTATAACAGATATATCTAATGTTATTGTTGGATATATTGGTTCTTCAGTTACTCCATATGTAACACAGTATAATATTGCATCGATATTAAGAGATGATTCATTACTAGGAGAAGATGCTGATACTAAAATGCTTGATGAGAAAATAAAAGCGGGCATCGAGGTAAGAGAAAATGATAAAACACAAGCTTTAACAGAAATTGCGGCTTTAGAAGATGAACTTAATGTGAGACATAATATTATAATGAATTATGCGGAGCATATTCATAATCTTATTGATGATATGTATGATGGTTGGGTAGCAGAAGGAAAATATACTCAAGAAGAAGCGGAAAGAAAAAAGAGCGAAGCAAAAGCAAAATTAGATTTAAAGAAAGATATAAACGCTATAACAAGTTATGTAGAAACTTTGCGTGCATCATGGACACCTGCTAATGAGGTAGAATTTGAAAATAGAATAGACAGTTTTAAAGATAAGTGGGCATTATTCCTAGATGTTGCAAAACGTCCTAATTGTTCACCGCCAGGATGTGCTAAAATGCCAACAGGGGAGTATACATATATAATGCAGCATTCAGATGCTTGTAAAGAAACTACAGTTTACCCAGTAAGAGAGTCTCTTGCTTTTATAAATGAGTATAGAGAAAAACAATTAAAATGTGGTAAGTTAGAAAGTGAAATTAATACTTTAAATTCATACTCGGAAACAAAAGACTTAATGTCAGAAATGAAAGTAAAAGCTGGAAAAACAGGAAGATTAGCATATATTCTTGTGTGGTACATACTATTTTTCCAATTATTCACATTGGTAGGTTTGTATTACAAAAGAATAATTATGGTTGCAATATTAATAATGATATTCCCAATTGTTATGATCACATATGCAATAGATAAAATAGGAGATGGTTCAGCACAAACATTTGAAACTTGGGCAAAAGAATTTATTTTAAATATAACAGTTCAAATAGCACATGCAGTGGTATATGTAACATTAATCCAAACAGGACTAAGCTTTTATGAAGCAAACCCTAAAAATTGGTTATTCTTTATAATAGCAGTGTTATGCTTATTCCCAGTTGAAAGATTACTAAGATCAATATTTGGAATGAATGGAAGTACAATAAGTTCATTAAATGCTAACGTTGCGGGTGGATTTGCTGCTGGTCTTATGATAGGAAGAGCTGCTTTTAAAGGCGGTAAACTTGCAGCTAAAGGAGTAAAAAGCACAAAAAGTTTGGTCAAAAATATCAAAAGTGATGGATTTAAGACAGCTGTTGGTGGTAGAAAGCAACACCTAAAAAAGACTATGGGAGAGAAATGGCAAAAATTTGGCGATAAAGAATACAAAGCAAAAGATGCGAAAGCACGAAAACGTCAGGCTGTTGCAGATAGACAAAAGAGAACTCGTGATACTAATATTCAAAGAAGACAACAGCAAATGAAAAATGCGGGGGCTGCAAAGAAAGCTTGGTTAAAAACTGTTAATGCAGCAAGCATGGTTAGAAACGGAATGTATCATGCTGGTAATGTTGGAAGAAAAATCAAAGGAATTTCTAGAGATCCAGGGCTTCGTAATGCTGGAAAAGCATTTAAGTTACTAGCAAGAAATGCAAGAAAATTTGCTGGACTTTCATTTGGAGTAATGTCAGGAGCAACAAATGCTATTGTTGCTGCTGGAAAAGGAAATATGATTAATGGAATTGCTCAAGGTGCTGCTGTTGGAAGTGGTGTAAAAAAACTTGTTGGCGGAACAAGTAAAAAACCACAAGAAAAGAAACAACAAAAGCCAAATGCAGCTTTGCCGTCAGCAAAAAAAACTCAAAATATGCCGGGCGGCCAAAAATATAAAAAGGCACCTAAACCAGTTCAACAACGTGTTAATAAGAAGGCAACTAATGATGGAAAAATGGCTAAAACCAAGATTAAAGGAACAAAAACGTTGCACAAAACAACAAGGAGAAAGACAGTTATCAGGGAAGAAAATGATAATCATTAGAGAAGAGGAGGGATGTGTATGAAAAATAAATTTCTAAAAAGAATATTAATATTTACAATAATAATTATGATGCTATGCACATCACCTTCTTTTGCAGCAATAAAATTTGTTCCTGGAACAAATTCTATAACAAAATCGCAGTATATAAGTGGAGTTGATTTTGAAATAGATAAAACAGGAATATATTCAATCACACTTTTACCAGTTATCGAAGGTTACGAATGGAAGTACACTATAAGTACGTCAGGAGAAAATTTAAATTTGGCTCTCGTTCAAGATGGTGTAAATGATAAAGACGAACCGATTTATAAATTATATTCAGATGACATTCCTTATGTTCTTTTAATGGAAGGTAAAACATATAATTTAAAATTATACAGCCAAAACCAAAAAAATAAGTTGGTTACTGAGGCTTCAACGGCCGAAAATTATATAACAGTAAGGCTTTCGTCGCCAATTGAAAATGAAGATGGAAAATATTATGAGGCAAAAAAAGATAAGGCGAAAAATGCAATAGATGATCTTAACAAGATGCAGTTATATTTTGAAAATGCAATGAAGAATGGTCAACAAAATGATTTGCAGGATCCTCCTAACAATGCAAAAAAATATGAGATTTTAGGTGGAGAGCAAAAGGCTGATTTTGTACAACAATTATTAACAAGTTTTTTTGTTGATGTTATTGGAGATGGAATAATGTTTCTTATTGGAGTTGTTGCTGGCGAACCAATAACAATTGATAAGATATTATTTAATGAATATAGTAGAACAAGATTAGCATTTTTTGTTAATGATATAGTGGATGAGAATGGGGTGGAAGATCAAAATAAAATCAACCCATTTTTAGCAGATACAGGGTTACTTCCAAAGGGTTCAAATGAAGGAACTTTAAATAAGTTTTATAATAGATTTATGCTAATAGCCATTGTTGTATACGTTGTTATGCTGCTATATATGGGAATAAGAACTGTTCTTTCAAGCACAGGTAGAGATATGGCTAAATACAAAAAATTATTTGCAGATTGGGTTGGCGGTATCTTAATTTTATTTCTTTTCCCATATGTTATGCGATATACTATAAAAATTAATAATGCACTAGTTGGTTATGTTGGATCATTAAGAAGTGGTGTTGCAAGTAACATAGAGGAAGCAGAAATAATAGATTACCCCGGTGGACTAGCATTTCCATTTAGTTATGTTGGTTCTGATGGCGTAGCATCATTAGACTATATGAGTATTATGAGACAAACTGCTTTAGAAACAGGAAGAATTTTGTACGCATTATGTTGGCTTTTAATGTTAAAAGAACTGATATCATTCTTAATAATATATATGAAAAGATTATTAACAACGATGTTTTTGATTGTTATATTCCCGCTGGTTACTATATCGTATGCAATCGATAAAATTGGTGATGGAAAATCACAAGCGTTTAATAACTGGGTTAAAGAATATATACTTAATGTATTTTTACAATTATTCCATGCAATAAATTATGTTGTTGTAATGGGAATTATATTTGCTGTTGGAAAAACATCAGGACAGACAAACTTTATTTTAATTATTATAGGTCTTACATATTTAGCACAAGGTGATAAGATTCTGAGAGGAATATTCTCTCATATGAAAGGTGGCGGCGGCGGAACTGTAAAAGACGTTGCAGAAAGTATGCTTGCTACAATGGGTGTAGTTAATATGGTTAGAGATAGTGCTGCAACTATAGGTAAAGGAATTAAAAATGTTAAGAATTTAAGTGACAAAAGATTAGAAATGAAGAATATGTCTACGAAGCTTTCTGAGAGAAAAGCAAATGACAAATGGGATGAATGGAACTTGAGGTCGGTGCAATCAGCAGGACAACGTGGTGGTGAAACGGCCCAAACGGACCAAAGGATATCAAATGATATTGATACTGTGTTGGATAAGAGATCTTCAGCTGAAAGAATACAACAATCAGTAGGCGCTTTAAGACAAGCTTCAATGGCTGGTGGTGAAACACAAGCGCGATATGAAGAAAAAATGAGACAATTACAAAGCGAAGATCCAGAAAGATATAATGAGTTAATGGATTTAATGGATCAAAGTGATGCAGTTGATGCAATGCAAAATTTAGATCAAATGGCTGAAGCAGAAATAAATGCAAACTTAAATGTTTTAGTAAAAAATAGAAGAAAAGGTGGAAATTTTGAAAAATTAAATGCAGAATTAAACAAGAACGGACTTACTAATAAAGCGCAAGATCAATTACTTAGAAAAATACAGGCAAGAGAGTTGACAGGTTCTCAAGAAGCTAATTTGAACAAGATAAGAGGTTCTATTTGTACAAAACAGGATAGAGCAAGATTATTTGAAATAAGAAGATTAGAAAGGGAAGCTAAAGAAATAACAGATAAGCAGACAAAATTAGAAAAAAACAAAGTTGCGATTGATGCAAAACGTGCAGAACTTGAAGGAAAAATTTCTAGACTAGAGAGAGATTTGAAAGTAACAGGAAAGAAAAAACAAAAAGGGAAAAAATCTTCGATAGATGCTCAAATTGCAGAATATAGAAGAGAACTTGGAAAACTAGATGAATACGAAGAGAGTAATAATAGAAGTCTTGCAAGTTTACAAGCTAATGGGTTAAGCTATGCAGAGAGAAGAAGATTATTTGAAATAAGTGAAGAAAAGAAAGCAATTGAAGCAACCTTAACTAATAAAAACCTAACAACAAAAGACTTAAAGAAAAAAGATTATGATAAAGGTGCACAAGTTGCAAAATACAGATTAGAAGCGCAAAGAGCAAATGGAGGAATGATTTCTGACGAACAAGCAGAGTTGGCTGAAGCACAAGCTGTTTTAGATGGTAGTGATTCTGGAAACTATACTTTGGAAGAAATTTGGGAAGCGACTAAAACTGTTAGAAAAGCTAAAAAGAAAGAAGATAAGGATGAAGGTATTAAGAAAATACTTGAAGTAGCACAAGGAGATTCAAAAACTGCCAAACCGGAAGGCTTTGATGAACAGGTTGCCGCATTAGTAGTTAAGAATAAAAAAGTTTTGGCGAAGAATAGTAATGAACATGAGGCCGCAACATTTGAACAAGAAGCAAAAAAAGTATTGAAAGAAAGAGCAGAAGAATTGAGGGCGGAGAAAAAAGAAGATGCAGTATACCAAAATATAATAGATGATCATGGAATAGGTGTGAAAAGGGATAAGAAAAACGGAATTGAGATAATCTCTATCCATGAGGGTGGTTCTGTTAAACAAGAGGTACAAACAATTCAATCAGACATGAAAAAGGAAATTGCTAAAAATAGGGCTGCGGTAGGAAATGCTTTAACGGATGCAGATTCTGTTGAAATGATGAGAACTAAATTATTTCAGGAAAGATTAGAATTTACAGGTGCGGCTATAAAAACAGCCTCGGCACCATTGGTTACAACAGTAACTGGTCTAGCATCAGCAGCAATGGTTACGGGTGCGAGTGGAGAGTATAGCGTTAAGAATGCTATAGCGGCAGGAAAGTTTGGTTCAGATATTAGTAGTACCGTAAAAAATAAAGCTGTAGATTTTACAAGTAAAAGAGTTGAAAGAGTTGCTGATAAAATTTCAGGAATGAGAGATGTTGCGAAAAACGCTGATACAACAACCACAGAAGGTTCTAGTGAGATAGCAAGAAAACTATTTAGTACATTAATTTTTGCAGATGATAATCAACAAGGTGTTGAAACTATAACTGTAAAGTTAGAAAAAAATCCGATAAAACAGCAAATAAATCAACAACAAGCTACTAGAATGAAAGAAATTGATGAAAAAATACAGCAATTAGAAAGAATAGAGCAAAATCGTGAAAGATTAAGACAAAGCTTATCGAGAAGTTCGAGAAATAGTAGTACTGGTAGTGGTGACGATGAAGAAACAAATAATTCTTAAAAGAAAGGAGAGCTGATAATGAAAAAATGCAATTTAATATGTATGCTAATAATTACATTATTAGCGCTTCTTCCTTCTAATGTGTTAGCTGTTGAAAGAAAAGAATTTCAAACCGCTATTACTTCATTTGTAAAGGATATGCAAAAATATAATGATAGATTTCTTCAAGCAGATAAAATAGAAGATGATAGAGCTATAATTTCTTATGATAATGAAACTGTTATGTCTGAAAAAATTGGTACTACTGCAATGTTTTTTACTGACGACTCATTTGTATCTTATGTGTTTAAAGAGGTATCAAAAGGAAATATGAATATGAAAGATGGCGAAAAAATCTTTTCAGAATATGACATTTATAATAATTTGTGCCATCCAGGTAAAACGAATTGTAGATATTTTACCAAAGCTTTTGAAGGTGAAAAGATAATATATGATAAAGATGCCGAATTTAAAGTTGTTCCGGACTTATTAGAACCAGGAGATATTCTAATAGATATGGCTTGGACTGGCTGGAAAATTTATGATACATATATATATTTAGGTAATGGAGAGTTTGCATGTTTCAAAGGTGGAAGTATTGTTGTTACAGATGCAGAGCCACTAAAAGATACTATGTATGATGTGGCAAGAATTTCTCAAAGTACATTAAACAGTATGCCTGGGGTGACGAGTAAATTTGATGCTAAAAATATTGAAATAGATGCAGCGACTATAAAAAATGCTTTAGATGAATTGGAACTAGAAGTTAGTTTGGAAAATTTAAATATAGTATTTACAAATAAATCGTCGGGTAACACGGTTACACCAGTTGATATAGCCAAGGCTATAAGAAAAGGTGCTATAACAGAATATGGCAGTATAAATAATATAGAAGGCGATATATTACTAAAATTAGAATTTAAAGCAGATAGTGGAAATTTTCGTACTTTAGGACCAGAAGATGATGAAATAACTACAAAAATAAGAAAGACAGAAACATCCACAGTAAATAAAAAATTTGAATTGTTCTATACTAATCGTTTAGATATTGACGATTATAGAGAGTATGGATATACAAATTGGGCACATGAATACATAATTCAAAAAAATCATTCTTTATATATTAATATATTTATCCAACCAAAAGATAGTGCTGAAAAAATGAGAATATATTCAATACCATTAAGTAATGGTATTGAAAAAATTAATGGTGCAAATGAAAAATATATTGAGTGTTTTTCACAACTTGTTGAAGAAGCCGAAGATGGAACTATGCCGACATTACAAGACTTTTTAAATGTTACTCTTGAACCTCCTGAAGGAGTATATCAATTAGAATTCAATGCCATAGGCGATGTCAAAACATTAAGAAGCAACAGATCAATAAGTTATGAAAAAAATGATCGTGGTGAAGTCTTGTTTACAGTGAACAAAGATGGAACGTATATTATGACGCCAAAAGTAAAAACGTTTGAACGAGATTATGGTAAAATTGAAACTTTTTCTCTTTATATTGCAACAGTAGATATTGATGGAGTACTAGGACGTAATATACATGATATGTCGGGTGCAATATTAAATGCTGGAAAAAAAGGAGAAGGGAAATGCCCTGATCCAGATTGTAAGGTGCAGGAGTTTGAGAACGGATTATATTATTCATCAGATCCTTATATTACATATCCATTGAAAAAAGGAATAATATATGTATTGGATGTAAATGATTATATGCTTGAACCAGATAAAGGATTAATAAATATAGATAATTGGGATTTTGAATTTAATTATTTGAATAATGATTTAGCAGAAATTTACAATCATGAAGTTTTTAACTTTAAAACGCAAAATTTCAAGCAATATCACGTTGGAGGGAGAGAAAGTTTTACAATTTTTGAAAGATTAGAATTTTTAATTTCTTTTTTTGTAAGAAACATTGCAAATGGACTTGTTTTAATGCTTGATTCTGTACTTGGATATGAAGATCCTAATACACAAACACAAGAAAAAATTTCTATAGATGCAATAGTTTTTGATAATTATCCATTAACACAATTAACTTTGTTTTCAGGCAATTTAAAAGCGGGTGAAAAAACAAATGATTTTATAAAACTATTTGTAGAAGTTATAAATAATTGGCATAGTAATTTTATGCTTATAGCAATAGTTGCATATTTATTAATTCTATTATATATGGCTATTAGAATTGTTTTAAATTCAACTGCAGCTAAACAAGCAATATATAAAGAATTGTTTATGCATTGGGTAGCAGGAGTTATTATTTTGTTTACATTCCCATATGTAATAAAGTATGCAATAAAAATAAATTCTTTATTTGTTGACATGGTTGAACAAGCTATTGTTGGGAAACCAGATTTAGATACATCTATTGTTACGGGAGAATATATTGCTCCAGATGATTCAACTTTGATAACAGACGAAGAACTTACAAGTGAAGAAGCAAAAAGAATGGAAAAAAACCCATTTGGAGAAAATGATACTGGATATATGGCTGTAATGTCAAGAAGAGCGCATGTTACTAGAAGATTATCGTACGCTTTTGTATATTTAATAATGACATTCCAACTATTAATAATGGCAATGATGTACTATAAACGTTTATTCATAGTATCATTCTTGATTGTGCTATTCCCGTTAGTAATGATAGCACATATTTTAGAAAAAGTGGCAGATGTAAAAACGGGAGGTGCATTTGCAAAATGGACGAGAGAAATATTAGTTAATATATTTATTCAGTCAATTCATGCGATCATATATTCATTCTCAATTGCAACAGTTTTAGCAGCTGGAAACGCGGAAAATGATTGGATATTGATGTTAGTTGGGGTAACATTCCTATTTAACGGTGAAGAAATATTGAAGAAGATTTTAGGACAACAAGCAGAGTCAGCGAAATCACTTGCAGCAACAGCAACACAAGCATTTGCGGTAGCAACTGCAGTAAAACAAACAACAAAACGTATTGGTGACAACTTTATTGGAGCAAACAGCCATTTAGGAAGAACTATTTCGCATTTTTCTGAAAGAAATCTATATAGAAAAAAAGCAGAACTTGTAGATGTAATAGGTGAAAAACCTAAGGAATATAGAATGCCGGATGCTGCGGCGTTAGAACATTTTAGACCGGAATATACTGAGTTTGGTGATGTAGGAGCTTTAGAAGTTGGAAATGCTATTCAAGTTTTAAACCATATAGAATATGCGACACCAGATCAAATAACACACGCAATGAATGTAGTAGAAACTGCAAAAGAATCAGGCGAATACAAAGAATTAATGAAAGATTTAAAAATATCTGATTCGGATTTTGAAGCTCTACAAGCTGCAAGAAATGCGGTAGCGGAAGATGCTCTTTCTGGAAATAAAACAAAACAACAAATAGATATGGAATTGACAATGGAATTAGAAAGAATATTGCCAGAAGCAAATATAGACGTATTAAAAAATTCAATATATTCCCAAATAGGAAGACCGTTAATGAATTCAAGAGCCAATTCACGCGAGACTTCAAAAGAAGAAATCAGCGCTGAACTTGAAGAAGCAAAAGCGAGCTATGAAAAACTAGACAGAAAAACTAGTAATATAGCAGACGATAAAAATAGACCAGATGCAAATGCAGATAGAGAATTAGCAGAGAAGGCTGCAAAAATGCTTCATTCTATATATGGAGCAAATAAAAATTATACTAAAGATCAATATAGAATGGCATTGAGCGTAGCTATGATTCAGGATGCACAATCTGGTAAATATGACGCGAAAGAACTTATGACTTCTGCAAACTTTATATATAGAAATCAAGGTGAAAGCAAAGAGTTCCAACGAATGGCATCTGCCACGGGATGCGATATTAGTGACTTTAGACATGTGTTGGCAGAAAAGATTTCTAGAAAAGCGTATGGTGAAAATTATAGAAATGCTAATAATGGTAAGAAGAAACAGTTCTTAGGTGAAAAAGGCAGTAGAACAGATGATGCAAGAAAAATGGCAGATGCAGTACTAGAAGAATATGAAGGAGAGAATTCAATAGAGGAGAAATGTCCACAAACTATAACAGTTTCTCAAGTAATGCAGCTTAACTATAATAAAGAAAAACATAATCTGCATAATGCTGAGGCGAAGCAGAAAGAGGAAGAAGCATTTATAATTGACGTGAAAAATCAGAGAAAGGATTGGAATACAGAATCACAAGCGATATTAAACGACTTCTCAAGAGAAATGATGGCAGCAACAAATCGTGTACATGAAAGAAAAATAGACGGCATGACTAAGAGCGAGCTTATGGAAATGGCTAGTGTAGAAACTAAAGAAGGGGTAAAAGAACTTACAAGAACAGTTGCAACTAATACAGCTGCTGCATTTATGGCACCTATAGGAGCTGCAGGAGCAATTGGAATAAACGAAGATGGCAGTGTGATATCAGAAGCGTTGTTAGGTGCTTTAGGAGGTGCAGCAATAGGAGATACTGTTGCTGAAACAGCTACAGGAGAAAGTTACAAAAAGAAAGTAAAAATGAGGAATCCATATACGGGTGAAATGGAAGAAGTAGAAGTTACTGTTTTTGGTACGTTTGCGGATAGCGAATTACAATTAACAAGTAGTGAAATTTCTTCTGCAATGTCAAGCAAATTAAAAGAACAATTTTTACAGAAAAAAATTGCAAGAGATCAACAATTTGAAAGAGACAGAGAAGCAAAATTACAGAATGAACAGGCTAAAAAGAGACTTGAAGAAACGTATAAGAGACTTATGAACAAAAATAACAACAACAATTCAAACACATAAAAAAAGCACCCGAAAGGGTGCTTTTTTTAGTGAATAAATAGTAGTGAAAAGTGAATAGTAACTAGTTGTACACTTTACGTCGGACACAAACGTCCACACAGCGGACACTTTACGTCGGACACAAATGTCCCCACAGCGTATACTTTACGTCGGACACAAACGTCCACACAGCGGATACTTTACGTCGGACACAAATGTCCACACAGCGGACACTTTACGTCGGACACAAACGTCCACATAGCGGACACTTTACGTCGGACACAAACGTCCACATAGCGGACACTTTACGTCGGACACAAATATCCACTCAGCGGACACTTTTCGCCAGACACTGGTTGTGCACGGAAGTGTGTTTTGCTGCGTCACAGTACTTTTAACCTGTTGCATACATAATTGCTTTTCAAACATTTCTGTGCTATAATTTGCTCGAGGTGATTTAGATGGAAGAAATTAAAAAAGCTTTTGTTTCAGGTAGACTTAGTGGAACAAGATCTTTAGTTACTGACATTGAAGCTCTTGAAAATCCCGATGAAATCGAAAAATTTTTATTAGAGTTTTCTTCTGTTAAATTTGATTTTGATACTAATAATCCAATTAAATATATAAATGATGATCAAGATTTTCTTGAATGCTTATCAATAATTGATTCGAGTAAATTTATAAGTATTCATCCAACACCTAATTTTTTAAGACTATATATCACAACTGATGACAAAAATACATATATAGTTCGTCTTAATAAAGTTAGTACGGGTTTGATTGCAACTTTTATTGCAAAGGAACAACCGGTTAAATTTGCACTTAATTCATTTGGATTCATAAAATGGTGTAATTCAAAAAGTATTGACATGAGAAATGTTTTTGACATTCCTACATACATAAAATTGCTTACTAATGATGTTGATCCGTTTAAACCAATTGATGAATATGTTAAACAATATACTTCTTATGAATTATCTGATATGGATAATGAAGCGAACAGTATTATTATAGGAAACTTCATATACGAGTTTGGTAAATATCTAAGTGAATATATTGAAAGATTTGAATTAACATCAGTGTGTAAATCTATAAATGAAAATACATATTTTGAAGGTACTACATTTAACAATTCAGGAAAATGTTCTATAAACGTATCTTATACAAATTTAGAAGAAGCGGTAGAGACCATTTTAAAAGATATTCAGAATAAATATGAAAAAAATGCATATGTTGTTTCACCTCTTAATAGAATTGCGCCAAAATTCGGACATACAACTAATGCTTTAATAAAAGAATTATATTGCGAAGATATTTCTATTAGTTTATTGAATGAATTTTATAACAATAATATTCCAACAAAACTTAATGATGATAATTCATTCACGATAACTTGCAAATATAAGAACTTTAACAACTTAATAACAATAATAAATGCAATTTTAAATGATGTATTCTTTGCTTTATTTAATCAAAGCCCAGAAATACACATGGACTGCATCTTGAAAGAGCAGTGAATAACTAATAGTGAAAAGTAGGGAGCAATTATGAGAAATATAAAACTAACAATAGAATATGACGGAAAAAACTTTCCTGGGTGGCAAAGTCAGCCGGGAAAAGTTAGTATACAAACTGAAATTGAAAACGCAATAAAAAGCATCACGGGAGAAGAAGTGCAAATAATTGCATCAGGCAGAACAGATGCTGGAGTACATGCGTTAGGGCAAGTTGCTAATTTTCATACTGAAACAAATATTCCAATAAAACAAATTCCGTATGCAATAAATTCAAAACTAACAAAAAGTATAGTTATAAAAGATGCAGAAGAAGTTGATGACAGATTTCATTCAAGATATAATTGTAAACAAAAAACGTATAGATATATTATCAATAATAGTGAATTTCCTTCTGCGCTAAATAGATATAGAGAATTTCATATGCCTTATAAATTGAATGTTGACGATATGAAAAAAGCAATAAAACATTTTGAGGGAGAGCATGATTTTGCAGGTTTTAAATCATCAGGTGGAAGTGAAAAGAAAACTACAGTTAGGAACCTAACTAGATGTGAATTGATAGAGGATGGAAACAGGATTATGATTGAGCTAACAGGTAATGGGTTTTTATATAACATGGTTAGAATCATATCTGGAACTATTGTCGATATAGGGCTTGGAAAAATAAATGTTGATGAAATTGATGAAATAATTGCGTCAAAGGACAGAACGAGAGCGGGAAAAACATTGCCACCACACGGACTATATTTGGTAAAAGTTGAATATTAAAAAAATCCTGAGTTATAAATTAACTCAGGATTTTTTATTAAATTTCTTCAAGAGTTCCTTTTGAGTGTTCCATAGAAGTTAATTGATATCTAATATATTTGTTATCAGGGCAATGTTTTATTGTAACTTTTATATCGCCAGAATCATAAAAAGTTAGGCCGTCTTCAGAAAAAGAAGTGCTGCAAGTGATTACATAGAAATCACCATTTTTAATTTTCTTTACTTCTTTTATATCTTCAATATGAATCCAATCCGTTCCAACTGGAACAACATAGTAATATTTGCTTTCTTCGTTATATAGATAATAAAAATCTTCAATTACAATTGGTGAATTAACTTTTTTTCCTGTAAGCTCTGCAATCATTGAATGAATTGTGTTTTCTGGTACATATTCATAAAAGTTAGTGTCTGTAGACATTTCTTCAAATAAATCAAGTTCTCTAGAAATACGCATTGTAGCTTCTAACATATCCTCATAATTAATTTCTTTTTTATCATAGTTTTTTACTTCAATTAATATATCTAAAAATGAATCTGTAACGATTTTTGATATTTCTGTTTTATCTTCAATTATTTCATATGACATTTTTTCAATATTTGGATTTAACATATTATAGGCAACGAATCCTAAAATTGCGAATATTATCAATACAACAGTTATTTTCATATAATTATTCATATTTACCTCCAATCAATGTTACAGCTTTATTATACTATATATGGAAGTAAATGCAATTGCATTTTTGCAATAAAGGTGCTATAATACTAAATACATATGGGGATGCAATGGTTTCGACGGATATCTAGAAGTATAAATAGCGAGTGATGGATTCTCGTGGGCCATCTAAAAAACGAGATAAAAAATAATTAACAATAATAAATTAGCATTAGCTGCCTAAGTGCGGCTACGTCTGACTTAGCGTGCCACTTGGCTAAACTCGGGCGTCGATAAAGTGGAAACAAAGCTATCAAAACTTTGAGATAGTGGGTATTCATAAAGTTACCAAAATTAAGAGCTTGTTTGTTAGCAATTAATCGAGGGAAATTTAGATAACAAACTGCACTCGGAGAAGTTTATATGGAAGGGTTTTCGGACACGAGTTCGATTCTCGTCATCTCCACCAAAAGCGGCAAGCGGGCGCTTGCCACAGTGAATAACTAATAGTGAATAGTGAAAAGTATTAATAAGTGAGCAAATTTAGGCCGCTTTTGTACTATTAACTATTCACTTTATGTTTGTATACTTCATTATTTTATAATATAATTGGTTTAGGAGGTGATAGTATGCAGGATGATGAGATACAAAGAAATTTAAATATTTTGAATGATTTTGGAATTATAGCTGAGAGTATGCAGGATGCCGAAATACAAAGAAATTTAAATAGAATAATAGTGGATGTAGAATCTAAGAGAATTATAGCAGCAAGAGCAAATGATGCGTTAAATGTAGATAAGTGGTATACATTTAGACGTGATGTAGAAGAAATACGAGATGCAATTGCAAGTGGAAATTATGATGAAAAAACAAGAGAGGAAGCAATAGAACTAGTTACGAAACATTTACCGGCAATTTTGGAAGAAGAAAATGGAAGAAGTAATAAAGCAGTGGAACATAAAAGCTTTTTTACTTTGATTATGGATAAAATTTTTAAAAAAAGCAAAAAAGTAAAAGATGAAGATAATAACCCTATAAAAAAATAAAGCATACTGCTTTATTTTTTTTTCTACCTATGCTATAATTCACCTGTATACTTAAGAAAGGGGTTATATCAATGAGTGGTAGAGATATAGCTACACAAATTAAAGCGACATTCAATTTTAGAAAAAACATGATAAAAAACAAAAAAAGACTTAGAATATTAATTACAACGTGTGTTATTTTAATTGTTGCAGTTGTTGGAATTACATATTATTCTAAGGATATTGTTGTGGAATATACCGAAAAACATGAAGAATTAAATATTGCTAAAAATGACTTAGAAATAGAAAAAGAAAAGGTTGAACAAGAAAGAGAACAAGTTCTAAGTGAAGCAGAAATTATAGCTCAAACAAATTTATATTTAGTAGAAGAAAATATTAAATTACAAGAATCTTTAAAACTTGCAGCATCTGTTGGAGTGAAGCCACAAAATTATGATGAAGCAGAAAAAATAGAATCAGCAGTTGATTATTCAAAGCTTGAATATATAGGAGAATTTGAGGGGACTGCATATACACCAAGTGTTGAAGAATGCAGTAATAACCTGGGATATACAGCTTCGGGTAAACCAATAATTGCGGGTGTTTCCATAGCTGTAGATAACAAGTATTGGAAGTTAGGAACAAAATTTTACATCGAAGGACTTGGCTATGTAGTTGCAATGGATACAGGAAATGCGGTAAAAGGAAAATATAGATTTGATTATGCAGTGTTTGATAGAGATTATGCATTAAAATTAGGAAGAAGAAATTGGGATGTATATTTAGTAAAAGAGTAGAGTATCATAAAGATACTCTATTTTTATAGGAAAAAACAGAACTTTTGTTTGACAAGAACAAATATTTGTGATATTCTTTTTTCGAGAATAGTATGTATCTTGGTTGAAAGGATTGATAAAATGGACGAAAACAAAATAACCGATAAACAACAAAGAGTTTTAAAATATGTAAAAGATCAAATAAAAAAAGTAGGATATGCTCCATCAGTTAGAGAAATATGTCAAGCATTAGATTTAAAATCAACATCAACCGTGCATGGTTATCTAACAAGATTACAAAAAAAAGGACTAATCCAAAAAGCAGCATTAAAACCTAGAACAATACGAATTATGGACGAAGATATAGAAGCGAATGAAAAACCATTTTATACATCTAAAGAAATGGTTGAAGTTCCAATAGTAGGACGAGTGACAGCGGGACAGCCAATCCTTGCTGTAGAAAATATAGAAGACTCATTTCCATTACCAATTGATTTTGTTGGAAACTCTGAAACATTCATGCTTAGAGTTAGAGGCGATAGTATGATAGAAGCGGGAATTTTAGATGGTGACTTAGTATTAGTAAAAAAACAAAACACAGCAGAAAATGGCGAGATAGTTGTTGCTTTGATTGAAGATGAAGCAACAGTAAAAACATTCTATAAAGAAAAAGGATTTATCAGATTACAACCACAAAACAGCTTTATGCAACCAATACTAGTTCCAACATGTACAATACTTGGAAAAGTTGCGGGTGTATTTAGAAAAATATAAAGAATAAAAAACAGGAACCTCCTAATAATATTATTAGGAGGTTTAATTTATGAATAGAAACAAGAAAAACAAACTAGGATTAGGAAAAGAAAGTACGAGAACGAAGGGAAAAGGAATAGTCGAAGATGCGACACAGTACGGAGAATTTGTACCATCATTTGATGTGTGGATAACACCAGACAAACAACGTGAAATGGCAGAATACTTAGAACAACTAGGAGACGAAAGAAGAGGAGACTGAAAGAGCAGTGAATAACTAATAGTGAATAGTGAAAAGTATACACTTTCCGTCAGACACAAAAGTTGCCCCATGACATATTTTGTGTCCGACGGAAAACGTACCGTTTTCTGTTATATAAAAAAACTTGACATTTTAAAATGCCATGATATAATAAAAATAAAAGTCAAAGAAAGTCAAAGTTAGGAGATGAAGAAATGAAACTTTCAGAAGTTATCGAACAATATATAAAAGAGATGATGTCAGATACGGAGGATTTTGTTGAGTTTGGAAGAAACGATTTGGCGCAGTATTTTAATTGTGTTCCTTCGCAAATTAACTATGTAATTTCAACAAGGTTTAATCCGGAGAAAGGCTACTATGTTGAAAGTCGTAGAGGCGGTGGCGGAAATATTAGAATTAAAAGAGTTAGTATTTCTAAGGATAAATATTTAATGCATATAATTAATTCGATGGAGTCTGATTTGTCGCAACATGAAGCTGAAATTATTATTAATAATTTGAGAGAATACGATGTTATTTCTATACACGAAGCAAAATTATTGATGGTTGCAACTAATGATAAGGTTTTGAATTTGCCAAAGGAATATAGAGATCAAGTAAGAACTAGAATATTAAAAAATGTATTAGTAAATCTTATATAGGAAAGGAAGATGATTGCTATGAAATGTCAAAATTGTGGTAAACGAGATGCAGTAGTTGATTATACACAAGTGATTGATGGTAACAAACTACATTTGCATTTGTGCGATAAGTGTGCGAGTGAAATGAAAATCGGTATAGACTTTATGTTTGATATTGACGATGTTTTTTCTACTTTTTTTAATGGAATTTCAAGCGTGCCAACTGCTCAAAAATTGGATGTTGTAAAATGTAAAAAATGCGGAAGTACTTATAAAGCTTTTCGCGATAGTGGAAAGTTGGGCTGTTCTGAATGTTATGAAACTTTCGGCGCTGAACTTGACAACGTGCTAAAAAGATTACATGGTAATAATAGACATGTTGAGGATGAAAAGAAAAAAACGATAACTAAAAAACAAGTTAGTCCGGAAGAAAAAATAAATGAACTTAAGGAAGAATTAAAAGAATGCATTAAAAAAGAAGAGTATGAAAAAGCTGCAAAACTTAGGGATAAAATAAAAGATTTAGAAAATAAAAGAGGTGAAAGCAAATGAGTTGGTACCTAACTAATGGCCCGGAAAGTGATGTTGTTGTAAGCACAAGAATTAGATTCGCAAGAAATATTAAAGATATAAATTTTGTTAATAAATGTAATAATGAAGACTTGGAAAGTGTATTAAGTGTAGCGAAAGAAAAATTAAGTTCAAAAGATCTAAAGTTTTATAGATTGAATGATATGGATGATATAACGAGAATAAGTTTGGTCGAAAAACATTGCATTAGTCCAGATATACTTAGAAAAGGAATCGACAACACTGGAATTTTAATCAATGATGATGAAAATATAAGCATAATGGTGAATGAAGAAGACCATTTGAGAATTCAAGTTATATCGTCTGGATTGCAATTAGATGATACGTTGAAATTAGCATGCAAGTGTGATGAAGAAATATCTAAAAAAATAAAGTATGCATATAATGAAAAATATGGGTATTTAACATCATGTCCAACTAATGTAGGAACAGGAATGAGAGCATCTGTAATGCTTCATTTACCAGGACTTACTATGACTAGAAGAATTGGAAAAGTGTTAGATGTTATGAATAAAATAGGTATAAATGTAAGAGGAATATATGGCGAAGGCACTGATTCACAAGGAAATATGTATCAAATATCTAATAAAGTTTCTCTTGGATTAACTTGTGAAGAAATAATTCAAAATTTAAATACTGTAGTTGAAAAAATAATTATTCAAGAATGCAATGCAAGAAAATACTTGTTTGAAAAAGGAATTGATTTTGAAGATAGACTTTGTAGAGCATATGGCATTTTAGCAAATGCACGAAAAATGTCATCAAAAGAATGTAATAAATTAATTTCAGATGTAAAACTTGGTATAGATTTGGGAATAATAAAAAATGTTACACCTGAGAAAATAAATAAATTAAATATATACACAAAATCTGCGTCGTTACAAAAATATTTAGGTGAAGTATTAACAGAAGAAGAAAGAGATATAAAAAGGTGTGAAGTAATAAAGAATATATTGAAATAAGGAAGTGAGAAAATGATATATAAATTTACAAATAGAGCAGAAAAAGCGATTGCGTTATCACAAGAAATTGCGGCAGAGCTTGGACACAATTATGTAGGTACAGAACATTTGCTGTGTGGACTTTTAAGAGAAGGAAATGGTCTTGCTAATAAAGTTCTTACATCGCAAAATATTACTGAAGAAAAAGTGATTGCGTTAATTGAAGAGTTAATAGGAAGAGAAGAACCTCTAAAAAATGTTCCGATTGGTTTTACACCAAGAACTAAGCGAGTAATAGAATTAAGCTTTATTGAAGCTAAAAAATTAAACAATAATTTTATTGGAACAGAACATTTATTGTTAGGCATAATGAAAGAAGGAGATAGTGTTGCGTCAAGAATAATTGTTGAACTTGGTGTTGATATTCAAAAACTTTTTGCAGAAATTGTGAAAGCTTTAGGCGAGGAAAGTGGAACAGCTGCGCCTAAACAAAAGAAGAATGCAGCATCTTCACAAACACCGACATTAAATCAATATGGAAAAGATTTAACTGCTGAAGCAAGTGAAGGGAAATTAGATCCTATCATAGGAAGAGAAAAAGAAATAGAAAGAATTATTCAAATACTTAGCAGACGAACTAAAAATAATCCTTGTTTGATTGGTGAACCTGGAGTAGGTAAAACTGCTGTTGTTGAAGGGTTGGCAGAAAAAATAGTTGAAGGTGAAGTGCCGGAAATACTTAGAGATAAAAGAGTTGTTACATTAGATATTTCATCAATGGTTGCTGGTGCAAAGTATAGAGGAGATTTTGAAGAAAGATTAAAGAAATGTTTGAATGAAATAAAAAAAGCAAGTAATACAATTTTGTTTATTGATGAAATTCATACAATAGTTGGTGCTGGAGCTGCAGAAGGAGCAATAGATGCAGCAAACATTTTAAAACCACTTCTAGCAAGAGCTGAAATTCAAGTAATAGGTGCAACAACACTTAATGAATATAAAAAATATATTGAAAAAGATGCTGCTCTTGAAAGAAGATTTCAACCTATTAATGTTGGTGAGCCAACCATAGAAGAAACTATTCAAATTTTAACTGGCATTCGTGATAAATATGAAGCTCATCATAAAGTTAAAATCACGGATAGCGCAATTAAAGCAGCAGCCGAATTATCTGCAAGATATATTAACGATAGATATCTTCCAGACAAGGCAATAGATTTGATGGATGAAGCAGCATCAAAAGTAAAACTTAATTCATTAATGGCTCCAAAAGAAGTGAAAAAAATTGAAGAAAAAATTCAAAATATAATTAAAGAAAAAGAAGATGCAATCAATACTCAAGATTTTGAAAAAGCTGCTAAATTGCGCGATAAAGAACATAAAGAAAAAGAAAAATTAGAAAAACAAAAATTAGAGTGGGCACAAAAAAATCAAATTAAAACAACTGAAGTTGGAGAAGAAGAAATTGCACAAGTTATTTCAAACTGGACAGGAGTACCTGTATATAAATTGACAGAGGCGGAAAGTACGCGACTTATGAAATTAGAAGAAGAAATGCACAATAGAGTAATAGGTCAAGAAGATGCAATATCTGCTGTAAGTAGAGCTATAAGAAGAGGAAGAGTTGGATTAAAAGATCCTAAGCGCCCAATTGGTTCATTTATATTTTTAGGACCAACAGGTGTTGGAAAAACAGAAACATGTAAAGCATTAGCAGACGCTTTGTTTGGAGATGAAAATGCAATTATAAGAATTGACATGTCTGAATACATGGAAAAACATACAGTATCAAAACTTATAGGTTCGCCTCCAGGCTATGTTGGATTTGAAGAGGGAGGACAGCTAACAGAAAAAGTAAGAAGAAAACCATATTCAGTAATTCTGTTTGATGAAATAGAGAAAGCTCATCCAGATGTATTTAATATTTTATTACAAATATTAGATGAAGGAAGATTGACAGATTCTCAAGGAAAGACGGTTAATTTTAAAAATACAGTAATAATAATGACATCAAATGTTGGTGCAAGATCAATATCAGAAAGAAAATCAATTGGGTTTAGTGGCGGTAATAGTGAAAATCAAAATTATGAACAAATTAAAAGTAGCGTTATGACTGAACTTAAACGACAATTTAGACCTGAATTTTTAAATCGTATAGATGAAACAATAGTATTTAAACAATTAACAGAAGAGGAAATTGGTAAAATAGTAGAATTAATGTTGAAAGATTCTATGGGAAGACTTAAGGAACGTGAAATAAAAGTTAAAATTGATGATAGTATGAAAAAAGAAATTGTTAAAAAAGGTTTTGATACTATGTATGGTGCGAGACCATTAAAACGTGCTATTCAAACAATGATAGAAGATAAATTGGCTGAAGCAATTCTTGAAGGAACAGTAAATAATGGCGATACCATAAAGATATTATTTACAGATGGCAAATCGCAAATAAAAGCTAATTAAAATGCCATGTAACATTCTTGTAATATAAATGTAATATTTGTGTAATTGTATTTTGATTACCATAATAATACAATATAATTGGTACAAAGGATAAAAGGGGTGAGTTACGTGGAATGGCCAGTAGGCGAAGTTGATGAAGTTACTAGCAGAATTGAAAAAATAAATATGCAATTTTCTAAGCTTTTAGAAGAAATGAATGTCCATGCTGAGCCAGTTGTGACTCCAGCAAGTTTTAAAGTTTCGATAGATGAAATAGAAAAACTAGAGCAACCTATAGTAGAAAATCCTGTAATTAATCCGAATACGAGCATTAATTATTATGCCAATGTTATAGAAAAAAGCAGAAGAGTTAAAAATGTTCCAAAACATGCATTTGCATTAGATATGTCTGTAAACGATAGAATGATAATTGATGAGCAGTTAAGTAAATTGTACACAAATAAAAGAATGCAAGCAAAGATGGATGTAACATATAATATAAAAGATTTGTGTGACGCAAATAGGGAAAATATGATTACTATAGATTATGCAACGATACCGGCTGAAAGAGCATTAACAGTTAAAAAGACATGGAAAGATGTTTTGTTTGCTGAAGTTGACTTGAATAAGCAGATTGATGTATGGGGAGCAGTGAAAAAGTTTTGTAAGATACAGATAAAATTATAAGAGGGTATGAAAAAGTGGAGGTGAAACAAGGAAGTTTCATCTCTTTTTTATATCGTTATTTATGTGCGTATCGAAGTTTCCGAAGGAAACATTTTCGCTGACGGAAAAGGGCGAATCGCCGCCCGCGCAGCGGCCGTCTGCGAAAACGAACTGCGTTACAGTAATTTGGAATGAAAATCATTTATCCGTGAGGGATGTGTACGGAAATTTTAGAAAAAATTATAATTTTCCCTTGACAAATAGGGAAAACCGGTGTAAACTGTTTGAGGTTTACAGCTAATGCGTGGAGGTGCATATGGATAAGAGTATTCATGTAAGCATGTTGCTTGATATGTATGGAAAATTACTTACAAGTAAGCAATATGATGTAGTCGATTTATATTATAATCAAAACTTATCATTAAGTGAGATTGCAGAGGAAACCAATATCACAAGACAAGGCGTTAGAAAAAACCTTATTGATGCTGAAAATAAGCTGTTTGATTTTGAAGAAAAACTATGTTTTTTAAAAGAAAAGCTTGAGCGTCAGGAGATTATAGAAAAAATTATAGAAATGACAAATGACGAAAAGACAGCACAGGAACTACAGAAATTGTTATAGATTGAAAGGAGAACACTAATGGCATTTGAAGGGCTATCTAGTAAACTTCAGAATATAGTAAATAACTTAAAGGGAAAAGCTAGAGTTACAGAAGCTGATATAAAAGATATTACAAGAGAAGTTAAACTTGCACTTTTAGAAGCTGACGTTAACTATAAAGTTGTAAAAGAATTTACGACAGTTGTTGGTGAAAAAGCATTAGGACAAGATGTTTTAAAAAGCTTAACACCAGGACAACAAGTTGTAAAAATAGTACACGAAGAATTAGTAAATTTACTTGGAAAAGAAGCTGAAAAACTTAATATATCACCAAACCCACCAACAGTTATAATGCTTGTTGGACTTCAAGGTTCTGGTAAAACAACTATGGCTGGTAAACTTGCAAACTTACTTAGAAAACAAGGAAAAAAACCAATGCTAGTTGCATGTGACGTATACAGACCAGCTGCTATTAAACAACTTCAAGTTGTTGGAAGACAACTTGATATTCCGGTTTATGCAAATGAAAACACAAAAGACGTTATTCAAATTGCAAGAGAAGCTTTTAAAGAAGCAAATTCAAAATTAAATGACTTAATAATCATAGACACAGCAGGACGTCTACATATTGATGAAGAGCTTATGACAGAGCTTCAAAACTTAAAAGCATTTGCAAAACCGCATGAAATTTTACTTGTTGTTGACTCAATGACAGGTCAAGATGCAGTAAATGTTGCAGAAAGCTTTAATAACCAATTAGAAATAAATGGTGTAGTACTTACAAAATTAGATGGTGACACCCGTGGTGGTGCTGCGCTTTCAGTAAAGAAAATTACAGGCAAACCAATCAAATTTATTGGTGTTGGCGAAAAGATGAATGATGTCGAAGTGTTCCATCCTGACAGAATGGCAAGAAGAATTTTAGGAATGAGCGATGTTCTTTCATTAATAGAAAAAGCAGAAGAAGCTATTGAAGAACAAGAATCTATCGAATTAGAAAAGAAACTTAGAAAACAACAATTTACAATGCAGGACTACTTAGAACAATTAACAAAAGTAAATAAATTAGGTTCTTTCAAATCAATACTTGGAATGTTTGGAATAAGCGAGATAACAGAAGAACAATCAGAGATGATTGAAAAACAATTTAAATTAAGCAAAGCAATAATTCAATCAATGACTACAGCTGAAAAAAATGATCCAGATATATTAAATGCAGCAAGAAGAAAAAGAATTGCAGCAGGAGCTGGTACGACAGTTCAACAAGTAAACATACTTGTAAAACAATATACAGATACAAAATTAAAAATGAAACAGCTTATGAGTAACAAGGGGTCAATAATGAAAATGGCAAGTAAACTTGGTAAAAATATGAGCCCAGAAGACCTGAAGAATTTTAAATTTTAGTCTAATATCATTAAACTAAAATTTAAAATTAAAGAATAAAGAAAAAAGAATATTGAATAAAGAAGAAATTATTCTTTATTATTTATTCACTATTCAGTATTCTTTATGTTTTTGTTATATACAATTTATAGAATATATATATCATTGAAAGGTGGTGAAACAAATGGTAAAAATCAGATTAAGAAGAGATGGTGCAAAGAAAAAACCTTATTACAAAGTAGTAGTTGCAGATTCAAGATATCCAAGAGATGGTAGATTTATCGAGGAAATTGGTGTTTATGATCCAACTAAAGAACCAATGCTTTTAAATATTGATACTGAAAAGTATGAAAAATGGGTTAAAGATGGTGCTAAACCAACAGATATTGTAAGAGCATTATTTAATAAAGTATCTAAATAAGAGGAGGACTTTATATGGAAGAAATGCTAAAAGTACTTGTTAGAGATATTGTAGATAATCCAGATGCAATTAATGTTACAACTCGTGTTGAAGACAAAGTAAATGTTTTAGAACTAAGAGTTGATCCATCAGATATGGGAAAAGTTATTGGAAAACAAGGTAAAATAGCGAAAGCAATTAGAACTTTAATGAAAGCTTATGCAACAAAAAATGGAACAAAAATTAATGTTGAAATAATTGATTAAGGAGCTAATATGGTAGAATATTTTGAAATTGGTCTAATTTCCAATACACATGGCTTAAAGGGAGAACTTAAAGTCAGACCATATACTGAAAATGCAAAAAGATTTGAAGAAATCAAAAAAGTGCTAATTAAAAAAGATGATAAAAATTTTGATGAATATGAAGTTCAGAGTGTTAGATATCAAAAAGATATTGTTCTTTTAAAACTAAAAGAAATTGAAGATATCGATCAAGCTGAAAGATTAAAAGGTCAAAATTTAATCATTCCAAGAGAAGATGCGAAAGAACTAGAACAAAACGAATTCTTTATTGCAGATTTAATTGGTTGCGACGTGTATGTTAAAGATGAACAGATTGGAAAACTTATAGATGTTTTCACAGCTGGCGCATCTGATGTATATGTTGTAAAAAGAGAAGGTAAGAAAGAGTTACTTTTACCTGCACTAGAATCAGTAGTAAAAAATATTGATTTAGAAAATAAGAAAATTGAAGTAGAAATACCTAGGGGGTTAGAAGATGAGGTTTGATGTTTTAACATTATTTCCTGAAATGTTTGATGTGTTAAACTCAAGCATAATTGGTAGGGCGATACAAAGTGAAAAAATCAAACTTAATGTAGTTAATTTCAGAGAGTTTTCTACAGATAAACAAAAACATGTTGACGATACTCCGTATGGAGGCGGTGCTGGCATGGTAATCAAACCAGAACCGATATATGATGCATATAAATCAATTGTAGCCAAATTAGATTACAAACCTAAAGTTATATATATGTCTCCAAGAGGAAAAGTTTTTAATCAACAAATGGCAATTGAACTTTCAAAAGAAAATCACTTAATTATATTATGTGGTCACTATGAAGGTGTTGATGAAAGATTAATTGAAGAAATTGTAGATGAAGAAATTTCAATTGGTGACTATGTGTTAACAGGTGGAGAAATGCCTGCAATGATTTTGATAGATGCTGTTAGTAGGAATATTGATGGAGTTTTAAGTGAAGGTTCAACAAGCGAAGAATCGTTTAGTAACGGACTTTTAGAATACCCACAATATACTAGACCTGAAGAATTTATGGGACGAAAAGTTCCGGAAGTATTGCTTTCAGGACATCATGCAAATATAGAAAAATGGCGACATGAAAAAGCGTTAGAAATAACGAAAAAAAGAAGACCAGACTTACTGGAAAATAAATAGAGAAATATAGATTTCGAAGAAAGGAGAAAATCATGGATAAAATAAAAGCTATTGAAAACGAACAATTAAGAGCTAATCCACTTACTTTAAATATTGGTGATACAGTAAGAGTACACAATAAAATTAAAGAAGGAAACAAAGAAAGAATTCAAGTGTTCGAAGGAACAATAATCAAAAAACAACGTGGAGGAGCTAACGAAACTTTCACAGTTAGAAGAGTTGCTTATGGTACAGGTGTTGAAAAAACATTCCCAGTTAACTCTCCAAGAATTGAAAAAGTTGAAATCGTTAGATATGGTAAAGTTAGAAGAGCTAAACTTTACTATCTAAGAGATAGAGTTGGTAAAGCTACAAGAGTTAAAGAAGACATCGAAGCTAGAACAAATAAAGAAAACTAATTCTGCGCGGTTGTAAATCGGAGGTGTTCAAAATCGGTACTTGTATCGATTGGGACACTTTCAGTTTGCAACCGTGTTGCGTATGTGCCGCTTTGCGGCACAGTGAATAACTAATAGTGAATAGTGAAGAGTTTTCTGCCCAGGGCGAAAAGGCGAAGCCGCGGCTTCATATCGAAGATGTGAGACAGACGACCTGGGCAAAAACGTAATTTGCGAAAACGAACTGCGTTACACTGAAATGTTTACAAAGGAGGAAGAATGGATAATATAATAAAAAAGAAAAACAGAGAAAAATTTAATATATACATATTCTTATCTACATTTGCAAGAAGTCTTATCGAAGTTTTTATAGGTACAATTTTATACAAAGCAGGATATGAATTAAAAGAAGTAATGTTTTATTATTTGATGGTAAATGTATTTTCTGTGTTGTTAGTGTATCCTTGCATTCTACTACTGAAAAAACATTGCTACAAAATCATGATTTTTTTAGAAATAATATCATTCTTTATGCTTCAAGTTTTATTAAATAGTGTTAGAATTAATTCAATATTTTTAATAATAATAGCATTTTTGTTTGCACTATATCGAAGAATATATTGGATGAGTAGAAGATTTTATAATCTAGAAGTCATAGAAAAAGAAAATGTTGCAAAAGATTATTCAATCATTTCTATTTTGAACCAAATTGCTTTATTACTATCTGGATACATAGGTGCAATAATGTTAGAGTTTGTTGATATCAAAATTTTGACAGTACTATCAACACTACTGTTTTTAATAAGCTCAATATTTATGTTTCAAATAGAAGAAACTAAAAATGATAATGTTAAATTAGAGTTAAAAGTAACTTTTAAAAATTTATTAAATCCTGAGATGATTACATATGGGTGTTTTGAGTTGCTTAATGTTATTAAATTTTTGATACCGTTATATTTAGTAATACATGTTTCGAATACATATACGATTATAGGTATAGTAAATTTAATAGTTAATTTAGCTACAATAATATTTACATATATATATGGCAGAATAATCAATAAAGAAAAGAATTATTTAAAATTAAGCATAGTAATTGTATTGATGATATATATATTAAAAATTAATACATCAGGCGGTTTGCTAATGTTAGTATCGTTTTTAGAAGGACTTGGTGTTAAGATGTATGAACAATCAGTTCAAAAGGTATTCCTTGTAATATCTAAAAAGCATGATTATTACAATTCTATATTTTTATATGAGTTTGTACAAAATGTTTTTAGAACAATCTGCATGCTAGTAATATTTTTCTTTATAAGAGATTTAAAAATGATGATATACTTTACATTAGTTTTGATGGCTATTCCGTTGGTTGTGAAAAACAAAGTGAATAACGAATAATGAAGAGTAAAGAGAGGTAAATTTCCGTGGGCATCGAAGTTTCCGAAGAAAACTTTTTCGCTGACGGAAGAGGGCGAATTGCCGCCCGCGTAGTGGCCGTCTGCGAAAACGAACTGTGTTACAGTGATTTAAAATGACAAGCAAATTTTATTTAAGAGGAAAAATATAATGAAAAGAGAAATCGATTTTTTAAAACAGAATTTAATAGCCCACAGAGGATATCACAACATCGAAAAAGGTATTCCTGAAAATTCAATGAAAGCATTTGCGGAAGCTATTAAAAATGATTATATAATTGAATTAGATGTACACTTGTTGAAAGATGGCGAAGTAATTGTTTTTCATGATGATAATTTAAAAAGAATGACTGGTATTAATAAGAAAATAAAAGAATGTACATATGAAGAAATAGCGGAAATACAATTAAAAGAAACAGATGAGAGAATTCCATTATTAAAAGCAGTTTTGAATTTAGTCGATGGAAAAGTTCCAATAATAATTGAATTAAAAACAGATTTAAGATGCGGAAAATTAGAAAAAGAAGTAATAAAATTATTAGAGCAATATAATGGTAAATATGCAATAAAAAGCTTTAATCCGCTTTCGGTAAATTATTTTAGAAAACATTCACCTAGTACGATAAGAGGCCAACTTGCATCAGATTTTAAAAATGATAAAATGTTTATATTAAAGAAAGTATTTTTGAAGCACATGTTATTCAATTTTATATCAAAACCAGATTTTATTTCTTATGATATTAGAGCATTACCAAACAAGAAAATTCAAAAGCTAAGAGAAAAACAATTGATATTAGGTTGGACAGCACGAAGTGATGAAGAAATGGAAAAAGCAAAAAAATATTGCGACAATGTAATATTTGAAAAAGAGAAGCATTAGAGAAACATTTTATCGTCCGACATCTTTTGTACACCGTATGGTGAACAAAAAATGTCCGACGAAAAATGTTTCGACTGTATAGGAGATTATAAACAAAAAGGAGAATACAAATGAAGATATTGAGCGAAGCAAATAAACAAGGAATACGTAAATATAATAATGATATTAAAAATAATATGGAAAATATTTATTATGTGATGGATGGAGCGACACCTCTTTTTGATGACAATATATTTTTTGAAACATCAGATTCATATGAATATATGCAACTGTTGAAAAAGAATATAGTTGTTAATGAAAATATAAAAGAATCATTTAAAAATGGAATAATAGAAAGTAATAAGAAATTTTTAAATTTAGAAAATTATAATGAATACGAATTACCAACATTTACAATGGCAGCAGTAAAAGAAAAAGATACAACTTATGAATTGTTTTTGTTATGCGACTGTTTAATTTCTATTTTATATAAAAATGGTGAAATAGAAAATTACGAAGATCACAGATTTGATAAAATAAAATTTGAATGTAGAAAAGAAATAAAAGAAAAAATTGAAATGTTAGAAATATCAGAACAAGAAAAATCAGAAATGAAAAGAGAAGTTTTTAGAAAATACAGAAAATTTGCAAATGCACAAGATGGCTATCCGGTAGGTTCGACTAATCCAGAAAGTATAGAAAATATGATTGTAAAAGAAATAGAAAAAGCAAAAATAGATAAAATCTTACTATGCTCTGATGGATTATATGATGAAATAGGCATACCAAAAGAACAAAAAGATTTTGATAACGCATACCTTGAAGAGAAATTAAAGGATATAAAAAATAAGGATGATTTAACATATATACTGATAAGTAACGAATAAAAAGGAAGTGATAATAATGGACATGTATCAAAAAAGAAAAATGAGAAAAAACAAGAAAATGAATGAAGATGAAAAAAATACACCATCTACAAATATCAACTGGTATCCTGGTCATATGGCGAAAGCTAGAAGAGAGATTGGGGAAGCGGTTAAACAAGTAGATGTAGTTATAGAAATAATTGATGCAAGAATTCCAGTTGCAAGTAGAAATCCGATTTTAAATGAAATTATTGGAGACAAACCAAGAGTTATCGTTTTAAATAAATCAGATTTAAGTGACGATAGACAAAACAAAGCTTGGGTTGAAAGTTTTAAACAAAAAAATCAAGTTGCAGTGTTGACAAACGGGAATTCTGGAAGCGGAATGAAGGAAGTTGTGGATAAAGCTTTACAACTTATGAAAGATAAGATTGATGCGCAAATCGAAAAAGGAAGAATTGGTGCATCAATAAAAGTTATGGTTGTGGGTATTCCTAATGTTGGAAAATCAACACTTATAAATAAAATTGCTAAAAAGCAAACAACTGAGACAGGAAACAAACCAGGTGTTACAAAGAAAAACCAATGGGTTAGATTAAGTGATAAAATTCAACTTTTGGATACTCCAGGTGTATTATGGCCTAAGTTTGATAATGCTGTTTACGCTAGACATTTAGCGTATATCGGAACAATAAAAGATGAAGTTATTGATAAAGAAGAACTTACAGCCGACTTGCTAAAAGAACTTGTAGAAACAGGATACAAAAAAGAAATTTTTGAAAGATATAAAATTGATGAAAGTTTTGAATTTGATCAAATTTTCGAACTGATGGATGAAATCGGAAGAAAAAGAGGTTGTCTAGTTAGAGGGAATATGGTTGATTATACAAAAGTTTCAAACATTGTATTAGATGAATTTAGAACTGGTAAAATAGGAAAAATAACATTAGAAAAAAGATAGGTGGAAATATTGAGAAAAGAAGATGTTTTACAGATGTCGCCATTAGTATGGGCTTATATGGGTGATGCTGTTTATGAAAAATATATAAGAGAATATGTTATAAAACAAGGGCTTTGTAAGAATGGTTTATTGCATAAAAAAAGTATTAAATATGTTAGTGCTAAAAATCAAGCAGAGATATTAAGGGGATTAGAGGAGAATCTAACAGAAGATGAATTAGATATTGTTAGAAGAGGTAGAAATTCTAATCCACATTCTCATGCAAAAAATGCAGATATTATAGATTATAAATATGCAACAGGTTTTGAAGCGCTTATTGGATATTTGTATTTGATTGAAGAAAATGAGAGATTAAATGAAATATTACAAAAATGTATAGAAAAAAGATAGTTTTTGTAGACAATCATATTAAATAGAGTTATAATGTTTTCTATATTTTAAAGGGGGAATGTTATAATGGCAAACATGACTATGCTTATTACAGAAGAAGAAATCGACAAAAGATGTTCGGATTTGGGTATGGAAATTACAAAAGCATATGAAGGAAAATCTATACATGTTATCGCTGTATTAACAGGCTCAGTATTCTTTGCATGTGAATTAACTAAATATATCATGAGACCAGTTACATTTGATTTTATAACTGCTGCAAGTTATGGAAATTCGACAGAAAGTAGTGGTGAAGTTAAAGTTTTAAAAGACTTGATTAGTGATGTAGAAGGAAAAGACATATTGATAATAGAGGATATTATTGATAGTGGCAGAACGTTAAAAAAATTAAAAGACATGTTACAAGAAAGAAAACCAAATAGCATAAAAATATGCACAATGTTAGACAAGCCAGAAAGAAGAGTAGTAGATGTAGATGTCGACTATGTTGCATTTAAAATACCAGATAAATTTGTTGTAGGGTATGGATTAGATTACACAGACGGAACAATGAGAAATCTACCATATATCGCAACAATGGAATAGAGAAGAGTATGTAAAACAGGAGGTGAAACAAAATCGATTTTTATATCGATTTTGTCGCACTTCCTTTTTACATACGAATGTCTGGTCCGCCAAACCGTAAATTCGATTATCATAGCAAATGGGTGTAACGCAGTTCGTTTTCGCAGACGGCCGCCAAAAGTGGCAAGCAAGCTTACCACAGTGAAAAGATAAGAGTGAATAGTGAAAAGTAAAAATATGGGCGCCAATTTAAGCAATTTTTGTACTATTCGTTATTCACTCTTCACTATATTGATTCGCTTTCTTCCGTCTGCGAAAATGCTTCCTTCGGAAGCTTCGATGCGCACATATATATATGAAAAATGTTTTGTATATATTACCGAATTATGATATAATATTTTCTTCGAGGAGGAATATATAATGATAAAGAAACTATCCAAATTTATTGGACAATATAAAGTTCCAACGATTCTAACTCCAATTTTGATTTCGTTAGAAGTTGTTATGGAAGTTATTATTCCGTTAGTAATGGCGGAACTTATAGATAAAGGCGTTTATGCTGGAGAAATGAATTTAATATATAAATTAGGACTAGAATTAGTTATTCTGGCAATGTTTTCGTTGTTCTTTGGAGCGACTAATGGTTTTACGGCTGCAAAAGCATCAGCTGGATTTGCGAAAAATTTAAGACAGGCACTTTATTATAAAGTTCAAGATTTTTCATTTTCAAATATAGATAAATTTTCAACAGCAAGTTTAATTACAAGATTAACTACAGACGTTTCAAATGTTCAACAAGCATTTCAAATGCTTATAAGAATAACAGTTAGAGCGCCACTTATGTTTGCGTTTTCACTTATTGCTGCATTAAAAATAAATGCAAAATTAGCATTGATATTTGTATGTGTAATTCCAGTGCTTGGCTTTGCTATTTATAAAATAATATCTAAAACACATCCGATAATGAAAGCAACATTTAAAAAATACGATAAGTTAAATAACGTTGTTGAAGAAAACGTTAGCTCAATGAGAGTTGTAAAATCTTTTGTTTTAGAGGATGAAGAAATAGAAAAGTTTAAAGGTGTGTCTGGGGTTATTTATAACAACTTTATTAGAGCTGAAAAGAACATGACTTTTATGCCAGTTATAATGGATACAGCAATATATACATGTGTTGTTTTAGTATCATGGTTAGGTGCCAAAATAATAGTAGACTCAAATATGACATTGCTTACAACTGGTGAACTTATGACACTTATTACATATTCAATTCAAATTCTAACATCATTGCTTATGGTTTCGATGGTAGCATTAATGCTTACAAACGCAAAGGCTTCAGGAGACAGAATTGTTGAAGTTTTAGATGAAGAAATTGATATAGTAAATAAAGAAAATGCTATAACGGAAGTTAAAGATGGTTCTGTTGAATTTGACAATGTATCATTCAGTTATGTGAAAGATATGGAAAAATTATGTTTGAAAAATATAAACATAAAAATTAATCCAGGAGAAGTAGTTGGCGTAATTGGAGGTACAGGAACAGGAAAATCTACGTTAGTAAATTTAATTCCAAGACTTTATGATGTAACAGATGGAACGCTAAAAGTTGGTGGAATAGATGTAAGAGAATACGACATAAAAGCTCTTAGAGATCAAGTTGCATGCGTACTTCAAAAGAACGTATTATTCTCGGGAAGTATAAGTGAAAATATTCGCTGGGGAAATGAAAGTGCGACAGATGAAGAAGTTGAAAGAGTTTGTAAGTTAGCTCAAGCAGATGAATTTATCAAAGCATTTCCAGATGGATACAATACACATATTGAGCAAGGTGGTACTAACGTATCTGGAGGGCAAAAACAAAGACTTTGTATAGCAAGAGCACTTCTAAAGAAACCTAAGATTTTAATATTAGATGATTCAACAAGTGCTGTTGATACAAGAACAGATGCATTAATTAGAAAAGCATTTAGAGAAGAAATTCCAGACACTACAAAAATAATTATTGCTCAAAGAATTAATTCTGTAGAAGATGCTGATAAAATTATAGTAATAGATGGCGGTGTGATTAATGGATTTGGTACACATGAAGAACTTCTAAAAACTAATGCGATTTATAAAGAAGTGTATGACTCTCAAGTGAAGGGAAGTGATGAAGCATGAGTACAGAAAGACCAAGACAAATGAAAGGTTTTGGCGGAGGTAGAGGCGGAGCCGCTATGATGAGTCCAAAACAAAAAATAGAAAAAGGAACTTTTAAAAGGTTATGCAGTTATATAACAAAAAAATATAAAGCAAGATTTATTGCGGTAATTATCTGTATAATCATTTCATCAATCACAAGTGTGCTGGGAATAATGTCACTTCGAACTGTAATTGATGAATACATTACACCGCTTGTTGGAACAGCAAATCCTGACTATTCTAATTTTGCAACATTTATGATGGCGGTTGCAGGAATATTTATAACAGGAACAATTGCAACATTTATTTATTCAAGATTTATGGCGATGATTTCACAAGGTGTTTTAAGAGATATAAGAGACGAAATGTTTGAAAAGATGCAAAAATTGCCTATCAAATATTTTGATACGCATACTCATGGTGAAATAATGAGTCACTATACCAATGACATAGATACGTTAAGACAAATGATATCGCAATCGTTACCAAATTTAATTTCATCAGTAATAACAATTGTTTCAACAATGGTTGCAATGTTTAGTATGAATATAGCACTTACTATATTTGTAATAGCATTTTCAATTTTTACAGTATTCATTGTAAAAACAATAGCGTCGAAAAGCTCAAAGTTTTTCGTAAGTCAACAAGAATCGCTTGCGACAGTTAATGGCTATGTTGAGGAAATGTTAAATGGACAAAAAGTAATAAAAGTATTTACTCATGAAGATAAGACAAAAGAAGAATTTGATGTGTTAAATAATAAGTTGAATTCAGACATGTACAATGCGAATAGGTTTGCAAATTCACTTATGCCTATAGCTGGAAATTTAGGAAACTTACAATATGTTTCGGTTGCGATAGTTGGAAGTATGTGGGCGCTTGCGTCAACAAATCCAATAGAGCTTTTAGGCACATTAGTTTCGTTTTTGCAATTATCAAAGAGTTTCTCACGTCCAGTATCACAAGTAATGAACCAATTTAATTCAATAATAATGGCGCTTGCTGGTGCAGGAAGAATATTTAAATTAATAGATACAACACCAGAAGTAGATGAAGGAAATGTTACGCTTGTAAACGCAGAGAAAAATGATAAAGGTGAATTAGTAGAAGTAGAGAAACATACAGGAATGTGGGCCTGGAAGAGACCTTTAGAAGATGGAAAATTTGAATATATTGAATTAAAAGGATATATCACATTAACGGATGTTGATTTTGGATATAATGAAGAAAAACAAGTTTTACATGATGTTTCATTATATGCAAAACCAGGGCAAAAGATTGCATTTGTTGGAGCAACAGGTGCAGGAAAAACAACAATAACAAACTTAATAAATCGATTCTATGATATTATAGATGGAAAAGTTGAATATGATGGAATAGATATAAAACAAATAAAGAAAGATGACTTAAGACATTCGCTTGGAATGGTATTACAAGATACAAATCTATTTACAGGAACAATAAAAGAAAATATCAGATATGGAAAATCAGATGCGACAGATGAAGAAGTTTATAATGCAGCAAAACTTGCAAATGCAGATGGATTTATAAAAATGCTTCCGCAAGGATATGACACAATGCTTACGGAAAATGGAGCACAATTATCACAAGGTCAAAGACAATTAATATCAATAGCAAGAGCTGCAATTGCAAATCCACCAGTAATGATACTAGATGAGGCAACATCAAGTATAGACACAAGAACAGAAAAATTAGTACAAGATGGAATGGATAAGCTAATGGACGGAAGAACAGTATTAGTAATTGCACATAGACTATCAACAGTAAGAAATTCAAAAGCAATACTAGTATTAGAAAACGGAAGAATAATTGAAAGAGGAGAACACGACTTCTTAATAGACCAAAAAGGAACATATTACAAATTATACACAGGGGCATTTGAACTAGAATAATATAAAAAAGTAGGGACAGCGTCCCTACTTTTTTGTTGAATAGAGAAGAATTTTTCGTCGGCCCACAGAGTGTTGAGCGAATGCGAAACGCAATGTGTCCGACGTAAAAATGCTTCGATAAAGTACGCATGAATTTTGTCGCACTTCGAAATTCAATATGTTGAAAACGGAAAGTCGATTTTCATTCCAAGCACATGTAACGCAGTTCGTTTTCGCAGACGGTCGCCCAAAGTGGCAAGAAAGCTTGCCACAGTTAATAACTAATAGTGAATAGTTAACAGTTAACTTTTTACCTCAATTCAGAAAACCATTTGCTTTTCACTATTCATTATTCACTCTTCACTACTTTGATTCGCCTTCTTCCGTCTGCGAAAATGTTTCCTTCGGAAACTTCGATGCGCACTAAAATTTGAAAAAGACATTCGTATTCGACGATTTTTGTTGCATCTCATATTTGTTAATGATAAAATTTATCTGTGAAGTTATAATTTTTACAGGAGAAAAGAAATGGTCGATATAGAAACGATTTTAAGTAGAGGTATATCAAGCGGTGCGTCAGATGTTCACCTGATACACAAATGTAGACCAATTTTAAGAGTGAAAAAGGAATTGGTTTATTTAAATGAATATGATATTTTGCAAGCAGATGATATGTATTCATTATATGAATATTTCGTTGGCAACAATGATGAAAAAAGGCAGGCATTTAGCAAGGGTAAGTTGCTAGATGTGAATTTTGAATTGAACGGAAAACGATTTAGAGTAAATGTTTCGCTTTCTAATGAGGTTCCAATATTCACAATAAGAATTATTCAAGATGTATTACCAAGATTTGATCAACTGGGATTGCCAGAAATAGTTAAAAGAATGGTCTTTCAAACGCAAGGATTAATATTAGTAACTGGAAAACCAAATTCAGGAAAGACGACAACGCTTAACGCATTAGTTGATGAAATAAATGCAGTAGAAAATAAAAAAATATTAATGTTAGAAAATCCAATTGAATTCGTGCATAAGAATAAGCGATCCTTAATAATACAAAAAGAAGTTGGGCCTGGTAGAGATTGCAATGATTTCAGTGATGGAACGAAAAATGCTTTGAGAGAAGATTGTGATATTCTTATCATTGGAGAGATAAGAGATAAAGAAACAATGGATGCGGCTATAGAAATGGCTGAGTCTGGACATTTAGTAATAGGCACATTACACACTAAATCGTGTGCTGAAACATTGGATAGAATTACTAATTTTTATGATTTAAGTGATCAACTTGCAGTGAAATTTATGATGTCGGCATTGCTAAAACTAGTTGTTGCTCAAAGATTGTTAAAACGTACTAATGGAGCATTGTTAATGGTTCCAGAAGTAATGGTTGTTGATAGTACAATTGCAGGTGTGATTCGAAAAGATAAATTCACAAAATCTGAACTTGAAGATGCAATTCAAACGGGAATTGATAAAGGTAATGTAAGTTTCACAATATCACTTGCTAATGCAGTTGTTGATGGGTATATTTCTTTAGATAACGCTCTAAAAGAAATAGACGAAAAAAGTCATGAATTGTTTTTAAGAACAGTTAATCAAATAAAAACAAAAAAATTATAAATAAAGGGGAGGAAACAAATGAAAAGAAAAGCAAGAATTTTGACGTTATTGTTAGCTATTATGACAATAATGTCACCATTTGTTAATGTTGCAAACGCGGCAAACTACAAAAGCACACAAACAGCAAGTGATCCCTATGCAACGATAACAAAATCAGCAAGATGGACAAACAATAATAAGACAGAGGCAGAAATAACAATTAATGTAGAAACTAAAAAACCAGAGATTGCAAAAGCGGAAAATGCAGATTTTATTTATGTATTAGATAAGTCCTATTCAATGGGAGATAGAGTAAACCTTAAATGGAATGAAATGAAAAAAGTGATAGAGGAAAAATTAGGAAAATTTATTGCTGGAGAGTATATCGCGTCAGGAAACAGAGTTGCATTTGCTACATTTTCTTCTAACACATTTGTATATACCAATGGGGTAAAAAAAATAATAAGATATAAAAATGATAATGGAAAAGATTTATCTGGGTTGTATCAAGTTCCGGATGCGGAGACCGCAAAAAGATTTTATGCAAATGGCGTAAAGAAAGCTGGGGCAATTAATGACATAAAATTCTATACTACAACGAACGAGGTTGAAAAGGTTATAACGGGATTTATGGCTCATGGAAGAGGAGAAAACACTAACATAGATTTGGGATTATCATATGTTAGATATCTAATAGATAGTAGAACAGGAAATGAAGCTAATAGGCAAGCATATGTAATATTTATTACTGAAGGGCAACCATGGCCAGTTTATGATACAAAACAACAGGCTAGAGATGCAGGAGAGTCTAGTAGCAATAGTAGGGAAGCACAAGGAAAAAATAGTAGACCTAGTGATTATGCAGCAAATTTACATCATAGAGAAATAGCGAAAGCAATAAGAGCCACGGGTGCAGAAATATATTCTATAATGATTGATAGAGATAATGAATATCCAGCGGATAAAAAATTATGGGCAGAAATAACAACGGGAAATGCAAATAACAGTTCACACTTGTATTATGTTGGAGATTCAAAAATTAAAATAAGTGAAGCTATAAAGCAAGTTCATGATGATATTGCAAAAGAAATTCAACAACCAGAAACTCACTCTTCAAAAATGATCGTTACAGACTATATCGAAACAGAATATTTTACATTTAATGGAGCTACAGCATCTGCAGTATGTACCCCAAGTATTGGAAATGCCACAATAGACCCAAACACAGGTAAAGTAACATGGAATTTAGGCTCAAACCTTCCATATGGAACAACAGCTACATTAAAAATAAAAATAAAACTTATAAACGATAGATACGAAGGCTGGTTGAATACAAACGATGATGACCCAACAGATGATAAATGTGTGTTTGAGTATGACGAAGGTTCAGTTCCAGTTCCAACACCATGGTTAGAAAGAGAACTTCCTAAATATAAAATCACAGAAAAATGGATAGATAAGGCTACTGGCCAAAACATACCAGGAAATGCACCAGTGGAGCATAGTGTGAAAGAAAATGGCTGGTTTACGCCAGATGTTAGAATTTTTGAATCATTAAATTATGAGCATGATAGTACAACACCTTCTACAGCGTCTTTTCAAGTTGTGAAGAATGATGAAGTAATTCACAAATATACGAAAATGCCTTTAGTAACAGAAAAATGGCTAGATGGTGAAACACAGAAAGAAGTATTTCCTTCAAAAAATGAGTATGTAAAAAAAGAAACAACATATACACCAGATACAAGAGAAAAGGAAGCTTTGCAAAAAGAGTATAGATATAGCAGTACTGAACCAAGTAAAAATCCTGTTAATATAACTGGAAATACAACAATAATACATTGGTTTAAAAAGATTCCAATGGTAAAAGTTATAGAAGAACATAAAGATATTGATACTGGTGAAGTATTGAAAACAAGTGAATATAAGCTTGAGAAGGGGCAGCAATATAACGGAAAGAAAGAAACATTTTCAGGATATGAATATGAGTATACAAATCCAGAGGTATATACAAATATTAGTGTAAATAGCAACGTAACAATTACTCACTATTATAGAAAAACATTTAAATTAACGGTAAAATATATAAATGATGAAACTGGAAAGGTAATGCTAGAGATTCCAAATAATTCATCTAAAGAAGAAAGAAAAATAAAACGAAATACGCAATGGCCAACAAATGAAACATTAAAAGATAGATATGCAATTTATGATGATCCGGAAACAGCATATAATGAAATTACAGGTTATAAAGGCTTTAGTGCGGGTCTTGAATTAAGTGGTATAAAAGTGGATAAAAAGGATTATAATTTATCTAATATGCCAACAAAAATAGCGATGACAGAAGACAAAGTAATAGAATTCCATTACAAGTTAAAAGATGCAAAATTAATAAAAAGAGCATTCTATGTAAAAGAAGTAAATGGGCAAATTACTGCAGTAGATAATGTTAAAACAGCAACACCTGAAACAATACAAGTAGGCAAGAAAAAAGATGTTGCAAAATTAGAAATGCCTGCAGAATATAAGGGAACATATATTGGAAATAATGTAATTTACACAAATTCTAATAATCCTGTGGTAACTTCGGCTATATTAAAAAGTTTAGAAAACACACCTAAAGCACAGGTAAAAATTGAAGCGGCTCCAAAGGGGCAAGATCAAATTTTAAAAGCGTTTGCAGACTTTTTCTATAAAGAACAATACTATACTTTAACTGTAAAACTTATAGATACTGAAACGAAAAAAGATTTAAATGAAACTATTACATTATTAGTAGAATCAAAAGTAGATATAACAGATAAAGCACCGATTGGAAAAAATTATCCTGTAAATACAACAATTAATGCTCAAGTTCCAGATAAAATAATTCTTCCAAGTGGAGCGGAATACAAGTTTGTTAAGAGAACAGATAATAATAGTGAAAAAACATTTAGCGATCCAATAGTTGTAGATGGAAACAAAACAGTAATTTATGAATATAAATTACAAACAATACCGGTTAAGATATACTATAAAGAAATAGTTCCTGAAGGTGGAGGATCAAAATTAATTTCGATACCAGGCCAAGCAAATCCACAAACAGTACAAGCAATACCAAATAGTTATATTAAAGCGGAAGATGAACCTGGCAAACCAACAACATTAGTAAATAAGATTCCAGAGAAATATACTTTTGAATATAGAGAAGGTAAAGGACAAAACAAAAACACACCTGAGACTGCAGACATAGGACCAATAACACCAGGTGGTGGAGCAGGTGAATATGTATATACGTTCTATTATTCAACAGTTCCAGACGAACCAGTGCCACCAGTACCACCAGGAGGCGGAGAACCATTACCAGTAGTATCTTATCCAAAAGTAACTGCAAGCATTGCAACAGATAGTAACGGTAATCCGATAGCAGTTTTAGGCGAAGAAATAAAAGTAAAAGTGCCAAACAAAGGATATCATAAAAACATGGCCGAAGATATGATGCGTGATGAACCAGCAGAAGGATGGAACGCATGGTTTGCACAAGTAAAATACTTGATATGCGACTTTGATGTTTATTGTAAAGAAGGTTCAACATATAAACTTTATGAGGCAAATAAACCAATAAAAATAGCAACAAGAGAAGCTAGTGGGGGAACATACACAATTAATGAAAATGAAATTACTTTAAGAATACCAGAATGGGTAGAAGAAAGACAATGGAAAGCTGGAGAAGAAGGATATAAGATTAGCGCATTAGTAGGTTCGGCAAATCTAGAAGCAGCAGCATTAGGAAATACAAGCTCTGAGAAATATAATATTCTTTATGAAAAGAAGGCAGCAATCGGAGAAATTAAAGTAAATGTTATAGGAAAAGTATATGACTTTACAATAACAAACTTAATCGAAGATAAATATTGGCCAGGTTCATTATATGATACAGAAACAGAGTATAAAGCTAACTTAAATCCAGCAGACAATACTATAGGAATATTACCAATAGGACAAGGAACAACAACCCAACAACAACAAAAGTATAATCATGGT
>JAFXCN010000021.1 GCA_017521465.1 Clostridia bacterium | reverse complement strand
TTGGGTAACAACAACAGAAGCAACATGTATGCAAGCAGAAATTCAAACAAAAACATGTAATTACAATTCATCACATAAAGAAACAAAAACATTATCAGTAGATGCAGATGCACATGATTGGGGAGCTTGGGTAACAACAACTCAGCCAACATGTACACAACCAGAAATACAAACAAGAATTTGTAATTACAATTCATCACATAAAGAAACAAAAACATTAAATACTATACCTGATGGTCATAAAGATGATGATCCATATGATGGAACATGTGATTATGATCCATCACATGATTTAAATACTGCACCAACAGTAACATTAGGAAGCTTTAATGGTGAATTCTTTAAATCAGGAGATGAAATTACATTAACATTAACAGCAACAAAAGGAACTAATGCTCCAGAAACATGGGATTCTTTAACATTTGGTGCAACTCTTGCTGGTGTTCAAGGAACAGTAGCAGCTACAGGAGCAGGAGCTGGTACAGAATCTACAACTGCAACAATAACTTGGAATGCTGATGATATAACTACAGATGGAAGTTATAAAGCAACAGTTACAGTAACTGATTCAAAAGGTAAATCAGCAGAAGCAACAACAACATCATCAATCATAATAGATAAATCAAATCCAGAAAAACCAACAATAGATGCAAATATTGAATGGACAAATGATGACGTTGAAGTAACAATAACAGCAGGTAATGCTGATGTTGCAGGTTTAGATAAAGTAACATATATTTTATCTGGTGCAACAACAAAAGCTGAAACAGAAATTACATCAGGTGGAAAAATAACAATTAAAAACGAAGGCGAAACAACAATTACAGCTTATACTTATGATAAAGCTGGTAATAAGAGTGAAGCTGAAACTAAAGTAGTAAGAATTGAAAAAATATTACCAACAGTAACTTTCAATCCAAATGGAAGTAATGGTGAATATGGGCAAAGTTTTATAACAGTTGTAACTGTTGAAGATTTAGGAACATTTGTAAGTGGAGTAAATGCTACATCATTAAAATATATATGGAAAACAAGTACAGCTACATTAACAGAAGCTGATTTTGCAAATGCAACAAGCTTTGCATCTGGAGATCAAATAGAAACACCAGCTGATGTATCAGATAATCATTATCTATGGATTCTTGCAAAAGATAATGCAGGAAACGTAGCTATAGTAAGAAGTGAAAACTTCTTAGTTGATCAAGTAAAACCAACAGTTGAATTTGATAAAAATGAAAATACAACTTATGAAAAAGAACATAAAGTAACAGTAACTGTTGAAGATTTAGAAGGTGTAATTAATTCAGGAGTAGATGCAAGTTCATTAAAGTATGTATGGACAACAAGTAACACAGCTCCGGCAGAAGCAGATTTTGCAAACGGAACAGCATTTGCATCAGGAGATGAAATTGCAACACCAGAAGGTGTAACAGGAGAATATTATTTATGGGTTATTGCAAAAGATAATGTAGGAAATACAATAATTGCAGGAAGTGGAGTGCAAAAAGTAGATAACGAAGCTCCAACATTAGAATATACACTTCTAGCAGAAGGTTCATCAATATATAGTGCGATTGAAGTAATTGTTACAGATATGTTTGATGGCGAAGAACGTTCAGGTGTTAACGAATCTGAATTAAAATATGAAATTAGCTTAAAGCCAGTAGCAGAAGGAAACAGAACGTATCCAGAAAGCTATACAAACAATGCAGAAAATAGATTCCCTGAAAATATCGAAGGACAATATTTCTTATATATAAGAGCTGAAGATAATGCAGGAAATGTAATTGAGAAAACAGAAACTATTGTTATAGATACAAAGTTACCAGTTATTACATTCGACCCAGATGGAAATACAACTTTTGCTAATACACATAGCACAGTTGTAACAATTTCAGATTATTCAATGATAACATCTGCAAAATATGTATGGACAACAAGCGACACAGAAGAACCAGTTGATAATAAATTTGCTGATAACTTCAAATCTGGTGATACAGTAACAACACCAGAAGGATTAACAGGAGATTACTATTTGTGGGTAATGGTTGAAGATAAAGCTGGAAATGTTGTAAAGGAAGTAAGTAAAGTATTTAAGTTAGATAATAGAGTGCCACAAGTAACTTTTGATCCAGATGGAAGCATTGATTTTGCAAATAGCCATGAAACAAAAGTTACAGTAACAGAAGGTAATGACGAAAGTGGTGTAAATTTAGATAGCTTAAAATATGTATGGACAACAAGTCCAACAGCACCAAGTAAAGAAGAAATAACAGAAAGCTTTACAAATGGTGAAGAAATTTCTACACCAGAAGATGTAGAAGGTCTATATTACTTATGGATTTATGCAGAAGATAATACAGGAAATCCAGTAATAATTGGAAGTAACGTATTTAACCTAGATGATAAAAATGTAGTAGTAAGTTTTGATCCATATGAAAATAAAGCATATGCACCAGAACACAGCACAAAAGTTACATTTAGTGATTTAGGAAGTAAAGTAAAAGAAGATAGTTTAAAATATTTCTGGACAACAGATGCAACAATCGAAGATCCAGAAGAAAGTCTATTTACAAATAGTTTTGTAAATGGAAGCTTAATTGAAACACCAGAAGATGGCCAAGGTATATATTATCTATGGGTAATTGGTGAAGATAATGTTGGAAATAAAATTACAGCAAGAAGTGGTGAATTCTGGGTTGATAATACAGAATTACCAATCGAAGTAACAATAATTGAAAATGTAGGAATTACAGGTAAAGGTGTACATATAACTGTAGATGGAACCCAAAAACCATTCAAAGAAGATAGCATTAAATATTTAATATGTTACGATGCTGAAAAACCATTAGTAAGCGACTTTGAAAACTCTGCAACAAATGATAGCGATGTATTATTTGAAGAAGGAATTGAAAAACAAGCTTATGTATGGGCAATGGCTGAAGATGAAAATGGTGTAGTTCATATGGCATATGTATATATGATCATTGATACAAAAGCACCAACAGTAGAATTTGATCCAAACGGAAATGCAGAAGACCTATCTGTAGTAGAAACAGTAGTAACTGTAACTGATTATTCAGTACTAGATGGTACAAAATATATGTGGACAACAGATGCTACTTTAGAACCAACTGCAGATCAAATTACAAATGAATTTGAAAGTGGAGATACAATAGCAGCGCCAACAGAAGATGGAGATTATTACTTATGGGTAGTTGCAACAGATTTAGTTGGTAACACTACATTAGTAAGAAGCGAAGTGTTCAAAGTTGATCATACTGCACCATCAAATCCAACAGTAACAGGAAAAGAAGTTATTGAAGGTGTTCCAAGCACAGAAGAACTTCCAACAGGCAGCACAACTAATAAGGATGTATTAGTTGAAGTTACACCAGGTGTTGATGAAAGAGACGAAGGTGTTGAAACAACAGTAACAATAACAAAAGATGGAACACCAGTAGAGATTACACCAGATGAAAATGGAAACTATCCATTAACTGAAGATGGAGAATATGTAATAACAGTAGTAACAGAAGATAAAGCAGGAAATGAATCAGATCCTGTTACATATGAAGTAACAATTGATAAAACAGCTCCTGCAGCACCAACAATTACAGGTAAAGAAACAGCTGGTGAGACGAAAGACCTTCCAAGTGGAGAAACAACAAGACAAAATGTTGAAATTACAATTGAAGCTGAAGGTGAACCAACAGTAACAATAACTAAAGATGGCGTTCCAGTAGAAATCACACCAGATGCAGATGGAAAATATTTATTAACAGAAGAAGGCGTATACGTAATTACAGCAACAACAAAAGACGAAGCTGGAAACGAATCAGACGAAGCTATATATGAAGTGACAATTGATAAAAAAGTTGTATTAGAAAAACCATCATTAGAAGCAAATGAAAAAACACCAGAACAAGAAACCGTACCAGATGGTGGAGTTACAAAAGAAGATGTAATAATTTCAACAGAAGCACCAGAAGAAGAGCAAGAAGTTGTTGTTGAGGTTAAAAAAGATGGTGAAGATATAACAGATACATTAGATAAAGACGAAGACGGAAATTATATCTTAGATGAAGAAGGAGAATATGAAATTACTGTAAAAACAGAAGACGAAGATGGAAATCAATCAGAAGAAGTAACACAAACGGTAACAATCGATAAAACAGCTCCAACTCCAGCAATTAAAGGAACAGATGAAGAAACAGGAAACGCAATACCAAATGGTGGAACAACAAATGACAATGTAATAATTGAGATTGTACCAGGTGTAGACAATAGAGAAGATGCAGAAGTTACACCAGAAGTTACAATAACAAAAGATGGAAAAGACATAACAGATACATTAAATAAAGATGAAAATGGAAATTACATATTAGAAGAAGAAGGAACATATGTAGTAGAAGTTACATCAAAAGACGATTTAGGAAACGAATCTGATCCTGTTGAATATGAAGTAACAATTGACGCAGAAGCTCCAGATGCTCCAATAATTTCAATAATTGAAAGTATAATAATTGAAGGTAGACCTCCAGTTCCTGGTAACCCAATACCAGCAGATGGTTCAACAAAAGAAGAAGTAAAAGTAGAAACAGACGAAGATGAACCAGGTGAAAAGACAACTATAACAATTATTGATCAAGACGGAGAAGATAGAACAGATGACTTTACAGATCCAGATACTGGAGACATTATCATCGATGAAAGTGGAGAATATGATATTATAGCAACAACTACACCAGAAGATAAAGACGAACCAAAAGTAGAATCAAGTGTACATGTAAAAGTAGACTTAGATGCTCCAGTTGCAGAAGATGATGAAAAAGCTACAGAACAAAACACGCCAGTAGATGGTAAAGTAGAAGCAACAGATAACTTTGAAGTAACAGAATATGAAGTTGCTACAGAGCCAGAACATGGAACTGTAACATTAGATCCAGCAACAGGTGAGTATACATATACTCCAGAAGATGGATATTACGGAGAAGATAGTTTTGAAGTAGTAGCAAAAGATGAAGTTGGAAATGTTTCTGAAGAAGCTACAGTTACAGTAACAATAAGAAAGGAATTAGAAGAAAGTGATATTGTAAGTGAAAAAGATAAGTCAATTTCGACATATAAAAACAAACCATACACATCAAATGAATTACCAGAAGTTGATAAGAATGGAGATGCATTAAAATACGCAATTACAGAAAATCCAGCTAATGGAACAGTAACATTTGATGAAACAACAAGAACATTTACTTATACACCAAATGAAGAATATTTAGGAACAGATACATTTAAAATGGAAGTAACAAATGAAAAAGAAACAGTAGTTATAACATTTAATGTAGAAGTTAAGAAAAAATCATCAGGCGGCGGAACAGGTGGTGGAAGTGGTTCATCAGATAAAGAAGAAACTGTAACTCATGAATGGTATATTCGTGGATATGAAGATGGTACAGTAAGACCAGATGGAAAAGTTACAAGAGAAGAAATCGCAATGATTTTCTATAGATTATATGTTGGATCAAACAACACATTAAATACAAAAGCTAATATAGAATATTCAGATGTTGATAAAAACAGATGGTCATACGATGCAATAATGTACTTAACAGAAAAAGGAATTTTAAAAGGTTATGACGATGGTTCATTTAAACCATTAAAAGAAATATCAAGAGCAGAACTAGCTGCGATTATTGTAAGATATTCTAAATTAACTTCTAAAACATCAGTAGAATTTACAGATGTAACAAAAGAACATTGGGCAAAAGATTCAATTGAAAAAGTTGCAACAAAAGGATGGATGATTGGTTACGAAAATGGAGCATTTAAACCAAATGCTAAATTAACAAGAGCAGAAGCTGCAGCAACTATCAATAGATTGTTAGGTAGAAATGTAGAAGATGTAAAAGTTAATGATAGTCCATTTAGTGATTTAAAAGCTAGTCACTGGGGATATGAAGATTTAGTTGAAGCGATCACAACTCATACATGTGTATTAGCAAAAGACGGAAAAGAAGAATGGAAATCTCATGAATATCCATACTTAGAAAAATAATAAAAAATCTGGCAGAACGAAAAGTTCTGCCAGATTTTTTGCGCTAAAAAGGATGGGACTAGTCGTACTATAAAATTAGGTAAGGTTAAAATAAAAAAATATATTAAAAACACTTGTATTATTCCCGTGAGAGTAGTAATATTATGACAACAAATTTAAATAAAGGAGATGAGAGTATGAGAATAATTTCTTGTATCGTAGGTTGGTTAAAAGGCGTTATTAACAAGAATTTTTATAAAGTGAAAGATGGAAGAACGTGTAAGAGCTGTCGGTACAGGAGTAATAAAGATGTAATGACGACTGAAGTCTATACATATACACGAAATTTAAAGGAAAGTTGCACATATTTTTGTACGAGGCATAATCGATATGTAACGCTTGAAGAGAATTGTCATGATTATGATAGAGATTAAGATAATAGGCGCATGAATTTTCATGCGCCTATTTGTTGCCTATACAAAAATATTAATATATAATTAGACTGCAAGGAAGATGTTATTTTTTAACACTTGCAGTGGGATGAAGTATATTGCTGTAAAAAGGTTGTGCAAGTGGCCGCGATATATTTAATCTTGTCCTAGAAATATATCGCATTGCATGCTATATATTTCTGTCAATAGAATTCTTCCTTGCATTTTATGTTTGGAGGAAAAATTTTGAGTGTAATTTATTCATTAGCTAATGACCAATTGTGGCATAACTTTTTAGAACATAAGAAAGAATCTGTTTTAACATCTAAAATAATAAAGCAATATGAAAAATATATTTTAAATAAAGAGTATACCGAAATTGTAACTAAAATAATAAACGAAGACTATAGCTTTTCTATTCCTAGAAAAGTATCAATAAATAAAGTAGGGAAAAACAAAAAAAGAGTAGTCTATTTATATAGTAAAGAAGAAACATATATACTAAAGATGTTAGTTTTTTTAATGTATAAATATGATTATTTATTTGCACCCAATTTATATTCTTTTAGGCAAAAGAGTGGTGCTAAAAAGGCTATTTTCGATTTAATACGAAGTAATATAAAAAGCAAACATGCATATAAGGTTGATATAAAAAATTACTTTAATAGCATTCCTATTGAGAAATTATTGTATCCATTAGAAAACGATTTGAATGATTACAAATTATATAATTTAATAAAGCAGTTAGTAATTAATAATAAGGTTGAAGAAAATGGAAATATTATTGAAGAAGAAAAAGGAATAATGGCGGGAGTTCCAATATCATCATTTTTAGCTAATTATTATTTAAAAGATTTAGACTATTATTTTCATTATAATAAAATTACTTATTGTAGGTATGCTGATGACATTATAGTTTTTGATAGTGAGGAAAATATAAAGAAACATCAGGAATATATAAAAAGCTATTTGGATAATATGGGATTAGCGATTAATAAGGAAAAAGAGTATTTTTATAATCCAGGAGAAAAAGTAGAATTTTTAGGATTTTCTTACGAGAATGGGATTATAGATTTGAGTGAAAATTCTGTAAAGAAGATAAAGGGAAAAATAAGAAGAAAAGCGAAATCGGTAAGAAGGTGGATGCTTAAAAACGATAAGCCTATAGAAGCAGGTTTGCTAACAATGAATAAGATTTTTAATAGAAAATTTTATGGTAAAGAAGATGATGATCTAAGTTGGAAATATTGGTTTTTTCCAACTATTAATACAGATAAAAGTTTGAAAGTAGTAGATTGTTATATGCAAGAATGGCAACGTTATATTGCAACGGGTAAGCATAATAAAAAAAATTTTCAAAAGGCTCCTTATGAACTTTTGAAAAAATGCAATTATAAATCTTTGGTTAATGAATATTACAAAAATAAAGAAGCGCAAACTAAAATATAAGTTTGCGCTTCTTTGATTTATTAAAAACTAATTGGATTATTATTATCGACTGGATTAGTACTATTATTTCCTGCAGTTTTAATGTGAAACGCAATTTTTGTTAAGTGATTTATTTTTTCCACAATTACATATGTGTTGTTCTTGTCATATCTTACAGGACTTGCTTTTTCAAAACCGGCCCTATTTAAAGTGTCTAAATAGTTTTCGTCTATATCACCTTTATAGAACATTGTAATACGTACATATTTTGGAGTTGTAGTTATTTTTGGTTTTTTTAAAAGAATACCAGAGTATTCTGGAAATTCAATAAAAGTTTCAGGTATTTTGTCTACCGTTGTTGTTTTAGTAGTTTTGTTGGAATTGCGAATTATAATAAATAAAACAAATATAATAATAAATACACTAATAGCACCCATGTGCTTACCTCCTGAAAAGTTTTGTTATAAATATTATATTTGTTATTTTATTATGATTCAATAAAAAATTAGAAAGTATTAAAAAATGCCAAAGAGTCCGTCCCTTTGGCATATTAACCTCCTAAATGTCATAATATAATTTATTTTGAAAATGTTAAAATGTGATTAAAAATAATGAAATTATTATAATAATTTCACATTGTTTTCACAAAATAATGTTAGACTAGAAAACATTGGGAGGTATATGTATGAAAAAAATTATTATTTTAAGCACAATGATGTTGCTGCTTACATTTAATTGTGTATTTGCAGCAGAAGTAAGTATTGAACTTTCGAAGGATGCGATACTTATAAATGGTGAATCAATTACGGATGATGTTCAAAGGGATATCTATTTGCAAAAGATAGTCGAAACACATCCAGATGTATCAGAAGAAAATAAAAATATAGAAAACAGAATAATTACAATAACAAAAGCTGGTACATATAGAATAAAAGGAACAATTGATGATGCACAATTAAGAATAGATACTAGTGATAATGAAAATGTAGAAATAATTTTGGACAATGCTAATATTACATGTAAAACGGCACCAGCAATATTAATAAACAAAGCAGCAGATGATGAAATACCAAATGACGCAAAAGTTAAATTAATATTAGAAAACGAAAATATAATTACTGGCTCGCATGTTGCAGAATATTATGATGAAGAGGGTACTAAATTTAAAAATGATGCTGCAATATCATCAAAAAAATCTTTAATAATTGAAGGTAATGGCAGTTTGCGTGTGAATTCCGATAATGAAGGGATTGAAAGCAAAATGCACCTAACTATAAATGGTGGAACAATAGAAGTATTTTCAGAAGATGATGCGTTAAATGCTAGTGAAGACGGGGTAAGCCATATCACTATAAACGATGGTTCTGTGTATGCTATTGTGCAAGGTGATGGCGGAGAAGGAGACGGAATCGATTCTAATGGATATATAACAATAAATGGAGGATTTGTTAGTGCGCAAGCTCATCCATCATCTCAAGATACTGGATTAGATGCAGATTTAGGTATTACAATAAATGGGGGAACTGTTATTGCTACAGGAAATATGTACGAAGGAATTGAAGAAAGCTCTAAACAACAATTTATGCAAATGTATTTTTCTGAAAGACAAAAAAGTGACGATGTAATTGTAATAGCAAATTCAGAAAACATGCCAATAATTGCGTTTAAACCAATTAATTCTTTTATAATTTTAGAATGTAGTACAGAAGAATTTAAAGATGGAAAATATTATGCATATGTTGGTGGGACTGTGATTGGTGATGAAAAAGACGGAGTATATACCAATATTACTTCGTATGAAGGTGGTACAAAGTTAAGTCATACAGGTGTGATGCAAAACATGGGCAGACCAAGTAATATGCAAGGTTTTGGAGATAAAGAGTTTGGTGGGAGCGGAATGCAAAGGCCAGATATGTTCAATTTAGAAAATCTAGATTTTACAGGAATAACATTGCCAGAAGGTGTTACAGAAGATCAGATAAAAAGTATATTAACTCAACTAATCGAAAAGAATTTTAACGGAATGAGAAATGAAGGAAATGTACCGCCAGAAGCTCAAATGCCACAAGGTGGAGAAAACGTTGGAACAATGCCAAATGGAAGAAATCCTCAAAATAGGCAAGAGACACCAAACGAAAGTCGTTCTTATGAATTCAAATTGAGCGATACAGAACATGTATATAGAGGGGTTGCTGCTGTAGAAGTATCAAATGAAGTTGATAAAGATATAGATAAAGCTGAAGTAAATATATCAAATAACAATACGCAAACAATTATTATAGTAATATTGGCAATAGCAGTAATTGCATTACTAATACTATTTATAAGAGAAAAAAATATTGAGAAATAAACTTTTAAAAGCCTAAGAAATGTATCTTAGGCTTTTAAAAATTTATAATAATAAATAATTCTTGCACATTTTAAGCAATGAATATATAATCCATAAGTAGATGATGTCGATTTATGTTTTAGAATGTCACGTCAGTCATAAAATCTATATAATAGGAGGAAGAAATGGATCTTTTTTGGAGAGAATTGTTAGGAGATAAATGGGGAGGATTAGTTGCAAAATACTTACCAATCATTTGCTTAGTAATTGTAGCTTTTATAATGATAAAAGTTATAATGAAATTTGTAGAAAAATTAATTAAGAAATCAAAAATGCCAAAAAGCGCACATGTTTTTGCATGTACAGCAATTAAAGCAATTTTATATTTCTTAGTACTTTTAATTATTTGTGGGCAATTAGGAATAGATGTTACTTCGCTAGTTGCAGCATTTAGTATTGTCGGTGTTGCATTTTCACTATCAATACAAGGTTCATTATCAAATGTAATGAGTGGAATAACATTATTATTTACAAAACAATTTGGTGTTGATGACTATATCGAAGCTGGTGGAGTAAGTGGAACAGTTGTAGAAATAGGAATATCACATTGCAGACTTAGAACACCAGACAACAAAGATATTTATGTGCCAAATTCAACAATAGTATCTGAAAAAATAATAAACTATTCAACAGAAAAGAAAAGACGTGTTGATATTACAATAGGAGCATCATATGCAGCAAACATTGATGAAGTAAAGAAAGTATTACAAGATGTTGTAGAAAGCACACCAAAAATAATAATGGATGATCCAATATTTATTGGAATTACAGCATATAAAGACAGTTGTGTTGACTATACAGTTCGTGTATGGGCTAAAAATGGAGACTATTGGGATGTATATCTACCAATGCTTGAAAAAATCAAACGTGCATTTGATGAAAACAAGATAGAAATACCATATAATAAATTAGATGTAAATGTAATGAAAGGTTAAAAGAAAAGAAGCATCAAAATTGATTTGATGCTTCTTTTTGCTTATCTATCATATTCTTTATTATAAACTAGGACGACACCTTTCCCTTTTTTAGTAACTACTAATTCATATTCGTCCGAAAAGAGATGTATTAGTGAATCGTATGCTTGTATTGACATTGCGTCTATAACGTTGCCTTCTTGTGTTCCAAAAGCGCACTGAGTGCGTTTACCTGTTCCTTTATCTATGTGTCCGCCATTTATTGCAGCGTCTAAAGCGCAATGAGAATTAATTGAATTTTTTAGGTGACCTTTAAAATGAACAGATCTACCAATCAGCTGGTCTTCTACTTTTATACCATTTTCTTCATCAACTGTTCTAGCATCAAAAGCATTTGTTTGGCCATAAAGAGTAGTATAGTAATAATCTATATCAGTAATTTCATATTGATCTTTATCATATTTTCCACTTTCTCCGATGGCTTTTGCAATTAAATATTTTGAAACATCTCCAGATAGTTGTTCCATTTGAGGGGCAATTGCAAATTTATCATAATTGCCACCTCGTCGTATTGATGCGGCACGAGAATCTAAAATGCCAAATACATGTGCAACATATTCTCTGTCCGATGAAAAAGTCATATTACAACCATTACCATACATTCCCATATTAAGAGAAGAAAAATCATCTATAGAGTTTCTAAGTGAGCCAGCAACAACAGAAACCATTTCATCATCCATAAATTCTAAACAATACATTAAAGAGTGTTTGTCGTATTTTGGTTTAGTTTCTTGTGTTGTAAATGCTGGAATATCAACTACTGGTTTGGTTTCTGGAGTTTCAACAGGAGTTGTAACTTCAGTTGGAAGAGATAGCGGAATTTCTTCGTTAGATGGCATTGGTACTTTTATTTCAATTCCTGGTTCCTTAGGAGGAATGGTTGGAACAGGAACATCACCAGTTATACCGGGAGCACTAAAATAAGCAATTCCTAAGACAGAAATGAGAAGCATAACATTACGAATAGTATGCTTTTTTTCTCTATTTTGTTTCTTATTATTCTCTTTTTCTTCTTTTCTACGACGAGCAGGAATTGGGTTTGAACCACCTTGACGCATAACTGGTGTTTTTCGTGGTGGTGGCATAGGCTGAGGTGGTTGCATATTTATATCATAATTATATTGAGGTTTAACTGGTTGTGGCGCACCGGTACGAATAGGTTGTAAACGTTCTATGATCAGGAACGCCTTGACTTGGACGTGCTCCATAGATATTTTGAGCAGGTTGAGAATAAGGATTATTAATTGCGCTAAAACCTTGATGCGTTGGGGGAGTGACGGAAGGAGTTTCATTAAAAGTTCTGTTGATTCTAGTTTTTGCCATCTCATATAAATGTTGATCCATTCCTTTTAATCTTTGCAATTTATATTTTAATTGATCCAAGATTCGTAGAGCATCAATATCTTGATTGTTATCTAAAGAAAGACCTAATTCAGTTAATCCATCTTCAATTTCTTTATCAAGTCTTGCAGCAGTATCTGTATATTTGCTTCCATCTGCAAGTCTATCAAAAATATCTACAACAGCATCTTTTTCGACTAAAGCTGTAAAATGATCAAATCTAATCTCATGGATATCCGTTACCAACTCTAAAAGTTCATTTGCTTTAGATTCAAAACGTGGGCTGCCTTTAGATTTTTCATAAATATATGCTGCTAATTCTGTCATATTTCTCATTCGACCAATATATTCAAAGAAAACAGAATCATCTCTAACACCATCTTCAATTAATTTTTGTTTTATATATTCCTGCATAATATCCTCCTAACAAAACTTTATACATTAATTTTGCCACATTTATACGAAAAAAGCAACTAAAAAACCCCGGAAGAACCGGGGCTTGAATTTATTGTTTTGCGGGTATAATGAGTACAAACAAATAAGATCTTGCAAAAAAACTTGAATACCAGAAATTATCCTTATAAGTATACAATTGCAATGTAATTTCATCATAATCTGCAGATTCTATGATTCGTATTTTTTCACTAGCGCATGGCCCAAAATCAAAGTTTTCAAAGAAAGTATAAAAGTTAAAAATCGTTGTGCTTCCAGAAGAAGTGACAATTTCACCATTTTCTTTAGGTGAAATAGTGCATTCAGTCAAATATATAATATTGTCAGGTATCGGTTTGGGCGGAAATATTGCAGAAATGAATAAAAATACTATTGCCAGAAACAGGCAAAGAAGAGGAACTATTATGCTCCCAATCCGACTTATGTTGTGAAGTATAAAGAAACTGCAAAAACCTAAGATAAATATGATGCACGAAGTAAAGACAAAAAACATTGAACTCCCCTCCTTTACTTAAAGATATGGGAACAAAAGTGTTTTATTAATGTGAATATATCATAGATTATATTAGATTGCAATGAGGTGTGAAAAAAACGACATGTATATCTATTTTCCATCACCTGCAAAGGAGACATGTATGTCTGTAAAACAGGTGCTGCAAAAGAGACATGTATGTCTGTAAAACAGGTGCTGCAAAAGAGACATGTATGTCTGTAAAACAGGTGCTGCAAAAGAGATATTTTTGTGATAAAATGTAGAAGAGATATTTAATAAATGGAGGTATTTATTATGAAAGAAATGATTATAAAAGTAAATGGCATGATGTGTGCGGGATGTGAAAATCGTGTTCAAAATGCCGTTAAATTGTTGGCAGGTGTTGAAAATGTTACAGCAAATCATGAAAATGGAACAGTAAAAGTGGTTAGCGATGAAAATGTAACAATTGAAAGTGTTAAAGAAGCAATTGAAGATTTAGGATTTGATATTGTAGAGGAATAATATATGAAAAAAATTATTTTATCAATCGAAGGCATGACTTGTAGTGCATGCTCAAATGGATTAGAAAAATATTTGAATAAGCAAAACGGAGTTGTAAATGCTAGTGTAAATCTGGTTATGGCAAATGCTGTTATAGAATATGATGAAAAGATTTTAAATCAATCAAAATTAGAAGAATTTGTTGCTAAAGCTGGATTTAAAAGTCTAGGAGAATTTAAAGAAATAAAGACTGAAAATAAGAGTAAAAAAGAGAAAATAAAATTTATTGTTTTTTCAATTCTTGCAATTTTATTAATGTATATTTCTATGGGACATATGATTGGTTTGCCAATATTAGGTATAATTAGTCCGCATGAAAATCCAATTAATTATGCTGTGATATTATTAGTGTTCGCAATAATATTTATTATCTATGGATTTGATATTTTGAAGAATGGATACAAAAATTTAATTCATGCAACTCCTAATATGGATACATTAGTTGGTATAGGAGTGCTAAGTAGTTTTTTGTATAGTTTATTTGGAATGTACAAAATAATTAATGGAGATTTATCATATATAGAAAACTTATATTTTGAATCAACCGCAATCGTAATATATTTTATAAAACTCGGAAGACATATAGATGGAATTAGTAAAGACAAAACAAAAGAAGCGATTCAAAAGCTTGTGAAAATAACTCCTAATAATGCTACAATAAAAAAAGATGGAATAGAAAAAGTTGTAACAATTGATGAAATTTCAAAAGGCGATATTGTTGTAAGCAAGCCTGGTGAAAAAATTGCTGTTGATGGTGAAATTGTAAATGGAAAAGCTCATTTAGATGAATCCTTTATAACTGGTGAAAGCAAGCCACAAATGAAAACCATAGGTAATAAAGTTATTGCAGGAAGTTTAAATTACAATGGATATATAGAATATAAGGCAGAAAGAATTGGTAGAGAATCTACTATATCTGAAATTGTAAGATTAGTTTTGGAAGCAACAAATACAAAAGCTCCAATTGCAAAATTAGCTGATAAAGTTTCTGGATATTTTGTTCCAATCGTAATTTTACTTGCTATAATTACATTTTTAATTTATCTAATTTTCGGAAGTAGTTTTTCAGAAGCATTAATTACGTTTGTAACAATATTAGTAATTGCATGTCCTTGTAGTCTAGGACTTGCGACACCACTTGCGATTGTTGTAAGCGAAGGAGTTTGTGCAAGCAATGGAATATTAGTTAAGAAAAGCGAAGTGCTAGAAACATCATCAAAAATTGATACAGTTGTTTTTGATAAAACAGGAACATTAACTTATGGAAAATTAAGAATTGCAGAAATAAAAAATTATTCTAACGTTGGTACTAAAGAGTTAATGCAAATAGTAGGAAGCGTAGAGGCGAAATCAAGTCATCCAATAAGTAAAGCGTTTGAAAGTTATTTAGAAGAAAATAAAATTAACAAATTAAAAATCGAAAGCTTTGAAGATATGCCAGGTTTTGGAATTGTAGGTAAAATAAAAGATGATGAAATTATATTAGGAAATGCAAAAATGCTTGATAAATATAGTGTTGAAAATAAATTTTTAAATGACGAAAAAGAACTTGCATCAAAAGGAAATAGCATAATATATGTTGTTAAAAATAAAACTGTAATTGCTATGATTGGTGTAAATGATGTTGTAAGAGAAAATGTATATCAGGTTATAGAAGAGTTAAATAAAAACAAAATCCAAACAATCATGTTAACTGGTGACAACAAAGAAACTGCAGAAAAAATAGCAAATGAAATCGGTATAACTGAAGTGATTTCAAATGTATTACCATCAGAAAAACTTGAAGTAATAAAGAAATTAAAACAAGAAAACAAATATGTAATGATGTGTGGGGATGGAATCAATGATAGTCCGGCATTAGCGATTTCAGATGTTGGAGTTAGTGTGAATAGTGGAACAGATATAGCAATGGATTCGTCTGATGTAATTTTAATGAGAAATGATTTGGAAAGTATTACAAAGTTAGTTAATATCAGTAAAAAAACAATACGAAATATAAAGCAAAATCTGTTCTGGGCATTTTTCTATAATGTATTAATGATACCAATTGCAATGGGAATATTAAAACCAATAGGAATATCGATAAACCCAATGATAGCAAGCTTAGCAATGGTGCTAAGCAGCATAACAGTAATATTAAACGCATTGAGACTACGAAAATGAGGTGCTGCAAAAGAGATATGTATGTCGCAAAAAAAGCACCTCGTTTTTATGAGATGCGAATTTGACAAATTTTATAATTTATCTTGACAAATACAAACTACAATTGTAAACTCTATTTACAGACTACAATTGTAGTTTTCTTTTGGGGGGAGATTTTATGAGTAAAATATCAGAAGCAGAGTTAGAGATAATGAAAGTTGTTTGGGATAAGAAATCGGCAACATCATTAGATATTATTGAAGAGGTTTCTAAACAGACTGACTGGAGTAAAAACACGATTAAAACATTAATTTCAAGACTAGTTGATAAAGAGGCATTAAAAGTAATAAAGGATAAAGGTAATTTGCATATTTACAAACCTATCATTTCGGAGCAAGTGTATAAGAAAAGTGAGAATCAAAATTTCTTAAATAAATTGTACAATGGTTCTGTGAATGACATGTTGCTTTCATTTGTTAAATCTAAAAAACTTACTAAAAAAGATTTAGAAGAATTAATGCAAATGATAGAGGATGAGGATTAATATGAATATATTGACAAGTATTTTTTTAAAATTGTTGGAGATGTCTTTTAATGCAACATTAATCGGTTTACTTATACTAGGCATAAAGAAAATTTTTAAAAACATATCAGTAAAATTGCTAAATCTTTTGTGGATTTTTGTGATTTTGTTACTACTTATTCCCATAAATATTGAAAGTAAAATGAGTATACAAAATTATATTCCACAAATAGAAGAAATGACGTTGCAAGATGAAATATATGAGCAAAATTATAGTGAGAAAAATGAAATTGTATTATTAGACGAAAAGAATCATATAAATATTATTTCGTTAATGCCAATAATCTGGATTGTTGGTAGTGTTAGTTTGTTGCTTAAAAATATTATTGTAATGTCAAAAGTAAAACAAAAAATTAAATGTTCAAATGTTCTTGATGAAAATGTACTTGAAATTTTTAACGAATGCAAAAGAAATTTACACATAAATAACGATATAAAATTAATTTTACAAAATGAAATCAAAACCCCTGTAATTTTTGGAGTAGTTTCTCCTAAACTACTTATAACAAAAGAAGTAGAAAGTTTGTCTACAAGTGAATTAAAATATGTTTTCACGCATGAATTAATTCATTATAAAAAATTAGATATTTTTATTTATAAAATCATAAATGCCCTAAAATGTGTATATTGGTTTAATCCGATAATACTAATTATTTTTAGAAAAATAAAAAGCGATTTAGAATATGCGACAGACGAAATTACTGTTGATATCTTAAAAGATAGAAAAAAATATTGCAAAGTTTTATTAAAAATTTCGCAAATAGGAACTGAAAACTATGCAAATGTTGTAACAATATACAACGGCAAAAAAGAGTTAGAAAGGAGAATAATAATGCTAAAGAATGATGGAAAAATAAATGCTATAAGCGTATGCATAATAGCTTTATTAGTAATTGTTATTGGAATGGCAAGCATAAGTCTTGCAACTAATAGAATAACAGAAAACATAGATTTACCAGTGATTGATAATATCATAAAAACATATGTAAGACCAATCGAAGGTGGAATGATATCTGCAACATATGGAACAAGAGTACATCCGATAACAAAAGAAGAAAAGAGTCATAACGGAATAGACATTGCTGCTCCAATAGGTACAGAAGTTGTAAGCATGTCTGCAGGAAAGGTAGTAAAAGCCGAATATAATAGTCAAAATGGAAATCAAATAATAATAGAACATGATGAAATTTTGACAGAGTATAATCATTTATCAAAAATGAATGTCAGTGCAGGCGATGAAATTTCTGCTGGTCAAAAAATAGGAGAAGTAGGAAGCACAGGAATGGCAACAGGTCCACACCTTCACTTTGGAATAATGAACGAAAAAGGAGAATATATAAATCCAACAGAATATGTTGAATTTTGAGGTGCGAAAAAATAGATACATATGTCTGATTTGTAGCACCTGCTTTTGCGACATGTATGTCTGCAAAACAGGTGCTGCAAAAGAGATATGTATGTCGCAAAAAAAGCACCTCCGGTTATAGCCGGAGGTGCTTTTTTTATTTCTTCATATTAATGAGTCGATTCAGAATTGTACGCATATGTTCGGGTGGAGTTGTGAGGTTTGCGTAAAGCCTTACATTGACTTTAGCTAAATAGCCATCACGAATGACGGCAAGCTGATCGGTGGTAAAGCCTTTATGATAATATTCCAAATATACGTCAGGCCGAAGGCCTTTTTCGAGACCTTCCCTGAGGACTCTCATCAATTCAGAGGAGTATCCTACATTGGAGTATTCGCTGACGTCTAAGTCAACTTCAAGACCAAGCCTGATTTCGCGAAGTTGATCAGCGGTGTAATTGTTGGTATTGATGAATTTGAAAAGTTCTTCATGATGATTTGTTTCCATTGCGAGCCGAATTTGCTGCATGGTGTACCAATCAAATTCGGTTTTTGCATAGACAGTTACATCAAGACCATTTTTCAGACCTTCATAAATTTCACGCATTTGCTTATGAGTAAATTCTGCTTTGGCATAGAATGTGACATTAACGTTGTCTTTTAATCCAGTAAAAAGAACTTCTAATTGATGGTGAGTAAACGAAGTATCAATAAAGCACAAAAATTCTGCAGGATTTAGTTTGAGATACACAATTGCATATGCGATTTCGCCTAATTGATTAAAGTTGAAACCTTGATTTGCGTAAGGCGATAAATCGAGTCTGTCACATCTTTTTGCAGCAGAAATCAAGTCTTTTATGCTTTTACTGCGTATATAGCGATAAGGATTCATACGCTTTCCTCCTTGCATAATTAATAGTCTTCTTCTTCGTCATCAAGCTCATCCCACTCATCAAATTCTTCAAGCAGGCTAACAGCCTTCTTTACGATAGGAATGATGACAGAAAGCTGATATTTTTGATCAAAGAGCCGTTGATAGATATTATACATGTCATCAGAATCAATTTTAGGATTAGAATACAGAGAAACATCGAGTCCATGCATAAGGCCGAGGCGAATGAACCTCATTTGATAAGAATCATATTCCGGCTTTGCATAGATAGTGATATCGATTCCGTGTTCCAAACCCTTTCGGATTTCTCTCATCTGATCAGAATCATATTCTTCCTTAGCATAAATGCTCACATCAAGTTTGAGTTCGAGACCTTTACGAATTTCGATGAACTCATACGAATTAAAGCTTGGCTTAATATAAGGCGCAATATCAAGACCTCTTTCAAGAGCTGTGCGAAGTTCACACATGTCTTCATTATCGTATTTTTCTTTAGCATACACAGATGCGTCAATTCCATTCTTAAGTCCCAAATAGATTTCTTCCATTTGATAATAATCAAAAATAGGAGTAGCATACAAACTGACGTCAAGCCCTTCTTCTAGGCCAAGTCGAATAATTTTCATTTCATCAGACTTAAAATTAGGAGTAGCATACACACTCGCACGCAACTTTTTTTCAAGACCAAGCCGAATTTCGCGCATTTGATATTGACTATAATTAGTATTTGCATACATAGAAACGTTAAGACCTTTTTGAAGGCCAATCAGAATTTCTTCAAGTTCATATTCATCAAAACCTTGTTTGGCATATTCTTTCATTTCAGAGTAAAAACCCAAATTTTTTGCATTTTTCAAAAGTTGACGAACCTCAGGACAAAACCGCATAGACTTTCCTCCTTGTTTTTGATAGTAAAATTATTTAAGATCAAAGAAAACCGTATAAATACGCGTGTAGTATATAATGGATTAGTTGTTATGTCAAGTAAAATCGTATCAGACTTTCGTGTGAATCATAGCTTCCTTCGGAAGCTCCGAGACGCACGAAAATTAGATATAGATATTTTTTATTTTTTCCTATTGTGTTATACTTTTCATGGAGGTAATTTATATGGATGAAATAGTTTTTGTAACGCATAATAAAGGTAAAATTGCTGCTGCACAAGAAGCATTAAAAGGTGTAAATTTTACTGTTTTTGAATATGACTTAGAAGAACCTAGAAGTGATGATATTAAATATATTTCGAAATATAAAGTTGAAGAAGCGTATAAGTTAGTAAATAAACCATGTATATCAATGGATAGTGGATTTTGGATTGATGAGTTAAATGGTTTTCCGAGAGCTTTTGTAAATTTTGCATTGGATACTATTGGTGTTGAAGGCATATTGAAACTTATGGAAGGAAAAGAAAATAGAGCATGTAGATTTACTGAGTGTTTATCGTATTATGATGGCGAAAATTTATATCAATTTGATGGATGCCATGAAGGTTTTTTGGCAGAAGCGATGTTAGGGACAGATAGAGATAAAAAGTGGTCAGATATATGGTATGTATACATACCATATGGATATGAAAAAACTTTGTCTCAAATGACAGACGAAGAGCGAAATACTAGAAAAAGGTTAAAGTCAGTAAGTTCATTAAGTGAATTTGCAAAGTGGTATAAGGAGAGAAAATAGTATGGAATATCTTTTTACTTTTATTGAAGGTATAGCAAGTTTTATATCACCATGTTTACTTCCGATGCTCCCAATATATGTATCATATTTTGTCGGAAAAAATGATGATGAAAAAAATAATAAAGCATTGATAAATTCAATTGGATTTGTAACAGGTTTTACAATTTTGTTTATGCTACTTGGAATATTTGCGAGTACAATTGGAACATTAATAAGCTCGAATATTAAATATATAAAAATATTATTCGGAATCATAATAATTGTACTTGGACTTAATTATGCAGATTTTATAAAGATAAAATTATTAAACAAACAGAGTAACATGAAAGCAAATACAAAAAATTTAAATTTCATAAAGTCAATGTTGTTTGGAATGATATTTTCAATAAGCTGGACACCATGTGTTGGAGCGTTTTTAAGCTCAGCTTTGTTGCTAATAGCAAAAGAACAAGATATCTTAAAAGGAATTGTACTTATGCTGTTATATTCGATTGGAATTGGAATTCCATTTATAATATCAGCAGTACTTTTAGATAAATTAAAAAACGTTTTCACATTTATCAAGAAAAATTATGGAATAATAAAAAAGATATCGGGTGTAATATTAATTTTGATGGGAATTTATATAGTGTTTTTTTAGGAGGAAAATATGAAAGAAAAAATAATTTTAATAGTTGGAGTTATAGCATTTGCAATAATATTAGTATTGGCAAGTGAAGCAATGAAAAATTCGGAAATTAATAATTTAGAAAATGATAATGAAATAGAAAATCAAAATTTTAATGCCAATGAAAATTCAAATACAGAAGAAAGCAAAGTAGTATATGCAAATGAAAATACATTTGAAGCGGAAGTTTTAAATAGTGACAAAGTTGTACTTGTAGATTTTTATGCAGATTGGTGTTATCCATGTAGAATGCTTGCGCCAACACTTGAAAAGATTGCAAGGGAAAATACTGATATAAAAGTTGTAAAAGTTAATGTAGATGAAAATGAAACACTAGCAATAGAGTATGGCGCAACCGCAATTCCGCTTATGGTTATAATAGAAAATGGGCAAGAAAAAAATAGATTGTCAGGAGCACTTCCAGAAAGTGAAATTTTACAGGCCATAAACATTCAATGAACCACGCAAATTCGTTAGCTAGGGACTTTACAACGGAAAATTATGTGATATAATTATGATAGAAGTTTTTGTAAGGAATGAAAGAAAGTGAAGTATAAAAATTATTATAAGATACTAGGCTTAAGTAATGACAAGGCAACTGATGAAGATATCAAAAATTCATATAGAAAACTTGCGAAGCTTTATCATCCTGATATAAATCCAGGAGATACGGTAGCCGCGGAAAAGTTTAAAGATATCAATGAAGCGTATCAAATATTAGGAAGTGAAGAATCAAAAAAGAAGTATGACAGAGTACACTTTGCATATAAGCTAAAAGATGGTTTGAATTTTTCTAATATAAAAGATGCATTTAATGGTGAGAACGGATTTAATGAATTTTTTGAAATGTTTGTTGGCAAAAATGAAAAAAATGTTGTTACTAACCTAGATAAAAAACAAAATAAAAATATACCGATTCCTGGTGAAGATATAGAGTCTGAAATTGAAGCATCATTAGAAGAAGTTTTTAATGGAGAAGAAAAGAAAATTGCGTTTAAGACTACTAATGGAAAAATGAAAACGATAACAGTTAAAATTCCACAAGGAATAAGAAATGGCGGAAAAATTAGAATTGCAGATCAAGGAAAACCAGGCAAAAACGGTGGAGCTCAAGGAGATTTATACATAAAAGTAAATATATTAAAACATGAAAAATACAAACTTGATGGTGCTAATTTGCTTATGGATTTACCGCTTACACCATGGGAAGCGGCGTTAGGTTGTAATATAGAAATTGAAAGTATTGATTCAAAAGTATTGATTGCAGTTCCGGCAGGAATTCAATCAGGAGAAAAACTTAGAATAGCAAGTCACGGATATTACGATGGGTACGGATTAAGAGGAGACTTGCTTGCTGAGGTTAAAATAGTAGTACCTAAGACACTAACTAAAGAGGAAACTCAATTATATACAAATTTAAAAAATATATCGTGTTTTTCGCCAAGAAGCAATTGACATTTACATAATTTGGTTGTATAATTATTATATAATGTACTGAAGAAGTTTGTGGCGTTAAACAAGAAAAGGAGTAAGAAGATGGAAGAATTTGGAAACAATTTTTTTACAGTGTTAGACCCAGAGGATATGAAAACTTTGGCATTTTTGATTAACAAAACTCAAGAAGATGAAGAAAATGTATATACATTACAAAAACTTGATTGTTCTGTTAAATCTGATGCTGGTGGTGTGAAAAAGACTTTTTATTTCAATGATTCAACTTCAGAAGGAGATAAGAAGGATTTAGTACTTTTAACAGTGGGCAATGGAAAAGCATTGCTTAATTCAGCGACTTTTGAAACAGGTCAACTTTCAGTTGGAAAAAAGGCTGATTTCGTAACTTATAAGAAATTATATAGTGCGGAAGGTGCTGAATATACTGACATAAAATATACTCCTAATTTTAGACGCCCAATTTCAATAATTGATCCAGATTTAGGTGATGAAGTTAAACCAGTGCTTTATTATGACAGTGATGCAAATGAAGTAAAGGCAAAAATAAAAATGTTACCTAACAAATCATATATAGCATTAGAGGTTAGAGATTAGTTAAGTTTTGAAAGGGGTTTTAAAAATGAAAATTAACATGGGATTGGGAACAAGTGATGCGGGATCAAGATTTGCTCCAACAAAAGGGAAATCACGTGAACACGGAAAAGATCATGTTCCAACAAAGGATAATGAATATAATGCAGGCGAAGCAGTAGAATACGCAATGGATAATGGAAAAGAAGTTAGAGAATAAGAAAATTTAAAGACTTTTTATGAGTATGATTGCTTTTACAGAGGAGGAATCCATGAATGAGTGCATGGTTTAAGAAAAATAAAGCGATATTTATTTTGATGGGGATAGTGTTTGTTGCACTAGCCCTATTATTAGTTCCGGCATATACGCGAACAGCACATGATTTAATGGTTGCTGAGCAAGGTGCTGGACTTTTAAATGTTCTACCACAAATGTTTGATAATATCGGTAAAGTTGGAGAAAACTTGGGATATTCATTTGGAGATGGTAGTGCGGAATATTGGAATAATTTAAAAGTAATGTCATTTTTACTTCTATGTGGTGGAATATATTTAATGTTTACTATGAAAAATGATGGTGAATATAAAGATATAGAACATGGTTCTGGTGATTGGTCAAAAGGTGAAGAATATGAAGTTCTTAGCAAAAAAGAAGGATTTGTATTATCTGCAAACCACTTCTTGCCAATAATCCCAACACCGCCACAAGCTAAGAATGGTAACATCTTAGTAATCGGTGGATCTGGTTCTGGTAAATCAGCATCATTTGCTATACCGAATGCATTCCAAATGTTGGGGTCATATATTTTCACTGACCCAAAAGGTGAATTATATGATAGAACGGCGGGAATATTTAAGAAAAAAGGATATGAAATACACGTAATAAACTTAGCGGATCCTAAATATAGTGATGGATATAATCCACTATCACATATAAGAGGTACAACAGACGTTGATATTGTTGCTAAAATCATTTCTAAAAAAGATGATAAAGGTGGCGGAAAGGGAGGAGACCCATTCTGGGATCAAACATCTGAAGCATTATTAAAAGCGGTAATGTATTACATATTATTAACAAGACCAAAAGAGGAACATTCACTTGCAAGCTGTTTAGCATTGGTAAGACTTGGAGGAGAAAACGAAGGTGAAGATTTGATGAAGTTATTCATGGATTTACCTTTCGATAATCCAGCGAGAAGAGCGTTTGAAACAATTAGATTAGGATCTGAAAAAACATTCTCAAACATCTTAGTTTCACTTGCTGCAAAATTAGAAGCATTTGACTCAGAAGAAATTGCAGCGTTAACAAGTACAAATACAATAGAATTTGAAGAATTGGCAAGAGTGAGATCGGTAGTATACTTCATCACTCCAGAAAGCCATAGCACATATGACTTCTTAATGAATATATTCTTCTCGCAATTATTCCAAAGATTATATGAGTATGGTGATCAAAATGGCGGAGCGCTTCCAGTACCAATGTTCTTAATTCTAGATGAGTTTGCGAACATAGGAAGAATACCAAACTTTGAAAGGGTATTAAGTACATGTAGATCTAAAAAATTACATATAAGCATAATACTTCAAAGTATAGACCAGCTTATGGAAATATACGATGAAAAAGTTACAGAAAACATCATGGCAAACTGTAGCACGCACTTGTTCTTGGGAAGTAATGCACAAAAAACACTTGAGACATTCTCTAAACAATTAGGTGAAAAAACAATAAAAAGAGACAGTGTATCTAAGAATGAAGATAAAGATGGACATACAAGTGGAAGAGGTTACTCAGACCAAATAATGGCAAGAGCACTTATGACGCCGGACGAATTAAGAAGAATGAGCACTCAAGAATGTATTATATTGATACAAGGTATGCGACCAATAAAAGCACAAAAATATTGGTATTATAAAATGCATCCATTACGTAATGAAGCTAGAGCAAGCGAAATAAGCCACTTAGATTCATCAGAAACAAAGAGAGGCGAATATAGAATAACAAATCCATATGAAATAATATCTGGAGGAGACGAAGGTGGATTTGGAATGCCATCATTTGACGATATATTTGGTGCACCACCAGTTGCAACAAAACCAGTTCAAGATGTTGAAGTTCAAAGAACAGAACCTGTAATGGCAACATCAGTTGCGAGTGCTCCAATAGAAGAGACGATGAGTACAGGAGATTTGTTTAAAGGAACAGGGGCACCACCAGTACAAGAACCAGTAGTAAGTACACAGTCAGAAGAATATGACTTGCAAGCAGAGCTAGAAAAACGTTTCGATGAACTGTTTGGCGCACCAAAAAAGAAAAAAAATACATACAATGATTAAAAAAATCCGACCACGTGTCGGATTTTTTTTGTTTTCGCATAAATGACTGTAACGCAGTTCGTTTTCCCAGGGCGCCGCTGCGCGGGCAAAATCGTTTTTTCACCCTGGAAAAATGCTTTCTTCGAAAGCAGAGAGACCGGGTTAAAATATAACATATTTTCTATGTTCGCTTGAAAGTGCTGTAGGTTAGAATTATAATTTATATATATTAAATTTAGGAGGATGTAATGAAGTTTATTCATTTGGCTGATGTTCATTTTGATATGGTATTCTCATCTATTAAAGATAATAGAGAGTTAGTAAAAAAGAGAAGACTTAATCAAAAACAAGTTTTTAAAAATGCTATTGAACTTGCAAAAGAAGAAACTGTTAATGCTATTTTTGTCGCAGGTGATTTGTTTGAAAATAAATATGTAGAAGAGGATACTATTAAATATATTATTTCATGCTTTAATGAAATTCCTGAAATAAAGATTTTTATAACTCCAGGCAATCATGATCCGCTTATTAAGAATTCACCGTATAATACATATTCATGGCCAGATAATGTGCATATTTTTGGTAGTGAAATAGGCATGTATGAAGTTGATGGAATAAATATTTATGGAATTGGGTTTGAAGATTATGAAATGGATTCTAATGAAATTGAAAAATTAGAAGTCGACAATAGTAAAACTAATATTTTAATTGCTCACGCCAATTTAAATGGTGCAACGCACAAATATCATGATATAAAAACAAAGGCCTTACAAAAGTTTGATTACGTAGCGCTTGGACATATTCATATGCCTAAAGTTGATGACTCTAACATTATTTATCCCGGAAGTTTAACAGCAGGCGGTTTTGATGAGCTTGATGAACATGGATTAGTTATAGGTGAAATTGAAAATAAAAAAGTAGAAGTTCAATTTAAAAAAATGGATTTTCAACAATTTGCTATTAAAGAAATTGACATTACTAATTTTCAAACTGTGCAAGAAATTGTGGATTGTTTAAAATTAGACGAAGATATATATAGATTAATTCTTACGGGTGTACGACATATGAGTATTTCTTCAATAGAAGAAGCTATTAAAGAGTTACCTAACTATATAACAGAAATTATAGATAACACACATTTAGAGTATAATCTTGATGAGATTGCGAAACAAAATACACTTAAAGGTATCTTTACAAAAAATATGTTAAATATATTGGAAGAAAATCCAGAAAAAGAAAGAATTATTTTAAATGCTATTGAATACATATACAAAAATATGTAGAGGAGGATTTGATGAAACTTAAAAGCATTCAGGTAAACGGATTTGGGAAACTAGAAAATAAGAACATAGAATTTGGTGATAAAATTAATTTAGTTGTTGGATCGAACGAATCAGGAAAATCTACGCTAATGGGATTTATTAAAGCTATATTTTATGGTGTTAATAAAAATAAGGCTGGGAATTCATTTTCAGAGTTAGAGAAATATAAACCTTGGAAAGAGATTGAATTTAGTGGAAAAGCAGAGTATGAAGTTGATGGTGTGCAATATAGTGTTTTCAGAGATTTTAATAGAAACAATACTAAGATTTATGATGAATTGGGTAACGAAATAACAAAGAATTACAACAAAGACAAAAGTAGAGGTGTTTTAATAGGTAATGAGCAATTTAATATAGATGAAGAAACCTTTGAAAACACTGCATTTGTTACACAGAAAAATATAGATGTTAATATTGATTCGCAAAAAAATATTATTCAAAAATTGACTAATATGATTCAATCTGGCGATGAAAATACATCGTATGAAAATGTAATAAAGAAAGTTGAGAAAACATTATATGATGAGGTGGGTACAGATAGAACTCAGAATAAGCCAAAAAATGTTATACAAAGAGAACTTACATTAAAAGAAATTCAAAAGAAACAATTACTGGGAAAAAGAGAGAGACAAGAAATTATAGAAAATGAAAAGAAAAAGATAGAAAATAAAATTATAGAAATTTCTAAAGAAATTGTAGTTGCAACTGAAGTTTATGATATAAAAAATAAATATCAAAATCTGCTAAATGAAAAAAGAAATTTGTTTGAGGCAGAACAAAAAGTAATTGAAAAACAAAAAGCAGAAGAAGCCAAAAAACAGACATTAGAGAAAAAACGCATAAACATTATAATGGGTATATTTGCTTTAATAGTAATTGTAGCAACTTTTGTATTTCAGAAATATCTATTACTTATATGTTTGATGCCAATACTAGTTTTGTTAATATTAACAAATATGAAAAGAAAAAGCACAGAAGAAAATATTGATAATACACATCAGTTTGATTTGGTAGTTGAAGAATTAAAGAAAAAGGAAAACAAAGAGTTAGAAAGACTAGAAAAGAATGGAATCAAAAAAGGAATAATAGACAGAAAGATTACAGAGTTAAAAAGTTTAATTGCTGGATATGAAAAAACTAAAAATGACTATATACTTGAAGAACATAAATTAAAGCTAGAAGAAGAAGCGTTAGAAAAGGGTGTCAATAAATTAAATGAATTAGAAGAAGATATTGAAACACTTACTGAAAAGAGAAATAAGCTTTATGAAAAAGAAGAAAGTTTAAATTTAGCGTTAGAAGTATTTAATGATTCTTATGAAGAATTGAAAGCGAAAATTGTTCCAGATATAACATGCGAAATTCGAAAATGTGTTACGGAAACGACAAATGGAGAATATACTAATGTAAAATATAATGATGAAAATGGAATAGTTATTGAAAATAAATTTGGTGAAATAGTGACTATAGATAAGTTAAGTACGGGAACTATAGATCAAATATATTTAGGTTTTAGACTTGCGATATTAAATAAATTGTCAGATGTTCCTATAATACTTGATGAGACATTTGCCTATTATGATGATGCGAGATTAAAAAATATTTTGAATTCTTTGAAAAACATTTCTAAAAATAAACAAGTAATAATTTTTACATGTAGCGAAAGAGAGAAGAAAATTTTAAATGAATTAGAGATTGAGTATAATTTAATAAATATGTAAATATGGGATGGTAAAAACAGGAGTTTTTACCATTTTTTTATTATAGAAAATGTTGTAAATTGAGAATAAAATATTAGTAAGAAAAGATATTAAACGCTACGGAAAAAGAAGAAAAAAGAGATATAAATGCAAATAAAATTGTATTGTAATATTTTTGTAATAATTCTGTAATGAAAATTTAATATTTCAACAATAAAGCATGACATGCAAAAAAATTAAAAGTAGCTTCCGTAAAGAAGTTTTTGGAATAAAAAATGCTAAAGACTACTAAATTAATATGTACGTGCGCGTGTATGAGTAGACAAAGATAAAAGTTGAGAATATAATTTGTTTGATAAAAAATGTATCTGAGAAAGGAGTGTGACTATGTATGCATTTGCAGGAAGTGAATAGGCGGAGAAGAGCGAAGAATGAAAAAGATTAGTGAGTATAAGCAAATAATAAAAGAGAAGCCGAAGATTTATAAAAGGCAAGTTGATTATGAAATGTGTCATAGTCACCCCCGATTTATAAATATAGAAGAAATAACAAATGATAAAGAAAGTTGGAGGATACAGATGAAAAGAAAAGTATCGATTTTTATAATAATGTTAATGGCAGTTATATTAACAGCTTTTGGAAATAATGAAGTTTATGCTGCACATGCAAGTGGCTGTATGTCTAGTAGTATAAGAGAATCATACAGTAGTAATGGAAGTAGTTCGCATACAGTTAAGGTATATTGTAATTCATGTAATGGATATCTTTATCAAACATCAGTATCGCACAACTTTCCAAGCAGTTGGACAAATGACGGGTTGGGAAAGACACATAGTAAGACATGTAGTAAATGTGGCTATAAAAATGCAGTAAGTCATAGCTACGGTGGATATAAATATTATAATTCAACATATCATAGAAGCAGTTGTAGTAGTTGTAGTAGTTATTATTCTGGATCACATAGTTATACAGGAACTATAACAACAGCGGCAACATGTACATCGGCAGGCGTAAAAACATATAAATGTGGAACGTGTGGACATTCATATACTGAAGCAATAGCTGCATTAGGACATAGTGCAGGTGCAGCGGCAACGTGTACAGCAGCGCAAAAATGTACAAGATGTTCGGCAACGTTAGCAAATGCATTAGGACATAATCCAGGGACGGCAGCAACGTGTACAGCAGCACAAAAATGTACAAGATGTTCGACAACATTAGCAAATGCACTTGGACATAATCCAGGAACGGCAGCAACATGTACAGCAGCGCAAAAATGTACAAGATGTTCAACAACATTAGCAAATGCACTTGGACATAATCCAGGGACAGCAGCAACGTGTACAGCAGCGCAAAAATGTACAAGATGTTCAACAACATTAGCAAATGCACTTGGACATAATCCAGGAACGGCAGCAACATGTACAACAGCGCAAAAATGTACAAGATGTTCAACAACATTAGCAAATGCACTTGGACATGATCCAGGTTCGGCAGCAACATGTACAACAGCACAAACATGTAAAAGATCAGGTTGTGGAGCAACAATAAAAGCGGCGTTAGGACATAGCCCAGGGACGGCAGCAACATGTACAACAGCACAAAAATGTACAAGATCAGGTTGTGGAGCAACAATAAAAGCGGCGTTAGGACATAGCCCAGGGACGGCAGCAACATGTACAACAGCACAAAAATGTACAAGATCGGGTTGTGGTGCAACATTAGCAAATGCGTTAGGACATAATCCGGGAACGGCAGCAACATGTACAGCAGCACAGAAGTGTACAAGATGTTCGACAGTGCTAGCAAATGCATTAGGACATAATCCAGGAACGGCAGCAACATGTACAGCAGCGCAAAAATGTACAAGATGTTCAACAACATTAACAAATGCATTAGGACATAATCCGGGAACAGCAGCAACATGTACAACAGCACAAAAATGTACAAGATGTTCAACAACATTAACAAATGCATTAGGACATAGTGCGGGAACAGCAGCAACATGTACGACAGCACAAAAATGTACAAGAACAGGTTGTGGAGTAACACTAGCAAATGCATTAGGACATGATCCAGGTTCGGCAGCAACATGTACAACAGCACAAACATGTAAAAGATCAGGATGCGGAGCGACAATAAAGGCAGCATTAGGACATAGCGCAGGTGCAGCGGCAACATGTACAACAGCGCAAAAATGTACAAGATCGGGTTGTGGAGCGACAATAAAAGCGGCATTGGGACATGCGCCAGGAACAGCAGCAACATGTACAGCAGCACAAGTATGTACAAGATCAGGTTGTGGAGCAACAATAAAAGCGGCATTAGGACACGCACCAGGAACAGCGGCAACATGTACAGCAGCGCAAAAATGTACAAGATGTTCGACAACGTTAGCAAACGCATTAGGACATAATCCGGGAACAGCAGCAACATGTACAACAGCACAGAAATGTACAAGATGTTCGACGACGTTAGCAAATGCCTTAGGACATAGTGGAGGAACAGCAGCAACATGTACAGCACCACAAAAATGTACAAGATGTTCAACAATATTAGTAAATGCATTAGGACATGATTGGAAAACAAGTTATACGTCAATAAGTGCAACTCAACATCATACACAAAAGTGTTCTAGATGTTCATTAACACAAACTGAGGCAAATCATAATTGGGATACTAACCATAAATGTACACAATGTACTTATCAAGGAACACATAGTTGGGGTTCATGGACAATTACAACTGTGGCAACTTGTATGACGAAAGGAAGTCAAAAGAGAACTTGTGTATGTACTGCATATCAAACTCAAGAAATAGATATAAATTCATCAAACCACGATTATTCAAAAACTTGTTCAGATTGTGGAACTACAAATGTTATATGTAGTAGAAATAGCAATCATATAAAGAGTCACGTTTGTGATGTTACAGCACCTACAATTGATAGTTTAACAGCAAGTTCAACTATATATACTGGTGGAAATATAACTTTAACTGGTAAAGCAACAGATAATCAAAGTGGAATAGTAGCATGGGCTTTCACTAATACAAATGCAACACCAAGTAGTTGGTCAACTATGGCTGCAACAACTGCACAAATAACAAAAACATATACAGTTGTTAATGTGGATACATACTATTTTTGGGTAAAAGATGCTTCGGGCAATATAAATAGCAAATCTATTTCTATAGGTAAAGCAACAAACCCATTTGCATTTAAGGCTAAAACTTTAACGTATAACGGAGCAGCACAGGGGTTAGTAGAAGTTACTAAAGCTGGCCAAGGAACTGTATTTTATTCTGTAGGCACTAAATTAACAGCTAGTAACTATAGCACATCTGGAAATACCGCAATACCAACCAGAACTGATGTAGATACATACAATGTGTATTATTATATAACAGGTAATTCAAATTACAATTCAGCTGCGGGAAATGTTAATGTTACAATTAATAAAAAAGATGTAACAGTTACAGCAAATAATCAAACAATAGAATATACTGGCTCGATTAAGCAAGGAGTAAGTTATGCTACGTTAACTAACCAAGTGAGTGGACATACACTTTCTGCAGTAACATTAAAAGCAAATGGTTCAGCTGTTGGAACAACAACAATTACACCAAGTGCGGCTAGCATAAAAAATGGTTCTACAGATGTAACATCGAATTATAATATCGTGTATGCAAATGGAACTTTAACAATTATAGCTACAAATCCTACATTGACTGTTTCTACAGCAGAATATAGGGTATCAAAAGGAAGTACAGTAAGTCCAACATATACATACAATGGTAATGGAGAAATTACAGTTTCTTCATCAAACTCAAATATTGCAACTGCAGTTGTAAATAATTCAACAAAAACAATTACAATAACGGCAAAAGATGCTGGTGATGCAACAATAACAGTAACTTCTGCAAAAACAACACAATATAATTCAACATCAAAAACAATTACAGTGAGAGTATTTGATATTACAAATATAAATAATGTATCAACTTCTGTTGGAAAAATGGCAACATATAACGTAGCGTTAAAGAATTCATATAATGGAGATACATATTCTTATCAATGGCAATTAAGTAAAGATAAAGGAAATTCATGGACTAATATTAATGGTGCTACAGGTGCGGCTTATAATGTTACTACAACTGAAGTTATGAATGGATATATGTATAGAGTTGTAGTAAAAAATAATCATGGATATTCAATTACATCAAATAGTGCAACACTTACAACAGGATGGGATATATCAAAACACAATGATGGAAGTGTTATCGCATATTTAACTACTGATCCTGCAAATGCTAATAATTACGTTATGACTATTTCAGGAACAGGTGAAATGAAAAACTTTGCTGATTATCCGGAAGTTCCGTGGGTAAATTACAGAACAAAAATTTCAAAACTTGTAATAGAAGAAGGCGTTAAGAGTATAGGAGATAGAGCTTTCTATAATCTTACACTTATAAAAACAATTTCGTTACCTTCAACAATTAAAACTATTGGTACATATGCCTTCTATAATTGTTCTAACTTAACAGGCACAGTAAAAATACCAAAAGCTACAACAGCAATTGGTACAAATCCATTCCTTAAAGTTCCTGTTACTGGATTTGTTGTTGAGGCTGGAAATACATCATATAAAGCAGTAGATGGAGTTTTATTAGATATTAATGCAACAAAATTAATATCATATCCAATGGGTGCTACAACAACTAATTATACAGTACCAAGTACAGTAACAACAATTGATTCATGGTCTTGTACAGGAGCGAAATTTACTAATATAACATTACCAAATGGATTAAAAACAATTGGATATAAATCTTTTGAAGGTTCGAGCTTAACTGAAATAACTATACCAAATTCAGTTACACAAATTAGTGAAGATGCATTTAATAATGCAACAGCACTACAAAATGTTTATTTACAATCTACATCATTAATACTTGGAAAAAATGCATTTGGAAATTTAAAATCTGGTTCAATTATTTATACTGAATCTAAAGAAATTGCAAGTAAGTTTGTAGCTGGAACAAATTACACAGAGGCAAATACAAGTATTTATTATCCTCCTGTGATAGTAAAACATCCTTTAAATGCAAAATCAATTTGGGGTGGCACAGCACAATTTGATGTGGAAATAGAAGAAGGAAATCCAAAAGCTACATATCAGTGGTACAAAAATGGTAGTGAAATTGCTGGAGCTACAAATGCTACATATATAACTCCACCACTAGTTGCAAATGATAATGGAGCCGAATACTATTGCTTAGTGTATAATGCAGATTATTATAAAAATAGAGGAATTGTAACTTCAAATACAGCCCTTCTAGTTGCAATAGATGGTAGATATAGCGTAACAAGAGGAGAAGAAGAAATTTACTTCGATTCATTACAACTTGCTTTTGATAGTTTGCAAAATGGTGAATCATTAAATGTTAAGAAGAATGTTGTAGCTGAAAGCGATGCGCAATTAACAGGAAATAAATCTATAATATTAAATGTAAATGATTATACGATTACAATGGAAAATAATGCTACTATAAATATTGCAACAGGTTCTAAATTAACAATAAATGGAACAGGTGCGATAAATAAAACAGTAGATGATTCAAAAGCAGTTATAACAAATAATGGAGCTTTAGACATTAATGGAAATGTTAAAATGTCTAATACATATGGATATATAATAGATAACAGCGGAGTTACAACTTTAAATGATGGTGAATATAGAGGAATCAAACCAATACGTGCAACTGGTACTGCGGAAAGTAAAATTATTATTAATAGTGATAATGTAAAAGTTATTGCAGAAGGTAATATGACAAAAGATAATGGTGCGATTACACTTTTAGGAAGTTCTACGCTAGAAATGACAAAAGGAAGTATTACAGCATCATCGTCTGCTGCAGAAGTAAAAGGTATTTTAGTAAAAGAGAATGCTACAGCTAATATTTCAGGTGGAACAATTACAGCATCAAGTTCTTCTACAGTTAACCAAGCAGACGCACTTGCTATGATATCAAATGGTGATGTTAATATTTCAGGAAATGCTACTTTAAGTGGAACAAGAAGCGGTATAACATTGCTTGACAGTAATACAGGAGATGTAAATATTACTGGTGGATTAATTGAAGGTGGTCAAGTTGGTATATTTAACAATAGTAATGCTTCTGTTAAGTTAGGAAATGAAACTGATGAAGAAGTTGGAATAATTTCACCAGAAATAAGAGGAGAAAAAATAGCGTATGTAAGTTTCAAAAATAATTCTCAATTAATATTCTATGATGGTGTTTTACAAAGTGGAGGAAAAAATGTAATATATCAAGATGTGATAGATAGTTCGAATAATGTTATAACAACAGAAAATATGGAAGCTATAGAAAATAATAGCGAAAACAATCACAAAATCTATATAAATAGTAACACTAAAGAACCAATATATTATGAAGGTTATGATATACATTTAACTTCAGCTGAAATTAATGATAAAACATATGATATTGGATATTTGAGAATATATACAGCGCCTATAGTAAATGGTCCTAAAAATGTTACTGTAAAACTTCCAGAAACAGCAACTTTTGAAGTAAGTGCAGTAGGTGGAGTTCCAAGTAAATATACTTATGAATGGCAAGTAAGTACTGATGGAGGAAATACATGGACTATAGTTGAAAATGGTGATAGACCAGTTTATGAGACACCTTCTTCAAGACTTGAAATGAACGGATATAGATATAGATGTGCGGTTTCAAATAGAATATTTACTACATATTCTAGTGTTGTATCATTAACAATTGATGAATCAAGTATTCAAGAGTTACCAATAGACATTGTTCCGATAGGAAAATATACATTCCCTAAAGGAAATGTAATTTCTAAAATAGATGGTAAAGATGCAATAGAACTTGAGTTAGTTGTAAAATCAACATCAGCATTAAGAAAAATAACGTTTAATGGAACTGAATTGGTTCTTGAAAATAATGATCCTATAAGCATAGATAATGCAACAATAGAAAAGAGTAACTATATCGAAATTAAAAATGGCACTGGTGAAATTGCAGAATATGCATATACATTTAGAATAATTGTTACTGGAAATGGAATCTATACAGCTGCATTTGAAGATGTAAAAGGACATTCAAATTCTATAACTCAAACAGTAGATACATTTACTGACGTTCCACTTACAATAGAATATATTGTTGAAGAACCTACATTATATAGAGAATATCCAGTAGTAAGATTTATAGCAAATAGAGGCGTTAAATTTGTATCGCCAGAAGCATATGCGCCTCAGATGAATAAGCAAGGAAATGGAACATATGTTACAAAATATACATTAAATGTTTATGGTGAGCTTAACAATGCAATATTCGTATTTGCTGATCAATCTGGATATGAAAAAGAAGTAAATGTAACTGTTAGTCCATCTTTAAATAAAAAGATAAGATTAACAAGTGATACAACAGCATTAAATCCAATATCTATAAATGAAGCATTTGAAAAAGCACAAAAATTAGAAAATGAAGTAGAGATTGGAAATAGTAACTCATTACAATATAGATATGGCGTAAGTAATGTGCAGGCAGATATGTTTATGAGTAGAGCAAGAGACATAGGAGCAGCAACAATATTGGCGAATGCAAGTGTAACAAAATCATATCATTCGACATTACCTCAAGAAATGACAGGAACTGGCGGATCAAAACTTTCGATATATGGAATGCAAGGAGTATCAAATGAGTATGTTGCAGCATTTATAAAAGGTGCTTCTGGATCAGTTATTTATAATGCTGATGCAAAATACGTAGATAAAATTAATGGTTCGTTAAATCAATACAAAGGATTTAATCTATCAGGATTTAGCGTGGGAAATGATACTCAACCATATGTGTTAATGACAGGAAATTCTAGTGCAACAAACGTTACAGATGTAGCTCAAAGTGCAAGCTTTAGAATTACAATTATAAATAAATAGGAGGTGCAGCAGGAAATGAAAAACAATAAAGGTATTTCATTAATTACATTGATAATAACAATAATAATAATAATAA
>JAFXCN010000020.1 GCA_017521465.1 Clostridia bacterium | reverse complement strand
GGGGTTACTCAAACAAATTATTAGATTTAGCTGTATATATGAGCACAAAATAATGATTATATATATAGGGTCGGCGATTTCGACGACCCTATATTATTAATTTAATGCTATATTAATGAGCAATCTATTAAGAGATATTATGCCAATTTTGACTTGCTCAAGATTGGTTTTGCTCTCTAAAATAACTTTAATTGATAAGGAGAAAGAAAATGTTAAATAAGAAAACTGTTGAAGATATAGAAGTAAGTGGAAAAAAAGTATTAGTAAGATGTGACTTTAATGTTCCACAAGATGAAAATGGTAATATCACAGATGATAGAAGAATTAGAGAAGCATTAAAAACAATAAAATACTTATTGGATAATAATGCAAAAGTAATTTTAACTTCTCATCTTGGTAGACCAAAGGGAGAATTCAATCCTAAATATTCATTAAAACCAATTGCTGCTAGATTATCTGAACTATTAGGTAAAGAAGTAAAAATTGCAGAAGATGTAGTTGGCGAAAGTGCACAAAAACTAGCTAGTGAATTAGCTGATGGCGAAGCAATATTATTAGAAAATGTTAGATATCATGCTGAAGAAGAGAAAAATGATCCAGAATTTTCTAAAAAATTAGCAAGCTTAGCAGAAGTATATGTAAATGATGCTTTTGGTACAGCTCATAGAGCACATGCTTCAACAGCTGGTGTAGCTGATTATTTACCAGCAGTATGTGGTTATTTAATCAAAAAAGAAATTGAAGTAATGGGTGGTGCATTGACAGAGCCAGTAAGACCATTCGTTGCAATTTTGGGTGGAAAGAAAGTTTCTGACAAAATAAGTGTTATAGAAAATTTAATAGATAAAGTTGATACATTAATTATTGGCGGTGGTATGGCATATACATTCTTTAAAGCTAAAGGATATGAAGTAGGTAAATCAATTTGCGAACTTGATAAAGTTGATTTAGCCAAAGAATTACTTGCAAAAGCTGAAGCTAAAGGTGTAAAACTTTTATTACCAATTGATAATATGGTAGCAACAGAATTTTCAAATGATGCTGAAAGAAAAGTAGTTCCATCAAATGAAATTCCAGCAGATTGGGAAGGTTTAGATATCGGACCTGCAACTGTTGAAATGTTTGCTGAAGAATTAAAAAATGCAAAAACTGTTGTTTGGAATGGACCAATGGGTGTATTCGAACTAGATAATTTTGCAGTTGGAACAAACAAAATAGCAGAAGTTCTAGCTGATATTGAAGCGACTACAATTATCGGTGGTGGAGATAGTGCTGCAGCTGCTGAAAAAGGTGGATTTGCTGATAAAATGACACACATTTCTACTGGCGGTGGAGCATCATTAGAATTTTTAGAAGGAAAAACACTTCCAGGAATTGCATGTTTGTTAGATAACTAACCAAATGGTTAGTTAACGAATTATCGTGAAACATAGATGTAAGAAAAGAGGTTTTAATATGAGAAGAAAAGTAATAGCAGGTAACTGGAAAATGAATAAAACTCCTATTGAAGTAGTTTCTTTTATGGAGACATTTCCAGAACTAGTTAAAGATGCTGAAGCAGAAGTTATTTTGTGTGCGCCATATATCGATGTAATGGTGCTTATGAAATTAGCTGATGATACTAACATTAAAGTTGGAGTACAAAATATGCACTATGAAGAATCTGGAGCATATACTGGTGAAGTTTCTCCAAAAATGTTAAGAGATATCGGAGTTGATTATGTAATAATAGGTCACTCTGAAAGAAGAGCATATTATAACGAAACTGATGAAAGTGTAAATAAAAAATTAAAAGCTGCATTTAATTATAATTTAAAACCAATTCTTTGCGTTGGTGAAACTCTTGAACAAAGAGAAGAAGGAATAACAAAAGATCTTATTACTACACAAACAAGATTAGCTTTAAAAGGACTTTCTAACGAACAAGTTAAAAAAGTAATTATTGCTTATGAACCAATTTGGGCAATTGGTACTGGAAAAACTGCAACATCACTTGAAGCGAATGAAGCAATAAAATGGATTAGAGATGAAATAAGAGCTATATATGGTGACGAAGTTGCTGATGAAGTTATTCTTCAATATGGCGGAAGTGTAAAATCTTCTAATGCAAAAGAATTATTTGAAATGTCAGATATAGATGGTGGATTAGTTGGAGGAGCAAGTTTAGATCCAACTGAATTCTCAAAAATCGTAAATTACAATAAATAATTTCTATTTGAACTCTGGAAGTTTAAGAGAAAAAAGAAAGGAAGCTTATTATGGATAAAAAACTCGTTATGCTAGCTATTTTAGATGGTTGGGGAATTAACGAAAACGATGAAGGAAATGCGGTAAGAATTGCAAAAACACCTAATCTAGATGCGATTATGAAACAATATCCAACAACAAAAATTAATACAAGTGGATTAGATGTAGGATTACCAGAAGGACAAATGGGAAATTCTGAAGTAGGTCACACAAATATAGGTGCTGGAAGAATTGTTTATCAAGAACTTACTAGGATTACTAAATCAATACAAGATGGAGATTTCTTTGAGAAAAAAGAATTCTTAGATGCAATAAAATATTGTAAAAAACAAAATAGTGATTTGCACTTATATGGATTATTATCTGATGGTGGTGTGCATAGTCATAATACTCACTTATATGCATTACTTGAATTATGTAAGAGAGAAGAATTTAAAGATGTTTATGTACATTGTTTCCTAGATGGAAGAGATACTCCGCCTGCTTCTGGAGAAAGCTATATAGTTGAACTTGAAGAAAAAATGAAGGAAATTGGTGTTGGTAAGATAGCTTCTATCATGGGAAGATATTATGCAATGGATAGAGACAAGAGATGGGATAGAGTTGAACTTGCATATAATGCATTAGCGAAAGGCGAAGGTTTAACTGCTCATTCTGCAGTAGATGCCATTGAAAGTGCTTATCAAAGAGAAGAATTTGACGAGTTTGTAAAACCAACTGTAATTGTCGAAAATGATAAACCGCTTGCAACAATAAAACAAAATGACTCTGTTATATTCTTTAATTTTAGACCTGACAGAGCGAGAGAAATTACAAGAGTTTTTGTAGATAAAAACTTTGATGGATTTGAAAAGAAATTTTTATATGTAAATTATGTTTGTATGACTCAATATGATGAATCAATTCCTAATGTTGAAATTGCTTTCAAACCAGACAGAATTGAAAATACATTTGGTGAATATATTAGCAAACTAGGATATACACAACTTAGAATTGCTGAAACAGAAAAATATGCACATGTTACATTCTTCTTTAATGGTGGAAATGAAGTTGAATACGAAGGAGAAAACAGAATATTAGTAAATTCTCCAAAAGTAGCAACATATGATTTGAAACCTGATATGAGTGCATACGAAGTTACTGATAAAGTTGTTGATGTAATTCGCAGAAGAACTAATGACGTTATAATATTAAATTTTGCAAATTGTGATATGGTTGGACATACTGGAGTGCTTGATGCTGCAGTAAAAGCTGTTGAAACAATTGACGAATGTATGGGCAAAATTGTTGATGAAATTAATAGACAAAATGGTGTAGTATTAATTACAGCAGATCATGGAAATGCTGAACAAATGGTAGACTATTCTACAGGTGATCCATTTACTGCTCATACTACAAACCAAGTGCCACTTGTTGTAGTTGGTTTAGATGAAAATGCTAAATTAAGAGATGGTGGTAGACTTGCTGACCTTGCTCCAACAATGCTAGATATTATGGGAGAAGAAAAACCAGCTGAAATGACGGGAGAAACTTTAATTGAAAAATAATTTACATAAAATATTGAAAACTTTGAAATTTTATGATAAAATCTATTATAGATTATTTAGGCGGAGGAAAAAATGTTAATTAATAAAATAACTATTAATTTCATAAAAGTGTTTCAATTAAAAAATGCCTTAAATTATATTTTCTAATGTTTTATAGGGAGAATCATGTCCGGGTTCTCTCTTTTTTTGTTAAAGAAGGGGGATTGTTTATGAAAAAATTTAATGTAGGTTGGGGACTAACTAATAAGTGTAATATGAAATGTCAATTTTGTTATAGCAAGCAAGCCAGACATGAGATTCAGGAATGTAACTATGATGAATGGAAAGCATTTGTAGATGATAATCATGATTTTATTGATTCTATTAATTATGGTACAGGTGAAAATGCAGTAATAGATGACTTTTTTAAATTAATAGAATATATCCGTGACAATTATCCTGAAATAAAGCAATCTTTAACAAGTAATGGATATATATATGAACGAGTAAAAAATAATCCAGATCACATGCGTGCTTTTGAAAAAAGCATTGATGAAGTAGATGTTTCAATTGATTTTTATCAAAAGGAAAAGCATATAGAGTTTAGAGGTCAACCTAATGCGTATGATTGGGCTTTAGAGACCTTAGCGCTTTGTCAAAGATTGAACAAATTAGCAACAATAGTATTTGTGGGTTTTGAAGAAACGTTGATTAAAGAAAATCTTGACGGTTTATTTGCTATAGCAAAAAAATATGATGCTCTCCTTAGAATGAATATATATAGACCAGTAAGCAATATACCAGAGATAAATCAAAGATTTATTTTATCATATAAAACTTTGGTAGAAGCACTAGAGTATATAAATGAAAAGTATCAAATTATATCACTAAGTGATGTTCTGCTAGGTACGGTCTTTACTGGTCAAGAGAATTTGAAAGAAAATACAGGAATAGGAAGTATTCGAATTCTTCCGGATGGTAGTATATGCCCATCAACATATTTAATAACAGAAGAATTTAGAAATAGATATTCTATAAAACAAGGAAGAATATTAGACAATTTGAAATTTGAGGAATTTGAATATTCTGTAACACCAGATGAATGTGTTGGATGTAAGTATGAAAAGCAATGCAATGGTGGGGTTTTTGATAGAAGAATGTTGTGGTATGGAACATTAAAGCAAAGGGATCCATATTGTCCTGTAAGATTAGGCAAAGAATTACCAACAGAATTTTTAAAAACATCAAAAACAAGTAGAGTTTCTGTGCATGATGATTATTTACCAACATTATTCTTTAAAAATAGGGAGGAAAAATGAGAAAAACAATATATTTAGTTGTTTTAAGACCTTCGTCTCACAGAACTGCTGAAGAGTCTTTAGGAGTAGAATACTTAGCTTCGATTTTAATGAAAAATGGATATGAAGTTAAGTTGCGCGATGCATGGTTAAATACAAATATTACAACTGAATCTATAGAGAGAGAAATAATTTCTGACAAATCAAATGTATTGTTTGTTGGAACAAGTTCATATATGTTAAGTAATAAAAACACATGTGATATGATTTCAAGACTTACACATGAAGGAATAGCTGTTGTATCTGGAGGATATGGACCTACTTTTGAACCAGAAAAATTTCTAAATAGTGGTGCAAAAGTTGCTGTGATTGGAGAAGGCGAAAAGACAATTTTAGAAATAGCTAAGATGTTTGAAGAAAATATTACAAACTATTCACAAATTAAAGGAATTGCATATTTAGATGAAAATGGTGAAATTAAATTTTCTGCTAAACAAGAAGTTGCTGATTTAAGTGATATTCCATTTCCACAAAGACCTTATTTAGATATAGTAAAAAATAAACATTCTACCGTTAATGTTTTGACATCAAGAGGATGTATGGGTGCATGTACTTTCTGCTCAATTTCGGCATTTTTATCTAAACAAAATAGTCCGAGATGGAGAGGTAGAAATATTGATAGTATAATAGATGAGTTAAAAGAATTACAAGAAAAAAATGTTAAAACTATAAAATTTATCGATGATAGTTTTATTGAAAATGAGAGAACAGATGAATGGTGTGCTGAATTTTTAAAGAAAATTAAAGAAAATAATATTACTATTAATTTTAGAGCGTCGATAAGATCAGATAAAGTTACAGAAAGTAATATGAAGTCATTACATGATGCTGGTTTCTTTTCTTTTTCTTGTGGTATTGAAAATGGTTCGCCATCAGCTTTAAAAAGAATGGCTAAACGTGCATCAGTGGAAGACAATGAAAGAGCGTTGAAAATATTTAAAGATAATGATATTTATGTTCAAGCTGGTTTTATTTTATTTGATGATAAGACGACAATTCAAGAATTAGAAGAAAATTACGAATTCTTAACACGATATGTATGGTTAGTGACAAAAGGTATTTTTTCAGAGATGTATGCTGCAGTTGGAACTCAATTTACTAAAAATGCAAAATTAGAAAATGATAACAAATATTTTTCTAACAATATTTATTTGGTAAAGGATATGAATGCTAGAAAAGTATATGATTCATTAAAAGCTTGGCAATTACATCATTCAAAAATATATGATATGGTTATAGATCCTATATCAGCACCTAAAGACATACCGATAAAAGAGATGAAAAAGTATTATGATTTAATGATTCAAATGAAAAAAATAGATTTGTTATATATGAGAGAAATTTTAGACTGTGTGCAAAAAAATGCGAATACTCAAAACATATTAACGAAATATTGTGAAAATTATGATGATAAATTTAAAGAAGTATATGAAACAGTAGTAAGATACTATAAAGAAGATGAATTAGAATATGATGCAGATATAAATGGTTTCTTAACTATCAATGAAAAGAAATAAGGAGGAGTATATGAAAGTAGTTATAGCATGCAGACATGGTCAAGCATATAAAAATTTAAAAAATATTTATGGAGGAAAAGGTAGCGGCCTTACTGATGATGGAATTGCTCAAGTTGAAGGCCTTTCAGAAGAACTTTTAGAACTTGTTAAATATTTGCAATTGCCTGTACATATTTATAGATCGTGTGACAGAATACATGTAAAAGAAAGTTCAGAAATTTTGAGAGAAAAACTTGGTCTTGAAGAGGTGGAAACAGATCCTCAATTTAAGCCAATAAGATTAGGTGTTTTTGATGGAATGAGTAGAGAAAAACAACTAGAATTATATCCTGAAGCTTGTGAAGCACATCAAAAATGGGAAAAAGGGTTAATAGATATAACTGAGTCTGAATGCCTTGTTGAAGGGGCACAACCAGCATTAGATTATTATGAACAATTAAAAGGATTTATTAGTTCATTACCTGAAAAAGGAATATATATATTATTAGGAACGAGATCAGATGCAGCTTGTTTATATAATTTGTTTCAAGATAAAAGTCCAGCTAATTATATGCAATATCAATACTATGATTTTGGATATGCTGAAGCAAAAGTTTTACTTGAACGTGGAAATGAACATCAGATGTTAGATATAAAAGAAGTTGCGGATAGAATAGAACAAGCAAAAAATGCATCGCAAACTGGTCAAGCAGAAACCACAGAAGCGGTTAATGTTCCTAGCCAAAGTGATGATGAAGGTGAAGTTGACTCTGATGATGATATTGATATATAATAAAATGTAGGAGGTATGTTAATATGAGTAAAGAATATTTGGGAAAAATTGTAAATGTAAAGATGGATAGACCTTTAGGAACAACACATCCTAAACATGGTTTTGTTTATGAAGTGAATTATGGTTATATTCCAAATACAGTTTCTGGTGATGGAGAAGAACTGGATGCGTATGTGCTTGGAGAACATGAACCATTAGATACTTTTGAAGGAGAGGTAATTGCAATAATTCATCGAACAAATGATAATGATGATAAACTTGTTGTAATGAAAGAAGGAAGAAACTATACTGATGAACAAATACGAGCATTAACAGAATTCCAAGAGAGATGGTTTGAGTCTGTTATAATTAGAAAATAATAAATGTAGTTTGAAAAGGTATTAGAAGGAATCTAATACCTTTATTTTTTACATTGCTACTTGTAAAAAAGGTCAAAAAATGATAAATTATAGGAGTAATAAATGACATGAAAAATGTCGCGCAATTTTGAAGGAGGTTTTTAAATGATTTATTCAAGTGAAGTTGAAAAAATGTGTCCTTTAGCCAAAGGAGCAAATCATGGACCAGCTCCAATTCCTGAAGAAGGAAAATGGGTGCAAGCAAAAGAAATAAAAGATATTTCTGGGTTAACACATGGTATTGGTTGGTGTGCACCACAACAAGGTGCTTGTAAATTAACACTAAACGTAAAAGATGGTGTTATTCAAGAAGCATTAGTTGAAACAATTGGATGTAGCGGTATGACACACTCAGCTGCTATGGCTGCAGAAATATTAACAGGAAAAACAATTTTAGAAGCATTAAACACAGACTTAGTTTGTGATGCTATAAATACAGCAATGAGAGAATTATTCTTGCAAATAGTATATGGAAGAACTCAAACTGCATTTTCAGAAGGTGGACTTCCAATAGGTGCAGGACTTGAAGATTTAGGAAAAGGATTAAGAAGCCAAGTTGGAACAATGTATTCAACAGTTGCAAAAGGACCAAGATACTTAGAATTAGCTGAAGGCTATGTTACAAGAATTGGTGTAAATAAAGAAGGCGAAGTAATTGGATATGAATTCGTACATATGGGTAAAATGATGGAATTCATTAAAAAAGGTGAAGATCCAAAAGTAGCTATAGAAAAAGCAACAGGAACTTATGGTAGATTCGCAGATGCAGATAAATATCTTGACCCTCGTCATGAATAATCTGAAAGAATCATAGAAGAATAAGGAGGTAATAAAATGGCTTTATTTGAAAGTTATGAAAGAAGAATAGATCAAATACTACCAGTATTAAATAAATATGGTATTGAATCTTTAGAAGATGCAAAGAAAATTTGTGATGATAAAGGAATAGATGTTGCAGCAATAGTAAAAGGTATTCAACCTATATGCTTTGAAAATGCATGTTGGGCATATACAGTAGGTGCTGCTATTGCAATAAAACAAGATATTAAGCTTGCATCATATGCAGCTGAAGCAATTGGAGAAGGATTACAAGCGTTTTGTATTCCAGGATCTGTTGCTGATGATAGAAAAGTAGGATTAGGACATGGAAACTTAGCAGCAATGCTTCTAAGAGAAGAAACAAAATGTTTTGCATTCTTAGCGGGACACGAATCATTTGCTGCTGCTGAAGGAGCAATTGGTATTGCTAAATCAGCTAACAAAGTTAGAAAAGAACCACTAAAAGTAATTTTAAATGGTTTAGGAAAAGATGCAGCTCAAATTATTTCTAGAATCAACGGTTTTACATATGTACAAACTAAATTTGATTACTATACAGGAAAATTAGAAGTAGTTAAAGAAACTGCTTATTCAGACGGAGAAAGAGCTAAAGTAAGATGCTTTGGTGCGGATGACGTTAGAGAAGGTGTTGCTATAATGCATCATGAAGATGTTGATGTATCTATAACAGGAAACTCAACAAATCCAACAAGATTCCAACATCCAGTAGCTGGAACATATAAGAAAGAATGTTACGACAAACATAAGAGATACTTCTCAGTTGCATCAGGTGGTGGAACAGGAAGAACATTACATCCAGATAATATGGCAGCTGGACCAGCTTCTTATGGTATGACAGATACAATGGGAAGAATGCATTCAGATGCACAATTTGCTGGTTCTTCATCAGTACCTGCACACGTAGAAATGATGGGACTAATCGGAATGGGTAATAATCCAATGGTTGGCGCAACAGTAGCAGTTGCAGTAGCAATCGAAGAAGCAATGAAATAGAATAGGTATGCAGAACTGGAGGTGCCGCAAAATCGATTTTTATGTCGATTTTGCAGCTCCTCCATTTTACAAACCGTAAATTACGAATTGCGTTACAATATATTGCGAAACGCAGCGTGTCCGACGTAAAGTGTTCGCTAGGAGGACGTTTGTGTCCGACGTAAAGTGTTCGCTGAGTGGATGTTTGTGTCCGACGTAAAACGCATCACATAACAATTGACATAATTCTATAAAAGTGATAGAATACCAGTACAAATAAATTTATCAAGGAGGAAATCTTCTATGCGCGTCAACTTTGATTCTTACACTTTCCATATTCAGGGAAGCGATACCGGCCGGAACCTTATCTGCATCACTTCTGAGAAGGAACTTGCTGGAGTAAGAGTAGAAGAAACTGCAGCTGAATATGTTTCTGAAGCTGTGAAGCATAATTTCTTTACGAAGGGTTTGTATGACCATTCTGACCTGTATGATGGCGAAAATTCTCTTTATGAGGCCGCCGGTGCCGAAGGAGTAAAGCGCTATAAGAAGTATAATTACGATATTTTCAAGAATATCATCTCTGACATTCTTTCCAATGCTGGTGGTTATGAGTTCCTGCAGGGGCTTATGCGGTATCTGGAAAATGACAAGGTGACACACTATATTAACCGTGCAATCGGCGAAGTGAGGGCGAGCAAGTAATAAAAAAGGAGGCATTTGCCTCCCTTTTTTATTTGTCATTTGTCCGGAATTTTACGTCAGACACAAATGTCCACCCGCTGTAACGCAGTTCGTTTTCCCAGGGCGCCGCTGCGCGGGCGAAACCATTTTTTCGCCCTGGAAAAAAGCTTCCTGCGGAAGCTGAGATGCACACGGAAAATTGTATATTTTTTCAATTATTGCGTATACTTTTTACAGGAGGAGTTGTTTATGAAAAAATATGTTGAGATAGAGTATGTACATGCTAGAGAAGTATTAGATTCAAGAGGAAATCCTACTGTTGAGGTTGAAGTTTTTACTGAGAATGGCGAAATTGGAAGGGCAATTGTCCCATCACGGAGCTTCTACAGGTAAATATGAGGCACACGAGTTAAGAGATGGCGATAAAAAAAGATATGGCGGTAAAGGTGTATTAAATGCTGTTAGAAATATTAATGATGTTATTGCACCAGAAATTGAGGGTATAAACGTCTTAAATCAGACAGAAATAGATGAAGTGATGATAGAACTAGATGGAACGGAAAACAAGTCTAAAATTGGTGCTAATGCAATTCTAGGAGTATCTATGGCTGTAAGTAAAGCTGCAGCATGTAATTTGGAAATTCCATTATTTGAATATCTTGGTGGTATTTCTGGTAGAAATATTCCAACTCCAATGATGAATATTTTAAACGGAGGCAAGCATGCCGATAATAATGTTAATATTCAAGAATTCATGATTGTTCCATCAACTAATGATTTTATTAAAGAAAAAATAAGAATGTGTAGTGAAATTTATTGGAATCTAAAGCAGATACTAAAATCAAATAATTATGCTACAAGTGTAGGTGACGAAGGTGGTTTTGCGCCAAATTTAAAAAATGATGAAGAAGCATTAGATTTGTTAGTTGAGGCAATTAATACTTCAGGATATAAAGATGATTTCTCAATAGCATTAGATGTTGCTGCAAGTGAAATGTATCAAGATGGTGAATATAATTTTTGGAAGACAAAAAATGTTAGAACTACTGATGAAATGATTGAATATTACGCTAAGTTAGTACAAAAATATCCTATTATCTCAATAGAAGATGGACTATCTGAAGATGATATGGAAGGATGGACAAAACTCACCAAAACATTAGGAGATAAGATTCAGCTTGTTGGGGATGATTTATTTACAACTAATGTCAATAGATTAATGGAAGGAATAAACAATAAAGCAGCAAATAGTATATTGATAAAGCCAAATCAGATAGGTACAATTACTGAAACGATAGACGCGATTAGATATGCTAAATGTCACGGATATAATGTAATTGTTTCACATAGATCTGGTGAAACAGAAGATAGTTATATTGCAGATTTATCAGTTGGTTTGAATGCTAAGTATATTAAAGCGGGAGCACCAACCAGAAGTGAACGAACTGCAAAATATAATCGACTAATAAGAATAGAAGAATATATGTAAAAAAAAGGAAATTAAGCGACTGACTAGTCGCTTTTTCCTTGCAAAAATTGTCCAAAAGTTATATTATATAGCTGTATTATTGTATCTAAGGGGTGTATAGATGAATAAAACAAAAAGAAAAATATTTGAAACAGCGATGAAGTTATTTGCCGAAAAAGGATATGAAGCAACTAGCGTTGAAGAAATTACAGCTACTGTTGGTGTTGCAAAAGGAACATTATATTATCATTTTTCAAGCAAAGAAGAGATATATAACTTTTTAATCGAAGAAGGTATGAAATTATTACATAATAGTATTGAAATAAAAACAGAAAATTTAACCGACCCAATTGCTAAATTAAAAGCTGTTATAACGATACAGTTAAAAGTTATTATGAAATATGATGAATTTATAACAATATTACTTAGCCAAATATGGGGAACTGAACCAAGACATCAACATTTCAGAAAATATATATATGAATATATTGATGTAATTGAAAAGATAATTGATGAAGGTATAGAAAAAGGTGTGCTTAGAGATTGCGATAGCCATCTTATGGCATCAAGTGTTTTTGGTGCAATTTGTAGTGCAAAAATATATAAATTGGAAAAAGAACAAGATATGGATATTGCACTAGTTGTTAATAGTATATTAGAGTATATGATTAAAGGAATGCATAAATAAAGAATTAGGAGGAATTGAAGTGGCAGACGAACAATACAGAGATTTAAGAGAGTTATTAAATAAAACGGCTAATAAATATTCTGATGAAGTTGCTTTTAAAATTAAATATAGAGATGAAATAGTTGGAGTTAAGTATTCTAAATTTGTAGAAGACGTTAAAGCTTTTGGTGCATATTTAACAACATTAAATATGGATAAAAAGAGAATTGCATTTATTTCACCAAATCGTTATGAATGGTGCGTTACATATATGGCAGTTGCAACATCTAACATGATAAGTGTTCCACTTGATCGTGCGTTGCCGGAAAATGAATTTACAGCTTTAGTTGAACGTTCAGAAGCAGAAGTTTTAGTTTATGACAACAAATATGCTGAAGCAGTATCTAATATGAAAGAAAATAAGAATATAAATGTTAAATATTATATAAATATGGATACTGATTTAAATAAATGCATAACTGATGGAAAAGTTATTTTAACAAAAAAAGATTGCAAATATAATAAAATAAAAATCGATAGTGATAAAATGAAATTTATGCTATTTACATCTGGGACAACTTCGGCATCAAAATGTGTTATGCTTTCGCATAGAAATATTTGTAGTAATATCGAATCTATAACGAAGACATTAGATTTAACTAAAGATGATATATTATTATCATTTTTACCTTTGCACCATACATTTGAATGTACAGCAGGTTTTTTATATCCAATAAGTGTTGGTGCAAAAATTGCATATTGCGATGGAATAAGACACTTTCAAAAGAATTTGGTTGATTATGGTGTAACCGCTTTAATTAATGTTCCAATAATGCTAGAAAATGTCTATAAAAATATTTGGAAGCAAATTGAAAAAACTAAAAAAGAAAGAACTGTAAAAGTTGCTTTAAAATCTAGCGAAGCTCTACTAATGGTTGGAATAGACGTTAGAAAAACATTATTTAAATCTGTTCATGAAGCATTAGGCGGAAAGATTAGATTGATAGTATGTGGAGCTGCGGGAATACAGCCAGTAGTTGCAAAAGGATTTAACGACTTTGGTATTACATTGTATCAAGGATATGGCTTGACTGAAACATCACCAGTTGTTGCTGTAGAAAACTTTGAAAACGCTAAAAATGGTTCTGTTGGAAAAGCATTGCCTAAAGTTGAAGTAAAAATAGATGAACCAGATCATGAAGGTATTGGAGAAATTTGGGTAAAAGGTCCAAATGTTATGCTTGGATATTATAATGATGAAGAAAATACAAAAGCAGTTATGAAAGGTGGCTGGTTCAGAACTGGAGATTTAGGAAAAATTGATGACGAAGGCTTTATATTTATTACAGGAAGAAAGAAAGATGTTATCGTATTAAAAAATGGAAAGAACGTTTTCCCACAAGAATTAGAAGCATTAGTTAATGATATTGATTTTGTAAAAGAATCTTTTGTATATGGAGATACAGATGAAACTGGAGATGTTACTTTAAAAGTAAAAATTGTATATGACAAAGAAGCTGTAATTGAAGAACTTGGTATTATGCAAGATTCAGAATTACAGGAATATTTTATGGAAAAAGTAAAAGTAGTAAATAAAAAAATGCCTACATACAAGTACATTAGAGATGTAATGATAACAGACGAAGAACTTATTAAAACAACAACTAGAAAGATAAAAAGACACGAAGAGTTAGCAAAAATAGGAAAGTCTATGTAACATTTTTGTAACATAAACTTAACAGTCCTGTAATTGTAAAATATTAGCGAAAAATGTATAATTACTTACGGAAGCAATCACTAAAGAGAAAAAGGAGGAAGTTTGTGTAGAGTTTTATCGATACGCAAACGAAATATAATATGGAGAATAATGAAGTAGCTAATAGCAATGTAACTCTAGAATTACAAAGAATTGTGCAAAAAATTGATAAACTTGAAAAAATGATTAACCCTAATAGTAAAAAATCACTTATTCTATGGGAAGAAGATACAAGCTTTAAAGCATTAATTTCTGCAATAGTAAATTATGCAACAACTTGTAATACAGATGAGTTCCCAGTGGAATTATTAGATAAATTAAAAGCAATGAAAACTGATGCAGAAACACAAATAACAGATGGTGAAGCTAAAATTGCAGAATTAAATGCACAAGCGAAGGAAAATACACAACTAAGTGAAATATTATCATCAGCTTATGTTTCAGCAATGGCAGGTACACCAGAAACAGAATATGCTGAGAAAATAACAGGGGATGTTTTATCTCCTATGAAAGAACATTTGGATACCATTGCGACATGTCTTCCAGATTCAGATGAATATGTAAAAGCTGAAAAAACAATAAAATCAAAAATCACTAACTTAGAAAATAGTGTACATATAACAATTGATTTAGAAAGAACTACAAGTAAAGCAGGTGCGCTTGAATATATAAAGACAGAGATTACACCAGCAGTTGAAAGATTACAAGCTGAGTATGATGCCAAATATGCAACTGTTGATACTGTAACAGAAACAGATGAAGAAATTATTACAGCGCTTGCTATCAGAAAGACATTCTCAGAAAAAGTTTATGATGCAATTGTTAAACCATTTGCAAGCCTATTTAAGAGAAAATCAAAAGTTAAATAATAAATATTCCGGCAGAAAAATCTGCCGGTTTTTTTGTTTTCAATCAGGTTGACATAAGAATAAGCGCGTGATATAATGTATTTGGTAAAAATTCTATACAATAGGAGGTTTGACGGTATGACTGGCAACAAGGCAATGAACTTCAACGAGATGGACGATTTTGAACTCGGCGTCAGTCTTTACGAATCCGAAATGGAAACCGAAATTAATGATCAGCAGCGGCACATGCAGCGTTGCATCCTGAAAGGTAAGCGTGCTAAGCGTGTAAAGAACCAGAAGATTCTCTGGTGGCGCAAGCATCACTTTGAACAGAGGTATGATCCCAACAGTATGAATCTTCGGAAGTATACTGCAGAGCTGGCACATATCAAGTCGCGCAATGATACGCTTGTTTTTTCGAAAGCAATCAAAGGCATGCCCGCCGACATGTATGATGATATCAATATTATGCCGGTAAAGTACCGTAGATACAATGAATGAAAAAAACGCAGGGTGGAGCATTCCACCTTGCGTTTTTGCGTTATTTAAGCTCTACTATTGTTACTCCAGTGTCACCTTCGCCATACAATCCTAATCTATAAGATTTTACATGTGGATGGCTTTTTAGATAGTCATGAACTCCTTTTCTAAGTAATCCAGTTCCTTTTCCGTGTACAACTCTAACTATTGAAATGCTAGATAGATATGCACTATCTAAATATTTGTCTAATTCATTAACTGCTTCATCAACAGTCATACCAAGTAGTTTTATTTCAGTAGAAATGTTTTGTGATTTATTACTTATTCTTTGCGTAGCAGCTTTAGCTTTGTTTTTAGGTTCTTCTTTTTTCAAAAGTTCGACTTGTGATATATGAATAGTCAATTTTACAAGACCTGACTGTACTATAATGTTTTGTTTTTTGTCAGGTTTTGAAACGACCGTTGCATCTTGATTTAAAGATGGTATGTGTACTTTTATACCAACTTGTATCTTATCTGGTGATATAGGATTAATATTTTCGCTATTTGGTAATATTAAATCTTTTTGTATATCTGATATACTTTTCTTAAGTTCATTTCTTTTTTCTTCTGCTTGCTTATTTACAGATGAAGAATTTGATTTCTTCAATTTTGTAAGTTCTTTTATAATTTCATTTGCTTCATTTTCAGCATCTAATAAAATATCTCTTGCTTTTTGTTTAGCATTTGCAAGTATTTCAGCTTTTTTCTTTTCGAACTTTTCTTTTTCATCAGTAATTTGTTCTTTTGTTTTAGCAGCTTCATTAAGAAGTTTTTGTGATAATTCTCTTTCTTCATGTGCCTTGCGACGGTTATGTTCCATATCACTTAAAACATCCTCAAATTTTATATTATCTTCAGTTAAGAATGCATTAGCTCGTTCAATAATTTTTGAGTTCAAACCAAGTTTTTGAGAAATAGCAAAAGCATTACTTTTGCCAGGGATACCTATTAAAAGCTTATAAGTAGGTCTTAATGTTTCAACATCAAATTCACAAGATGCATTTTCAATGCCAGCTGTTTGAATTGCAAATGTTTTTAATTCACTATAATGTGTTGTTGCAATAGTTTTACAATTAATAGAGTATAGATATTCTAAAATTGACATTGCAAGTGCAGCGCCTTCTACTGGGTCTGTACCTGAACCAAGTTCATCTATTAATACCAAATCTTTTTCAGTAACATTATTTAAGATATTTACTATATTAGTCATATGAGCAGAAAATGTACTAAGTGATTGCTCTATGCTTTGTTCATCACCAATATCAGTATAAATATTTTCAAACACACACACTTCAGTATTTTCACTAGCAGGGATATGAAGTCCAGCTTGTGTCATTATACAAAGCAAACCAATAGTTTTTAAAGTTACAGTTTTACCACCTGTATTTGGTCCAGTAATAATTAATGAATTAAAATCTTTTCCAAACCAAACATCAATTGGAACAACTTTATCAGCTGCAATTAAAGGATGTCTTGCTTTTTTGAAATTGCAATATCCGTCTAGATGTATAATAGGTTCAAATGAATTAGTTTCAATAGAATATTTTGCTTTTGCAAATATAAAATCTATTTCTCCGATTTGAGACATAGTATCTAAAATCAGACTAGTTAGGGGGCTAACCATTTGAGTCAATAAGGCCAATATTCTTTCGATTTCTAGTTGTTCTTTTATCTTTAATTCTTTTATACCATTATTCATATCAAATATTGCATTTGGTTCGATAAAAAGTGTGCTGCCGCTTGAAGAAGAATCGTGTATAAGTCCAGGAACTTCATTTCTATATTCTTGTTTAACAGGAACTACATATCTATCATTTCTAAAAGTAACTACAGAGTCTTGTAAAAACTTTGAAGTTGATGATGAGTGTATAATGTCATTTAATTTGTTTTTGATTTTAGTTTCTAAATCACCAATACTTTTTCTAATATCATAAAGTTCTTTGCTAGCTCTATCGTCTAATTCGTCTTCATTTTTAATACATCTTGATATTTCGTCTTCAATACTTATATTAGTATAAAGGTTTTCAAAATATTCAGATAATCTTTCGTAAGATTCAGTTTCTATATCGCTATTAAAAAAGTACTCTTTTAATTTTCTGCTAGTTCTTAAGACATCAGCTACGTTTAGTAATTCACTTGGCAATAATGTAGCACCAATATTCACCTTATCTAGAATTTGTTTTATATTGCTTACTGGTACTATTGGGATAGAGTTTTTTCTAAGCAAAATTGAAACAGCTTCAGTAGTTTCTTTTTGCATAGAATGAATAGCTTTTATATTAGAAGTAGGCAATAAATCATCAATTTTTTGCTCTCCCATAAATGTCACAGCGTATTTTTTTAATATTTCTTTAATTTTATTAAATTCTAATGAGATTAAAGCTTTATTATTCATATTTATTCTCCTTTTGAAAATTCACCTGTATTATGCCATAAAATCGCTAAAAATACAAGTATTTAAGGCTAATATCGGTGCTTTTTATATTTACAAAATGCCTAAAATATTGTAAAATGTACATGCTTATAAAGATAGTTCAGGAGGAATATAAATTGAGTAATCAAAGTAAAATAAGAAATTTTTGTATAATTGCTCATATAGATCATGGAAAATCAACACTTGCAGATAGACTTATAGAGTTTACAGGAGTACTTACTAAAAGAGAAATGCAATCGCAAGTGTTAGATAACATGGATTTAGAAAGAGAAAGAGGTATAACTATAAAGTTACAGTCTGTTAGAACTGTATATAAAGCTAAAGATGGCGAAGAATATATATTAAATTTAATTGATACACCAGGCCATGTAGACTTTACATACGAAGTATCAAGAAGTTTGGCCGCTTGTGAAGGCGCAATATTAGTTGTTGATGCATCACAAGGAATAGAGGCTCAAACACTTGCTAATGTATATTTAGCTATTGATAATGACTTAGAAATTATACCTGTTATTAATAAAATAGATTTACCAAATGCTAATCCGGAAAATGTAATAGAAGAAATAGAAAATGTTATAGGCATTGAAGCACAAGATGCTCCTAGAATATCAGCAAAGACAGGATTAAATGTAGAGGATGTTTTAGAAGCAATAGTAAATAAGGTGCCAGCCCCAAACGGCGATATAGATGCGCCAACAAAAGCATTAATATTCGATTCATATTATGATAATTATAAAGGTGCTGTTGCATATATTAGAGTTAGAGACGGAAGCATAAAAGTTGGCGATGAAATTGTATTTATGGCTACAAATAAGCCATATATAGTTTCAGAAGTAGGCTATTTTGGTGCTGGTACATATATACCAACCAAGGAGCTTAAAGCAGGTGAAGTTGGATATGTTGCAGCCAGCATAAAGAATGTTTCTGATATTAATGTTGGTGATACAATCACATTAAAGAGTACTCCAGCTCCAGAGCCACTACCAGGATATAGAAAAGTAACACCTATGGTTTATTGTGGTGTATATCCTGCTGATGGAAGTGACTACGAAAATTTAAAAGCTGCACTTGAAAAATTAGCTTTAAATGATGCATCATTATTCTTTGAACCAGAAACATCAGTTGCATTAGGCTTTGGGTTTAGATGTGGTTTCTTGGGATTATTACACATGGAAATAATTCAAGAAAGAATAGATAGAGAATATGATTTAAATGTTATTACAACTGCGCCAAGCGTTATTTATAAAGTAAATAAAACTGATGGCACAAAGTTAGATTTATATAATCCAGTAGATTTGCCAGTAGCTCAAGAAATATCAACTATCGAGGAACCAATAGTTAATGCAAGCATAATGTTACCAAAAGAATTTGTAGGTAATATTATGGAGCTATGTCAAGATAGACGTGGTGTGTATAAAGATATGAAGTATATGGATGCAAATAGAGTAATACTTACATATGAAATGCCACTAAATGAAATAATTTATGATTTCTTTGATGCATTAAAATCAAGATCAAGAGGTTATGCATCATTTGATTATGAAATAATTGGATATAAACCATCAGAATTGGTAAAACTAGATATACTATTAAATGGAGATATTGTAGATGCCTTCTCATTAATTGTTCATAAAGATAAAGCATATACTAGAGGTAGAAGAATGGCAGAAAAATTAAAGACAACGATTCCAAGACAAATGTTTGAAATACCAATTCAAGCAGCTATTGGAGGAAAAGTAATTGCTAGAGAAACAATATCAGCCATGAGAAAAGACGTATTGGCAAAATGTTATGGTGGAGATATCACAAGAAAGAAGAAATTATTGGAGAAACAAAAAGAAGGAAAGAAGAGAATGAGACAATTTGGAACTGTTGAAGTTCCACAAGAAGCATTTATGTCGATACTGAAATTAGATGAAGACTAAAGGAGTGTAGTGTCTAAAAATGATGTCGAAAATGCATGCGGCTTTTTCAATCCAAATCTATAAATATCTTCTTTTGAAATATAATGTTAAAATAAAAAAGAAGAGTTTAATATATGGGAGTATAAAGCCAGATGCATCGACAATATTTGCTAAATATCCACATTATATAGATAAGTCTTTAGATATGCTTACAGCAAGAATTAGTATGCTAATTGATGCGACAGATACTGAAAAACAAATTGAAACTTATGCCTTTGCAAAAGAATTAGGAGTTGCAACTCATTATTTAGCAGATTATTTTTGTAGAGTTCATAATGATATAAATGGTAAAAAACATTCTGAAGGAATAAGACATATAATTTATGAACAAAAGATGGTATCAAAAATAAAAAAAGATGAAATAGAATTATTAGCAATTGAAGCAATAGAAAAGATTGATAATAATTTAAAATTTATCGACACAAATTCATTGAGTACGTTTATAGCTAAAAGACACACGCGATATATGAAAGAAGCTAAAAAGTTATATCTTCATGACAATGAAAAAAAGAGAAACATTATAGATGTAAGTTATGCACTAGAGGTTATATTAACAGTTTGTAGTTATATAATAAATTCAATATTAAATCAAAGGAGATATTATGGAAGAATTTAAAATCGAAGGAAGAAATGCAGTAATAGAATTATTAAAATCTGAAAGAACTATAAACAAAATAATGATATTAAGAGGAGAAAGACAAGGTTCAATAAATGAGATTATCAAGCTTGCTAAACAAAGAGGAATAGTCATATCAGAAGTTGATAGAAACAAATTAGAACAACTTTCAGAAACCAAACATCATCAAGGTGTAATAGCATTTGTTTCTCCAATTGAATATAAAGACATTGATGATATATTAGAATATGCAAAATCAAAAAATGAAGATCCGTTTGTAATAATTGCTGACGAAATAGAAGATCCTCATAACTTAGGTGCATTAATAAGAACTGCAGAAACTGCTGGATGCCATGGAATAATAATACCAAAAAGAAGAGCATGCCAAGTAACTGAAGTGGTTGTAAAAGTATCTTGTGGTGCAACGGAGCACTTACCAATTGCAAGAGTAAATAATATAAATGATGCAATAGAAGAATTAAAAGAAAAAGGTCTTTGGATAGTAGGAACAGATGGATCAGCTAAAGAATTATATTACGAACAAGACTTAAAAGGTCCAATAGGAATAATAATAGGTAGTGAAGGCAGAGGAATGAGCAAATTAACAATGAAAAATTGCGACTTCCTAGTAAAAATACCTATGTTTGGTGAAATAACATCACTAAACGCTAGTGTTAGTGGTGGAATAATAATCTACGAAGCAGTAAGACAAAGAATGAAATAGACAGAAAGCCAGTAATCAGCATTGATTACTGGGCTTTCTGCGTTTTAGAGAATAAATTTTCGTCGGCCCACTAGCTGATTCGACGAAGGCGAATCGGAAAGTGTCCGACGTAAAATTTATTCGAATGTTAGTTAAGGAAAATGAACTATGTTTACGTAAACCAAGATTGACATAATGTACAAAAAGTGGTATAATAAAAGAGTACTGAAAAATGAGAGGAGGACATCTGGCAATTAGCCAACTGGTAGTGACAACTAGGACATAAGAAGAAAGGAAAGTGGTTACATGAAGGGTCGTCGCGAGATTCGGCGGAACATGTTGAAGGAAAAGAGGTCGATCCACGAGATCGAAGCTGAACACGACAAGTTTTGCGCGGAATTCTGTGCCCATCGTGGCAAAGTTGATGATGGTCGTCGCACGAACTTCCATCGCTCCATCAACGTTGTTTACTGGTCCAAGAACAAGCACCAGAGGCAGGAGCTGATGTACGACGATCACTACGACGCGCCCAAGTATCGGGTGCGTCGTGAAATGTGTGGTATTGACCAGCAGCTCCGCGAGTTCAGCTTGGTGGCTGCCACTGAGTGCGAGAGCGATTACACCGAAACCTGTGTGGTGGTTGCCATGCCCCGGATTCAGCCGACTCCGAGGGTTGTTGCACAGAAGCGCATTCGCCCCGGCGGCCGTGTTGAGCGCCGCATGCTGCGCCTCAAGCAGGAGCGCATGGAGGAGGATGCCGCTAACGCGGCGGAATTCGCCAAGGCCATTGCTAGCTTGCGGATCACCCGCATGATGCTCCGCGAGCAGAAGGGCGACGCTATGTAATCTACGAAATCCCCTGGATGCTATTCTAGCAACCAGGGGATTTTCCTGTCTGTATCGATTTTTCAGCAAAAAAGATACAAAGCAGATAACTTGACATAATATGGTAAAAAGAGTATAATATTTATGTACGAAAAAATGAAGGAGGAACATACCGTGTAATATGGTGTTTGTTTGGAATAGCGTCATCTCATGGAACAAAGGACAACATAAGGAGGAATGGTTTATGACTAACTTGGCTGCTAAAACTGTTGCTTTCAGCGTTGAGACTTCTGCTATGGAAGAAATTCAAATTCTGCGTCTTATTCGCGAAGGAACTATCAAGCGCCATCGACAGCATCGTATTGCAATGAAACGTGAAAAAAAGTTTGTACATGATCTGTTTAAAAGGAGTGATGTAGAACAGAACTACTGGCGCTACTGCAAGCGTCCTTTTTCACATCACAAGCGTGATGAAAGTGTTGACCATAGAGTACTTAAGGCAGATGCATATCCTATTCGTACTCAACTTCAAGAGATGTATGAAGATGAATTTTATGAAGAGGAAAGCACGTGTCAGGTTGACGTGAGCTATGGTTATAATGCTATGGCTCAAAGTCTCAAAATTGATACTTGCGATTACGAATACGAGGAGTTGTACTGGAATGATGAGCCAACTGATGATTGGTATGAAGATCTCTTCTGGGGCGATGATGAGGAACGAGCCCGATTTGCTGGCGAAGTAATTCTCGTTACTGCTTATGAAGAAGATGAATGCCCGATTTCTGAAGAAGTAATGGAGATGGAAATGGACATGGCATATCGTGAGATGATGCAGCAGGAAGTTTCCGAGTGTTATGATTTGGCTATGGAAGAGCTTCGCCAGGAAGAGCAGCTTGAGGATCTTGAACATGCAGCGATGATGGAACGTGAACGGAACAAAACCCTGAAGCGTCGCCATCGCAAAGCAAATATCCGTGAAAAGGGATATATTGCCATGCTTGATGAAAAGGTCAATTCTAAAGCGAAGGAAGAAGGACGCAAGCCTGAAAATTTCCGTCGTCAGATCAAGCGACCTCACAGCCGTCGCTACGAAGAACGCGAACGTATGCATTCTCAAGTTGATCACCGTACAGCATGTGCAAACGCATATCCTGTTGCAGTGCAACTTCGAGACATGTATGAAGAATGCGCATAAAATTATGTGCTTGGCACCCCGAAAGGGGTGCCTTTTTTGTATTTGTATATCTTATTTTTTTTGAGATGTAAATAAGGATAAGTGTAAAATTGACATGAATTTTGGCAAATGTTATAATGTTATCATATTGAATATAGGAGAGATAAGATATGAAAAAATTTTTATTAATATTTGTTGCAATATCTATGTTATTATTAGTTGGCTGTAATGCAAATAAAAATACTAATATATCAGATGACAATCAAAATATATTAGATGATGATGCTCAAAATCAGGAGCAAGAACTGGAAAGTATTGCATTTAAACCATCAATATGGACTATACAATTTGATGAGCATTTATTAGGAGAGAATTTTGTAAAATCAGGCAATGAAATAAAAATGTGCGATTATCAAATTAAGTTTATGGAAGAAAATAAAGTTAGTATTTATATGAATGAAGGCAATTATGTTGAAGGAACATATAGTGTAATTGGTAACAAAATCGAATGTCAATTAACATCTTGTTATAGTGAATATTCACCATCTCAAGAAATAGAGGCAAAAATTGATTTTAAAATAAATTCAGAATCTGAAATAGAAATTATAAACAATACAGAAAAGTATACTGTAAGAGTAGCTGAAATAGATGATGAATTAGGTTGGAAATTGACAGAGGAAACAAAAGAGTTAGAGCTATGGCCATTAGTTAATGGTATTAAGTATATTTGCAAACAAAATGATACAGAAGATACTATAAAAAATTTATTTTTGGCTAAACTAAAAGCATTAGATAATAATAATTCAGAAAAGTTATTAGATTATAGAGTTGATAAAGTTGAAATTTTAAGTAACAGTCAAGACTTTATAGATTTAGGTTATAATTCAAATGACATACGAGCTTATGTTACATATTCTGTAAAACCTCAAAATGTAACTGCTACAGCTTGGATTGCTGGAAATGGTGAAGTAGAGGGTGAATGGATAATTAATAAAGTTGCTTGCGAATGTTTAAGAGAGGGCAAACTTATTGATAATACAGCTTTAAATACTGGTTGGTAATTAATTGTAAATTATTGTTAAAAATCTACAATGTTAGGCACTCCGAAAAAGGGGTGCTTTTTTTATTAAAAATTCTTGCTAATATAAATTTTATGTGATAAAATGTCAGACGTTATATTTTGAAACGGAGGTGCGATATGAGTTTAAAGGATGAAGAGTACTTACGTGAAAAACAAAAATTAAAAAAGACAAAAGAATATATTGAGCGAGAAGTTAAAGAAAGTGAAGACAGATTAGAACGTGGATTTGACGATTATGATTTCGATGATTACGCGGATGACTATATGAAAGCAGCCCTAAAAGATAGGTTTACTCAAAGAATTAAAACTCTTAAAATGATTAAACCTAAGCCATATTTTGCAAGAGTAGACTTTGTAGAAAATGGCACTGAGAAAAGGGAGGCTTTTTATTTAGGTAAAACTTTTATTACCGACCATGAAACGCTAGAGCAAGTTGTTATTGACTGGAGAGCTCCTGTTGCAGACTTATATTATGAAGGCAGACTTGGTGATGCCGAATATGAGTGCCCGGCTGGTACAATAGAAGGAGAAATAAAACTAAAAAGACAATACTTTTTTGATAGAAATGGTGAACTTGAAAATGCAATGGATATTGATATAACGACAAATGATGAAATGCTACAACCATTTTTGTCAGCAAATTCAGATACGAGACTTAAAAATATTATTGCAACAATTCAATCAGAGCAAAATAAAATTATTCGTGCTAATATGTGGCGACCACTTGTTGTACAAGGAGTTGCAGGTAGTGGAAAGACCACTATTGCACTTCATAGAATTGCTTATTTAATTTATAATTACGATAAGAACTTTTTTCCAGAAGAATTTTTAATAATTGCTCCGAACAAATTTTTCCTAAATTACATTTCTAACGTTCTTCCAGATTTAGGTGTTGATAGAGTTCAACAATTGACATATGAAGAAATTGCGTTTGATGTGATTGGCAAGGAATATAAAATAGAGGATCCAAACAAAAAATTAAGTTTATTAATTGATAATAATAAAACCGAAAAAGAAAAAGAACTAGATGAGATTATTATTAAAGCTTCGGTTTTGAAATCATCTATTAGATATAAAAATATTCTAGATGAATACATATATGAAATAGAAAAAAGATTTGTGCCGGATAAAGATTTTAAAATTTTCGATTATACATTTATGAAACGAGATGAAATCTTAAGATTGTTTTGTAGAGAGTATTCAAATTTATCTTTATGTAGAAGAATTGATGAAATAAAGAAACATTTGTACAATTCGGTAACAATGCGAAGTGGAACAATTTTAAGAGAAATCGAAGAGGACAGGCAATATAAAATTAAGAAAATAAGATTTGAAAATGAGAATGAAGAAATTCAAAGAGCAGAAATTAGAGCTTTGTACGATGAAACAGATGAAGTTATAAAAGCAATTACGAAAGATGCCAAAAAGTATGTTAACGATTTCTTTAAAGAAAATAAAGTGCTTGAGCCTTTACAATATTATAGAGAATTTTTAGAGTATTACTTTGAAGATATTGCTAAAAATAGAGTGTCAGACGAACAAATTAAATATATAAAGAAAAGTTTTGCTGATGTTCAAAGAGTAGGCAAAATCGAAATGGAAGATATTGCACCTCTTATGTATCTAAAATATATGATTCATGGAATTAAAACCAAATTTGAGCTTAAACATATAGTTGTCGACGAAGCACAAGATTTTAGTGAGTTTCAATTCTATATATTTAAGAAAATAGTAAAAAGTAATTCACTTACAATTCTTGGAGATTTATCGCAAGGAATATATTTTTATAGAGGAACTACTAACTGGCAAAAAACAATGAGTATTGTATTTGGTGAAGATACAGATTTAGAGTATCTAACACTTAAAAAGACATACAGAACGACAGAAGAAATAATGAATGCGGCAAATCATGTTATTTCACATATGATTGAAAAATTAAATTGTCCTTTAGGCGAACCTGTTATGAAAAATGGTGAACCGGTTACAATTAAAAAATTTGATACAGAAAAAGATATGGTTAAGCAAATAGTAAGTAGACTAATCGAGTTTGAAAGCAAAAACTTTAAAAATATTGCTATAATATGCAAAACAGTTGAAGATTGTGAAAAGATGAAAAAGGCTATAGGAAGAGATGATATACATATTATAAGTGATAAAGACAGCGAGTATAATGGTGGAATAAGTGTTGTACCATCATATTTGTCAAAAGGTCTTGAGTTTGATGCCGTTATCATTACAAATGCAGATATATTTAATTATACAAAATCAGAAGTTGATACAAAGCTTTTATATGTTTGTATAACCAGAGCGATGAACACATTAGACATATATCATGTAGATGAACTAACCGAATTATTAAAATAATTAACTAAAATATAGAATCTTATTATTAGGGAAATGTTTTTGAAGCATTTCTCTAATTTTTTTCTCTACATCTTCACGAACTTCTTTTTTGTAACAATATTTTCCTTTGCCTCTTCCGGTCATAAGGTCAGGATTATATAAATTTATAGCATTAGGAAATGCTTCAGTGTTTATGGCTCTATGAATATAACTGTAGGTCATAAGAATAACTTCAAAGAATATTGATTTTTTTGCTTTAGTAGATAGCTTTTCTTTTAATGTTATAATTAATTCTCTATATAAAAGTTCCCAGTTATCAACAAGCATAACCGGTGCAATTAATATTCCAATTGGATAATCTGCTTCAGCAAGTTTATTTATTGCATCAATTCTAGCCAGTAATGGTGAGGTGCCGAACTCAACTTTTTGTATAAGTTGTTTAGGATTTACACTCATTCGTATTATTGTTCTTTTGTTGTGTTTTAGATTTAAAATAGGATCAACCATATCAAATTTAGTAGGAAATGTTAAAAAGCCATGCTTGTTTCTGGCAAAGTTTTCAATAGTCCATGGCAAATTATTTGTTATTGTATTTTCTAAAATTAAATCGCTATTACTACCAATTTCAAAGGTGAGCTCTTGCTTTGATTTATTTGATGTTTTAATTATTTTATTTAACATTTCTTCACGATTTACAAATAGTCTTAAATAAGCACATTTGTTATAATTGCATACTAAATAGCAATATAGGCACATAGCAGTACAACCAGAAGAAGTATATGGTACAAGAAAATCAGATACTTTATGATTTTCAACATACTTATGTGTTTTTCGAGTTCCAATTATTAATGCTTGTTTCATTTTAGGAAATTCAACATTATTTTTCTCACGCATACTTTCAATATTATTGTGATTTTCTATTATCATTTTTGGAGTATCAGCGTATTTTTCTAATAGCTCTTTTCCAAGTGGATAATTTTCGATATCTTTTTCATACAAAATTTGACTAGGGATAAACATAAAAACACCTCGTAATTAAGTATTACAAAATTCGAGCTTTTTATGCATTGTGTTGTTGACTTTAAAGCATCTGGAATATATAATCACAGTTGTGGAAAACTTCAAGATGGCTCTAACAAAATTTTGCAGGGAGGTTATAATATGAAAATTAAGATTCTAGGCTCTACTAAAATGGGATACGAAATCCCAAAAGATGTTGCGTTAGATTTTAGTGCTAAAATGGCTGGCATTTGCTATATGCCTGATAGATTTGAAGATATTCTTGCTGAACCTATGGAAAATACTCAAAAACGAGTTAATCAGACACTTAAATCTGGTCATCACAGTGTGTATGATCATGTAACTCTTAATTTGCTTTTTACAGAGATTCCTAAAATTCTTGCAATGATTCTTAATAACGAAGGTATGTATACTACTTCTGAAAAGTCTGCAAGATATACAAAAATGAAGCCGTCTCCTCGTGAAAAGGAATTGTATGATAAATGGTATGAGATTTTTGTAAAAAAGATTGCAGAAGCATATGAAGATAGATTTTATAAATATCATCTTGCCAAGCTTAAGGTAGAAGAAAAAGCTGCTAAAGCTACAAAAACTCAAATTGGTAAGCTTGCACAAGAAAATGCAAGATATATGATTAGTGTGTTTACACCTACGACTATGGCATATTCTGTTAGTTTGAGGCAGTTAAACTATTTGCGTTCTTTCTTTGAAAAATTCATTGAAGAAGATCATGATTATATGCCTGCTTCGTTTGTAGAAATGCTTAAGGATAGTATGAAATCTTTCTTGGAAGAAACTGATCAATTCTATGTAGAATATTTGGATGCGAAAGTTAAAGGTAGAGGAATTTCTCTGTTTGATATAAGAGTTGATGCACATACAGAATATTTCGGTGAAGTTTATGCTACTACATATGAAGGAACATTTGCAGAGCTTGCTCAAGCGCAACGTCACAGAACGCTTAGGTATAAAATAAGATTTTCTGATGAAGCTAAGTTCTATGTTCCTAAAATTATTGAAGATGACGAAAGTCTTGTTAATGAATGGCTAAATGACATTAATAGCGTTGCAGAAGTATATCCTCAAGGTATGATGCTTGAAATTTTTGAACGTGGAACATGCGAAGATTTCGTGCTTAAATGTATGGAAAGACTTTGTGGTTGTGCACAGCTTGAAATTGCAAATCAGACTGCGGAAACTATGAAAAAATATGTTGATGCGGCAAGTGCTAATCCTGAAAGTGGAGTATACAAGTATTTGTCACAATATAGTTGTGGTGCTAGATGTAATTTTAAAGGATATAAATGTGCTGCTCCATGTGTATGGGGAGCAAAAGATGCATTTTCCAGAAAAATCTAATAAAAAAGCAGCGCGTTTGCGCTGCTTTTTTTATTCTGGAGCTTCCATTTGAATGACTATAGAATTTTTTGGAACATTGAAGACGTACTCGCGAGTCTCACGTGAACCGACTGCAAATCCCCAAAAAGAAGGTTTTGCACGAGTAACGTATTCTTGCATAACTGCTATGTAACTGCTATTTTCAACAATAGTAACATTTCCAGAAACTTTTTCACAGTTATAGACTTTTGTACTGCCATTCGTAAAAGAAGAAGGTACTTCATAGTAGAAAATATATTCATAGGTATCACCATATTTAACACTACTTGATACAAGATTCTTAATCACATAACTTTCTTTGCCTTGATAATTCAATTCAGATGCATCATTTGAAGAAACAAGTTTTACTTCTCGTACAAGTTGAGAATCTTCGTAACCTGCAGGAGCGGTGAAAATGCCACATGGAATAAGAACGAGACAGGCGATTATAACAAATAGACACCAAAGGAACTCTCCATCTACAGAACAGAAAACATCAAATACAGAAATTAGAAAGTACGTGAGTATGCACAAAGCAACTGCGATTAAAATAAGTCCCATAGCTGTGCCTCCTTGTTGATTTTATCTTGGACTTAAGTTTGAAAATACAATTAAGTATAGATCATAAAAAAGACGTTAAATTAGTAGTTAGATATTATCACGAATTATAATTATTGTCAACAAAAACACTTTGCATAAAAACATGTCTGTGATATAATTCATGCGAAATAGTTTTAATATATATTCAGTAGTTATTTTTATTGATGATGAACATGAGTTTACCAAGAAAAAGGAGGACATCAAGATGATTGGCGAAATGCTTCTAGGTATTGCTATTCTTTTGGGAATATATGCAGTTATTGGTGGTATAACATATTTACTTTATGGTGAATTTGATGATGTAGTGTTAATTATACCAGTGATGTTAGGTTCATTTATTGGTGTAATCGTTGGATTTTTTTTACCTTGTAATATGCAAGGAAGTTTTTATTCACTTATGGGGGCATTGTTTGTAACATTTATTATCGGTGGAATTATTTTGCGAGTGTGTGAAGTATTTGATTTTTCTGAAATTATTGCTCTTGTATGTACAATTGTAATCTTGATTGGCTCATATGCAGGATTTTGGTATTTACATCTGTGTAATACAGACCAGGATCCGTATAGCCGGAATATTGTTCGGCTTGAGGAACCTGTAATTACAGAAACTAAGTATGAAATTTTAGGTGGAAGCGATACCACTAGGATTTCTGGCTATGTGTATGGTGGCATTTATTACACACGTGGTTCAACTTCGGAAAATAGCTATTTTAAAGTATATATTCCATGCAAAAATAGTGATGGCGAAACCGTTGTAATGCCTTATACCCTGCGTGAAAGTGACGTAACTGTTATTTTGATGCCTGATTTAGAGGAAGGTTCTGAATATTTGCTTCAGACAGTGGCTACTTATTATAAAGAAGACAGAAATAAAGAACCAGCAGAGATCATTGAAGACAGAAAAGTAGTAACATATAAATTGTATGTAAGTGAATCTACATTTAGTGGAATGAAAATCGATGGAGATTAACAAAAAGAAACTGGGCTATTGCCCAGTTTCTTTCTCTTTACAGTATTTTCTCACCGTACATTCATCACACTTCGGATTTTTGGCAGTGCAGATGGCACGTCCATGATAAACTAAAAGATGATTCATTAAGCGCCAGTATTTTTTAGGAATCTTTTTTAATAAATCTTGTTCAACTTTTGATGGGTCTTCTTCTTTCGATAAGCCGAATCTATGTGAGAGTCTTAATGCATGTGTATCGACAGCTATACCCTGGCAATTATCAAATGCTTCTAATAATACAACATTTGCAGTTTTTCTTCCAACGCCAGATAAAGTAATTAATTCTTCCATGCTGTTAGGTACCTCACCATTATATTTTTCTATTATCTGCTGTGCGCATTCTTTTATATGTTTTGACTTGTTTTTGTAAAAGCTAATAGAGGAAACAAGTTTTTCTAATTTTTTTGTATCAATTTTTGCAAATGCTTCTGGAGTATTTGCAACTTTAAATAGGTCTTTTGTAACAATATTTACTCTTGCATCAGTGCATTGTGCAGATAGCATAACTGCAACTAAAAGTTCAAATGGAGTAGTGAAGTCTAATGAACCTTTCTCGCCATCATAACATTTTGATAATTCTATAATTAAATTTTCTATTTTTTTCATAAAATCACCTCTAAATTAGTGTAACTTTTTTAATTATATCGCATATTATATACTAAATCAAACAATTGGGGGGAGTAAATTGCTTAAAAAAACATTTGGATTGTGTATGGTGGGATTAGGACTTGGAATATTATTAGTGCTTTTACTTCCTACCGTTGGATGGGTATTTGGCGTCGGTGCAATTTTATTATTGCTGGGGTTATTTTGGCTGTGTAAATAGGGGGTATAATAATGAGGATAGTAGTGTATAGACCAGGAAAATTTTTAAAGAATTTATTTAGAGTATTATTTGGAATAAAAAAAGAACAAATTACATAAGAAAATATAGTAGAAGAGATAACAAAAAAGTCACCTTTCGGTGACTTTTTTAGTTAAACTATGCTCTTTCAACTAAACCAGATCTTAAGCATCTAGAACATACATGTAATTTTTTTGGAGAACCATCAACAACAGCTTTTACTGATCTTAGATTTGGTTTCCAGCTTCTAGATGATTTTCTATGTGAGTGGCTCACTTGTAATGAGAACACTTTTTCTTTTCCGCAAATTTCACATCTTGCCATTTTTAAAGCACCTCCCTAGTGTTTCCTAAAATCGTTCCCTATTATTCTAGCATGATATTTTTATTTTAGCAAGCATTTTTATAAAAAATATCAAAACAAATTGACATAATTTTGCAACGATGATATAATTCAAAAGCTAAATTAAGAGTTTTATAATAATTAATAGATAATTCAAAACAGGAGGTACTGCATGAAGGTCTCATTGGTACAGCTCTTTAAGCGGAAAAAGACTGACGAAAAGTGCGATCGAGAGGCGGAACAATGTAGAAAAATTGCGCTAATTGAGGCTTATAAGCAGAGAGAGTATTTGAAGTATAGTTCTAATATGTGTATGCGCTTTCAATCGTGGAATATGAACGATATTTCCATGAAATAATATAGAAAGAGGGAGGAGCACTAACATGATTAAACGGTTTCTAGGCTGGTTTGTAGCATTTGGAATTAGTTACTTGATTCAGGCATTGGGTTGGGCTGACCAAGGAACAGCTTTCGTGTGGCTTCACTTTGGTTTCAGAGCATTGTTTGTTGTTTTTATGATTCTTTTTGGCGGCTGGATTATATCCCAAGTTACTCATCCCGTAATTGCTTTCCCAGCTGTTTTGATAATGTTAGGAGAAGCGGCTGTTCCGCTTTTGGCTACATGGGCAGCAACAGCAATTTTTAATATTGAATTTGGGATTGCATATCAAATTATGACTTTTGGTCAGTGTTTGATTGCCAACGATAGTGATAAAGATTAAAACAAATAAAGCGAGGGAAAATTCCCTCGCTGTTTTTTTCTTATTTTTTAGGTTCGATTTTTTCAATTCCACCCATATATGGTCTTAATGCTACTGGCACATTTACGCTACCATCTTCATTTACATTGTTTTCTAAAAATGCAATTAGTCCACGAGGTGTAGCAAGAACAGTATTATTAAGAGTAGAAACTAAGTAATTTCCATCTTTACCTTTAGCTCTAATGCTAAGTCTTCTAGCTTGTGCATCACCTAAAGTAGAGCAGCTTCCAACTTCAAAGTATTTTTGTTGTCTTGGACTCCATGCTTCAATATCACAAGACTTAACTTTTAAGTCAGCTAAATCGCCACTGCAACATTCAAGAGTTCTTACAGGTACATCAAGGCTTCTAAAGAATTCTACTGTATAACTCCACATTTTGTTATACCATTCCATAGCTTCTTCGGGTTTGCAAAGAACAACCATTTCTTGTTTTTCAAATTGATGAACTCTGTATACACCTCTTTCTTCAATACCGTGAGCTCCAACTTCTTTTCTAAAACATGGTGAATAAGAAGTAAGGGCAAGAGGAAGTTCTTCTTCTTTAATTATTTGTCCTTTAAATTTTCCAATCATAGAGTGTTCACTAGTACCAATTAAGAATAAATCTTCGTTTTCGATTTTGTACATCATTGCATCCATTTCTTCAAAGCTCATAACTCCGTTTACAACATCACTTCTAATCATAAATGGAGGAATGCAGTATGTGAATCCTTTATTTATCATGAAATCTCTAGCATAAGAAATCATTGCAGAATGAAGTCTAGCAACATCTCCCATTAAATAATAGAATCCGTTACCGCTAGTTCTACCAGCACTTTCTTTATCGATACCGTTTAATTTTGCCATTATATCTGAATGATAAGGCACTTCAAATGGTGGAACTACTGGTTCGCCAAAACGTTCAACTTCAACATTTTCACTATCATCTTTTCCGATAGGAACAGAGTTATCAATAATGTTAGGAATTGTCATCATTCTAGTTTTGATTTCTTCAGCTAATTTTGTTTCGTCTTCTTCAATTTTAACAAGCATTTCATTTATTTCAGAAACTTTTGCTTTAAGCTCATTTGCTTCTTCAACTTTTTTCTCTCTCATCAAGTTTCCAATATTTGAACTTATTGAATTTCTGTCAGCTCTTAAAGTATCGCCTTTTAATCTCATTTCTCTAAGTTCTTTGTCAAGCTCAATTACTTCGTCTACTAACGGTAATTTTTTATCTTGAAATTTCTTTTTGATGTTTTCTCTTACAACATCTGGATTTTCTCTTAAAAATTTAATATCTATCATGATATTACTCCTTTCTATATATGATTTGTATAAGGGTTTATTATAACAAAAAGCCCTTATACTAAAAATAGTATAAGGGCGAATATATCCGCGGTACCACCTTAATTTGGTCTCATTTAAGTAGCATTGTAACCTGTGCAAAAGGTTTGACTTTCATCAAAAGCTCAAGAGGAGATTCCTAGAAATGTTTTATTGATTTACACCAACCATCAACTCTCTATAAAAACAATTTAAAGTACTAGTCTCTATCATCGCCAAACTATGTGATAAATTATATTATAAAAACATGAAAAAGTCAATATTTTGAAATTTTGTTAACAAATTAATTGTTGACATGATTTGAAAAAAGTGTTGTAATATTAGTAGAGCGAATACATATGAGGAGGGGTTTTACACATGAAATCAAAGACTAAAAAATTATATAGAATTGCTTGCTTAGTTTTAGCTGCATTATTTGTAGTACCAATGATATTAGCTGTTATTGTTAGATAGGTGATGAATATAAATGGAGTCTATTATAGAACTAATTGAAGCATTTTATGAAACAAGGGTATTAAGTTATTTTAATACCCTTTTGGCGTATCCAATAAAAATAGTAATACTTATTATTGATATATTAATAGTTTCTTATTTAATATATTCTGTTATTCGAATGCTAAGAGGCACAAGAGCAATGCAACTATTAAAAGGTATAGCACTTTTGTTAATTATAAACGCACTTAGTGAATTTCTATCATTAAACATTTTACACTATATATTGAATTCTATAATGACATATGGAGTATTGCTCGTAATAGTAGTTTTTCAACCAGAGTTGCGCAAGGCATTGGAACAAGTAGGCAATACGGATATAAAGAAAATTTTAGATTTCGAAGAGGAAGAAGAACCTTCATGCATAGAAGAAGTTGTTAAAGCTGCGGAAGAAATGTCTAAAAAAAGCATTGGTGCATTAATTGTATTTGAAAGAGATATGAGTTTAGGCGACTATGTACATAATGGTGTTGCAATGGGTTCAAAGGTTTCAAAAGAATTGTTAATTAATATTTTTATACCAGACACACCTTTGCATGATGGAGCAGTTATAATAAAAGATAATAAAATTCAAGCAGCGTCTTGTATCCTACCTTTAACAGATAAAGAAAGTATAGATAGAATATTTGGAACTCGTCACAGAGCCGCAATTGGTGTTACGGAAAATACTGATGCTGTAGTAGTTGTTGTTTCAGAAGAAACTGGAGCAATATCGCTTGCGATTGGTGGAAAAATTATAAGAGATATAACAGACGAACAATTAAGAAAAGAATTGGCTAAGAGAGTGGTAAAGAGCAAAAAGCCAATTAATTATTTAAAGAGAAATAATATCAAAAAAAGCACCTAATGGTGCTTTTTTATTTGTGCATGTGATAAGAAAATTTATCATGTTTTCTTTCGTATGATTAAATAATCTGATTAGCAACAACCGTTACCAATTCCTCTATTATCGTTACCACCGCAGCAGCAACAAATAATGAAGATTAATATGATGATCCAAATGAAATCATCACATCCACCGAAGCATCCGCCTCTGTTTCCCATCAAAATCCCTCCTTTTCAAATAATTATATACTAGTTACAGCGGTTATTATCTCTACATCCACAACCATTCCAAAATAGAAGTAGAAATAGAATTAAAAACCATAGGATGTTGTCGTCATCATCACAGCAAAGATTTCTTAAAAAACCTCCCATAGCATCCTCCTTTAAAAGATATGTGTTTTTATTGCTTATGGTATATATTATTCAAAAAAGATAAAAGTGTTACAAAAAAAATAATGCTAATTTCTGTATGTATCGAAGTTTCCGAAGGAAACATTTTCGCTGACGGAAAAGGGCGAATCGCCGCCCGCGCAGCGGCCGTCTGCGAAAACGAACTATTTTTCTTTATAAATGAAATAATTTATATTGAATATATTTAGACATTAGTTAATTTGCATTTACATAGTTAAAAATGTTGATAATTATGTAAAAATATGATAATATATCTAAATAAATTAATCGTTTCTTAGTTAGCCTTAGTAATTAATAAGGAGGAGATTAATGCGAATTAAAAAAACAAAAAGGTTAGCACATATTGTTTATGGCAATGAACACCGAACAAAGATAGATAACATGCTAAATTATATGAAAAGAGTAGTCACTAGTAAAAATATTGAAGTACTTGTTATACTTCCAAAAGGAATATGCAGAAAAGGCAAAATAAGATTTGACTAAGGAGGAAGAACATATGGTGAAAATTGGTCCTTTTGCTTCTTTTATTAATCTTCTAACTGCTATACGAATTTCACGGAACGATAGAATATTTGAATCAATGAGTTCAAACTATAGTACCTGCGAAGCATTTGAAAATGGTATGCAAGGAAGATTAAAAAGAAAAGAGCCAAAGTTACTACCTCTATGCAAAGCAGACCCAGAGTTTAAGCAAGCAGTGGATGGACTAGAAAAAGCTGTTAAGAGTTATCAAGATTTTTATGATAGTTTACCACCAGAAAAACAAGCCGCTGAACTTTATTTTTGGCAAGAAACTGTTTCTAGTTTATAAGGAGGCATAAACATATGATAATAATGTCAAACAAACTTGCGGTTAATAGTGAAAAGTGAATAGTTAATAGTGAAGAGTACACAAAAAAAGAAAAGATAAAGCGAATGCTTTATCTTTTCTTTTTTTGTGGTGACCCATACGGGAATCGAACCCATGATTCGGCCTTGAGAGGGCCGCGTCTTAACCGCTTGACCAATGGGCCATAATGCATTTCTAAGTATAGCATGTCGTTTTAAAAAACACAATAGTTTTTTAAAAAAGATTGTTAAGGTGTTTGAAAAATGATATACTTTTTTTGTCAGAATATGTAGTGTGCTTTTTATGGATAATAAAAATAAGGAGGATTTTTTGTGAATAATTTAAAAGTGTTTGCATGTACTACTGCTGAGAGTTTTGCACAAGATGTGTGTAAGGAATTAGGTATTCATTTAGGAGAAAAAGAGGCATTTAAATTCAAAAATGATAACACCTTTGTTAAAATTTTAGAAACAGTTAGAGAAGATGATGTTTATGTTATTCAAACTACGATTCCACCAGTAGATGAGAGAATTATGGAGTTGTTAATAACAATAGACGCATTAAAAAGAGCATCTGCCAAAAGGATTACAGTGGTTCTTCCATATTTTCCATATTCTCGTTCAGATAAAAAGGATCAGCCAAGAATAGCAATTACTGCTAAACTAGTTGCTGATATATTAGTAACTGCTGGTGCAAATAGAGTTTTAACATGTGATTTGCACAATCCAGCAATTCAAGGATTTTTATCAATTCCATCTGATCAGTTAAAAGCAAAAGATTTACTTGTAAAGAATTTTGTTGATATTCCAAAAGAAGATTTAGTAGTTGTTGCTACAGATGCGGGTAGCTCTAAAAAAGCATATAAATATGCTAAAAAATTAGATGCAACAATTGCTCTTTTAGATAAAAGAAGAGATGATAATAGTGACACTGCTATTGCAACTCATTTCATTGGAGATGTAAAGAATAAAATTTGTGTAATTTTTGATGATGAAATAGACACTGCTGGTTCAATGATGGAAGCAGTAAAAGCACTTGAAGAAAATGGTGCAAAGGAAATATATGCAGCGTGTACACACGGAATACTTTCAGGACCAGCAATACAAAGAATTGAAAATTCTGCACTAAAAGAATTAATAATAACAGATACAGTACCGTTAACAAAAGAAAAACAATCAAAGAAAATAAAAGTAGTAAGCATAGCACCTTTATTTGCAAAAGCAATAATGAAAATTCATTTAGGACAAGGTGTAGGCGAATTATTTGAAGATAAGAAAATGGAATTCTAAAATAAAAGAATAATGAATAAAGAATAGTGAATAATTAATAGTTAGTTTTTACCTTAAATTCAGATAATTATTATTTATTAACTATTCAATATTCTTTATTCTTTTCGTTAAGTTTACCTGATACTTGATTTATTTTTAAATGCAGTATATAATACCCAAAAACTATTTAATATGAGTGGAGGGTCTTGCAGTATGGATGCTCAGTTAAATTTGCCGATGAATTTTGAAAAATTTGTTTATGATTATATTGGGGAAAAAGTATCAGTTGCTTTAACGAACAACTTGTTTGTGACCGGTACTTTATTGAATGTTACTGCAGATTTTGTTCAAGTATTAGAAACTTATCGGATAAGAAATGTTTGCAATATGCCAGAAGTTTTTTCGGTTATTATTCATTATAAAACTGAAGATTCTATGGAATTTTTTCATTATCCGATTAGTAGATTGTTTGAAAGATTTAAACATTTTTTGGGCAAAGAAGTTGAAATCTCAAGAGAACGTAATCATAAAACCAAAATTATTGGCAAACTTAATTATATTGGCAAAAATTATTTTGTGATTACTAATAGGTATGAAAAATGGATTGCGTGCGTGCTTTTAAGTGATGATACAATTGTAAAACAAGTGTGATAATTCTTAAATTAAGAGAAAGGCTATTTTGCCTTTCTTTTTTGCATCAAAAAAGTTTGAAATATAGGAAAAAATGCTTGCTTTTTGTATAATATGGTGGTAAAATAATGCGTGCATGTGAAAATGCAAATCCACATACAGTAATAGCGTATCTATCGAGTGCTTTTTATAAAGTGGTAGAAGTGATGACTTATTGTAGAGGAAAAAACAAAAAACAAGGAGGAAATTTAAAATGTCAGTAGTTGCAATGAAACAATTATTGGAAGCTGGTGTTCACTTTGGACATCAAACAAGAAGATGGGATCCAAGAATGGCTCCATACATCTTCACAGCAAGAAATGGAATCTATATAATAGATTTACAAAAAACTTGCAAAAAAATCGACGAGGCTTATGCTGTATTAAAGAGCATAATCGATGAAGGAAAAACAGTTATCTTTGTTGGAACAAAGAAACAAGCACAAGAATGTGTTAAAGAAGAAGCTGAAAGATGCGGAATGTACTACGTTAACGAAAGATGGTTAGGTGGTATGTTAACAAACTTTGGAACAATTAGAAAAAGAGTTAACAGATTAAAAGAATTAGAAGCTATGGAAGCTGATGGAACATTTGATGTTCTTCCAAAGAAAGAAGTTAGTAAATTAAAACAAGAAATTGAAAAATTAGAGAAAAACTTAGGTGGAATTAAAGATATGACTGAAATTCCAGGTGCTATGTTCGTAGTAGACCCTAAGAAAGAAAGAATTGCTATTTTAGAAGCTAGAAAATTAGGAATTCCAGTTTTTGGATTAGTTGATACAAACTGTAATCCAGAAGATGTTGATTATGTTATTCCGGGTAATGATGATGCAATCAGAGCTATTAAGTTAATAGTTGAAGCTATGGCTAATGCTGTTATCGAATCTAAACAAGGTGAAGCTTATGTTGCACCAAAAGCAGCTGAAGAAACAGAAGAAGCTGTAGAAGAAGTACAAGAATAATATAAGGAGGAAAATAATATGATATCTGCAGAACAAGTAAGAGAACTTAGAGAAATGACTGGTGCTGGCATGATGGAATGCAAAAGAGTTTTAGAAGAAACCGATGGTAACATGGAAAAAGCAGCAGAATTACTAAGAGAAAGAGGAGTTGTAAAAGCAGCTAAAAAAGCAGGAAGAATTGCTGCTGAAGGTTTAGTTGATAGCTATATTCATGGTGATGGAAGAATTGGTGTATTAGTAGAAGTTAACATAGAAACTGACTTTGCTGCTAAAAACCCAGAATTCAGAGAGTTTGTTAAAGACGTTGCAATGCAAATTGCAGCTGCAAAGCCAGAATATGTAAGAAGAGAAGAAGTTCCAGCAGACGTAGTTGAGAAAGAAAAAGAAATTATCAAAGCTCAAGCTATGAATGAAGGAAAACCAGCTGAAATTGCTGAAAAAATGGTAGCTGGAAGAATTGATAAATTCTTTAAAGAAATTTGTTTATTAGAACAAGATTTCGTTAAAAATCCAGATATTACAATTGGAAAATTATTAACAGATAAAATTGCAAATATCGGTGAAAATATAACAATCAGAAGATTTGTAAGATTTGAAAGAGGCGAAGGAATTCAAAAGAAAGAAGAAAACTTTGCTGACGAAGTTATGAAACAAATTAATGGTTAATATGACGACCCTTGGAAGTAGTTCCAAGGGTTTTTTATAGCCTAAACACATTGACATATTATGTAAATTAATATATAATATTAGTTGCAGAAAAATAAATTAAATGGAGGTATTTCCACAATGAAAAAGCTCTGCGTTCTGATTTTGGCAATGGTAATGCTTCTGGCTGTGATGGGTACTGCGATCGCTGAGTCCAAAACCATCACGCTTGGTAATGATGTAACCGTAAATACTACACCGTTTGTCAATAACCCTCTGAACCGGCAGTACACTTTGTTTGCTGGAATGATTGTGACAATCGAAGGTGAGTATGATGGTTGGACTATCATTCATTATTCGAATGAATTTGGTACTTTGTTCATCGAAACGGGTGAGCATAAGCTGACTGGCACTGCTACTCAGATTCCTACTGCACCTGGCACTACTGGAACTACAACTGAGAAGATAATTCGTGGTGTTGTTGCGGAAGGTTGGCAAGTCTGGGCACGTTTTGAACCGCGTAGTGTGTTTGATGAAGACGATGAAAGAGGAGATAAGATTCTGCATGCCGGCGATGAAGTGGAAATCAATGGCGAGATCGTCGAAGATGAACAGGGAAATGAGTACTATCCCATTCGTCTTAAGAAAGGCGATATTTACGTGCAGAGGTATGTTACCGCCAAGTATATCGATATTCCGATTGAATGATTAAAATTGTGCTGCTTGCATTTTGCAGGCAGCCTTTTTCTAACTAATTTAATAAATTCTGGCTATAAATTATCAAATATGCTAATATTAATATATGAGGTGATTTATATGAAAATAGTTTTTTTTGAAACAACAGAACATGAAAGAAATATGTTTGAGGAAGCTCTTAAAGATAATGATTTAGTATTTTTCGAAGAAGAAATTCAAGATGTTAATATTGATAAATTTTGGGATGCAGATATTATTTCTGTATTTGTACATTCTAAAGTGTCAAAAGATATTTTAGAAAAAATGACTAATTTAAAGACGATTACTACACGTTCAACAGGTGTGGATCATATTGATTCTAACTATTGTAAAGAAAAAGAAATTGCGATTAAAAATGTTCCTCTATATGGTGAAAACACTGTTGCAGAGCATACATTTGCATTAATATTATCTCTGTCTAGAAAAATTCATAAGTCATATATTAGGACTATAAATGGCAATTTTTCACCAGATGGTATTCAAGGTTTTGATTTAGAAGATAAAACTCTTGGAATAATTGGCGGTGGGCGAATTGGGCTTCATGTTGCTAGAATGGCCAAGAGTTTTGGGATGCATGTTAGAGTTTATGATATCAAAGAAGATGAATTTTTGGCAGAGCTTATAAACTTCAAATATGTTTCACTAGATGACATATACAAGGAATCTGACATTATTTCGTTACATGTACCTTTAAATGATGCAACTTATCATATGATAAATAAGGATAGTATAAAGAAATTCAAAAAGGGAGCCGTATTGATAAACACAGCACGAGGTGGATTAGTAGATACAGAAGTTGTTTTAAACGCATTAGAAGATGGAACCCTTTCAGGTGTTGGACTTGATGTTATCGAAGGTGAGGAATTATTGCTAGAAGAGAACATATTTAATTCTCCTATAGAGAAAGCTGGAAAATTAATTAATGAGAGCAAACGTTTATTAGAAAATGAAAATGTAGTTATCACACCACATAATGCTTTCAATAGTATAGAAGCTGTAAATAGAATAATTAGAAAAACAATAGAAAATATATCAGAATCTAAATAAATTTTAATAAAAAAGTTTATTTATAGCTGAAAATATGATATAAATTATGTAGTAAAATAATATAGGGAGGTAAATTATGCCAAAACCAAAGTATAAAAGAATTTTACTTAAATTAAGTGGAGAAGCATTGGCGGGCGAAAAAGGATTTGGAATTGATTCAGAAACATTAGGAAAAGTTTGTGACAGCATAAAAAAGGTTGTAGATATGGGAGTTGAAGTTGCAATTGTTGTAGGTGGCGGAAACTTTTGGAGAGGCAGAAAAGCAGTTGACATGGAAAGAACAACAGCCGATTATATGGGAATGCTAGCTACAATAATGAATGGCCAAGCACTTCAAGACGCACTTGAATATAGAGGCTTAGACACAAGATTGCAATCTTCTATTGAAATGAGACAGATTGCTGAAGTTTATATAAGAAGGAAAGCGGTTAGGCATTTAGAAAAAGGAAGAGTTGTTATATTTTCGGGTGGTACTGGAAATCCGTTCTTTTCAACAGATACTTGTGCCGCTCTTCGTGCGACTGAAATAAACGCAGAAATAATATTGTTTGGAAAAACCATAGACGGAGTGTATGATTCTGATCCTAAAGGAAATCCAAATGCTGTTAAGTTTGATGAAATTTCTTATACAGAAATTTTAAATAAAAATTTAAAGGTTATGGATTCAACAGCCGCATCGTTGTGCAGAGATAATCATATAGAAACTATGATATTTGCGTTATCAGACACAGATAATGTTATAAAAGCAGTTTGTGGGGAAAACATAGGAACTTATGTAAGAGAATAAAATTTAAAAAGGAGAATAAATTTATGTATAGTCATATTGAAGAAAAAATGAAAAAATCTTTAGCAGTATTGGAAGATCAATTAGGCAATGTTAGAGCTGGAAGAGCTAATCCTAAAATATTAGATAAAATAATGGTTGATTATTATGGTGCTCCAACACCAATCAATCAATTAGCTAATATAATGGTTCCAGAAGCAAGAATGATAACAATTCAACCATGGGATGCTAGTGTATTAAAAGAAATTGAAAAAGAAATTCAAAAATCTGATATTGGAATAAATCCAAACAATGATGGAAAAATGATAAGATTAGTTTTCCCAGATTTAACAGAAGAAAGAAGAAAAGAATTAGTTAAAGACATTAAGAAAATGGTTGAAGATGCAAAAGTTGCAATAAGAAGTATTAGAAGAGATGGTATGGAAGAATTTAAAGCAAAACAAAAAGCATCTGAAATTACTGAAGATGATTTAAGAGGTGCTGAAGAGCAAATTCAAAAATTAACAGATAAGTATGTTGGATTAATTGATAAAGCATATGATGATAAAGAGAAAGAAATAATGTCTGTATAAAATATGAAGGGTGTGTTATGCTGATGGACAGAATTATTCCTACACATATTGCTATGATCATGGATGGAAATAGAAGGTGGGCAAGAAAAAGGATGTTGCCAACTAATGTAGGTCATAGCCAAGGTGCGAAAGCACTTGAAAGAATAGCTATTGCATGTCAAGAACGTGGGGTTAAGTATTTAACTGTTTATGCTTTTTCTACAGAAAACTGGAAACGTTCGGAAGAAGAAGTTAATTATTTAATGAAGCTTCTTGCAGAAAATATATCAGATTTTGATAAACGCTTTGAAAATGATGATGTCAGAATAAGATTAGTAGGAGATATAAATGGTCTTCCAAAAGATTTGCAAGAAGGCATAATAAAAATAGAAGAAAGAACAAAAACCAAAACTGGTTTAACTGTAAATGTAGCAATAAATTATGGTGGTAGAGCAGAAATCGTTCATGCAATACAACAAATGAAAGATGATGGAATAGAAGAAATTACAGAAGAAGCGGTTAATAAATATATGTATACATACGATTCACCTGATCCAGATTTAATTATTAGAACAGCAGGTGAACAAAGACTTAGTGGTTTTTTAATATGGCAATCGGCATACTCTGAATTTTACTTCACAGATGCTTTATGGCCCGATTTTGATGAAAAAGAATTAGACAAAGCTATTGATGAATTTAATAATAGAAAAAGAAATTTTGGAAAGTAATACTGTAGGAGGTATATAATGCTAAAAAGAATCATATCAGCAATAGTTGCATTAGGAATACTTATATTTGTATTAATACAAAATAACCAACTTGTTTTTAATATAGCAGTAACAATACTTTCAGTTATTGCATTATGGGAATTTTATGGAGCGGTTAGAAAAAAAGGACTAAAACCAATATCGTTTGTTGGATACATATCCGCGCTTGCTTTAATAGGTATAGGATACATTTCTAAAGATATATTAATAATGATAGTGTTATTAATGCTTCCGTTCTTGTTATTTATATCATTTTGCACATCAATATTAACAAATATTAAATATAATATTTTTGATATAGCAATTACATTGACTGGTGTTTTGTATGTAACATATTTATTTAGTTTTATTTGCTATACAAAAGTGATGCCATATGGTGATTATTTAATTTGGTTCATTTTTGGTGGTGCTTGGATGACAGATACCTTTGCATATTTTATTGGTATGGCTATTGGAAAGCATAAATTTTCACAAATTAGTCCTAAAAAATCAATTGAAGGCTGTATTGGTGGATTAATTGGTTGCGTAGCATTTTATTTAATTTATGCATATTTCTTAAATAATAATATTGAAGGATTGGAAATAAACTACATATTGGCTGGATGTTTAGGTTTTGTAGTAAGTATAGTTTCTCAAATTGGTGATTTTGCAGCTTCTTCGATTAAAAGATTTTGCGAAATAAAAGATTATAGCGAAATAATGCCTGGTCACGGCGGAATACTTGACAGGTTTGACAGCATATTATTAATATCACCACTAGTATATGCTTGTTTAACTTTGCTTAATATGGGAATACTATAACTCGTGAGGAGGAGACTATAAATGGGTTTTATTTGGGGTGCGATTAAAATTATAATAGTACTCGGAACATTAATAACTATTCACGAATTAGGACATTTTTTAGTTGCAAAAGCATGTAATGTAAAAGTTCATAAATTTTCAATTGGTTTTGGTAAAAAACTATTTTGCAAACAAAAAGGTGAAACAGAATATACAATTAGATTATTCCCTTTCGGAGGGTTTGTACAACTCGAAGGTGAAGATGAGAGAAGTGACGATCCTCGAGCGTTTAACAATAAACCAATTTGGCAACGAATGCTTATAATTGTTGCTGGAGCAACTGTAAATATTGTTTTTGCACTTTCTCTTTATTGTGGAGTATGCCTTGTTGATAACACATATGTAACAACAACGTTATTAGATGTTGCTGAAGATACGGCGATCTATAGGGCAGGTATTAGACCAAATGATACAATTAAAGCAATAAATGGGAAAAAGACTATAACAGCTAATCATGTTCGAGAATTGATTACAAATGAAAATCCAAATGGTATGGTGTTTTTAATTGAGAGAGATGGCGAAGAACAAGAAATAATGGCAAATATACCAATGAAGGAAATTGGACTTTTAGGAGTTGATTTTGATTCGGAAAACACTATTATTAAAAGTGTTGAAAAAAATTCTGCTGCTGAAAAAGCAAAATTGTTACCAAGTTATAAATTGATTTCAATTGATGGATTTGAAAATTTAACAACAGAAGAATATGTTGATATAATTCGTGATAATCCTAATAAGGAAATGAAATTTGTATTTGAAGATACAGAAGGCGTTGTTAAAGACTATTTATTGACACTATCATCGTATGAAATTAAAGATTTCGATGTTGAATATGAAAGAAAAGAAGATGCAAATATATTTGAAAACTTATATTATGCTATTGATAAAACAGGTTATTATTTTAATACAAATATAAAAGCAATGTTTCAAATGTTAACAGGAAAAATGGAAAATATTCAAGTTATGGGACCTGTTGGAATAGCGCAAGAAATATCGTCAACAGAAAAATTGGATAATTTATTCTTGCTAATGTCAGCTATAAGTTTAAGTTTAGGAATATTTAATTTGCTTCCTGTACCTGCACTTGATGGTGGTAAATTTTTAATATTATTAATAGAATTGGTTAGAAGGAAGCCGATGAAAGAGAAGACTGAAATAACAATACAACTTATTGGCTTTGCATTATTAATAACTGTTGCATTAATAGTAACGGTAGGAGACATTATAAAATTGTTTTAAAAAACTCCAGAGAATTTTTCTCTGGAGTTTTTTAAAACAATAGTGAATAATGAATAGTGAAAAGTGAATAGAAGGAAATTTCTGTGCGTATCAAAGTTTCCGAAGGAAACATTTTCGCTGACGGAAAAGGGCGAATCGCCGTCCGCGCAGCGGCCGTCTGCGAAAACGAACTGCGTTACATTTATTGGAGATTTCAGGCTGTAACAATGCGACTGTTTGCTGCGAATAACAAAAGAACCTGACTTTGTCAGGTTCTTTTGTTATTTCTTTTTATTCTTTTGTTATTTCTTTCATACTACCAAGTGCACCAAGTGCTTTAGTTGTATCGAATGGAATAAATACTTTATTTGCTGTACCGTTTGCAACTTTTTCAAGTGCTTCAAGTGATTTTAATGCTACTAATTTATCATCAGGTTGTGAATTCTTAATTGCACCATATACAACTTCAATTTCTCTTGATTTAGCTTCAGCAATTCTTTCAATAGCTTCAGCTTCACCAGTTGCTTCTAATATTTTAGCTTGTCTAATACCTTCGGCTCTTTTAATATTTGTTTCTCTATCAGCTTCAGCTTCAAGAATTCTAGCTTCTTTTTGACCTTCAGCAATTCTAATTGCTGATTCTTTTTCACCCTCAGCAAGTAAGATAGAAGAACGTTTTGTTCTTTCTGCGTTCATTTGTTTTTCCATTGCGTCTCTAATGTCTTTTGGTGGGTTAATATCTTTGATTTCAACACGATTTACTTTACATCCCCATTTGTCAGTAGCTTCATCAAGTGTTTGACGTAATTTTAAGTTTATTTCTTCCCTTGAGCTAAATGTGCTATCTAAGTCCATTTTACCAACGATATCACGTAGAGTAGTAGTTGCTAAATAACGAACACCAGCTCTTAAATCTTCAATTTCATATACTGCTTTTTGTGCGTCTGTAATTTGATAGAACACAACAGTATCTATTGTTATATTAACGTTATCTTTTGTTATAACACCTTGTGGAGGAACATCCATAGTGTTTTCTTTTAAACTAACACGAGCTCTTACTTTATCAAAAAAAGGAATAAGAATGTGTACACCTGCATTTAAAACACCAGAAAATCTACCTAGTCTTTCAACAACAAAAACAGTAGATTGCTCTACAACTTTAATTGATGAAAATGCTACTATTGCAAAAAATACAATAACAATTATAAAAAACCATACCATAGTAAAACCTCCTAAAATTTTATTTTACAACAACTTTTACACCGTCAATTCTTAATATTTCTACTGACGAATCAACTGGTATTTTTTCACCTGACTCAGATTTTGCAGACCAAATATCGCCGTCTACTTTAATTTGTCCTTTGCCAGTTGCGTTGTCTATTTCTGTTGTTACAATTGCTTTTTTACCTAATATAGTATACACGTTTGAAGGAACATCATTTGGTGCTACTTTTTTTGCAAATTTTCTTGTAAATAAAACAAGGATAATAGAGACAACAGTAAAAACAATTATTTGTAAAAGATAATTTTCAGGGGCGAAGAAACTAGTAATCATTGCTATAAGTGCACCTATACCAAACCAACAAATAAGAAAACCTTCAGTAAAAATTTCTAATACTATTAGGACACCAGCTAAGATAAGCCAACCATAATATATTTCCATGTTTTTATCTCCTTTCTTTTATGATTAAAACATACAATAAAATTATACAATATATTTCGCCAAAAATAAAGAGATTTCTATGTTTTTTTTGCTTGATTTTAATGCTAGCTTTGTATAATATATTTATATAAAATTTTTATACGAAAGGAAAATTTATGAAAAGATTAATTATAACATTTTTGTTTTTATTTATATCATTATACATATTTTATATAGCACCAAATTATCAAGTTAATACATTCTACGATAAAGACGAAATTAGATTAGTAATTAATGATAAAGAAGTAACAAAAGATATACCAGAAGAAGTTAAAATGGTAGATGGAAAAATAATGTTGTCTAAGGATACAATAGATATATATTTTGATAAGTGGTTATATTATGACGAAAAATATGAAACATATATAACAACTTCAGATATTCATGTCGCGAAAATGAAAATTAATTCAAATATAATGGAGATTGATGGAGTTGAAAAAAATATTAATGTTCCAGTTCAGTTAATTGATAATATAGTTTATATTCCAATAGAAGAACTTACAGAAGTTTATAATATTGAAATTGAAAATAATTCTAAAATTATTATTACAACACCACGTGCAGAAAGTGCTACAATTACTGCTCAAGATGAAATTATATTAAAAGGATTGAAAAAAAATTTATCTCGAAAAATTGCAAAAGTTGAAATTGGTGAGGAACTAGATATTTATAGATATTCAAAAGATAAAGATTGGGTATGGACAAGAACAAGTAAAGGTGAATTGGGATATGTAAATCAAAAAGATTTGACAAGATATAATATCGAAGAGTACATTGATAAAGAAGAAAAAATAGAAAAAATAAATCTTATCTGGGAATATGCTGAAAACTATACACCTGATAGAAGTTCACAAAGCAAAATAGAGGGTATTGATGTGATTTCTCCAACATGGATTTATTTAAAAGATACAGAAGGAAATTTAAGAAACACTATTGATAAGCAATATATTTCGTGGGCGCACAAAAACGGATATGAAATTTGGGCTGTATTTAAAAATGATAGAATGGGGCTTGAAAACACATCTAAGATTGTTACAAGTATGACAGCACGTGAAAATGTAATTGCTCAATTGTTATCGTTATGCGAGCAATATAATTTAGATGGTATTAATATTGATTTTGAGGAAATGAAAAAAGAAGATTCAAAAGAATTTTCACAATTTGTTAGAGAAATTTCTTCGACATTACGAAAAAATGGTTATACTGTTTCTGTTGATGTAACTGTACCTGATGGAAGTGATACATGGTCGCTTTGCTATGATAGATATGAATTAGCTGAAGCGGTTGACTATCTTGTTTTGATGGCCTATGATCAGTATGGCGCTTCAAGTAAAAAAGCGGGAAGTGTTGCTAGTTTGACATGGGTTGAGAATAATTTAAAAAAGATGATAGAGCGAGATGAAGTTAATAATGAAAAAATAGTTTTGGGGATTCCGTTATATTCTAGATTATGGAAAGTTAACGATGGAAAGGTTAGCACAACTTCTGTTGTTACAATGAAAAATTTAGATAGATATTTGAATTCGCAAAAAACGATATGGGTTGAAGAAGATGGACAGTATTATTATGAGAATGTTGATGGAAACACTTGGACTGTTATGTGGATGGATGAAAAAGAGTCTATCATAAAGAAATTATCATTGATAAAAAAATATGATTTAGGTGGTAGTGCATATTGGATGTGGGGATACGAAACTGAAAACTTTTGGAGTGATATAGAAGAATATTTAAACTATTAGAATAAAAAGTTTTTTAGTAGCATAAGATGTACAAGATTGGAGGAGATTTTGTATGTCTTATGCTATTATTAATTTAAAAGAAAGAAAAACTTTTTTTAACACAATATCTGTTGACGAAGTTTGCGAAGAAGTAAAACTAAATGTTCCAAAATTTAAAGAAAAAACATCAGAAAAATATGGAAAGAAAATATCTAAAATATTAAAAAAATATAAAGTGAGTAATGTTGTTCTGAATAATGAATTACAAAAAAACGAATTATTTAAAAATGTATTGAGTGAAAATAATAATTATATAATTTCTGGTAAGAGAATGTATAAAGTGCTTTTGCCAACAATAATAAGAGAAACTTCTAAAATAATGGAAATACCAATAGAGAAACTTAATGTTGCAATTTTGGTAGATGAATATAATATTGATAATTTGGATCTTATAAAATATTTGTCTGACATAGTGAAACATGTGACTATTATTACAAATAACGCATACAAATTTCAAAAGTTAGTTGACGAACTATTGCATTATAATGGAATAACAGTTAGGCTTTTAAATAAAGGAAAACATACGATGAAAAGAGAAAACTATATAATTAATATTGATTTTGATGTAGATTCTCTTTCTAAAATAATAGTGCCTGTTGATTCAATAGTAATAACAATTCCAGACGAAAAATACCCAATTAAAAAGAATTTTAATGGAATTATCATAAATGATTTAAATATATATATGAATCAGGACAATGAAAATTTTAGTTCGTTGAGTTTATGCGAAGCATACATATATAATTACATGAAAAAAATAAAAGAGAATGAGCTTCTATTTAATCGTTCGAAGTATCGTGTGAATGGCTATATAGGAAATAGTGGGTTGATTTGTCAAGAAGATTTTGAAAGATTAGGAAAAATATTCCAGGAAAGTAAAAAATAACTCTTGACAAATAATTGAATAATGTTTAATATTAAGCATTGTATGGTAAAGAATATTTTTTATCATATAATAAGCGTATGAAAAAAGGAGTGCTGATAAGGTATGCCACAAAAAGAAGTTTTATTAACATATGAAGGTTTAAAAAAATTAGAAGAGGAATTAGAATACTTAAAAACAGTTAAAAGAAGAGAAGTTGCAGAAAGAATTAAAGTAGCCATGGGCTTTGGCGATTTATCTGAAAATTCAGAATATGATGAAGCAAAAAATGAACAAGCTCAAGTTGAAATGAAAATAATAGATTTAGAGAATAAATTGAGAAATGTAAAAATAATAGACAGTGATGAAATCGATAATAAAGTTGTTCAAGTTGGAAACAAAGTTCAAGTTCTAGACATGGAATTTGATGAAAAAGTAGAATACACTATAGTTGGTTCTACAGAAGTTGACTTAGCAGAAAATAAGATTTCTAACGAATCACCAATAGGAGCAGCATTGCTTGGAAGAAAGAAAAATGAAATAGTTGATGCTGAAACTCCAGGTGGAATTTTACAATTTAAAATTTTAAAAATATCAAAAGGATTATAGAAAATATGAATTTTGAGGGATGGTCTTTGGCCATCCCTAATTGTTGTTGTATAAAATATGAAAATGAGAGCAGGAAAACAAAGATTTTCTGCTTTTTTGTTGTATGTTTTGGAAAATTGTGTTAAAATACATACATCTTTTATATTAAAAAGGGAGGAAAGAAAATGAACGAAGAAAACTTGAATCAAGAAGTAGAATTAACAGAAGAAGAAGTGAATAAACTTATCAAGGTTAGAATTGAAAAACTTGAAGAATTGCAAAACAATGGAAAAGATCCTTTCCAAATTGTCAAATTTGATAATAAAGACAATAGCAAAGATATAAAAGAAAAATTCGTTGACCCGGTAGAGGGAGAAGAAACTGAACCAGTTGAAGTTACTATTGCTGGTAGACTTATGGCTAAAAGAGGACATGGTAAAGCAAGTTTCTGCGATTTACAAGACATGTATGGCAGAATTCAAATATATGTAAAAATGGACGAAGTTGGCGCTGAATCATATGAAGAATTCAAAAAGTATGATGTTGGTGATATTATAGGAATTAAAGGGACTGTATTCAAAACACACATGGGAGAAATTTCTATAAAAGTAAAAGAAATTATCTTACTTTCAAAATCATTAAGACCACTTCCAGAAAAATATCATGGATTAAAAGACATGGATTTGCGTTATCGTCAAAGATATGTTGATTTAATAATGAATAATGATGTTAAAGAAACATTCTTTAAGAGATCTGCAATAATAAAAGGAATTCGTAGTTATTTAGATGAAAGAGGATATCTAGAAGTAGATACTCCAATATTAAATACAATAGCTGGTGGGGCTGCAGCAAGACCATTTATAACTCATCACAATACTTTAGATATTGATATGTATTTAAGAATCGCACCAGAACTATACTTAAAGAGATTAATCGTTGGTGGATTCCACAAAGTATATGAAATGGGAAGATTATTCAGAAATGAAGGAATGGATATAAAACATAATCCAGAATTTACAACTATTGAATTATATTCAGCTTATGAGGACTATCATGATATGATGGATATAACAGAAGGAATGATTTCGACACTTGCAAAAGATATCTGCGGTGATACAAAAATAGATTACCAAGGAACAATGATTGATTTAACTCCAGGTTGGAAGAGAATTTCAATGATAGATGCTATAAAAGAAGTAACAGGAGCTGATTTTAATAATGCTAATACAGACGAAGAAGCTATTGCTCTTGCAAAATCTATAGGTGTTGAAGTTGAAGGAACTCCTGTAAGAGGGCATGTTATAAATTTGGTATTTGAAGAAAAAGTTGAAGAAACTCTAATTCAACCAACATTTATAATAGATTATCCAATCGAAATTTCTCCACTTACAAAGAAAAAGCCATCTGACCCAAGACTTGTAGAAAGATTTGAATTATTTATTGGTGGAAGAGAATATGCTAACGCATACTCGGAATTAAATGATCCAATAGATCAAAAAGAAAGATTTATGATGCAAATGGCTGAAAGAGAAGCTGGAAACGAAGAAGCCAATATGATTGATGACGATTTTGTACAATCATTAGAGTATGGTATGCCTCCAACAGGTGGATTAGGAATAGGTGTTGATAGATTGATAATGCTATTAACAAATAGTTATTCAATAAGAGATGTATTGTTGTTCCCAACTATGAAACCATTGGCTTAAACGCATGAAAAGCAGCAATTAGCTGTGTCGAAACAAGGAGAAACATCCTCGACGTACCACTCGTACGACTTGCGGTGTTTCTCCTTCTTTTTCCTTGCTACTTACTGCTTTTGCTGCGTTTAAGAGTTACAGAAATGAAAAACAGGAATTTTAGATTTTCATCTTGTTTGCCTAGCAATACTCGCTTTTGATTTGTTTCTGAGAAAATAAAAAAATAATATTTATGAAAAATACACAAAAATGTCACACATAAAGTGTGGCATTTTTTGCTGTTATATGATATAATCACATGGTTATGAAAAGGAGGCGGTTTAATGTTTGGAGGCATAGGCCAAATAGGCTTGGTAGTTTTAGGTATTATGGTGTTATCAAATATAATGTCTGGTGGAATTGATTTGCAGTCAACTTTGTTAATGCTTCCAGGACTTGTACTTGCGCTTACTGTGCATGAATATTCACATGCAAGAGCATCGGACAGGCTTGGGGATCCTACACCTGAACAACAAGGTAGACTTACTTTAAATCCTTTGGCTCATATGGACCCTGTGGGAACAATTTGTTTATTATTTGGTGGTTTTGGATGGGGAAGACCTGTTGAAATTAATCCATCTTATTATAGAAATCCTGCTAGAGATTCTGCAATTGTATCAGCTGCTGGACCAATCTCTAATTTTATACTAGCATTCATCATGTTTTTAATATCAGCATTATTAATAATTTTTGGAGATGTGACTCAGTCTGTAACGCAAATAATTTTAACAATAGTATCTTCGGCAGCATATATGAATATAGGTTTAGGCTTATTTAATTTATTACCTTTTCCACCATTAGATGGTTCAAAGATATTAAGATACTTCTTAAAAGGAAAAGCTCTTGAATTTATGTTCACCCTAGAAAGATATTCAATGATAATAATTATAGCGTTATTTATTTCGAAATTACCTTCAAAGATACTAGGACCTTTAGTAGATTGGGTTTCAACCGGAATGATTTATGCAGTATCATGGATAATTGGATTGTTTATGTAATTTGAAAAGAGGAAAAAATATGCAGAAAGATATTTTGTGTCTTGCGATTGAAACTAGTTGCGATGAAACTTCTGTTGCTATAGTAAAAAATGGTAGAGAAGTATTATCAAACATTATTTCAACGCAAATAGATATTCATAAAAAATTTGGTGGTGTTGTGCCAGAAATTGCATCTCGTAATCATGTTGAAAACATAACATATGTAATTAGAGAAGCAATTGAAAAAGCTAATATTACGCTAGAAGACGTTGACATTATTGCTTGTACTTATGGCCCTGGTCTAGTTGGCGCACTTTTAGTAGGTGTTTCAACTGCAAAAGCAATGGCGTACGCGCTTAATAAGCCGTTAGTCGGAGTTCATCATATAGAGGGACATATAGCAGCAAACTATATAACAAATAAAGAACTGGAGCCACCATATTTGTGTTTGGTGGTATCCGGTGGACATTCACATTTAATACATGTAAAAGATTATACAGAATTTGATATAATAGGAAAAACTAGGGATGATGCTGTTGGAGAAGCTTTTGATAAAGTTGCAAGAACAGTAGGTCTTGGATATCCTGGGGGACCTAAAATTGATAAATTAGCAAAAGAAGGCAAACCTACATACAACTTGCCAAAAACACATTTTGAAAATTTAGATTTTAGTTTTAGTGGTATAAAAACGGCTGTTATAAATTTAGTAAATAAAGAAAAAGAAAATTTAAATATAAATGACTTATGTGCAAGTTTTGAAGAAGCTGTTACAGACGTGCTTATAGAAAATCTATCAATTGCAGCTAAAAATATTGGAACTGATAAAATTGCGATTGCTGGTGGAGTTTCTGCTAACAGTTACTTAAGAGAAAGAATGAAAAAACTAGGCGAAGAAAATAATTTGAAGATATATTACCCTGAATTAGTATTATGCACAGATAATGCGGCAATGATTGGTGCAGCAGCATATTACAATTATTTAAAAGGAAAAACTTCAACTTATGATATGAACGCAATACCAAATTTAAAGATAGGAGAACAATAATGAAAATATACGCAATATCAGACTTACACTTATCTTTTGGTACTAATAAACCAATGAATATTTTTGGTGATAAATGGAACAATTATGAAGATAAAATTAAAGAAAATTGGTTATCAAAAGTAACTGATGATGATTTAGTTATTTTAGCAGGAGACTTATCGTGGGCAACATATTTAGATGAAGCAAAAGCTGATTTTGAATTTATCAATAAGTTACCAGGTAAAAAGTTGATACTTAAAGGTAATCATGATTATTGGTGGGAAACTGTTACTAAAATGAATAGATTTCTTGAAGAAAATTGTTACGAAAATATCTATTTTCTGTATAACAATTTTTATGAAACTGCTGAATATATGATTTGTGGTACAAGATATTGGTCTTATGAAGAAAATATGGAGAACGAAAAAATATATTCTCGAGAAATAGAAAGGCTTAAATTATCTATTAAATATGCTAATGAAAACAATCCGAAAAATAAACCAATAATAATTGTTACACATTATCCGCCAGATGAACGTATAATAAGTACTGTAAATGAGTGGAATGTAAATGTAAAAAAATGGATATATGGACATATACATAGTAATTATCAAGAAATGCTTGTTGATATACCAAATATTGACAGCAATCTTACATCATGTGATTATTTGGATTTTGATTTGCTTAAAATAGATTAAATTTACATAAATATTGTCGAACGAAAAAGCAAAAAATACTTGGAAAATTATGCAAACTATGATATAATCTCATGGCGAATAAAAAAACAAATAAAGGAAGGAAATATAATATGAACGCAAAAGTAGAAAAATTAGAAAATAGTCAAGTTAAAATTGAAATAACAATTGAAGCTGAAAAATTTGAAGAAGCAATGCAAAAAGCTTTCTTTAGAAATGCAAAACATTTTTCAGTACCAGGATTTAGAAAAGGTAAGGCACCAAGAAATATAGTTGAAAGACATTATGGTGAATCTATATTATACGAAGAAGCATTTAATATAGCTGCTCCAGATGTTTTTGATGAAGTAATAAAAGAAAATAATATTGAAGCTGTTAGTTCACCAGAGATAGACATTACTCAAATTGGTTCTGGAAAAGATTTAGTATTTACAGCAGTAGTAACTGTAAAACCAGAAATCAAACTTGGAAAATATAAAGGATTAAAAGTTGCTAAAAAAGATTATCCAGTAACAGATAAAGAAGTTGATGAACATATTAAAGAAATGGCTGAAAAGAACGCAAGAATTGTAACTGCAGATAAAAGACATAAATTAAAGAAAGGTGACACAGCAGTTATTGATTTTGAAGGATTTGTTGACGGTGTTGCATTTGAGGGCGGAAAAGCAGAAGGACATTCTTTAGAAATTGGTAGCGGAGCATTTATTCCAGGCTTTGAGGATCAATTAGTTGGAATGAAGATTGAAGAAGAAAAAGAAATTGAAGTTACATTCCCAGAAGAATATTTTTCACAAGAACTTGCTGGAAAACCTGCAACATTCAAAGTTAAATTAAATGAAATCAAAATGAAAGAATTACCTGAAATCGATGATGAATTTGCTAAAGATGTTAGTGAATTTGATACATTAGCTGAATTAAAAGAAGATGTAAAAGAACATATACAAGAAGAAAACGAAAAGAGAGCTAAATTTGAAGAAGAAGAAGAAGCTATAAAAGCAGTTCTTGATAAAACAGAAGTTGAAATACCAAGAGTAATGGTTGATAACGAAATTGATGGATATATCAAAGATTTAGAAACAAGATTATCATACCAAGGCTTAAAACTAGATATGTACTTAGATATGATGGGTAAAAATATTCTTGATGTTAGAAAAGAATATGAAGAAAAAGCTGAAAATAATGTAAAAACAAGACTTGTTTTAGAAGAAATCTTCAAACAAGAAGAATTAGAAGTTAAAGAAGAAGATGTAAATGAAAAATTAGCTGAATTTGCAAAATCATATGGTAGAGATGCTGATGAATTTGTAAAAAATGCTACAGAACAAATGAAAGAATATGTTAAAGAAGAATTAAAATATACAATAGCTGTTAAATTTATAATGGCTAATGCAAAATAGTAATTTATAATACGTAAGTATTTAAATTAGATATTTATTGACTAAGGAGGAAAGTAATTTATGAGTGAAATAAGAAATGACTTAGTACCATATGTTGTTGAACAAACAAGCAGAGGTGAAAGATCTTATGATATTTTTTCTAGATTGTTAAAAGATAGAATAATATTCATTGGTGATGAAATAACAGATGTTACTGCAAGTCTTGTTGTTGCACAATTATTATTCTTAGAATCAGAAGATCCAGAAAAAGATATTCACATATATATAAACAGTCCTGGAGGAAGTGTTACAGCAGGAATGGCAATATATGATACTATGCAATATATAAAACCAGATGTATCTACAATATGTGTAGGCATGGCTGCTAGTATGGGTGCGTTCTTACTTTCAGCAGGTAAAAAAGGCAAGAGATATGCACTTCCTAATGCTGAAATAATGATACATCAACCACTAGGTGGAGCTAAAGGTCAAGCATCTGATGTAAAAATTCATGCAGAATTTTTATTAAAGACTAGAGATAAGCTTAATAAAATGTTAAGCGAAAATACAGGAAAACCTTTAGAACAAATTGAAAAAGATACAGATAGAGATAACTTTATGACTGCTGATGAAGCATTAAATTATGGATTAATCGATAAAGTTATGAGACGTGACTAATATAGAATTTATACAAATGATAAAAATAAAAGAAAGAGGTGTGCTATGGCTAAATTTGAAGATAAAAAAACTGTTAAATGTTCTTTTTGTGGTAAGTCACAAGATGCAGTTAGACGTATAATAGCAGGACCTGGTGTATACATTTGTAACGAATGTGTAGATTTATGTTCAAATATTGTAGAGGAACAATACGAAGCGGATGAAGAACTTGTACAAGAACAACTTATTGAGCAAGTTCCTAGTCCAAAAGAAATAAAAACAGTTCTTGATGAATATGTGGTTGGCCAAGAAGAAGCAAAAAAATCACTTGCAGTTGCCGTATATAATCATTACAAAAGAATTAATAATTCTAATGATGATGATGATGACGTAGACATACAAAAAAGTAATATTTTAATGCTAGGGCCAACAGGATGCGGAAAAACATATTTAGCGCAAACACTTGCAAAATTCCTTAATGTGCCTTTTGCGATAGCAGATGCAACTGCTCTTACAGAAGCGGGATATGTAGGTGAAGATGTTGAAAACATTTTGCTTAAATTGATTCAAGCTGCTGATTATGATATTGAAAGAGCACAAAAAGGAATTATATATATTGATGAAATAGATAAAATTTCAAGAAAATCTGAAAATGTTTCTATTACAAGAGATGTAAGCGGTGAAGGCGTACAACAAGCTCTACTAAAAATAATAGAAGGGACTATTGCTTCTGTTCCACCACAAGGTGGTAGAAAACATCCACAACAAGACTTTATCCATATAGATACAACTAATATATTATTTATATGTGCAGGTGCTTTCGAAGGTTTAGACAAGATTATAGAAGCTAGAATTGGAAAGAAAAATATTGGTTTCGGAGCTGAAATTGCAGATAAAAACCAAATAGATGAACGACTTGCATTAAAGCATTTGTTACCACAAGACTTAGTTAAATTTGGTATGATTCCAGAATTTGTAGGAAGAGTACCAGTTGTTACAACTGTTCAACCATTATCAAGAGATGCATATGTGGAGATTATGACGAAACCTAAAAATGCACTTATTAAACAATATAAAAAATTGTTTGAAATGGATGGAGTTAAATTAAGCTTTGACGATGGAGCTATATCTGCTATTGTTGACAAAGCTATTAATAGAAAGACTGGTGCAAGAGGACTTAGAGCTATTCTTGAAGAAACGATGCGTGATATTATGTTTGAAATACCTACAAATAATGAAATTGTAGAATGTATAATAACACGAGACACTGTTGAAAAAAATGAAACACCAAAACTTGTTTTGAATGAAGTTGCTAAAAAAACTGTAAAAAAGACTAAAAAGGCACCGAAACAAGAAAAAATAGATAATGCGTCTTAAAAGTAAAAATCCTATTGGTTTTCCAATAGGATTTTCAAAATGGAGGAGTTTTTATGAATAATTTTCAAGTTGGAGATATTATTGAAATGAAAAAGCAACATCCATGTGGTAGTAAAAATTGGAAAATAACTAGAGTTGGAGTCGATTTTAAATTTGAATGTATGGGCTGTGGACATGTTATCATGTTGGAAAGAGAAAAAGCATTAAAAATTATAAAAAATAAGATTTAATGTGATGGCCAAAAAGCTTTTAAAATAGCTATTTTCTTGACAAAAATAGTGTATAAGTATAAAATTACTACTATGGGGAGGCATGTTATGTCTAAGATAAAATTTAATGAAATATTTGTTCCAAAATATAGAACATATTTAATAATAATATTTGTTATTTTAGCACTTGTTTGTGTTGTTATACCGCAATTAATACCACTTAATATATTAATATATGCGGGAGTATTAATCTTTACATATAAAAAACAAGCTAAAATGAAAGAAAGAGTTGTTAGACACATGGGAAGTCTAATGAATAAATTAAATACAGATGATTCTATATTAAATTTCCCAATACCTGCAACGATTGTTACAAATCAGGGCGATATTTTATGGAACAATGAAGGATTGGACACTTTATTTAAAGGTATTAATAAACAAAAGTTTATTGAGAATATTATAAAAGAAATGAACGAAGAATTTGATGATAAGTTTGTTTCTATTGATAAAGAAATAAGTATCCATGATAAACATTATAGATTATTAGGTAACCTTGTAAACATAAGAAAAAAAGGTTCTAGAGAAACAGTAATGATGCTTTATTTTATTGATAGAACAGAATATTATCGTTTATTTAGAATGTATGAAGACGCAAAAGATTGTGTTGGATTGATTGTTATAGATAACTATGATGAATTAATGCAAGGTGTAACTGATACAGATAAACCACAAATTATGGCTGTTGTTGAAAGACAACTTAGAGAATGGTTTGCGTTCACAGGCGGGGTGTTTACTAGATTAGATAGAAATAGATTTCTAATAGTATTCGAAAAGAAATTTATTAAAGCATTTACAGATTCTAAATTTGAAATTTTAGACTCAATAAAAGATATTACATATAGTAACAAAATTCCTGTTACACTAAGCATTGGAATTATATCTGAAGATTCTACGAAGGCAGAAATGTTCCAGAACGCATTAGCAGCTATTGATGTTGCACTTGGTAGAGGTGGAGATCAAGCGGTAATAAGAAGAAATGGTGAATATGAATTCTTTGGAGGAAAATCTAAAGAAATTGAAAAGAGAACTAAAGTAAAAGCAAGAGTTGTCGCTCAAGCGATGCAAGAATTAATTAGTGAATCTAAAAATGTTGTTATAATGGGACATAAAAATATGGATGCGGATTCTTTGGGCTCTGCAATAGGTGTATATAGAATTGCTAAAACCATGAATAAAGATGCATACATAGTTTATAACGGTTCTGGTGTTGGAATTGAAGGACTTGTGAGAAAACTTGGAAAGACCTATGAAGATGTTTTACTTGAAACAGAAAATATATATGCCAAAATGTCAGAAGATACATTGTTAGTTATAGTTGATACACATAGAAAAGATTATGTGGAATCACCTGAAATAGTAGATAAGACAAATAAAATTGTTATTATAGATCATCACAGAAAGAGTACAGATGCTATCGAAGACGCACTTTTGACTTTCCAAGAAGTCTATGCATCATCTGCGAGTGAGTTAGTAACAGAAATGCTACAATATGTAGATGAAAAAATTGAGTTACCACTTGTTGAAGCTGAATGTTTATATGCAGGAATATTAACAGATACTAAAAACTTTATGTATAAGACTGGTGTTAGAACTTTTGAAGCTGCAGCATATCTAAAGAAAATTGGTGTGGATGTAGCTGCTATTAAAAAAATGTTCCAAAATGATGTAGATACTTATATAGCAATTGCAGATGTTATTAGAAATTCAGAAATAGTATTTAACAATATAGCAATTGCAGTATGTCCAAATGAAGTTGAGAATCAAATGCAAATTGCTGCACAAGCAGCTGACGAGCTATTAAACTTAAATGGTGTAGAAACTTCATTTGTACTTGTAGATATGAAAGACTATATAAATATTAGCGGAAGGTCAAACGGTTCTTTAAATGTACAAGTTGTATTAGAAAAACTTGGTGGCGGTGGTCACATGATGATTGCTGGAGCTCAAGTGCAAAAAATGACAATTGACGAAACTAAAAAACAATTAATAAAAGCTATTGAAGAAATACGTGAAGAGTCAGTATAGTTTTAAATAAACTATAAAGGAGGAAAGAAAAATGAAAGTAATATTATTGCAAGATATTAAATCAGTAGGTAAAAAAGGACAAGTGCTTGATGCAGCAGATGGTTATGCTAGAAATTATTTATTACCAAAAAAACTTGCGGTTATTGCAGATGCAACTAATATGAATGAGTTAAAAACCAAACAAGATGCAAATAAATATAAAAAAGATATGAGTTTAGCAAATGCAAAAGAATTATCAGAAAAAATGAAAAATTATGAACTTGTTTTTAAAATTAAAGCTGGTGAAAATGGAAAAACCTTTGGAAGTGTAACTGCTAAAGATATTGCTGACGAACTAAATAAAAAATATTTTGTTGAAGTAGATAAAAAGAAAGTGTGCCTAAATGATGCTATAAAATCGTTAGGCATATATAACATAGAAATAAAATTATTTGAAGGTGTTTCTGGAACAATCAAAGTAAATATTGTTGCAGAATAAGTAGGAAGGAAAGTTTAAATGGAAAAGATTATAAGTCGAATTCCGCCGAACGATGTCCAAGCTGAACAAGCTGTTTTGGGCTCGATGCTTGTAGATAAAGATGCTGTTCTAACAGTAGTTGAAATTTTAACACCAGAAGATTTTTATAGAAGTGAGCATGCTGAAATATATAGTGCAATTATAGATTTGTATAATAAAAATACACCAATTGATTTGCTGACTCTAAAAGCGCAACTAGAAGTAAGAGGCTCTTATGATGTTGTAAATGGTTTTGAATATTTAGCATCTCTTACTAATCCAATGTATTCAATTTCTAATGTTGAGTATTATGCAAGAATAGTCGAAGAAAAATCAATACTTAGGAGACTAATTAATGCCTCTAATGAAATAAACAAAGCTGGATATGAACAGTCTGGTGAAGTGGCTGATGCTTTAGAATTGGCTGAAAGAAAAATATTTGAGATTGCTCAAAAGAAAAAACAAAAATCTTATGCGGTAATTAAAGATGTATTAGTTGATACATTTGATAACCTAGAAAAATTAGCAGCTAGGCCAGAAGGAATTGTTGGTGTGCCAAGTGGATTTAAAGATTTAGATGACAAAACTCTTGGTTTCTCGCCAGGACAATTAGTAGTTGTAGCGGCGAGACCAGCTATGGGAAAATCAGCATTTGCATTAAACATTGTTGCTAATGCTGCAATAAGAGCAAATTGCCCAACTGTATATTTTAGTTTGGAAATGGGAAAAGAAGAGTTGGTTAGCAGAATTTTAGCCAGTGAATCCATGGTTGATAGTGTAAAAATAAGAAGTGGTAAATTGGATGATAATGATTGGGTAAGTTTAACTAATACAGCGGGTGAAATTTCGGAAACAAAAATTTTCTTGGATGATTCGGCTGGATATACACCAATTGAATTGAGAGCTAAGTGTAGAAAAATGAAAATGGAACATGACATTGGACTTATTGTTATTGACTATTTACAACTTATGGATGCAAGCAAATCTAATGCAAGTAGACAAGCTGATATCTCGGAAATAAGTAGATCTCTTAAAAGTTTAGCAAGAGAAATTGGCGTGCCAATAATTGCGTTGTCACAGTTAAGTCGTGCTCCGGAACAAAGACTTGATCATCGACCAATGCTGAGTGACCTTAGAGAATCTGGTTCTATAGAGCAAGATGCTGACATGGTAATGTTTTTATATAGAGATGATTACTACAATCCAGAAACTGAAAAGAAAAATGTTGCAGAAGTTATACTTGCTAAAAACAGAGGTGGTTCAACTGGTACGGTTGAATTGTTGTGGTTGGGGCAATATACTAAGTTTGTTAATCTAGATAAATACAGGTAATTCGCATGAAAATCATTCACTTGCCGCAAAAATCGAATGCGTCTCGGTGCTCAACGTACCGACTGTACGCCTCCGCGCCTCGGCATCCGATGTTTTGTAGCAATTAAATAATTTTGCTGCGAATGTAAAAAATATGCAGGTAATTCGCATGAAAATCATTCACTTGCCGCAAAAATCGAATGCATCTCGGTGCTCAACGTCTCCGTTGTAATAATTAAATAATATGGAAAGGAAAACAATGTTAAATAAAATAAAAAAAACAATTGAAAAATATAATTTAATAAACGAAGACGACAAAATTCTTGTTGGGGTTTCAGGTGGGCCAGATTCTATGACTTTACTTATAATTTTGCATTCACTTGGATATAATTTATGTGTTGCGCATATAAATCATGGACTTAGAGAAAATGCTGTGTTGGACGAAGAATATGTAGTTAATTATTGTAAAGATAACAATATTCCTTGTTTTACTAAGCATTTGCAGTTAAAAGAAAATTTGAATGGAATGACAATAGAAGAAGCAGGCAGAAAAGCAAGATACGATTTCTTTGAAGAAATTTCTTTAAAGGAATCTTGTACAAAAATTGCAACGGCGCATAATAGTAATGATAATGCTGAAACAGTAATTATGAACATGATTCGTGGTAGTGGACTTTCAGGTTTAAAAGGAATTGAACCAAATAGAGGAAAAATAATTAGACCATTAATTGAGGTTTCACGAAAAGAAATTGAATCTTTTTGTAAAGAAAAAAATGTTAATCCACGTCACGATGAATCAAACGATGAAACAGAATATACAAGAAACAAGGTAAGACTAGAATTGATTCCTTATGTTGAAAAAAATATAAACTCAAATGTAATCAATAACATTAACAGAATGTCTGAAATAATTTTTCAAGAAGAAAAGTTTATTTCAGACATGGTAGATAAAGCATATAAGGATATTATTGTTGAAGAAAATATTGGTAAAAATTTGGTATGTAATTTAAAAAACTTTAATAAACTAGATATAGTAATAAGAAAAAGATTAGTATTAAAATTAATAATAAAAGTTCTTGGAAATGCAAAAGATATAGAAAAAGTGCATGTTGACGATATTATTAAATTGTGCGAAAATAATGTAGGTGGTAAATTTTTGACACCGAATAAATATATTAAAGTTAGTGTGTTAAAAGGGAAATTAAGATTTGAAAAAATGCAATAATTTAAGGAGGAGCTAATGAAAAAGTCTTTTAGAGGAATTGCACCATTAATTATAGCGATGGTATTATTAGTTTTTGTAGCAGTTATGTTTGTTGAGAAAGGTAATACAGGAGAATTAAGATTTGATGAATTAGTACAAAAAATTGAAAGCAACGAAGTAGAGTCTATTGAACTTTCAAGTGAAGATAGAACAGCAGTTGTTAAATTAAAGGAACAATCGGGCGAGAAAAAAGTAAATATTCCAGACAGAAATGCTTTTATGCTATCGATAGAAGAAAATATTAAAAATGGTGATTTTAAATTTGAAGAAGAATCTCCATTAAAAGCATTACAAATATTAGAAAATATGTCTCCACTTGTTATGCTTATAATATTTATTGTAGTATGGGTATTTATGATACAAAGTATAAATGGTAGCAAGGGTGCAATGTCATTTACTAAAAATAGGGCTAGATTAAGTAATGCTGAAGACAAAAATAAAATAACATTTAAAGATGTTGCGGGGCTTCCAGAAGAAAGAGAAGAATTACAAGAAATAGTTGAGTTTTTAAAATATCCTAAGAAATTTACAGATATGGGTGCCAGAATACCAAAAGGAGTTTTGCTAGTTGGTCAACCAGGTACTGGTAAAACATTATTAGCAAAAGCTGTTGCTGGTGAAGCCGGTGTTCCATTCTATACAATAAGTGGTTCTGACTTTGTTGAAATGTATGTAGGTGTTGGTGCATCAAGAGTAAGAGGATTGTTTGAAGAGGCAAAAGCAAAAGCGCCATGTATAGTATTTATCGATGAAATAGATGCTGTTGGTCGTCAAAGAGGTGCTGGACTTGGTGGCGGACATGATGAAAGAGAACAAACATTAAACCAATTATTAGTTGAAATGGATGGCTTTGGAACTAATTCAGGAGTTATTGTATTAGCTGCTACAAATAGACCAGATATATTAGATAAAGCACTTTTAAGACCAGGAAGATTTGATAGACAAATTGTAGTTCCCGCTCCAGATGTAAAAGCTAGAGAAGAAATCTTAGGTTTATATGCTAAGAAGAAAAAGTTATCGGGTGAAATAGATTTAGGAGTACTTGCTAAAAATACAGCAGGATTCACAGGTGCAGATTTAGAAAATATGATGAATGAAGCTGCATTACTTGCAGCAAGAGCTGATAAACAATCTGTTACGATGGAAGATTTAGAAAACGCAATGGTTAAAGTTATAATGGGACCTGAAAAGAAGAGTAAAGTAATTTCTGAAAAAGATAAGAAGCTAGTTGCATATCATGAAGGTGGTCACGCGGTTGTAAGTAGATTCTTAGAACATGCTGAACCAGTTCATCAAGTTTCAATCATTCCTAGAGGTATGGCTGGTGGTTATACGATGTATAAGAATACGGAAGATAAATCATTCATGTCTAAATCTGAAATGGAAGATAAGATTGTATCTTTGCTTGGTGGTAGAGTTGCAGAACAATTAGTACTAAATGATATTAGTACTGGGGCTTCAAATGATATTGAAAGAGCAAGTAAAATTGCAAGAAGCATGGTAATGAGATATGGTATGAGCGAAAAACTAGGAACTATTACTTTTGGTAATGATCAAGAAGAAGTATTCTTAGGAAGAGATATTAATAATGTTAAAAATTATAGCGATGAAATTGCAGCAGTAATTGATGTTGAAGTTAAGAGAATAATTGATAATGGATATGCAAGAGCAAAATCAATTCTTGAAAGTCAAATGAATAAACTTCATACAGTTGCAAATGTACTATTAGAAAAAGAAAAAATTGAAGGCGAAGAATTCGAAGCTATAATGAGAGGATAAAAATAAAAGAAACATTTTTGTATTGTTGCAAAAATGTTTCTTTTTTTATGCAATAGAAAAGTTATACTTTACATTGCATAAAAAATATTTATTTTAAGCGTGAGATTTTCTCATTCCATTCGAAAACTCACGAGGGTAGAAAGACAGAAAATCAAAGATATTTTGCTTTCTTGTGTTGATATTTACAATTATTATGATATACTGTTAAAAGAAGAATAAATGTTTGCTTGCGGTTGTGAGGTGAAAAAATGGATTTAAATCAGAGTATTCAATATATAAAAGGAGTTGGACCAGCTAGAGTCCAGCAATTAAATAAGTTAGGAATTTATACATTAAATGATGCAATTACGTTTTTTCCGAGAACATATGAAGATAGAGGTGCTTATAAAAAAATAGGCGAACTTGTAAATGGTGAAACGGTTACTTTTAAAGGAATGGTTACTTCAAGAGTTTCCGAAACTAGAATTCGAAAAGGAATGTCTATTTATAAATTAATAGTACGAGATGAAACAGGGAGTATTATATTAACATGGTTTAATCAACCGTATATAAAAAATACTTTTGTGGTAGGGAAAGAATATTCCTTTTATGGAAAAGTACTGGGGGGGCTTGGAAGACTAGAAGTTCAAAATCCGATATTTGAAGCATATGGTGAAAATAAAAATACAGGTAAAATAATCCCTATATATCCATTAACTCATGGAATAACACAAAATGTTATAAGAGGTATAATTGAAAATGCAATAAAATTAGTTGATAATACATTGGAAGAAACACTACCAATTAAAATTAGAGAAAAATATAATTTGTGTGAAGTAAACTATGCTACCTATAATATACACTTTCCTAAGGTTTTACATGATTTTGAAATCTCGAGATATAGAATTGCATTTGAAGAGTTATTCATGCTTCAGATGGGATTGTTTCAATTAAAGGCTAAAGCAAATAAAGACTATAAGGGAATATCCTTCAATAAAAAGGTAAATATAGAGGAACTTACAGGTACATTTCCATATTCACTTACAAATGCCCAAAACAGAGTATGGAACGAAATTGCACATGATATGGAATCTGAAAATTCTATGAATAGACTTGTACAAGGAGATGTTGGTTCTGGCAAAACAGTGGTTGCAATGATGGCAATGTATAAAGCTGTAAAAAATGGTTATCAAGCTGCAATGATGGCTCCAACAGCAATTCTAGCAAGGCAACACTATAATAATATTTCAAAAACATTAGAAGAATTTGGGGTTAGATGCGCGCTATTTACAAGTGAGTTAACAAAAAAACAAAAGGAAATTCTGATAGAGAAATTAAAGAATAATGAAATAGATATTGCAATTGGGACACATGCTTTACTAGAAGAAAATATTGAGTTTAATAATTTAGGATTAGTCATAACTGATGAACAACATAGATTTGGTGTTCGACAAAGAGGAGTTCTTTCTTCAAAAGGAAATATGGTTGATACGTTAGTAATGACTGCAACACCAATTCCTAGAACGCTTGCAATTATTTTGTATGGAGATCTTGATATATCAATTATTGATGAATTGCCACCAGGTCGAAAAAAGATTGATACATATGCTGTAAAAAAAGATATGGAAACTAGAGTGAATTCATTTATAAAGAAAGAAATTGATGCGGGTAGACAAGTTTATATAGTATGTCCACTTGTTGAAGAATCTGAGACAACAGATTTAAAATCAGTTACAGAGCAATATGAATATTATAAAGAAATTTTTAAAGAATATAATGTTGCAATTCTTCATGGCAAAATGAAAAACAAAGATAAAGCTGAAATAATGGAAAAATATAAGAATAATCAAATTGATGTTCTAATATCTACAACTGTAATAGAAGTTGGAGTTGATGTTCCTAATGCAACACTTATGGTTATTGAAAATGCTGAGAGATTTGGATTGGCTCAGTTGCATCAATTGAGAGGCAGAGTTGGAAGAGGAGAACACAAATCATATTGTATTTTAAAATATTCAGGGAATTCTGAAGTTATAAAAGAAAGAATGCAAATAATGCAGCAAAGTAATGATGGTTTTGTAATTTCTGAAAAGGACTTAGAACTTAGAGGCCCTGGTGACTTTTTTGGAACGGTTCAACATGGTGTGCCAGAATTTAAGGTTGCAAATTTATATACAGATATAAGAATTATGAAAAAAGCTCAAGAAGCTGTTAAAGAATTATTAGATATTGACCCGTTGCTTGAAAAAGATGAAAATTCAAAAATAAGAGAGAAAATAGATAATTTATTTAATAAAAAACTAGAAATATAGCCAAGTGTAGGAGTATTTTTTCCTACACTTTTAAATTTATGGTAAACTAAGCAGGATTTTATGAATATACGTCGAATTTAATAAATATAGGTTGATTTTTACAAAGATTGTGGTAAAATATTAACCAAAAATTTTGTAAGGTGGTAAAATGGCGTTTTATTCTGATGAAATAATTGAAGAAGTAAAAGCGGCTAATGACATAGTAGACGTAATTTCTCAATACGTTACCCTTAAAAGACAAGGTAATACATATTTTGGCCTATGTCCATTTCATAGAGAAAAAACATCATCTTTTGCTGTCGCACCAGATAAACAAATATATCATTGCTTTGGTTGTGGAGAAGGTGGCAATGTAATTCGTTTTGTTATGAAGGTAGAAAACATTGGCTTCAAAGAAGCTGTAGAACATCTTGCGGATAGGGCTAAGATAACATTGCCAGTTACAAGCTATGAAGATTCTGGGATCTCACAAGATGAATTAAAAATCCGAGAATTTCATAAAAGTCAAATGTACGCAATTAACAAAGATGCAGGAAGATTTTTTTATGACAACATCTCAAAATCTAATATTGCAAAAGAGTATATAAATAAAAGAAAAATCGATATATCTACGGTTAGAAAATTCGGACTTGGTTTTGCATTAGATGATAATGGGTTGTCAAAATTTCTTCTTTCGAAAGGATATGCTGAGGAAGACATATTAGCAACAGGTCTAGTTGGTAAAACAGAAAAAGGTTTTTTATATGATAAATTTAAAAATAGATTTATGTTTCCAATTTTTGATATAAGAGGAAGACTTGTTGCGTTTGGAGGTAGAACATTAGAATCAAATGAAGTCATGAAGGAGAAACATATTCCTAAATATGTGAATTCACCAGAAAACTTGATATATACAAAAGGAAAACATCTTTTTGGATTAAATTTGGCAAAAAAAACTTCTGAAAAAATGAAAAGAATACTTGTTGTTGAAGGCTATATGGACGTTATAACTCCTCATCAGTTTGGAGTTACGAATGTCGTAGCATCACTTGGAACAGCATTAACTGAAGCGCAGGGAAGACTTTTAAGGCAATATGCGGAAGAAATTGTGTTGTCATACGATTCTGATGAAGCTGGACAAAAAGCGATTATGCGTGGTCTTGAAATTATGCAATCTTTAGGTGTTACAGCTAAAGTATTACAAATGGAAGGAGCCAAGGATCCAGACGAATATGTTTTAAAATATGGACAAGCAAAATTTGAGAAATTAATTGAAAACAGTATTTCATTAGTTGAATACAAGGTAAAGAGGTTGAAAACTCAATATAATTTAAATGATACTACAGACAAAATAAAGTTTTTAAATAAAATGGCAGATATTTTATCAAAAGTTGATAATAATATTGAAAGAGACATATATATCGATAAATTATCTAAAGAATTAGGCGTTGGGAAAGAAGCAATAAATGCTGAGGTTGAAAAGATTAATTTTAAAGGTAAATCTAATATAAAATCTTGGACATCACCAACCTTGATTGTTGAGCCAAATAGTGTAAAAAAAGAAAGTCAAATTAATGATTTTGAAGATACACTTATTTATTTATTAACAACTAAAAATAAAGAAATATATGCTATGATAAAAAATGGAATTGATTTACTTGATATAACTAATGAGGTAAATAAAAATTTGGTAATAAAGTTATATGAAAGATATGAAGATGAATCAATTCAAAATATCGAAATATTAGATGTTTGTAATTCGGATGAAGAATTTAATAATATGACGCGAATACTCATGAAAAACAATATGATTGAAGATGCTGTTAAAGTATGTCAAGAAGTATTAAAAAATTATTCGAATGAAAAATTACAAAATGAAAAAAAACGTTTAATTCAATGCATACAAAGTGCTACTTCAGACGAAGAAAGAAAAGAGTATGAAGTTAAATTAAATGAATTAGTTATTCAATTGGCAAAAAAATAGTTATTATAATGTTTGTGTTATAAAACCAGGAAGGAATGATAAAATGAGTGAAGAATTAAAAAATTCAAAAGATCCAGAAGAGGTTATAAAACAAATTATAGCTAAACATGGAAAGAAGGGCTCTATTACTTTTAAAGAAATGATTGAAACATTAGAAAAGTTTGAATTAGAACCTGATCAAATTGAAAGAGTGTATGAGGGCTTGGAAGCTGCTAATGTTGATATAATTGAAGAAGTTGAAAATGAAGAGCCTGAACTTGATGAACTTGAAGAAATTGAAGAAGAAATCAAAATTGATGAAGTTGAAACTTTAGAAGTTCCAGAAGGTGTTAATGTAGACGATCCTGTTAGATTATATCTAAAAGAAATAGGAAAAATTCCATTATTAACAGCTGAAGAAGAATTAGAATATGCTAAAAAGATGATTGAAGGTGACGAAAAAGCTAGAAAAAAACTTTCGGAAGCCAACTTGAGACTTGTTGTAAGTATAGCTAAAAAATATGTTGGTAGAGGAATGTTATTCCTAGACTTAATTCAAGAAGGAAATTTAGGATTAATTAAAGCGGTTGAAAAATTTGATTATAGAAAAGGATTTAAATTTTCAACTTATGCTACATGGTGGATTAGACAAGCTATCACAAGAGCTATTGCTGATCAAGCTAGAACAATTCGTATACCAGTTCATATGGTTGAAACAATTAATAAATTGATTAGAACTTCGAGACACCTATTACAACAATTAGGTAGGGAGCCAACCATTGAAGAAATAGCGGCTGAAATGGAAATGTCAGTTGAAAGAGTAAAAGAAATAAAAAAAGTAGCACAAGAACCTGTTTCGTTAGAAACTCCTATTGGTGAAGAAGAAGATAGTCATTTAGGTGATTTTATTCCTGATGATGATGCTCCATCTCCATCAGAACTTGCTGCATATACATTACTTCGTGAGCAACTAGATGAAATAATTCAAACACTTACGCCTCGTGAAGCAAAAGTTTTAAGATTACGTTTTGGACTTGAAGATGGTAAAGCTAGAACACTTGAAGAAGTAGGAAAAGAATTCCAAGTAACTAGAGAAAGAATTAGACAAATTGAAGCAAAGGCTTTACGTAAATTAAGACATCCAAGCAGAAGTAAGAAATTAAAGGATTATATGTAAGAGTAAACAGGAGGATAGAGTATGAAGCATATTGAAAAAATTATTATTGTTTTAATAATAATTGCGCCGATAGTTTGGGGATATATCTCATTGAAGCCATATATGGAAGAAGACGATATAGTTGAAGATATTGTTTCAGAAGGACTTATTGGTGAGCAAGAGCCAAATAGCGAAGTTGTTCAAACTGAAATAGAAAATGATATTAATGAATATCAAGGTGAAATGCAAGGCGAAAAATATATTAGCACAATTGGAAATCCTGTTGGAAAGATAGTAATGGGAGGAGAAATAAATATTAGTGTGGCTAATGTATATTTAGAGGCAGATGAAAACTCTGAAGTGGTAGATACCATTACTAAGCATTCAATAGTAACAGCACAAGCATATCCTGGAGGTTGGTCAAGAATAAAAAGTGATAATATATCGGGATGGATGAAAACAGATCATATTACATTACCTCCGGATTCTGGGGATGTAAATATAGGTAGCGTCATTGGAAGAATTGGTACTGTAAATGTAGATAGTCTTAATGTAAGAGCTAGTGCCAGTGCCAATGCTAAAAAGATTACTTCTATAATTGATGGAACGGATGTTACAATACTTGCTATCAGTGGCGATGGGGAATGGTATCAAGTAAAAATAAATTCAAAAACTGAAGGTTGGGTTGCTAAAAAATATTTGACAATTAAATAGGAGATAAAAATGTTACATATTGTGTTAATTTGTTTAGCATATATTGTAGGCATTATCTGGGGGCTATACTTAAGTTTAAACTTAGGTATAGTCTTTTTTTGCCTAAATCTATGCATATATTTTATATTCAAAAAAAATTTATTTAAGAAGGCAGTAATTATTACTATATTGATAGTTTTTTTATTTGGTATGTTTTATAGTTACTATAGATTTGAAAATTATCAAAATAAATATAGCGTTGAAGAAATTAGTACTACAATAAAAGTATTATCGCATGATAAAACAACAGAATATTATTCAACATATATATGTACAAACGAAAATACAGATAAGTTTCTTGTTTATTTTCCAAAGGAGATAGAAGTTGAGATTGGTCAATTGTTTTATGCGAAAACAATTTTTGAAAAGCCAAGTGGAATGCGAAATCGAGGAGGTTTCGACTATGCTAAATATTTATATTCTCAGGATATATATGGAATATTAAAAGTTGAAAGCGATAAGGATATATTTCTAAAAGAACTGCCAAAATTTAATATTGCAAATGAGATAAGAGGAAGTATAATAAACTTTTTTAAAAAAGTTTTGCCTAAAAATGAAGTTGGAATAATGCTTGGAATGATAATTGGAAATACATCATATATAAATGAAAATATAAAAAATGATTTTAAAATTTCGGGAATAACTCATCTGCTTGCTGTATCGGGTAGTAATATAACATATATTATACTTTTTACTAAATTTTTATTTAACAAATTAGTTGGAAAAAAAGTATCCAACTATATAGTGATTATATTTCTCATAATATTTATGTTGGTTGTTGGTTGTAGTCCATCTGTTGTAAGGGCAACTATTATGGGAGTAATCATAATAATTGCAGAAATACTATCTAAAAAATCAAATGTATATGCAAGTTTATCTATAACAGCATTGATAATGTTATTATATAATCCATTAACTATATATGATATTGGATTTGTGCTTTCGTTTGGTGGAACATTAGGAATAGTACTTTTTTACGAAAGAATAAAAAATGCAATAATAAATAGATATTCTATTGAAAATAGATTTGTTATACCTGTTATAGAAACTTTTGCGGTAACAATATCAGCACAAATTGTGCTAACGCCAATAATGTGTTATACATTTAATACGTTTTCATTATTCTTGATAATAGTAAATATCTTAATAGTTCCAATAAGTGGAGTTTTAACAATAATGGGATTTGTGACATATCTTATAGGAATAATCTACTTTCCAATCGGTAAATTAGTGAGTTATAGTATTTTTATTATAATTAGGGCAATAATTATTATAGCACATTTGTTTTCAAAAATACCTTTTTCAAGTTTAATAGTAATAACTCCTAAAATATATTGGGTAATCTTATACTATTTGATAATATATATGATTGTCTTTAAGAATGATAATAAAATATTTAGATGTATTTTATGTGTTATCATTGCACTTTGTATAATTATAGAGCAATTTCCTAATAAGTGCTTAGAAATAAATTTTATTGATGTTGGCCAAGGTGATTGTACTTATATCGAAACAAGAAATAAAAAGGTAATATTAATTGATGGCGGTGGTAGTGAGAGTAGTGATTATGACGTGGGAGAGAATATACTATTACCATACATATTGGATAGACAAAAAATGAAAATAGATTTAATAATTGTAAGTCACATGCATGAAGATCATTTGGAAGGATTGCTTACAATAATAGAGAAAATTGATGTTGGGAAAATAATAATTGGCCAAAGTAATAATACAGAGTTATATAAAAAGCTCATAAATATTTCAGCAAATAAAGGAATAAAAATAGAAACAGTTTATACAGGAGAAACGATATGTATTGATGATGTGAAAATAGAAGTGATTTATCCGCAAAAAAACCACCAAATTGATAAAAATGAAAATAACAACTCTTTAATTTTAAAGCTTATGTATGAAAATGTATCTGTATTATTTACTGGAGATATCGAAAAAGAAGGAGAAGAAAAGATTAACGGAAATATTAATGCTGATATATTAAAGGTTGCACATCATGGTTCTAAAACTTCTTCAACCGAAAAGTTTATTAATGGTGTAAAACCTCAAATTTCTGTTATTGGAGTTGGTGAAGGAAATAAATTTAATCATCCGAGTTTTGAAGTTATCGAGAGATTGAAAAAAAACAATTCTATTATATATAGAACAGATGAAAATGGAGAAATAACTATAAAAATAAAAAATGAAAAAATTTATATCAATAATTTAATTAAGTAAAAATGCATATTTTCCCATACATTGGTTAAATTATAATTAATTATTGTGAGGTGAAAAATATGAATAAAAGTACAGTAGTATTTATAATGCTTTTTTTGTTTTCAACGGGAATTTCGGTCGGAATGAGTCTATCTATTTATGATAATATAATTAATGAAAAGGAACAAAAAATTATATCAAAAAGAGATTCAATTCAAGATATTGTTATAAAGGAAATACAAGAAGAACAGGATCAAAAGTATGAAGTACAAGAAGTAGCTTCTACGAGTCAAGAAAAAATATCTCCATATGCAAAAATAACAGTAGAAAAATATTATAAACAGTGTGACCATTCAACTATAGAGATATATGATGTTCCGAAAGAATTAGTAAATTTAACACAAGAAGAACTTCAAAAGAGATATGAAAATTGGGAGATAAAACAATTTTCATCAAATGATATCCAACTATATAGACAAATTAATGCTAATTGCTCATCACATTTTGTATTAAAGGAAAAAGATGGATATATTGCTGTATATAAAGTTGTTTCTAATAATTTAGATGAGTTAAACATGATTACAGAAATAGAATATGCAAGTTTGAAAGAAGAGGATAAGCTTGCGGTAGAAAACGGAATAAAAATTTATGGTAAAGAAGAACTATCAAGCGTTATTGAAGATTTTAGTTCATAAAAACATCCCGCCTAGAAAGACGGGATGTTTTTAACCTACTTTATAACTATTTTATCGTTTGATAATACTAATATCACTTCTTCGTTTGGTAATAATTCATCTTTTAAAATGCTTTCAGCTAGTTCATTTTCTACATATTTTTGAATTGCTCTGCGAAGAGGTCTTGCGCCATATTTAGGATCATAACCTTTTTCTAATATATAGTTTTTAACTTCATCAGAGAATGAAACATGCATGTTTTTTTCAGCCAATTCAGTAGATATTTCGTTTAACATTAAATCAACTATTTGTAATAGCTCTTCTTTAGTTAACTCATTAAAGATTATCGTTTCATCAACTCTATTTAAAAATTCAGGTCTAAAAGTTTGTTTTAATGCAGTCATAACTCTAGCTTTATTCATTTCGTTATTAGTGCTGCCAAAACCAATTCCGTTTTGATTTAAATTAGAACCAGCATTTGAAGTCATGATAATAATTGTGTTATCAAAATTTACAATTCTACCTTGAGAATCAGTTAATCTTCCATCATCTAAAACTTGAAGTAACAAATTAAATACATCATTGTGTGCTTTTTCAATTTCATCAAATAAAATTAAAGAATAAGGATTTCTTCTAACTTTTTCTGTTAATTGACCAGCATCGTCATACCCAACATAACCTGGAGGAGAGCCAATAAGTTTTGATACAGAATGACTTTCCATATATTCAGACATATCCACTCTTATTATTGCATCTTCAGTTCCATATAATTCACAAGCTAGCGTTTTTGCAAGTTCAGTTTTACCAACACCAGTAGGACCTACAAAGATAAAAGATGGTGGACGTTTAGTACTTTTTAATCCAGCGCGATTTCTTCTAATTGCATTTGAAACAGCAGTAACAGCTTCTTCTTGACCAACCAATCTTTTGTGTAAATTATTTTCAAGATTTAAAAGCTTTTGAGCTTCTGTTTCTGTTATTTTTGTTGCAGGTATTTTTGTCCAAGTTTCAATAACTTTTGCAACGTCTTCAATAGTTAACTCTATTTTAACATTACCTTGAGATAAATCTGCTATTTGATTTATAAGAGCAGTTTCTCTAGCTTTAAGATTAGAAATTTTTTCGTAATCTAATTCTGTATTTTCATTGTCAATTGTCTCAACTTCTTCTTTTTCTTCTTGTAATGTTTCTAAATCTTTTTTCATAATTTCAATTTGTGCTAATACTTTATTTGCAAGATTTACCTTTGAGCAAGCTTCATCTAAAATATCGATTGCCTTATCTGGTAAAAATCTATCATGAATATATTTTTCAGACATTATTACAATTTGTTTTATTAATTTATCAGAAACTGTAACATGATGATAATCTTCATAATAAGATTTAATTCCTTTTAATATTTCAATTGATTGTTCTTTTGTTGGTTCACTAACTATTATTGGTTGAAATCTTCTTTCAAGAGCAGAATCTTTTTCTATATATTTTCTATATTCTTTAAGAGTAGTAGTTCCAATTATCTGTATATCACCATTAGATAGTGCAGGCTTTAAGATGTTTGCAGCATTCATAGAATGTTCGGCATCACCAGCACCAACAATGTTGTGAATTTCATCAATTACTAAAATGATATTTCCAAATGTTTTACATTCTTCAATCAATGATTTCATTCTAGATTCAAATTGTCCTCTAAATTGAGTTCCAGCAATCATTGCAGTCATATCTATTAAATATACTTCACAGCCTAATAATTTAGCTGGGGCATCTTGGTTAGCAATGCGTAATGCTAATCCTTGAGCGATTGCTGTTTTACCAACACCAGGTTCACCAATTAAAACGGGATTGTTTTTACTTCTGCGATTCAAAATTTGAGTTAAACGTTCGATTTCATCATCTCTGCCTATTAGTTTGTCTATTTTTCCTTCTTTAGCTTTTTGAGTTAAATTTGTGCCATAAGTATCAAGAAATTTTTTCTTTTTATTTTTAGTTCTCTTTTCTTTTGATTTCTTTCCATCGATAGAACGATCTACTTTTGAAGCTTCTTCTTTAGCTACATTTTCAGCGGTATTTCCTAAGCCAGATAATAAACTATTAAACATATTTGACAATGAATCCATTGGATTATTTCCATTTTCATCTGGTTCAAAATTCATATCCATATCTCCCATAGAAGCTACAATTTCATCAAATTGTTCATTCATGTTTTCTATTTCTTCATCAGAAACACCATACTGTTTCATCATAGAGGCAAGTGGATTTATACCTCTTTTTTTGGCGCAAGCAAGACAAAGTCCTTCTAAATTAGGTTTTCCATCTACTATTTTATTTATAAATACCACAGCGGTATTTTTTTTACATTCACTACATAATGCCATTTTATACCTCCTCATGTGTAATAATTTTGCCATAATAATATATATCAAAAGCGCTGTATAGTCAATGAAATTTACATAAAATTAACATAAGATGATGTAAATTTTGACTTGAATTATATATACAGAAACAATATAATGTAAGTATTAATAAAAGAGGAGCGTATATATGGAAAGAGAAGAATTAATTCAAGCGATAGAAGCATTGTTGTTTGTAAGTGGTAAACCAGTTGACGTAAAAGTGCTTGCAGAAGTTACAAAAACATCAAATGCTGAAGTAAAAGAAGCTGCAGAAGAGTTAAAGCAACTATTAATAGATAGAAAAAGCGGAGTACAATTAATTGAAATAAATTCAGGATATCAGCTTGCAACTGTTGAGAAATTTTATCCTCAAATATGTGAGCTTATGGATAATAGACCAAAGCCATCTCTTTCACAAGCTGCATTAGAGGTTCTTGCAATAGTGGCATATAATCCAAAAGTAACAAGAGCTGAAATGGAAAGAATTAGAGGTGTATCTTCTGACAGTGCAATGAATAAATTAATTGAATATAATTTGATAGAAGAAGCCGGCAGATTAGATGCACCAGGAAGACCAGTTATGTATAAAACAACAGATGAATTTTTAAGATTATTTGGATATTCTTCATTAGAAGACATGCCAGAATTACCAACATTAAAAGAGGATGACGGACAAATAGAAATTAGTGAAGAACTAATAGAGAATAGTGAAGAGAAAATAGAAACAAAAGAATAAAGAATATTAAGCGAACTGCGTTACAGCAAGTGAAAAGATATGTCTATATATAAAATTGTGTGTGTATCGAAGCTTCCGAAGGAAGCATTTTTCCAGGCCGAAAAAATGGTTTCGCCCGCGCAGCGGCGGCCTGGGAAAACAAACTGCGTTACACATAATTCGAAGGAGTCGATATGAACATTATTGTTGGCCGTAGTGGTACGGGAAAAACAAAATTATGTATGAATCAAATAAAGGATGAAATTTTAAAGGCTTGTAACAAGCCTTTAATTTATATTGTGCCGGAACAATTTACGTTTGAAGCTGAAAAAGAATTGATTGAGATAAGTGGTAAAGATGGTATCATGGATGTTCAAGTATATTCTTTTAAAAGACTTGCGTATAAAGTTTTTAATGAATTAGGATACCAAGCTAATATTATAGGAAATGCTGGCAAAAATATTTTAATATATTTTATAATGTTAAAACTTGAAAAAGATTTAAAAATATTAAAAGGTGTTAGTAAAAATACTGGTTTAGTCGATACAGTTTCAAGTCAAATATCTGAGTTTAAAAGATATAATCTTACACCAGATATTTTGAAAAATCTAAAAGTTTCAAACGAATATTTATCGTTAAAATTAAATGATTTGTGGTTAATATATAGTGCTTATGAAGAGTACATTAATGATAAATATATTGATATGAATGATGAATTGACAGTTCTAAAAGAATTACTTGAAAGAAATACTTTTTTAAATAATTCAAAAATATGGATTGACGAATTTGATGGTTTTACACCACAAGAATTTGAAATAATAAAAAAATTAAATGATATTTCAGAACTTACAGTTTCGATTATAGCGGATGAATCATCAGAGTTATTTAAACTGAACAATAAAACGTTAAATAAGATATTAAAAATATCTGAAAAAAATGATATCACCTATTTAAAAGATTTTTATAGATTTAATTCAAATGAGTTATTACATTTAGAAAAAAATATCTTTAGGTTTCCTTATGATGCATATAAAGATGAAGTTAAAAATATAACAATATCTTTAGAAAACAACTCATATTTTGAAATTGAAAATATTGCACGTATGATTAATAACTATGTTAGAAAAGAAAAAATGAGATATGAAAACATTGCGATTCTTTCTAAAGATTTATCTGAATATGAGAAATTGTTTAAAATAATATTTAAACAATATAATATACCATTCTTTATTGACCGCAAACGTGAATTATATTCTCAACCTCTTATGAGTTTAGTTTTATCGTTATTTGATATATGTATGAAAAATTATTCTTATGAAAGTATATTTACGTATCTAAAGACAGGACTTGCTAATATTGATGATATAAATGATATAGATATGCTAGAAAACTATGTTTTAAAATGGGGAATAACAGGAAAAACATGGCTTCAAAATTGGGAGCTTGCTGATGTTAATCTTGAAAAAATCAATCTATTAAGAGAACAAACAATAAATCCTATAGAAGAATTTAAAGATTCGTTTGGTACTAAAAAAACTGTAAAAGAAATAATAGTATCTTTATATAATTTTTTAGTTTCGATAGGAACTTATGAAAATATCCAAAACAAGATTTCGAAATTAAAAGAAACAAATGAATTAGTAGCAATAGAAATCGCTAATCAATACACTCAAGTATGGAATATACTTATAAAGATATTTGATGAAATGGTTGATACAATTGGAGACGAATTTGTATCGTTTGAAAAATTTAGAAATATATTTAAGTTAGCTATATCAAATTATGATATGGGATTAATACCGTCAACAAAAGATCAAGTTATAATAGGCGATATTGAGCGTACAAGAAACAATAATGTAAAAGTCCTTTTTGTGATTGGAATGAATGATGGTAAGTTTCCTATGATACATTCAGATGAAGGATTTATAAATGATGCAGAAAGAGATATCCTTTTAGAAAATGGAATAGAAATTGCAAAAAATACAAAAGTCTTATTGGAAGAAGAAAACTTTAATTTATATAAGGCATTTTGTGTTCCGAATGACAAATTACATTTATCATGTCCTATATCTACATTAGAAGGAAAAGCATTGCGAAAATCTTTTGTTTTAAATAATTTAAAAAAGATTTTTCCGACAATTATAGAAAAAGAAACTTTTTTAGAAGTAGAAAATAATATCGTAAGTACACCGGATGCAACATTTGGTAATTTACTTAAAGAAATAAAACAATATACTGACGGTGATGAACCAACAGAAACATGGAAAAATGTATATGCATGGTATAAAAATAATCAAGAGGAAAAAATTAACAGTGTAGTACAAGCAATAGAATATAATAATACAACTAATTCCATATCTAAAAATTCTGCTATAAAGTTATACGGAAAAGATTTGAACTCCAGCGTGTCAAGACTAGAAAGATTTGTCATGTGTCCATATTCGTATTATTTAGAATATGGTCTTAAAGCTAAAGAAAGACAAATATACAAATTGGAAACTCCAGATGTTGGAACATTTTTACATGAAATAATTGAAAAGTTTTCTAAACATATGTTAGAAGAAAGTATAAGTTGGAGAGAAGTTACTAAAGAATATTGTGATGAAATAATCAATTCTTTAGTAGATGAAACGTTGAAAAATTTCAAACACAATTTGCTTAACTCGACAGGTAAATTAAAACAATTAGGTATCAGACTAAAACGATTAGTAAAAAGAATGATATGGATAATCGTAACACAAATAAAAAGTGGTGAATTTGAAGTTGTTGGAAGTGAAGTAGAATTTGGAAGAAAAAATGCTAATCCAGCAATAGAAATCGAACTTTCTGATGGAAATAAAATGTTCTTAAATGGAAAAATTGACAGAGTTGATATGGCCGATACTGAAGATGGGAAATATATAAGAATAATAGATTACAAATCTTCGGCAAAACAAATAAAATTATCAGATGTATATTACGGTCTTCAATTACAATTAATTACATACATGGATGCGATTGCAACAGAAGAACTTATGCCTGGTGGAGTGCTATATTTAAAACTAGATGATCCAATAGTCAAATCAAATAAGGATTTATCTAAAGAAGAAATTGAAGAACAAATAATTAATGCACTTAGAATGAAAGGTTTGGTACTATCCAACGCTAGACTTATAAAAGCTATGGATTCAAATATGACGAATGAATCATCAGTAATAAATTTATCTGTTAAGAAAGATGGAAGTTATTCAAAAATGCCAACTGTTACAAGTGAAGAATTTGATAAGTTAAGAAATCATATAAGAAAAACATTAAAAGAATTAGGCGAAGAGATTTTAAGTGGAAATATAAAAAATGAACCTGTGAAGAAAAAAGATATATCTGCATGCGATTACTGTAAATATAAAGTCATATGTCAATTCGATAAAGATTTAGGAAATAAGTTTAAGTATATAAATGAACTTAAAGATGCAGAGACATTGGATAAGATGGATGCGAGAAAGTAGGTGATATATAAATGAAATGGACACCTGAACAAGAACAAGCTATTAATACTAAAGATTGCAATTTATTAGTTGCAGCTGGAGCTGGAAGCGGAAAGACCGCTGTTCTTGTAGAAAGAATAATAAAAAAAATAACAGAAGATAATATTGATATAGACAGATTATTAGTAGTAACTTTTACAAATGCTGCTGCAAGCGAAATGCGTGAAAGAATTGCAGATAGATTATATAAGCTTTTAGCAGAGAATCCTGATATGCATAAACAAATAATGCTTCTAAATAAAGCAAGCATTACTACATTACATTCATTTTGTTTAAAAGTAATTAGAGACAATTTCTTTAAAATGGATTTAGATCCTAATTTTAGAATTGGGGATGCTACTGAATGCGAACTTCTAAAATTTGAATCTGTTGAAGAAGTTTTGGAAGAAGTCTACGCTTCAGATTCTGATGAATATTCAGAATTAATAAATATATATACAGATAAAAAGAGTGATGACCTAATTAAAGAGATTATATTAAATATTTATAAGTTTATACAAAGTAGTCCATATCCTTTTGAATGGCTTAATGAAAAATGTGAAATGTATAACTTAAATGAAGGCGAAGATTTTGCAGAAACACCATGGGGAACATATTTGTTAAATTATGCTAAAGAAGAAATTGCTGGGACAATTGATGAAATAAATGAAGTTTTAGAAGAAATCTACGATTGTGACGATGCTAAAAATTATATCTTAACATTGGAAGAAGATATTTTAGCATTAAAAGCGCTTGATAAAATTTCGACATGGGATCAAATGTATAATGAAATAAATAAGTTAGAGTTTGGAAATCTAAAGCAGGCAAGAAAAGCGCCGGATGAAATTAAAGATTTAGTAAAAGAAGTAAGAGATAAGATGAAGAAAAACATTAAAGAATACTTAAAAGATAATGTCTTTGTAGCATCTTCTTATGAAATTACTGAAGATTTGAAGTTGCTATATAAATATTTAACTTTAATTTCAAATTTGGTAAGAAAACTTGATGAAATATATACTCTAAAAAAAAGAGAAAAAAATATTGTAGATTTCAGCGATATAGAACATTTATGTTTGAAATTATTATCTGAAAATGAAGATGTAAGAAATATCTATAAAAATAAATATGAAGAAATTCTTATAGATGAATATCAAGATAGTAATTTAATACAAGAATATATTATAAATACTATTTCTAATCAGAAAACATTTTTAGTTGGAGACGTTAAGCAAAGTATATATAGATTTAGACAAGCAAGACCGGAATTGTTTTTATATAAGTATAACACATATTCTATTGAGGAAGCTGAAAATCAAAAAATATTATTATTTAAAAATTTCAGAAGTAACAATAATATAATTGAAGCAACAAATTATATTTTTTCTCAAATCATGTCTACAGAACTAGGCGAGATAGATTATAATGAACAAGAATATTTAAAGTTTGGCGCAGAATATTATGAAAATGCAGGTGATGATGTAGAAATCAATTTAATCGAAACCAAGCCAGATGAAGATGCAGAAGTTTTTGATGTTGATGACGAGATAAATGATACACCACAGTTAGAAGGTAAAGTGATTGCCAACAGAATAACTGAACTTGTGGGAACTTTAGATGTATACGATAAAAATATTTCGGGATATAGAAAAGCCGAATATAAAGACATAGTTATATTATTAAGAGCCACAACGAGATATTCTGATTGCTTTGTTGAAGAATTATCAAAACAAAACATTCCTGTTTTTTGCGATAATAATTTAGGATATTTTGATACATCTGAAATTCAGATAATAATGTCACTTCTAAAAATAATTGACAATCCTATTCAAGACATTCCATTACTTGCGGTATTGAGATCACAAATAGGAAGTTTTACAAGTGATGAATTAGTTAGTATCCGACTTATCGATAAAAACGTACCGTTTTATACGGCTATGCAAAAATCAATAGTTCAGCTATCAGATGAACTGTCAAATAAAGTCGAAAACTTTTTAACTATACTTGATTCTTGGCGAGATAAATCGAAATATTTGCCGTTAAATGAGTTAATATGGCATGTATATACGCAAACAGGATATTATGATTATGTATCATTACTTCCTAACGGAGAAAAAAGACAAGCTAATTTGAAATTGTTAATAGAACGAGCAGAGAATTATGAAAGAACAAGCTATAAAGGATTATTTAATTTTATAAATTATATCGAAAATATTAAAACAACAAATGGCGATATGGAAAGTAGCAGGATAGTTGGTGAAAACGAAAATGTTGTTAGAATAATGAGTATTCATAAAAGTAAAGGATTAGAATTCCCTGTAGTTTTTCTTGCTGGAACAGCTAGAAGATTTAACATGAGAGATTTCCAAGAAAAAATAGTTTTGCATCAAGAATTTGGTTTTGGTGCAAATGTAATAAAATATGATAAGCGAATTGAGTATCCAAGTATCCCAAGACTTGCATTAATACAAAAATCAAAATCAGAAAGCTTGTCAGAAGAAATGAGAATATTATATGTTGCTATGACTCGTGCTAGAGAAAAGTTAATCATTACAGCAATGAATTCTAATATAGAAAAATTATATGATAAATTATCAAAAAGTATAACACCATATCGTTTGAGAAAAGCGACATCATTCATAGATTGGATTGGCCTTTCTGTATTTGAGAAAAATAAAAATTGGCAAGTAAATATGTGGAAATATGATGATGTAATGAAAATTGAAAACGATAAAAATGAACACTATAGTATGCTACTTGAAAATATAGAAAAGAATTTCGTTAAAGATGAAAATTATCAATTTATAGAAGAAATTTTAAATTGGAAGTATCCTTATGAATATTCTACAGTACTACCAACTAAAATTAGTATTTCTGAAATAAAAAGATTACAAAATCAAATTGATGCTGAAAATAATTTTGTAAAAGAAAAAGAATTAATAGAAAAGCCAGCTTTTATGAAGGAAAAAATAGAAGATGGAGCTACATATGGAACGACAATGCATACATTAGTACAAAATTTAGACTTTAATAGAATAAACATTGACGAAGTTGTAGATAAAGCTGATATTGAAAAACATTTAATTAATATTTATAGGAATAATTTAAAAATATTTGCACAAAGCGAGTTGTTTAGAAGAATAAGAGAAGCGGAAATTGTTAAACGCGAAACTTCATTTAATTTAAATGTTCCAATAAAGGATATATATAATTTGAAAGATGAAGTGAATGACAAGATAATGTTGCAAGGTATAATCGACTTGTTTTTTATCGAAAACGGAGAAATTGTTCTTGTGGACTATAAAACGGATAATTTAGAAAATGAAGAAGAATTTAAGAAAAGATACTCTGTACAATTAAAATATTACAAAATTGCTCTAGAAAAGATAACAGGATTATCTGTAAAAGAAACGATAATATATTCGTTTAAATTGAAAAAATCTATAATTTTATGAAAACATTTGACATTATGTAACCTTGATGATATAATGCAAGAGAAACAAAACATATCACTAATTCGACATAAATTGGAGGCGAAACGTATGGCTAACTTTGACAAGAAGCATCATGACATTCAGAATATGGTAAATAATGTAATTTATCATGCTCCTCACCGGGAATTTACTATTGAAGAGTTAATTGAACAGCTTAAATCTAAGCTGCCCGAAGGAACTTCAGCTGCTGACAAGTTTTATGCAACTGAGTTGCTGAGAGGGACTATCTGCCGTCTTGTTCTGAGCGAGTCGATTCGAAAAATTGATGATGTACACTATCTCATTAAGGAAAACTAAAAAAATGCTCTCACATATATTGTGAGAGCATTTTTTATTGATATTTATATTATGAAAAATATTTTTAAAAATATATAAAAAAGGTTTGATATTTTACAAACGTTGTAATATAATTGTAACGAAAACGTAATAGATGTGTAACATCTTTGTAATCGTTTGCAATAAATTTGGAGGATGATGCTGATGTTCGGATTTGGTCAAGCGATAGGTATAGATTTAGGTACAGCAACAGTTCTTGTCTATGTAAAAGGCAAAGGAATTGTTTTAAGAGAACCATCAGTTGTAGCTATAGATAGAAACACTGGAGAAGCCTTATCAGTTGGTGAGGAAGCAAGGAGGATGTTAGGAAGAACACCCGGAAACATTGTTGCAATAAGACCATTAAAGGATGGCGTAATTTCAGATTATTCAGTAACTGAAAAAATGCTAAAGTATTTTATTAAAAAAGTTTGTGGAAAGTTCGTTTTTTCACCTACAATAATGGTATGTATTCCGTCTGGTGTAACCGAAGTTGAAAAGAAAGCTGTAATTGATGCGGCAACGCAAGCAGGAGCAAGAAAAGTATACTTGATAGAAGAACCAATAGCAGCAGCCATTGGTGCTGGTTTGGATATCTCTAAAGCATGTGGAAGCATGGTTGTTGATATGGGTGGTGGAACTACTGATATCGCTGTTATCTCACTTGGAGGTGCAGTTGTTAGTACTTCAATTAAGGTTGCTGGTGATAAATTTGATGAAGCAATAGCTAAATATATAAGAAAAAGATATAACGTAATGATTGGAGAAAGAACCGCTGAGGATTTAAAAATAAATATTGGTAGTGTATATCCAAGAATGCAAAAGCTAGAAATGGATGTAAGAGGAAGAGATTTGGCTTCAGGCTTACCAGTTAATTTAACAGTTAATTCAGATGATGTATTAGCTGCTTTACAAGAACCAGCTATGCAAGTTGTAGAAGCCGTATTAAGTGTTTTAGAAAGAACTCCACCAGAATTATCTGCTGACATAAGTGATAGGGGTATATATATGACTGGTGGGGGCTGTTTAGTATATGGATTTGATAAATTAATACAAGAAAAAACAGGTATCAATGTTATGATTGCAGAAGAATCAGTTTCATGTGTTGCAATTGGTACAGGTAGAGCGTTAGATGACGAGAAAATGCTTGAGAAATTAAATGCCCCAAGAAGGGTAAAATATTAAAGTGTTTATAATATAAATCCTCGTTTATATATAAAATGCAGTAACGAAAAAAGACGGGTTACCGTCTTTTTTTGTTTTTCATATAATTTGATTTTTGTCTTTCTTATTCAACTATTTTATAGGATACATTTGTAATATCTCCAGCACCTATTATAAGAACTAAATCTCCATTTGAAACATTTTCTTTCAAGTAAGCTTCAATCTTATCAAAAGTAGGAATATATCTACAATTATTAGAAACTTCATTTATTGCTATCGCTAATTGCTGTGAAGAAACAAGACCAGTATTTTTTTCTCTTGCAGCATATATATCTGCTAATATTAATTCATCCACTTCTTTAAATGTAGTTTTAAATTCGTTAAATAATGCATATGTTCTTGTATAAGTATGAGGTTGAAAAACTATCCATAATTTATTATGAGGAACAGATTGAGCCGATTTTATAGTTGCAAGAATTTCTGTTGGATGATGAGCATAATCATCATAAACTTTTGCACCATTTAAAGTGCCTCTATATTCAAATCTTCTACTTGCGCCCGTAAATTCTTTTAGTGAGCTTATAATTACTTCTGAATCTATATCATATTTTTTTGCGGTGGCAATAACGCACAACGCATTATATATATTATGGTATCCAACAACACTTAATGTTATATTAAGTGTTTCAATATTATTAGTAGCAATAAAAGAATAGCATCCATTATCATTAAGTTTAATATCTTTTGCAATCCAATCAGCAGATGAATTGTTTATACCTATAGTTGTAATAGTGCAGTTTAAATCTTTAACAACATCTAAGCAATCGGTATCATCAGAATTTAAAATTATATTACCATTATTAGGGACAAGAGTAAGAAATTTATTAAATGCTGATTTTATATGTTCCAAATTTTTATAATAATCTAAATGATCTTCTTCTATATTTAAAAGTACAGCGGTAGTAGGATGAAATTTTAAGAAGCTTTCGACGTATTCGCAAGATTCTACAATAAAATGTTCGGAGTTACCAATCCTATAATTGCCATCTAGTTGCTTCAGATCAGCTCCAACTTGAATTGTGGGATCAAGATTTGCATTTATAAAGATAAGTGATAGCATTGAAGTAGTAGTTGTTTTTCCGTGAGTTCCACATACACATATGTTATCCTTATATTTTTTCATAAGTTCACCTAAATAATCTGAACGTTCTAATATTGGAATGCCAAGTAGACGTGCATTAACAAGTTCGGGATTATCATCTTTAACCGCAGCTGTATATACAACTAGTTGAGCATTTATGACGTTTTCTGCAGAATGACCTTCGTAAACAGTTATACCATTTTTCATTAACTTTTTTACTGTATCTGAAACTTTTGCATCAGAGCCTGTAATCATATAACCCATACTAGATGTTATTTCGGCAAGTCCGCTCATGCTAACTCCACCAATACCAATCATATGTATAGGTCTATTTTTATCTAAAGAGTCAAATAACATTTTCTTACCTCCAATCAAAGATATTATATCCAAAATAAGGAATTTTTACAATATTATATGCATAATTCTAAATATTGGTGAAAAAATAAAAATAAAAATAGAAATATGCAGGATTTTACAAAAATATGTAGTATTTAAGATTTAGTTGGCTGTTTAAGGCAGACCAGCTTACTTATATGAAAGGCGGTGCATTTTAATGCAAATTACAGACGTAAGATTAAGAAAAGTAAATTCTGAAAACAGAATGAAAGCAGTAGCTTCAGTAACATTCGATGGATGTTTCGTAGTACATGATATCAAAGTTATTGATCCTGCAGACAAACCAGCATTCATAGCAATGCCAAGCAGAAGAACTCCAAAAGGAGAATTCAAAGATGTTGCACACCCACTAAATACTGAAACAAGAGAAATGATCGAAAAAGCAGTATTAGAAGCATATGAAAATGCTGAAGACGTGCCAGCTGAAAAATCAGAAGAATAATACAACAAATAAAAAGTCACCATATGGTGGCTTTTTTTTGCTTTATATGATATATTAAACGCATGTCGTAATATATAGGAGAAAAAAGTGTTTAATATTCATGAAGAATTAAAAAAATTACCTGAAAAACCAGGTGTATACATAATGAAAGATAAAGAGGATAATATTCTTTACGTAGGTAAAGCTGTTATCCTTAAAAATCGTGTTCGTCAATATTTCCAAAAAACGCCTAAATCTGCAAGAATTGAAAAAATGGTTTCTAAAATTGATCATTTTGAATATATTGTTGTCGATTCAGAGATGGAAGCATTAATATTGGAATGTAATTTAATAAAATTACATAGACCAAAATATAATGTACTACTTAAAGACGATAAAATGTATCCTTATATAAAAATTACTTTAAATGAAGATTTTCCAACTGTAAGGATAACAAGAAAAAAATATAATGATGGTGCTAAATATTATGGACCGTATACCAATGCATTTGCTGTAAAGGAAACAGTAGATTTTTTAAATAAAATATATCGACTAAAACATTGTAGAAAGATATTTAAAAAAATAGAATCGCCTTGCTTAAATTATCATATCAAAAGATGTGTTGGAGTTTGTAATGGAAGTATAAGTAAACAAGAATATGCTAAACTTATTGAACAAGTAATGATGATATTAGATGGAAAAACGGATGAAATATTAAAAAACATAGATGATGAGATGAAAAAGGCGTCTGCTGAATTAAATTTTGAAAAAGCGGCTGAACTTCGAGATAAAAAGACGAGTATAGAAAACTTGGTTCAAAGACAAAAAATGGATAATTTTAATGAAAATGATATTGATGTAATTGGTATTGTGAAAATGCTTTCAAATGCATCGATAGAAATATTCAAAATTCGAAACGGAAAAATGATTTCTGGTGAAAACTTTATTTTTAAAAATGTTTCCGAAGAATCTGAAGAAACACTAATATCAGATTTTATGAAGCAATACTATAACGAAGAAAACGTTCCGAGTAAGATAATGATGAAATACTCATCTAACGAATTAGAACTTATCAAAGAATGGCTAACTATAATTGGAAATAAAAAATCAATTGAATTTAAAGTACCTAAAAAGGGTGAAAAACTAAGATTCATTGAAATGGCTGAAAAGAACGCAATGATAGCATTGAAAAATAAAACTGATACAGTTGAAAATGAAATGTTGTTATCGAATATAAAATTAACCTTAAAGTTAAGCAAATTACCAAATAGAATAGAAAGTTACGATATTTCTAACATTTCTGGAACTGATATTGTTGCTGGATTAGTTGTATTTGAAAATGGCAAACCTAAAAAGAATGAATATAGAAGGTTAAAAATTAAGACTGTAATAGGGCAAGATGATATTGCATGTATGAAAGAAGTTCTAGAAAGAAGGCTAAAATATTTAACTATTGAAGAAAAGAGTCCATTTGGGCCTACACCCGATTTGATACTTATGGATGGAGGAATTAATCAAGTAAATGCAGCCAAAACTATTTTAGACAAATTTGCTTTAAACATTGACCTTTATGGTATGATAAAAAATGATAAGCATAAGACAAGAGCATTAATTGATAAAAATGGAAATGAGGTAGATATAAGCGACAACAAAACTTTATTTAACTTTATAACATATGTGCAGGATGAGGTTCATAAAACGGCTATCGAATATCATAGGAAAATCAGAGGACAAAAACTAGATAATTCAGAATTGGATAAAGTTGAAGGTGTTGGTGAGAAAAAGAAAAAGGAGCTATTAAAGAAGTTTAAATCTATTAAGAATATTAAAAATGCTAGTTTAGAAGAATTGTGTGAAGTTAATGGAATTAATATTGAATTAGCAAAAAAAATAAAAGAAAATTTATAGAACAAACGACAAAGGATGGGGAAAATGAAAGAAGAAGAATTGATTAGACTAAAAGAACTTTCAAAATACGAGGAAGATTGTTTTTCAAGAGGAATTGAATTAGTTGCTGGAATTGATGAAGCAGGACGTGGACCACTTGCGGGGCCAGTTGTTGCAGCTGCAGTAATATTACCTAAACATGCGCTAATTGAAGGGGTTAATGATTCAAAAAAAATATCAGAGAAAAAAAGAGAAAAGTTATATGATGACATAATTAATACGGCTATTGCTTGGGGAGTTGGAATAGTTGACAATAATATTATTGATGAAATAAACATTTTAAATGCAACAAGAATGGCCATGCATAACGCAATTGAAGCTTTAAAAGTAAAACCAGAATATATATTAATAGATGCAGAAAAGAATGTTGATACAAATGGAATACCGTTCATGCCAATTATAAAAGGTGATGCTCTGAGCATTTCAATTGCCGCAGCTTCAATTGTTGCAAAGGTCACAAGGGACAGAATGATGCGCGAATATGATGAAATGTTTCCAATGTATGGTTTTGAAAAACACAAAGGTTATGGTACAAAGATGCACACAGAAGCGATAAAGGAACATGGCATGTGCATGATACATAGAAAAAGTTTTTTAAAAAACATTGTTAAATAATTATTACAATTATGTTACAAATATTGACAATTTATTGTTTTGCAAATACAATAAGGTACAAGAGAGGGTTAATATGCGAGTAGTAGCTGGAAAAGCACGTGGTACACAAATAAAATCAATAGAAAGCAATGAAACAAGACCAACAAAAGATATGGTGAAAGAAGCTTTGTTTAGTATATTATATAATAAAGTTCAAGAAGCTATATTCTTAGACTTGTTTGCTGGCAGTGGTGCTATTGGCATAGAAGCATTAAGCAGAGGAGCTCAAAAAGCGTATTTTTCTGATAAGAATTTGGAATGCATAAAAGTAATAAAGTCAAACATAGAAAAAACTCATTTTGAACAAGATTCTGTTATTTTAAATGGCGATTTTAAAAATATTATTGAGAAGTTAAAAAATATAAAATTTGACATAATATTTATTGACCCCCCATACAACAAAGGATTAGGCGTTGAAGCTATTAAATTATTATCAAATAATAATATGCTTTCAAATGACGGAATAATAGTATATGAGACGGATGAAATTGAAAATGTTCCGGAAAATATAGAAGAGTACGAAAGATATAACTACAAAAAATACGGAAGAAATATATTGAATTTCTATAGACGAAAGGGGTAACCGTAATGGGTGGAGAAGTTTATACATTATTACAAGCAATTGAAGATATGGTTGATGGTGGTGCAAACGTTCCATTTACTAAAAAAATAATGCTTGATAAAGAAGCTGTATTGGATGTAGTTAAAGAAATAAGATTTAAACTACCTGATGAATTAAAACAAGCAAAATGGGTAAAAGAAGAAAGACAAAGAATTCTTTTAGATGCTCAAAAAGAAGCTGGTGAACTTATAAAAGAAGCTGAAAACAGAATAATTGCAATGATTGATGAACACGAAATAACAAAGAAAGCATATGAAAAGAAAGCAGAAATAATTGATGACGCAGAAGCATACTCAAAAGAATTAGTATCAGCAACTAAAGATCACGCAGATGGAATCTTGGCCGAATTAGAAGGAATTTTAAAAGAAAAATTAGAAACAGTAAAGAGTAATAGAAAAGAACTAAAATAAAAGATGCTGGCATTTGCCAGCATCTTTTTAAATAATGAAGAACAGTGAATAAATAATAATTAATAATTATTCAAGTTTGAGTAAGAAACTAAATATTAGTTATTAGAAATTCTTTATTCATTATTCATTATTCTTTATTTTCTTGCATTCTACCCTTTGTTGGTATAAGATATTATTGTATGACAAAGGAGGTCTATGAATGGCTAAGAGAAAAAGTAGTAGAAAAAACAAACCAGAAGCAAGTCTTGATCTAACATCTTTACTATTGATTATTATTGGAATTGTTTTTTCATTTATTATATATTCGTCTGATAAAGGAATAATTGGAAACTTTATATATAAAATGATATTTGGAGGTTTAGTTGGCAGATTAACAATAGCCATACCAATAATATTTATATTTTTAGGGATATATTTAATTTTTAGAGATTATTCAAGATTGAAATTAAAAACATTTCAAATTATTTTATTAATAATTTCTGTTGCAGCATTAATTACATCATTTGAGTATCCTTTTTCATCAGAAAATAGGCCAGATGGAATATTTGACTGCATCGGAACATTATATTTAATGGGTGCCCAGGGGCAAGGTGGTGGATTCTTCGGAGCTGTTCTAGCAGCACCATTAATTGAAGGTTTTGGATTGCTTGTAGCTAGAGTAATAACAATTTGCCTAATAGTATTGATTACTGTACTTGTTACTAATATTACATTTTCAAGTATCATAATAGGTGTGAAAGATTGGATTTGCGAAATGATCGAAGCAAATAAACAAGAATATAGAGCAATAAGAAAGGCAAATAAAAATTCAACATCTTCTAGAAATAGTGATAAATTTAAAAAGATAATGTCTCAAACAGATATTATTGAAGCAGCTGAACAATTAAATTTTGAACTTGAAGATGATGAAGAGGAAGAAGAATTTGAAGAAGAAATAGAAGATGAAGAGTATGTTGAAGATGAATATGAAGAAATTGATGAAGTAGAAGACGAAGAGGAAGAAAATACAGAAAAAGAAGAAACAAAGAAGAAAGTAAAAGAATTATTTTCTAAAAAGAGAAAAGTAGAAGAAGATAACGAACCAGAAGAATTAAACTTAACACATAATACTATTGAAGAATACGAGGAATATATTTTTCCACCAACTGATTTATTGGCTTCGCCAAAACATTCAGGAAAAGATTATACTAATAAAGAATTAAAAGAGATTGCAATAAAATTGCAAAAAACATTAGCTAGTTTTAATGTCGATGCAAAAGTTACAAATGTTACAAGAGGACCAACAGTTACAAGATACGAATTACAACCAAATGTTGGTGTTAAAGTAAGTAAAATTTTAAATTTAGCAGATGATATTGCATTAAATTTAGCTGCAAAATCAATTAGAATTGAAGCTCCAATTCCAGGGAAATCTGCTGTTGGAATTGAAGTTCCAAATAAATCAAAAGAAATGGTTGGGTTAAGAGAAATCATAGAATCAACTGCTTTTGAGGATGCTGAATCTAAAGTTTCATTCTCACTTGGTAAAAATATTGAAGGAGATCCTTTTGTTGCTAACATTGCATCAATGCCTCATATGCTTATTGCTGGTAGTACAGGTTCAGGTAAGAGTGTTTGTATAAACTCTATAATTATGAGCTTGTTATATAAAGCAAATCCAAGTGAAGTGAAATTAATTTTAATTGACCCTAAAGTAGTTGAATTAGGTGTATATAATGGAATACCACATCTATTAATTCCAGTTGTTACAGATCCTAAAAAAGCTGCTGGTGCACTAAACTGGGCAGTACAAGAAATGGTTAATAGATATAACTTGTTTGCTTCTAGAGGAGTTAGAGATATAAAAGGATATAACGAGCTTTTAAGGGCAGATGGCGAAGAAGGTGTATTACCGCAAATAGTTATAATTGTAGACGAATTGGCAGACTTGATGATGGTTGCACCACATGAAGTTGAAGATGCTATTTGTAGACTTGCACAAATGGCGAGAGCTGCTGGTATGTATTTAATCATAGCAACTCAAAGACCATCAGTTGATGTTATTACAGGTATAATCAAAGCAAACATTCCATCAAGAATTGCTTTTACTGTGTCTTCTCAAATTGATTCGAGAACAATACTTGATATGGGTGGTGCAGAAAAATTGCTTGGTAAAGGTGATATGTTATATTATCCGGTTGGTGAGTCAAAACCAATGAGATTACAAGGTGCTTTCGTAAGTGATAAAGAAATAGAAACTGTTGTAGAATTTATCAAAGGAAATAATTCTGAAAGATATAATGAAGATATATTAGAATCATTAGAAAAAAATACTGCTGGCGGAGGTAAAGCGGTCGAAGCTGCTGAAGATGATTGTGATGAGTTGTTAACAGATGCAATTGAACTTGCAGTTAATATGGGACAAGCTTCTGCTTCGATGATACAAAGAAAATTTAAAGTTGGTTATGCAAGAGCCGGAAGAATAATAGATCAAATGGAAGAAAGAGGAATTGTTTCTGGATACGATGGTTCAAAACCAAGGCAAACTTTAATTTCAAAAGAAGAATGGGAAGAAATGAAAGAACAAGGTGAAGAAACTTTTGAAGCTGACGATGAATAAAATATAAAGAACGAAAGATATGAAGGAGGAAGGTATTTTGAAAATAACGTTTTTAGGAGCAACAAAAACTGTAACAGGTTCAAATATACTAGTAGAGACAAATGACAAAAAATTTCTAGTTGATTGTGGCTTATATCAAGGACAACAAAAAGAAACAATGCTAAATACAGATGAATTTTTATTTACACCAAGCGAAATCGATTTTGTACTATTGACACACGCACATATTGATCACTCTGGAAGATTACCTAAATTATATGTTGATGGGTTTGAAGGACCAATTTACGCCACGAAAGCTACATGTGACTTATGTAGTATAATGTTGCCAGATAGTGGTTACATTCAAGAATCTGAAATCGAATGGTTGAATAGAAAAAGAAGAAGAGAAGGTAAACATGAAGTTCCTCCTCTATATACTTATCAAGATGCAGTGGATTCCCTTGAATTATTTGAAAAAGTTCAATACAATGAAATCTTGCAAATAGATCAAAATATCAAAGTAAGATATAAAGATGCAGGTCATATGCTAGGCTCTGCAATAATTGAAGTTTGGATAAAAGAAGATGGTGAAGAAAAGAAACTTGTATTTACAGGAGATTTGGGAAATAACAATATTCCTTTGTTAAGAGAACCATCTATAATTGAAGATGCTGATGTTTTAGTAATGGAATCAACTTATGGTGGAAGAATTCATGAAGAAAAACAAAATAAAGCAACAGAGTTTTTGTCAATAGTTACAGATACATTAGAAAAGGGAGGAAATGTTGTTATTCCTTCATTTGCAGTTGGTCGTACCCAAGAAATCTTGTATGAAATTCAAAAGAATAAACAAAATGAAGATGAAGTATTTAGAAGAAAATTTGATGAATTAATGAGTGCGCCTGTATTTGTCGACAGCCCTCTTGCTATATCGGCAACAGAGATTTTCTTAAAGAATTTAGATTGTTTAGATGAACATGTTCAAGAGGATATTCGTGATGGCAAAAAACCACTTGACTTTCCAGGTTTAAAATTTACACCTTCAGTTGAAGAATCTAGAGCATTGAATGAAAATGCGAATAAATCAATAATTATTTCGGCAAGTGGAATGTGCGAAGTTGGAAGAATAAAGCATCACTTAAAACATAACTTATGGAGAAGCGATAGCACAATACTTTTTGTTGGATATCAAGCTATAGGTTCACTTGGTAGGAAAATAGTTGATGGCGCTAAAACTGTTAAATTATTTGGAGAAGAAATCGGTGTTAATGCGAGAATAGAATATATTGAAGCTTTCTCAGGCCATGCTGATAAAAATGGACTATTAAATTTTGTAAGAAGTTTTTCGAAAAAGCCTACACAAATTTATTTAGTACATGGCGAAGAAGAATCACAACTTGCTTTATCAGATGCACTTCTTGATGAATTTAATATTCCTGTTGATATACCAAATAGAGGAGATGTATTTGAAGTAACAAATAGAAGAATTAGTAAAGTTGCTGAAATGAAATCTCCAAACGAAAATAAATATGCTAGACTTGAACTTCTTGAAAGAATTGAAACTCTTAAAGAAGAAATCGATGATATGTCGGCAATGATTCACGAAGATTTAAGAAAAGAAAGTGGAGACAAGAAGATAGAAGATTTAACAAAGAAGATTTTAGAATTAGAAAAACAAATTGTAGATATAATATCACAATAGAAATTAAAGGACATCATTTGATGTCCTTTTTAGTTTTTTTAATTTTAACAATTGATTTATAAAAACACAAATAAGAATTAGTGAAGTAACAGATGTCATAAGAATATTACTGCTTTGAAGGATAGACGAACTTTTATAACTCATTACTTCTAAAGCTTCAATATCTAGAAAATTTGTAAATTTTATTATCGCGAAAGTTAGTATACTACTTATTATTGCTTGTAGCAATTTTCCTAATATGTATGGTTTTATAGATAAGTCTGTATTTGAAATGATACTATTTACTTGCATACATACTGAAAAACCACCAAAACCCAATACAAAAGCAACACAAGGTAATAGTTCGATGTAATCTAAATTTTTCAGTAATGATAATTCTGAAATGCCACCTGTAACTTCCATAATTCCATTAATAATAGGAAGTGACATTTCTCTTGAGAATCCTAATATACTCAAAAAACATTCGACAGTTTTAGATAAATAAAATGAAATATTAGTATTACTAAGAATATTTGTAAGTACTGAAAAGAATATCATATAACCACAAATAAGAAGTAATGTTGTAATACTATTTTTAATAGCATTAGACATTAATTCTCCAAGCATAGACATTTTAAAAGTTGTTTTCTTTTTTGAAGTATAATTATTGCGTATTAATATTTCGTCGTTTGAATTATAAAATCTAAACACAATCCCAACTAATATACTTGCGATAAAATGCGTTAAAAGAAGTAAAAGGCCAATTTTGCTATCGCCAAACATTCCTACTCCAACGGAACCTATTATAAATAATGGACCTGATGTATTTGTAAATGCAAGTAATCTTTCACCTTCTGTTTTTGTACAACAATTATTTTCGCGTAGGTCACTAACTATTTTTGCTCCAACTGGATAACCTGATGATATTCCCATTACTATTGCAAAAGCTCCACATCCAGGAACTTTAAATAAAGGTTTCATTATCGGTTCTAAAAGTTTTCCTAAAACTTCCATAAAATTTGTAGCTTTAATTAGCTCGATACAAATAAAAAAAGGCAATAGAGCAGGCAATACATTGTTTGCCCATAGCATAAAACCAGCATGAGCGCTTTTAAAAGAACTTTCAGAAAAAGATACTAATAATATTAAAAAAATTACAATTGTTATTGGGAAAATATATTTCTTTATTTTTATAATTTTCATATCAATTTTGCTAAAAGGAACTATTATGAAAAGAATGGAGGTAAATATAAAAAATAATAGATAGAACATAAAATCACCTAATAGAAATATATTTATCAAAAACAAAATTATGAATAAAATAAAAAAAGTCGGGAAAATCCCGACTAGGTCACACTATAGAACCAGCCTACTCTCTGGAGGCCATAAAGCATTTCGGTTATCCTATTCTGCCCTTAGGTTCTAACAAGTCCCCAACGTGGGGGAGTATGCTATAGTGTCTAGGAGGCTTGCGTTGCATTTTCAGGTCAATCCCCTTAAATGTTATCTTTCGAAATTTCTATTCGATAACTTTATGCAAAACTGCAGTCGATCGACTGCTCGCCTTTTTTCGCAAGCTTGTTGTTGGAAAGCAATTTATTGCTCCCCCCAGTCATTTCATACTGGCTATTCATATGTTAACATAAAATAACGGATATGTCAAATAGTTTACACAAAATATTGTAAATTATGTAATTTTTAGGTATAATTATAAGCGAAATTACTTATTTTCAAATAGAAAGGATTTTAAAAATGATAATCGCAAAAGACTGGAAAGATTATGAAATTTTAGATATGGCAAATGGGGAAAAACTTGAAAGATGGGGAAATATTATACTTATAAGGCCAGACCCACAAATAATATGGAAAAACAAATCAAAACCAGAATTATGGAAAAATGCACATGCACATTACCATAGAAGCAAATCAGGTGGTGGAAGCTGGGAATATTTAAAAAAGATTCCTGAAAGTTGGCAAATTAGCTATAAAAATTTAACCTTTAACTTAAAACCAATGGGATTTAAGCATACAGGGCTTTTCCCAGAGCAAGCAGCAAATTGGGATTTTATGATAGATAAAATCAAAAATGCTGGAAGACCTATAAAAGTATTAAATCTTTTTGCATATACTGGTGGAGCTTCTGTTGCTTGCAGTTACGCTGGAGCTTCTGTTTGCCATGTTGATTCTTCAAAAGGTATGACAAGTTGGGCAAAAGAAAATGTTGCATCTTCAGGACTTAGTGATAATCCCGTAAGATTTATAATTGATGACGTTATAAAATTCGTACAAAGAGAAATAAGACGCGGAAATAAATATGATGCTATAGTTATGGATCCTCCATCATATGGTAGAGGTGCCAATGGAGAAGTGTGGAATATAGAAGAAAGTTTATATACATTAGTCGAGCTTTGCACTCAAATTTTATCTGACAAACCGCTATTTTTCCTAATAAATTCATACACAACAGGTCTTGCACCAACTATATTATCTAATGTTTTATCACTTACAATAAAGGAAAAAGGTAAAATTTCATCTGGAGAAATTGGTTTACCAATGAAAGATAGTAAATTAGTTTTACCTTGCGGAATATATGGTAGGTGGGAAGAATGCTAAATATAATTTATGAAGACAATCATGTTATTGTAGTCGAAAAGCCTGTAAACATACCTTCTCAAGCTGATAAGACAGGTGACTTGGATATGATTACAATGATAAAAGACTATCTAAAGGAAAAATACAATAAACCAGGAAATGTATATGTAGGACTAGTTCATAGGTTAGATAGACCAGTTGGCGGCATTATGGTATTTGCCAAAACTTCAAAAGCCGCTTCTAGACTCTCTGAAAGCATAAGAATAAAAGACTTTAAGAAAACATATTTAGCAGTAGTAAATAACGAAAACTTAGCTAAAGAAGCCGTATTAGAGGATTATCTATATAAAAATGAAGCACTAAATAAAAGTATGGTAGTTTCAAAAGACAAGCACGGTTCGAAATTATCTAGGCTTTCGTATAAGACATTAAAAGAAAAAGAAAAACTTAGTCTTGTAGAAATAGAACTTGAAACGGGAAGACATCATCAAATAAGGGTTCAATTTTCTAGTAGAGGAAATGCATTATATGGCGATCAAAAGTATGGGAAAGGCCCATCTAATACTCAAATAGCACTTTGGGCATATAAAATTGAATTTAAACATCCAACTCAAGACAAAATATTGGAATTTGAGTGTAAGCCTCAGCCAATAGGCATTTGGTCAGACTTTATTTGACATTCAACATAATATAAAGTATAATGTTTTTACAATTATTACTATACAATTGGGAGGATGCAACATGCTTAAGAACTACCAAGAACTCGAATTGTACTCTCAACTTCAAAAGGCAAAGGAAGAACTTTTTTCGTGTTTCCGGCAGATCGTATCTCCGAGCAGCTTACCGGAAACAATTGAGTATGAAATTAGGATTGATGAAAACGAAGAAAACTATGAATGTATTCGTGCCTTTTGTATTTTTTATGAAGGTCTTTATTTTGAAGAGCTTAGTCTTCGCGCAAATGATGATAATGAAAACGAAGAAGGCTATATTCTTGTTTGGTATAAAGATCTTGAAGGGCTTGATCTTCGCGATAAGGTTTTGTGCCAAGAAATTAAATAAAAAAGCAGGAAGCGCTAATGCGCTTCCTGCTTTTTCATATTAAATTATGTTTTAACTGTTTTTCCATTAAGATAATCTAACGGCTTAGAAACATTTTCAAAAGTTATTTTATAACTTTCTAATTCTTGATATTTCTTTTTAAATTGTTTATTTACACTATTTATACCATATTTGCCATCTCCGATAATAGGAAGTCCAATATGGGCCAAATGTGCACGAATTTGATGGGTTTTTCCAGTTATAAGTTCAACTTCTAAAAGAGAAGTACCATCGTCATTTTTATTTAAAAGCTGATACTTCGTTATGATTTCCTGGTATCCTTTTTTCTTTGTATCAGCAATAATAACACGACTATTTTTACTGTCCTTAAATAAGTATGCTTTAAGTGTTGCAGTCTTTTGCTTTGGAGTACCATATACTAAAGCACGATAATATTTTTTTATGCCATGGTCTTTTATAGTAGCCAACATAGCGCTATTTGCAGTTTCGTTCTTAGAAAAAATTATCAGTCCAGAAGTGTTCCTATCCAATCTATGACATGGCTTGATATCGTCATTTGAATAATATTCACGCAAATACTTATCAATACCAATCTCTGAACTGTCTGATTGAACAGAAATTTCTTTAGGTTTGTTTACTATCACAATGTTTTCATCATCATATACAATCATTTTTTCATTTATTTCAAAACTGTATTTATCTTCTAAAAATTCATCTTTGATATAAATAGTAATTGTATCGCCAGAAGAGATGGTAACATTCTCATTAATTTTAACATTATTAATTCGGATGTCCTTATTTCTAAGTGCTTTGTGAACTGTTCCTGGAGTTAATTTATTAAATTGGTTTAGTAAAAAAGTGACTACTTTTTTACCATCATTTTTATTATCAACAATTATATTTTTCATAATGTAATAAGTATACATTATTTATGTTAATTTAGCAATATGAATTTCGCTTTTTTACTAGATATCTATGGACAAAAGAGTACTAATAATATAAAATGAAAATCGCGATATAAGTATGATACATGGGGGAATTTTATATGAATATATGGCATGATTTAAACGACAGTAGAGTAACTCCTGAGAAATTTACAGCAGTTATTGAAATTTCAAAAGGTGGAAAAAATAAATATGAATTAGACAAAGAGACAGGACTATTGAAGTTAGATAGAGTTTTATATACATCAACACATTATCCTGCAAATTATGGTTTTATTCCTAGAACTTATTCAGAGGATAATGACCCACTAGATGTTTTGGTTTTATGTCAAGAAACAATAATTCCAATGACACTAGTAGAATGCAAACCTCTTGGTGTTTTATATATGGTTGATGGAGATGAATCTGACGAAAAAGTTATTGCAGTTCCATGCAATGATCCATCGATGTCTGGTTATAACGATATTTCAGAGCTACCAGAGCATACATTTAATGAAATTTCAAACTTCTTTGAAGTTTATAAAACATTAGAGAAAAAGCATACAGCAATAAAGCAATTAGGCGATTCTGAAGAAGCTAAAAGATGCATAAAAAGATGTATAGCATCATATAAAGAGAAATTTGAAAGTTAGTAATTGAAGGGAAAAGTAAGATGTTATTAGAAAGAGTAGTTTATAGTATTTTATGTCTTGCATTATTAATTTTTATAGCAAGCAGATATTTTAAAAATCGAAGTAATGTATACCTTGCAATGGTTGGATTGCAAATTATTGCTACAGTTATACAATTACTATCATTATTTACAAGTACTTTTATGGATATGTTTGTGCAAATATACATATTACTGTTTGGTATAATAGCTCCTTTGGTTGTATTTGCAACAGAGTATATGAAAATTGACATTGCTGAAGTTATAGATATAAAAATGGGAAACTTTTATGCCAAAAGGATTGAATACAATAGAGCTATTGAATGCTATAAAAAAGCAGTTGAGAGAAACGATAAAAATCCTTTAACTTATTCAAAGCTAGGTAAAATTTATAATGCTATGGGAGATAGAAGAACAGCATTTGATAAATTTGCAAAAGCTGTTGAATTAAATAGAAAGGATTATGAATCTTATTATGAAATTGGAATTATTTTTAGTGAATTAGGTAAAAAATCAGATGCGAAGATTATGCTTGATAATGCATTAAGAATAAAACCAGATTATACGCCGGCATCTGAATTATTAGCAGTTGTTTTGTGTGCTCAAAATAAATATGATGAAGCAATAAATGTATATAAAGATGCTATCAGATATGAACCTGACAATTACCAATTATATTACAGCATGGGAATAGTTCGTACAGAACTTAGAGATTTTAATGAAGCTAAGGAATGTTATGAAAAAGCAATCGAATTAAACCCAGACTTGTATGAAGCATATTTTAGCTTAGGACAAATACATTTGTTAAAAGGCGAGCTGATAGATGCTGAAACAATGTTTAAGCGAGCACTTTATAATAAAGATTTAGCAGGAAAGTCATATTATCAATTAGCAAAAGTATATATATTAAATAATGAGGAAATTAAAGCTGTTACATATCTAGAATATGCAATTGAGATAGATTCTTCATATAGATATAAAGCAGATTCTGAACCATTATTTGCGGGAATAAAAGATTACCTTACAGGATTACATATGGTTTCACAAGTTCAAATGAAGCTTGAAAAAGAAATAGATAAAAAAGTAAGTGAAAGTAATTATAAAACAGAGGAATATCAACAAATGGAAATAGAAGGGCCACAATTTAATTATATGGACCGCTTTTCTGGCAAATCATAAAGGAGGCTTTTATATTGAGCGAATTACAAGCATTATTTTTAGGAATTGTGCAGGGACTTACTGAGTTATTACCAATATCAAGTTCAGGACATTTATTTATATTACCATGGTTATTTAAGTGGGAAAATATCCCCGAATATTTTGATGTTGCACTACATGCTGGCACATTGCTTGCCATAGCTATTTTCTTTTTTAAGGATTGGATAAATTTACTTGTAGGCGCATATAAACAAGTAGTAAAAAAAGAAAAGAATAACGAAGGTAAAATGTTCTTTTATTTAGTATGGGCAACTATACCTAGCGCTTTAATCGGCTTTATACTAGATAAATATTTTGAAGATCTATTAACTAAGCCATTAATAATAGCTATTGCTTTAATTATTATGGGTATATTACTTTATATCTTTGACAAAAAATTTGATTCTAAAGTCGAATATGAAGATATGAATTTTAAAGAAACATTTTTAATAGGTATGTCACAAGTCCTTGCTTTCATACCAGGTGTTTCACGTTCAGGTGTTACAATGACAGCAGCTCGCGCAATGAAAATCGAAAGAGAGTCTGCAGCAAAATATTCTTTTATGCTATCTGCACCTGTTGTACTAGGAGCTACATTATATAAATTAAAAGACTTTGTTTATAATATTCCATTTGCTATAGGTGTTATATCAAGTTTTCTTGTTGGAATATTAGTTATAAAATTTTTACTTAGCTATTTAAAAAAAGGCGATTTTAAATGGTTTGCAATTTATAGAGTTGCGCTTGGATTAACAATTATATTAGTATATTTTTTAAGATAAGAAATGGAGAGTGTACAAATGATACTTATTGATGGAAAAGTAATTTCTCAAAAAATTAAAAATGACTTAAAAAGAAAAATGAATACATTAATTAAAAAGCCAAGTTTAGCAGTGATTAGAGTGGGAGAAGACGACGCGTCAAAAATTTATATAGATTTAAAAAGAAAAATGTGCGAAGAACTTGGAATAATCTTTACAGAATATCATCTAGATGAAGATATTCAGCAAGAAGATTTATTAGGACTTATACATAGATTGAATGCAGATGAAGAGACAACAGCAATACTTTTACAAAGTCCAATTCCTTATCATTTAAATATTTTAGAAGCATTCAAAGCAATCTCACCTGAAAAAGATGTTGATGGATTTAATCCTTTAAATGTGGGTAAGCTCGCAATTGGACAGCAAACTTATGCACCTTGCACACCACTTGGAATTATGAAATTACTTTCTGAATATAATATAAATGTTGAAGGAAAAAATTGTGTTGTAGTTGGTAGAAGTAATATTGTAGGAAGACCTATGGCACAACTTCTTCTTAATGCTAATGGTACAGTTACAGTATGTCATTCAAAAACAAAAGACTTGAAAAAAATTACTATGGAGGCAGATATATTAGTTGTTGCAATTGGAAGACCTGGTTATATAACAGCAGATATGGTAAAAGAAGGAGCTGTTGTTATAGATGTTGGAATAAATAGGGTTTCTTATATGAAAAAAATCGTTGGGGATGTCGATTTTGAAAATGTAAAAAGAAAATGTAGCTATATTACACCGGTACCAGGCGGAGTTGGTCCTATGACTATAATAACTCTTATGGAAAATGTAATAAAAACAGCAGAATAATTAAAATGGGGGTATAGATGAAAATCTATACCCTTTTGTTTTAGAAAGGAAAATACAATGAATTATTGGATATGGTTTGCAAGTATAAAAGGTTTAGGTCCGATACAAAAGAAAAAACTACTTGCAATATATGGAACCCCAGAAAAAATTTATAATACAAAAATTGATGAAATAGAAACTAAGGGTATACTTAGGAAAGGGGTGGCAGATGAAATTGAGAAAAGTAAAAATGTTTCTTTAATGAACAAATATCAAGAATATATTAAAAAAAATAATATTCAGGTAATTAATATAACAGATGATATCTATCCTAAATTATTAAAAGAAATATATGATCCTCCAATAACATTATTTTGTAAAGGAGATATAAGTTTATTGAGTAATGAAAAGTTTGCTATCGTTGGGTGTAGGTCTGCAACATCATATGGAAATTTGATGTCAAAAGAAATAGCATATAAATTGGCTAAAGAAAATATATTAATTGTAAGTGGACTTGCTAAAGGAATTGATGCTAGTGCACATACCGGTGCATTATTGGCGAATGGAAAGACAATAGCTGTTCTGGGATGTGGTGTTGATATACCATATCCAGTAGAGAATATCGAAATATACAAAAACATTACAGAAAATGGACTTGTTATTTCTGAATATATTGTAGGAACAAAGCCAGAAGCGAGGAATTTCCCAGCAAGAAACAGAATTATTAGTGGTTTGTCAAAAGGAGTATTGGTTGTAGAAGCAACTAATAAGAGCGGAAGTATGATAACAGTTGATTTTGCATTAGAACAAGGAAGAAATGTATATTCAATTCCCGGAAACATAAATTCTAAAAATAGTAGTGGCACAAATGAACTTATAAAGCAAGGTGCAAAGCTAGTTACGAGCTATGAAGAGATATTAGAAGATTTTATCTAATTTTTCTATAAGAAACGTTTTTTGGGTATTACTTTAGCTAGTTTTATATTTACATTTCAATACTTTTCATATATAATTGATGTGAATATTTAGGGGGGCGAACAAATGCCAAAAAATAAAAAGAAGAAGAAAAATAGAAAGTTTTTTAAAACTCTTTTGAAAGTATTTCTAATTACATTTTTAATTGGAATATTAATGATGGTTGGTCTTTTTGTTGGATTATATTATTCAATTGCAAATGGAGCTGGTGCATTAACAAAAGATGAATACACAATAAATAACTTTACTACTTTCATATACGACAAAGATGGTAATGAATATACTAGAGTTAATGGCGGAGAAAATAGAACATACGCAACAATAGAGCAAGTTTCTCCATATTTACCTAAAGCCTTTATTGCCATAGAAGACGAAAGATTTGATACACACTTCGGTATAGACTTAAAAAGAACATTAGGTGCAACTGGTAAATATGTACTTAGTAAATTGGGATTTGGAAAAGCCAGTTATGGTGGTAGTACAATAACACAACAAGTAGTCAAAAAAGTTACTGGTGAAGAAGATAGAACTGCAACTAGAAAAGTAAAAGAGATTATTCGTGCTATCCAACTTGAAAATGAACTTTCAAAAGATCAAATTATAGAATTATATATGAATTTAATATATCTAGGAGAAGGATCTTATGGTGTGCAAGCTGCTGCTCATACATATTTTGACAAAGATGTAGCTGATTTAACAATTGCTGAATGTGCATTAATAGCTGGCTTAGCTCAAGCGCCAGAAGGTAAAAATCCATATAATTATCCTGAAAAAGCTAAAGCTAGACAGGAATTAGTATTAGAAAAAATGAAAGAGCTTAAGTATATTGATGATGCAGAATACACAGAAGCTATTAACCAGGAACTAGTATATTCAAAAGGTTCTGTTGAACTAGCATCAAGTAATTCATATTTTGTTGACGCTGTAATTGAAGATGTAATTACAGATTTACAAGAATCTAGAGGAATTACACGAGTTATGGCACAAAAAATGGTTTATAACGATGGCTTAAGAATTTATACAACAGTTGATCCAAAAATTCAAAAATCATTAGAAGATGTTTTTGCTGATGAGCAATATTTCCAACGTAAGAATGGTGAATATGATCCAGACTTACAAGCAGCAATGGTAATTATAGACTACAAAAAAGGAAACGTAGTTGGACTAGTTGGTGGAGCTGGCGAAAAAACAACTTTAAGAGGTTTAAACAGGGCTACACAAATAACAAGAGCACCAGGGTCTAACATAAAACCATTAGCCGTATATGGTGCAGGTCTAGAAAATAAAACATTAACCGCTGCTACTGTTTTCGATGATATACCAGTTACATATAAAGTTGGCAAAAACGTATGGACACCTAAAAATTATGACTTTAGATATAGAGGTTTGAGCAATATAAGAAAAGGTATCGAAATCTCAATGAATATTGTTGCCGTTAAAGCTTTTTATAAGGTGAATGAAATTGATTCAGATTATTCGTACGAGTTTTTAAAGAATTTAGGCATATCAACATTAACAAGTAACGATAGATATCCAGCAGCCTTATCTCTTGGAGGATTAACAAAAGGCGTTTCTCCATTAGAACTTGCAGCTGCATATGGAACAATAGGTAATTCTGGAATTTATATTGAACCTAAGATGTATACAAAAGTAGTTAGCCGTACAGGTGAAACAATATTAGAAACTAGAAGCGAAGTTAGAGAAGTAATGTCTAAGGAAAATGCATTTATTTTAACAGATATGATGATGGATGTAACAACTGGAAGCGAAGGAACTGCTCTATCAGCTAAAATAAAAAATATTGATACAGCAGGAAAAACAGGAACTACAAGTGATTCAAAAGATAGATGGTTTACAGCTTTTACGCCATACTATGTTGGTTCTGTTTGGGTAGGTTATGACATACAAAAAGAATTAAATACAAACGGTAATCCATCAGCTAAATTATGGAAAGCGGCTATGGCAAAGGTACATGAGAATTTAGCTCCAGCAAAATTTATAAAACCAGCAAATGTTGTTGAAGTTGAGGTATGCAAAGACTCAGGATTGCTTCCAACAGAGCTATGTAAAAACGACAAGCGCGGAAGTAGAGTATATACTGAATATTTTAATTCAAAAAACGGAACAATACCTACAGAAACATGTTCAACACATGTATACTACGAAGTTTGTCCAGATACATTTAAGTTAGCAAATCCAGTATGTGAAGATTTAGTTGGAACAATTCAATTGGTTAGATTAGATCGAAAATATGAAGAAGGTCAACCAGTGAAAGAGCCTGAAGACTATATATATGAAATTCCTCATACATATTGTGATTTTGAAGATCACTATTGTCCTATAGATGAAGATGGAAATTGGATTTATAATCCATATTTACCATCATATAGAGATGACGAAGTGGATGAAAACCAAGAATATGATGAAGAAGATGAAGAAAACAATGAAGACTATTCAGGGTTAGTTTGGGATAATTAAAAACAAAAGAATATAAGGAGGAATACACATGATAAAAAAAGTTGGTATACTTACAGCTGGTGGGGATTGTCCAGGATTAAATGCTGTTATTAGAGGAATTGTAAAAACTGCAGAGTATAATAACGTAGAAACATATGGTTTTTTACAAGGTTATAAAGGATTATATGAAAATCAATATATTAAGCTAGATTCATACGTTACATCTGGAATTGTTCATTTGGGTGGAACAATATTAGGCTCGAATAACAAAACAAATATATTTGCACTGCCTGAAAAAGCTCCTGATGGAAGTGTTGCATATGTAGATAAATCATTTGAAGTAGCCGATAGATTGCGTAGAGATGGTTTTGATGCATTAATAGTAATTGGTGGTGACGGTTCATTAAAATCTGCTCGTGACTTTACTAGAAGAGGATTAAATATAATAGGTGTACCGAAAACTATAGATAATGACGTTCCATATACAGATATGACATTTGGATTTAATACAGCTGTTGGAGTTGCAACAGAAGCAATTGACAGATTGCATACAACTGCTGAAGCACATGGAAGAATTATGGTTTTAGAAGTTATGGGACGCTATGCTGGTTGGATTGCATTAGCTGCAGGTATCGCTGGCGGTGCAGATACAGTACTAGTACCTGAAATTCCATATGATATTAATTCTGTAGTTAAAAAGATTGAACAAAGAAGAAATATGGGTAAAAAATTCAGTATAATAGTTGTTGCAGAAGGTGCAAAACCTAAAGAAGGAGATATTTCAGTAAGAAGTATTGAAAATAGTGGCACGGGTCTTGATTCTATAAAACTTGGCGGTGCTGGTGAATATGTTGCAAAAGAAATAGAAAAATTGACAGGACAAGAAGCAAGAGCCACAAATCTTGGATATTTGCAAAGAGGTGGAAACACTTGTCCATACGACAGAATTTTGTCTACTGAATATGGATCGGCCGCAATGCAACTTGCAATTGATGAAAAATTTGGTAGAATGGTTACATTACTAAATGGAAAAATTACAGACGTTTCATTAGATGATGTTGCAGGACGAGATACAGAAATAGGCTCTAAATCTTCAAATTTAAAATTATTAGATTTAGAAGGTGACTATGTGAAAACAGCTCGTAGAGTTGGAATTTGTCTAGGTGATTAATTTAAGAAAGGTGAATTAATTATGTACGTAAACGAAAATCTTGAAGAATTTAAAAGATATATCAAAGGAAGAAACGTAGCAGTTATGGGAATGGGCATTAGCAATACGCCATTAATCCAATACTTAATGAAATTAGATGCAAATATAACTGTTTTCGATAGAAAAACTGAAGAAGAATTAGATAACGCTATATGCGAAGAATACATGCTTCAAGGTGTTCGTTTTTCGCTTGGAGAAAACTATTTAGATAATTTGGTTGGGTATGACATAATCTTTAGATCACCAAGTATGAGACCTGATACTCCAGCAATCGAAAAAGAATTAGATAGAGGGGCAATCCTTACATCTGAAATAGAAATGCTTATTGACTTATGTCCGGGTAAAATAATTGGTGTTACTGGAAGCGATGGAAAGACAACTACAACAACACTAATATACAAAATGTTACAAGAAGAAGGTTATAATTGCTATTTAGGCGGAAATATAGGAATTCCATTATTCTCTAGAATAGATGAAATGAAACCCGAAGATATAGTAGTTTTGGAATTAAGCAGTTTTCAATTAATGACATTAAAGAAAAGTCCCAATATTTCAGTTGTAACAAATATATCACCAAATCATTTGGATATACATAAAGACTATCAAGAATATATTGATTCAAAAAGAAATATATATTTACATCAAACAAGAGATGACCTGTTGGTAATAAACTACGATAATGAAATAACAAGGGAATTTGCTGATACATCAAAAGGAAACGTTAGATTTTTCAGTACATATACAAGATTAGATAATGGTGTTGTATTAGACCAAAATATAATAAAAACATGTGTTTCGAAGGTTAGAACGCAAATTATAGATGCAGATGATATATTACTTTTAGGAAGACACAATGTTGAAAATGCATGTACAGCAATAGCTGCAGTTCAAGACTTAGTAAAAACAGAATCAATTATAAAAGTATTAACTACTTTTAAAGGTGTAGAACATAGAAACGAATTCGTAAGAGAATTAAATGGTGTAAAATGGTATAATGACTCAATTGGAAGCAGTCCTACAAGAACAATTGCTGGTCTTGTAAGCTTCAAAAAGAAAGTTATACTAATAGCAGGTGGCTATGACAAACACCTAGATTATGCAGAAATGGGCAAATACATATTAGACCATGTAAAAATACTAATATTATTAGGTCAAACTAAAGAAAAAATAAAAAATGCTACATTAGCTGAAATTGAAAACAGAGGAGACAATATAGAATTACCTCTTGTTGAATGTGAAAGCCTAGAAGAAGCAATATTAGCAGCACAAAAATATGCAGTAGAAGGCGACACAGTGTTTTTCTCACCAGCAAGTGCAAGTTTTGATATGTTTAAGAACTTCGAAGAAAGAGGAAATAAATATAAAGAAATAGTCGAAAAATTAAAATAATTTAACTATTGCATTATGTAACGAAAAAGTATAAAATATCTGTAGTACAAAAGAAAAAGGGGAAATATTTATGGGTCTTTTTGAAAAATTTAGTTTACCAATTTCATTTACTAAAAAGAAAACTTTAGGTATATCAGCACCTGTAGAATCACCAATTTTAGGTCAAACAATGCCCTACAAAACAATAGCTACTTTCGATTTAAAAGTAGAAAAACCAAAATATGTTGGCGATATACCAGAAGCTACTGTTAAATTTTATCCATTAGACTAACAAATAAACTTGACAAAATAGAAAAACCAGTATATAATTTTACATGTCCGACTAAAGTTGATTCACAAGAATCGTTTATATATAAGAATTAGACGGCATAAAGGGAGGGAATATAGAAATGGCACAACCAAAAAGAAGATGGTCAAAAGCTAGAACAGGTTTAAGAAGATCAACATGGAAAATAGAAGCAGCAAATGTTGTTGAATGTTCACACTGTCATGAAGCTGTTGAACCACATAGAATTTGTAAAAATTGCGGATATTATGACGGAAAAGAAGTTATAGCAAAAAAAGAAAAAGCAGCTAAATAATTAGTTGCTTTTTTTTATATATATGAACACCATATATATGTGCGTATTTCAGCTTCCGCAGGAAGCTTTTTTCCAGGGCGAAAAAACGGTTTCGCCCGCGCAGCGGCGCCCTGGGAAAACGAACTGCGTTAGAGTAATTTGCTATGAAAATCAAATTATAATTTACAAGGAGAAACTATGAAAAAAATACCAATAAAAAATGTTCTACCCGGTAGTATCGCTGAAGAAATGGAAATTGAAGCAGGAGATTTCTTGTTATCTGTAAATGGTGAAGAAATAAAAGATATTCTAGACTATAAATTCCAAATATTTGACGAAGAAATTGTTGTAACAATTGAAAAAACAAATGGTGAAGAGTGGGATTTAGAAATTGAAAAAGAAGATAATGAAGATTTGGGAATAGTTTTTGAAGAGCAATTAATCGAAAAACCTAGAAGTTGCGCAAATAAGTGCATCTTTTGCTTTATGGATCAATTACCTAAAAATGTAAGAGATACATTAGTATTTAAAGATGACGATTTTAGATTATCTTTTATAACAGGTAACTATGTTACATTGACTAATTCTGGATATAAAGATCTAGATAGAATAATTAAATATCATCTAAGCCCTATAAATATATCTGTTCACGCAACTGATGGTGAAACTAGAAAAATGATGCTTAATAATAATAATGCAGATAAAATAATGGATTACATCAAATATTTAGTTGACCATGGAATAAGCGTAAATGCACAAATAGTTCTATGTCCTGGAATAAATGATGGAAAAATACTAGATAAAACAATAAAAGACTTATCTAAATTCTTTCCATATTTGCAATGCATAGCAATCGTTCCTGTCGGACTTACAAAATATAGAGAAGGATTATATCCACTTACTACATTTAATAAGAATACAGCAGCTGTTGTAATTGACCAGGTTGAAGCATGGCAAAAGAAATTCAAAGCAAAAGTTGGCTCTAATGTAGTATTCGTAGCAGATGAATTCTATGTATTAGCAAATAGAAGAATACCAAGTTATAAAAGTTATGAAGATTTTCCGCAACTCGAAGATGGTATTGGTATGCTTGCAAAATTCAAACATGAATTTGACCTAAATATTAAAAAAATAGAAGAAACAAAAATAAATAAAACCGTTTCTATAGTTACAGGAAAACTTGCATATAATTTTATAAAAAGATTAGTTACAAGACTTGAAAAAAAAGTAGAAGGTTTAAAAATAAACGTTTATTCAATAGAAAATACATTCTTTGGCCCATTAATAACTGTTACAGGGCTATTGACTGGTGGAGATATAGTAAAGCAACTAAAAGGTAAAGAATTAGGCGAGAAACTAATATTGTCTAGTAGTATGCTAAAAGATGATGAAGATATTTTCTTAGACGATATGGAATTAAAAGAACTGGAGAAAGAATTAAATATAAAAACTATAATAACTTCTTGGGAGGGTACCGATTTTATAGAAAAAATATTGCATTGTTAACATAAATATGTTATAATTTTATTTGGACCTGACTTGAAAAACGGAGGGATACCTATGTTGACTAACAAGGATCGGATGTTGATTGGATTATTGGCACTTTTGGGAATTCTTTTGATTGGCGTTATATTCTTCTTCTTTGGTGAAACCCTAATTGAATTCGTTTTGATGATTGGAGAACTTGCTTTGGTGGCTCTAAAATATGTGCTTTATTGGGTAATTGGCGGAACGATCATACTTGCTTTTATCTTTGTTGCATATATGAGTTTTTCTAAGAGCAAGACTGCGAAAGAGTTATTTGAATCCTTGATTATGAGAAATGACAGGAATGATATGTAAAATATCTTCCGCCGCCAGCAATAGCTGGCGGCTTTTTTATATAAATTTTCTATTGCAAAAGTGACATAATTATGATATAATCGACAGGCAAATAAATTTAAGGAGGAATCCTGCTATGTCTAAGTCTCGTCAAAAGGCCCTTGCGTTTACCCTTCTGTGCCTGCTCATCGGCGTAGTCCATTTCTTCTTTGGACGGAATATCCTGTCCGCAGTGTTTTACATCATTGAGATTGGTCTTTTCTGGATTATCGGTGCGGTTATTGCACTTGGCATCATTGTTGCACTGTTTGAACTTATTTTTGGTGAAGCTGCTCTTGACAAGGCTGAAAAGTGGATCGACAAGAAACTTGGCCTTGATAAGGACTGTGAGTGTAATTGCGAAGCTTGCGATTGCTGTGAATGTGAATGTGAGTGCGAAGATGAAGTAGAAGATGATGTATGTGATTGTCCTTGCTGCGATGAGTGTGTTAGTGAGTGCGACCCTGATGCAGTAGAAGAGGATACTGAAGAATCTTCTGAATCTGAAGATGAAACTGAAAAGTAATCGATTCCATGACCGCCGGTAGAATACCGGCGGCTTTTTATTATTTAAATATATAAAATTTTACAAATACTATACATAATATTGAAAAACATTGACTAATTTACATAAATATGGTAAAATAATATTGTCTTAGAACTTTTATCCAAATTTCCAGGCGCTCTTCGCGCCTGTTCGACATATTTATGTTATACTTATTTATTGCCTCACGATTACGCGTGAAATTGTGAGGGCCCTATCCCGGCACGCATGGTAAACCAAAATAACATCCGATACAAGGAGGAAACATCATGAAGAAGACCCTTTCTGTTCTGAACCCCATTATCACTTTCGTTCTGGCCATCATGGCCCTGAAGGTTTTCACCAACGTGCAGACCCAGACCCAGAATTTCTGGGGATTCATTGTTGCCGCCTTTGCCCTGGTAGGCTCTGTACCGGCGATTATCTCCAACTGCACTGACCTTTTCAAGGGCATCGGCGAAAAGCTCAAAGAGGCGCAACTGAAGAAAAAGCCGTGGCTCAAGCTTGAAAAGGAAATTGAAGATTTCGTCAAGTTCCTGGACAGCGAAGAAGCTGAGGCTGCGGTTGCTACTGCCGCCCTGGGCAAGGTTGGCGTCGCAGAAGCGTTCGAGCTCCTTTGCAACGAGGTAGAGGCCTTTGCCGCTGACGTCGAAAACACGGCAAAGAAAACCAAGGAACGCGCCCGCTGGCAGCGCAACACGGCTACCAAACTGGCGGAATACCAGGACCAGTACAAGGGGCTGGTCGCGGTGGTGCCCCCTATGGCACCTTAAAAATAGGGCGGAGGTCCCCGGAGTAAAATCCGGGGCCTCCCTTTTTTTTGCAAGCAAAAGTGAATAGCTAATAGTGAATAGTGAAAAGTAAATTTCGTGCTTTTTTGTCGATAAGTTTTTCTTGATTTTCAAGCCTTTTGTGATATAATAATCATACTTTTTCACTCATAAAAAACACTATAAACTGGAGGTGTTTTTGTGGACGTTGCTATTATCCTTCTTGTTATCATTTTACTAATTATGCTTTATTACAATCCTGGCATTCAAATGCTTATTGAACGTATTAAGCCTAATAAAAACAAACAAGAAGAGAAGAAATGCTACCATACACCTGATGATTGCTTAGACTGCGTTGTTAGCACAGATTGTCCTATGAAAAATGAAAATGTTATTCATGTAATAAAACGTACTGATGAATACACAGACTAATTACTTAAGTCGGCCATATGCCGACTTTTTTGTGTCCGTTGAAAAATGATTCCTAGCGAAAGATTTATGTCCGACAGAAAAATTCACCCAGCGTACACTTTACGTCGGACACAAAAGTTCACACAGAGTATATTTTTATACGGACATAACCTTGACTTTTCTCAAAAAAAGGAGTAATATATATCCATTGGTGACGATGAAGGTATTTTTAGTAGTTTATATGTATCTTGTAGGAAGGAGAAATCACCGACTGAAAGTTTCTCTAAGCTCTGTATATAAATGAATTTCGCTATTGGAGTTATCACGTGATTAGAGCGTTAATCTATTTTGAGAGCTAATCTTTGTGATTAGAACACGGGTGGTACCGCGGAAATAATTAGAATTTTCGTCCCTGGCATTGTATAAAAAATGTCAGGGACATTTTTTATAGTGAATAGTGAATGGTGAAGAGTGAATAGTTAATAATTATCCGAATAGCCATTACTATTCACTATTAGTTATTCGTTATTCACTATGATTTAGCGAACTGCGTTACAGTAATTTGGAATGATAATCAATTTATTGGTGTATTAGGAACATATTCTCAAAACAAAATTTTTTGTTCGAACGATTTACGAAGCGTAGTATACAAATTCTTCAAAAATGTAGCGAGCGCAGTTTTAAACGCTTGCGTATCACGTAGCGAGCTAAATATTTTTGTTAGAAGTTGTAGCAAGATGAGTTTTAGTGAGAATAAACAATTTTGGTTTGAGAACAAGAATTAGTAACAAGATAATAATTTATATAAAGAAAGGAATGATTTTTCAGATGCAAGAGAAAATCGAACAATTAAAACAAGAGATAACTCAAAAGTTTGCAGAGATTAAAACTATGCAAGAACTTAATGATCTAAAAGCCATGTATATGGGTAAGAAAGGACTAATTACTGAACTTAATAACGGCATTAAAGATGTAGCTCCTGAAGAAAAGAAAGAATACGGAATGATAGTAAATTCAGTTAGGGTACTATTTAATGATTTGTTTACAGCTACACAAACAAAAATTCAAGAAGAAATTGTAAATGAAAAATTAAAGAAAGATACTATTGATATTTCACTTCCAAGTAAAAAAATTAAAAGAGGATCTAAACATCCATTAAATAGAATTATAGAAGAAGTAGAGGACTTATTCGTATCAATGGGATATGACGTTTACGACGGTCCAGAACTTGAAGATGATGAACATTGCTTCAGACTTTTAAATTACTACGTTGGTCATCCTGCAAGAGATGCACAAGACACATTCTATATTGATGATGAATATTTGCTTAGAACACAAACATCTGCTTCTCAATCAAGAGTAATGCAAGCCAACAAAGAAAAATCACCAATCAGAATTATCTGTCCTGGTAAAACTTATCGTAGAGATGATGATGCTACACACTCTCATCAATTCGCACAAGTTGAAGGATTAGTTATTGATGAAAATGTATCACTTGCTGATTTAAAGAGAACACTTGAAATTTTAGCTAAAAAATTATTAGGTGAAAATACACAAATAAGATTCAGACCAAGTTATTTCCCATTCACAGAACCTTCTTGTGAAGTTGACGTTACTTGCTTCAAATGTGGTGGTAAAGGATGTAATCTTTGTAAACAAACTGGTTGGATTGAACTTTTAGGTGCAGGTATGGTACATCCAAATGTACTTAAAATGAGCGGATATGACCCAGACAAATATACTGGATTTGCATTCGGTACAGGTCTTGATAGACTTGCAATGTTTAAATACGCAATCACAGATATAAGACTTTTATATACAAACGATATTCGTTTCTTAGAACAATTTGACAGAAAGGATGAGGAAAATGAAATTAAGTACTAATTTTGTAAAAGACTATATAGATATTCCAGTTGATTATAAAACACTTGCTGACGATATGACTAACGTTGGTAATGAATACGATAGTGCTGAAAAATTAATAAATGCTACTAACTTAGTAATTGGTGAAATATTAGAATGCGAGATGCATCCTGACTCTGATCATTTACATGTATGTAAAGTAAATGTTGGAAAAGAAACACTTCAAATCGTTTGTGGTGCGCCTAATGCAAGGGTTGGTATAAAAGTAGTTGTTGCTTTAGTAGGTGCAGTTCTACCAGGAGATTTCAAAATAAAAGCCAGTAAAATAAGAGGAGTAGAATCATATGGTATGATGTGCTCTTTAGAAGAATTAGGTATAGAACATAAATACTTAAGACCAAAAGATGTAGAAGGAATTATCGAACTTGGCGAAGACGCAGTTCCAGGTGAAGATCCAGTTAAATATTTACAGTTAGATGACGAAGTAATTGATTTCGAACTTACTGCAAATAGAGGAGACTTGCTTAGTATTTTGGGTATGGCTCATGAAATTGGAGCAATATATGATAAAGAAGTAAAACCTATTGATTTATCATATACAGAATCTTCAGAAAATATTGATGGTAAATTTAATCTAGATATCAAAACAGAAGATTGCCCACTATTCTTAGCAAAAAGAGTAAACAATGTTGTGATAAAAGAGAGTCCAGAATGGTTAAGAAATAGACTTATAGCTTCTGGTATTAGACCAATTAATAATGTTGTAGATATAAGTAACTATGTAATGCTTGAAGTTGGTCAACCACTTCATTTCTATGATGCAGATAAATTAGGAGATACAATTGTTGTAAGACATGCAAATAATGATGAAAAGTTAATGACTCTTGATGAACAAGAAAGAATATTAAGCGAAAGTGATATCGTAATTGCTAATAAAACAGAAGCTATTGGTCTTGCTGGTGTAATGGGTGGTTTCTCAACTGAAGTTACTGAAGATACAAAAAATATCTTAATTGAATCTGCTATATTCGATGCAGTTAAAATTCGTTTAACTTCTAAAAAAGTATTAAGAAGCGAAGCAAGTAACAGATTCGAAAAAGGATTAGATCCAAAGAGAACATATATGGCAATCGAGAGAAGTTGTAACTTGCTTGAAAAACTTGCAGGCGCAGAAATAGTTAGTGGACTAATTGTTCATGACAAAACTAATAAAGAAGACAAAGAAATTGATGTAACATTTGAAAAAATAAATCAAGTCTTAGGAATTGAAATCCCTAGAGAAGAAGTTATTGGAATATTCAAAAGACTTGGATTTGAAACTAGAGTTAATGAAAACATTTTGACTGTTCTTGTGCCTTCTAGAAGATTAGATATATCTATAAAAGAAGACTTAATCGAAGAAGTTGGCCGTATATATGGTATGGATAAAATAGTTGCTAAACCAATTGTTTTACCTTTAAAAACAGGAAGCTATGATAAGGCCAAAAGAAGTGTTAGAAACAAAATGGTTGAACTTGGTCTTAATGAAACATTAAGCTATGCTTTAATTCCAGAAAGAGAGGTTCATAAATATACAACTGATGAATTTGATACAGTAAAAATATTAGATCCAATGACAGAAGAAAGAAATGCATTAAGATATAGTTTAATTCCATCACTAAAAATGATTTACGAATATAATAAGGCTCGTAATCAAAAAGATATTTCTATATTTGAAATAGGAAAGAGCTTCTATAAGAAAGATGGAAAATATGGAGAACAATTAAATTTGGCTGCATTAATGACAGGAAACTATGTTGTTGGTATTGATAAAGAACAAGTAAATTTCTACACTATAAAAGGTGTAATGGAAGAAATGTTAGATCATTTAGGATTTGCTGGTGAATACAAATTGGCTATTGAAGATCTTCCTGTAGAACTTCATCCAGGCCAATCTGCTAGCATAATGCTTGCTGGTGAAAAAGTAGGAATAATAGGAAAAATTCATCCTAACGTTTCTAAAGATAATATTTATGTTTTAGAAGTAAATCTTGAAAAATTATTAGCAGATACCAATAACTCAAAGAAAATGAAATATAAAGAAATTTCTAAATTCCCAAGTGTTGTAAAAGACGTAGCATTCGTAATGAATAAAGAAATGAGATCAGAAGTAGTAGAAGCAGCTATCAAAAAAGCTGGCGGAAAACTATTAACTAACATAGAAGTATTTGATGTATACACTGGTGAAAACGTAAAAGAAGATGAAAAATCTATAGCATACAAATTAACATTCAACGATAAAGAAAAAACATTAAGTGATGAAGAAGTATTATCATTATTTAATAAGATTATCGAAAAAGTAAGTGCTGAATGCAATGTAAGGATAAGAGTTTAAAAGAGAGGATGACCACTTAAGTCAAAGCGGTCATCTTTTTTATATCACCATAAAATATTATTGATAATGAATAACTACCAAATTTTAGGTAATACTACTATAAGAAAATATATAAGGAGGTAATATTATGCCAAAGTTAAATGAAGTAGAATTACAAAATGTAAGACATTTGGTAGGAGCACATGAGACTTCTTATCAAAAATTAACAAACTATGCAAATACTTGTACGGATCCACAAATTAAACAAATGTTTGAAAAATCTGCGCAAGATGCATTAAACACAAAACAAAAATTAATGAGTTTTTTAACAATTAACTAAAGGAGGATAAGTATGCTAGAAAAATATATGGTAAATGATGTTTTATCACAAGTAAATAGTAGTTTAGGAACTTATGCAGGAGTAATTGCGCAAGCTTCTTGCCCAGAATTTAGAAAGACTATTCAAGACATAAGAAATAGCTGTGAAACATTCCAATACGACTTATATAAGGTAGCTCAATCAAAAGGATATTATCAACCAGCGGAAATGGCTACACCAGAAGAAGTTGCAACTGTAAAAAATCTTTTTACACAAAATAACTAAATTTCTTTGACAAATTAGAACAAACATGATATACTATGTAAACCTATAAAACTTTAGGAGGTACATCATCATGGTCGATCGTATGCTGGTTATCCGTCGGAATTATGTCAGGAATGTGCTGCAGGTCCCTGCTGAAAAGGAAGAATCCTATCTCGCAGTGATGGACAAGTACGGCAAGGTATCCTGGTGGGATTCTGACGATCCCGCAAAGATTGCAAAGTATCAGATGAACGAGTCTCTGTTGCTCGTACCGTTTATTAAGTTGCAGAATTCGCTGGAAGCTGTCCTGAAGAGGGCTGTTTCTCTCAATGAAATTCATTTTGACAACGATGCGCTGCGTGCGGAAGTCGAAGCCGCCACTGCGTAATTTTTCTTCGCCCGCCAGGTCATGGCGGGCACTTTTTTATACACCGGAAATGTCAGCAACATAGCAAATTGATATAACGCAGTTCGTTTTCCCAGGGCGCCGCTGCGCGGGCTAAACCGTTTTTTCGCCCTGGAAAAAAGCTTCCTTCGGAAGCTTTGATACGTACGGTAATATGTTACAGACATACTCTAAAATTTGATTGACATTCTGCACTTTTTTATGTAAAATAGGTATCGAGGTGAAAAAAATGGCAAAACCAATAGTTGCTTTAATTGGAAGACCAAATGTAGGAAAATCTACATTTTTTAATTATATAGTTGGAGAAAGAATTTCTATTGTACAAGATACTCCTGGTGTTACTAGAGATAGAATTTATGCTGATACAGAGTGGAGAGGTAAAAAATTCACTTTAATTGATACTGGTGGTATTGAACCTAAATCTGATGATGAAATTCTTGTTCAAATGAAAAGACAAGCTGAAATCGCTATGGAAATGGCTGATGTTATTATCTTTTTAACGGATATCAAGCAAGGGGTTACCGCTTCTGACTACGAAGTAGCTACAATGCTTAGAAGAACTAAAAAACCAATAGTTCTAGTTTGTAACAAAGCTGATAGAATTGGTGAAACACCTGCTGAATTGTATGAATTCTACAATCTAGGACTTGGGGACCCGCTTCCAGTTTCATCACTTAACAAACTTGGAACTGGTGAAGTTCTAGATGCAATATATGAAAAATTCCCAGAAGAAATAGATAATGAAGAAGATAGTGAATACGTTCATGTTGCTGTAATCGGAAAACCTAATGCTGGAAAATCTTCACTTATTAATAAAATTCTTGGAGAAGAAAGACTTATTGTTTCTAATATCGCAGGAACTACAAGAGATGCAATTGACTCTAAGTTTGAAAATAAACATGGTAAATATATATTTGTAGATACAGCTGGAATTCGTAGAAAAAGTAAAATCGAAGAAGAAATTGAAAAATATAGTATAATAAGAGCACTTGCTGCAATTGAAAAAGCCGATGTTTGTGTTTTAGTTATCGATGCTACACAAGGCGTAACCGACCAAGATGCTAAAATAGCTGGAGAAGCACATGAAGCTGGTAAAGGTGTTATAATTTTAGTTAATAAATGGGATGCTATAGAAGATAAGGAAACTGGTTCTTTAGAAAAATATACTAAAGAGGTTTATACAAAACTTGCGTATCTAACATATGCACCAATTTTATTTGTATCAGCCAAAACCGGCCAAAGAATAGATAAATTATTCCCACTAATTAACGAAGTAAATGAGCAAAATGCTATGCGTATTACAACTGGTATGCTTAATAACGTTATGAACGAAGCAGTTACATTGGTGCAACCACCAAGTGATAAAGGTAGAAGATTGAAAATATATTATGCAACTCAAGCTTCTACAAGACCACCTACATTCGTCGTATTCTGTAATAATGCGAAATTATTCCATTTTTCTTATCAAAGGTATATAGAGAATCAACTTAGAAAGAATTTTGGATTTAAAGGCACTCCTGTGCGAATTATGATAAGAGAGAAAAAGAAAGAAGACAAGCTAGTATAAAAAAAGAGATAATAAATTGAACGGATGGTTCAGTTTATTATCTCTTTTCATTTACTCTTCACTCTTCACTTTTCACTATTCGTTGCATTTCCTTTATTGTTATATTATAATAACTGTATAATATTTAGGAGGGTGATTTTATGGCATGGCAATTAATCGTAATAACTATTGCTGCATATTTAATAGGAAGTATTAATTTATCAATTATTTTATCAAAATTAATGGGCAAAGGTGATATCAGAGAACATGGAAGTGGTAACGCAGGAACAACTAATACACTTCGTACACTTGGCAAATTACCAGCAATAATAGTATTAATTTTTGATGTATTAAAAGCAGTTATAGCTATTTTCGTAGGCAAATGGCTTATATCAATTGGACAAGTTGAAGGTACAACAATACCATATAATGATTTAGCAATTGCATTATCTAGTATTGGAGTAATTCTTGGCCATAATTTTCCTATCTATTATGGATTTAAAGGTGGAAAAGGAATTGCAACATCGCTTGGCGTTTTACTTACAGTTGAATGGCAACTTGGACTTGTTTGTTTAGTATTTGCATTAGTATTAATGATTGTTACTAGAATGGTTTCTGTTGGATCTATTGCAGCAGCAATTTTATATCCAGTATTAGTATTAATTCAAGGTGAAGCATTTACAAACAAATGGATTTATTTAGGTTTTTCAATAATAATTGCCGCAATGGCTCTTATAAGACATAGAAGCAATATTAAAAGAATATATAACGGTACAGAAAATAAACTATGGAAAACAAAAGCAGAAAAGAATGCAGAATTAAAGTAAGGAGGATTTTATGTCAAAAAAAATTAGTGTTATTGGTAGTGGAAGCTGGGGAGTTGCATTAGCATATTTATTAAATAACAATGGACATGACGTTAAAATTTGGTCATACAGCCAAGAAGAAGCAGATATGATTAATAATGAGAAAAAATGTAAGTTCTTACCTGAACATACATTGCCAGACAATTTACCTTGTTATACTTCTTTGGAAGAAGCAATAAAAGATACTGAAATAATTTTAATAGTTACTCCATCTATGGCAATTCGTTCCACATTAAATAGTATGAAACCTTTTGTAAAAGATAATCAAGTATTTTTACTATGTTCTAAAGGAATGGAACCTGATACTCAAAAGGTTTTCACTGAAGTAATAGAGGAGATATATCCAAATAATAAGGTTGCTGCTTTATCTGGCCCAAGCCACGCAGAAGAAGTTATAAAATTACTTCCAACTGCTGTTGTAATAGCATCAAAAGATGAAGAATTACTTACTATGTTACAAGATACTTTCATGTGCGAACATTTTAGAGTATATACAAACACAGATATTCTTGGAGTAGAGCTTGGTGGCTCATTAAAGAATATAATCGCATTATGTTGTGGTATGGCACATGGTCTTGGCTTTGGCGATAATGCACTTGCTGCACTTATTACTAGAGGCCTACTTGAGATATCAAGAATCGGAACTGCCGTTGGTGCAGATATGCAAACATTCTATGGATTAACTGGGCTTGGTGATTTGTTCGTTACTTGTTCAAGTGTACATAGTAGAAATAGAAAATGTGGAATTTTACTTGGTCAAGGTTTAACACTTGAAGAAGCAAAAAAACAAGTTGGAATGGTTGTTGAAGGTGTTAATGCAGTTGAAGGAGCATATGTCTTAGTTAAAAAATATGATATATATGCACCAATAATCACTGAAATATATGATATCTTACACAATAACAAGAGTGTTAAAGAAGCTACACTTAACTTAATGACAAGAGGAAAGAAAACAGAATTTTAAAAAAAATGAAAATCGGCTGTTAAAAGCCGATTTTTTTGTATGTATTGATTAATTGCATATTTTATATATGTTTCTAGGTTGGAAGCGGTAATCTTAATTGTAGTGCCTTTTGCAAGCTCGACAAATGGCTCAATACAATATTTTTCTTGATTATCAATTAATACAGCTAAAATATCAATAGTATCAATAAAAGTAACAAAAGTACCACTCCATCTAAATGTTTTTGGAGAAATATCCGTATTAATATTATAAAAACTATCAATAAAATTCTTTATTTCATTCTGCTTATTTGTAATCAATGTAACTGTAATATTTCTCATACGAACACCTCTTAAATTAATTATAGACCTCTAATTGATGCAATTCAAATGTAATATATGGGAAGTTTTCAGCTAAATTGTTGATATTTTCGAGTTTTTGGTATATAATCCATGTATTAAATTATCGAAAGGAATGATATATAACATGAAAAACAAAGCGATCACACCAAGAGATGTAGATTTTGCAAAATGGTATGATGATATTGTAAGAGCTGCTAAGCTTGCTACTTACTCATCTGTAAAAGGATGTGTGATTATAGAGCCCAATGGATATGCTATATGGGAAAATATTCAAAAAACATTAGATGGTATGTTTAAAGAAACAGGACATAGAAATCTATATATGCCTTTATTCATTCCTGAAAGCTTATTAAATAGAGAAAAAGAGCATGTAGAAGGATTTGCTCCAGAAGTTGCTTGGGTTACGCATGGTGGTTCTAAAGAATTAGAAGAAAGAATGTGCGTTAGACCAACTTCTGAAACATTATTCTGCGAATACTATGCAAATGCAATAAATTCACATAGAGATTTACCAATGCTATATAATCAATGGTGTAATGTAGTAAGATGGGAAAAAGAGACAAGACCTTTCTTACGTTCTAGAGAATTCTTATGGCAAGAAGGACACACAATGCACGAAACAGCAAAAGAGGCTGAAGAAGAAACACTAAGAATGTTAAATGTATACAAAAAATTCTTTGAAGATTATTTAGCCATTCCAGTAATAGTTGGACAAAAAACAGAAAAAGAAAAATTTGCTGGTGCAGAATATACATACACAGTAGAAGCATTAATGTATAATGGTGTTTCACTTCAATCTGGAACTTCTCATTACTTCGGTCAAAAATTTTCAAAACCATTTGAAGTAACATTTACAAATAAAAATAATGAATTAGAGAATCCATATCAAACATCATGGGGAGTCTCTACAAGAATGATTGGTGGCCTAATCATGGTACATAGTGACGATAACGGATTAGTATTACCACCAAAAATTGCTCCAAGACAAGTTGCAGTTGTTCCAATAGGAACTGATGAAAGAGTAATTAATAAGGCTAAAGAAATCGTTGATACATTGAAAGCAAGTGGAATTACTGCATTTGGTGATTATACAGAAAAATCACCTGGATTTAAATTTGCAGAACATGAAACAAATGGAATTCCAGTAAGAATAGAAGTAGGACCAAAAGATTTGGATGCTAACCAATTAACTATAGCTAGACGTGATACAAGAGAAAAGATGACTATAAGTCTTGATACAGATCTAGTTTCATACGTAAAAGAATTAATGGAAAATATTCAAAACAACTTATTTGAAACAGCTAAAGCTAGAAGAGATTCTCAAACATATACTGCTACTACACTTGACGAAGTAAAAGACATTATGACAAACAGACCTGGTTTTGTAAAAGCTATGTGGTGTGGTGATACAGAATGTGAATTAAAGATGAAAGAAATTAGAGGAACAAAATCAAGATGTATTCCATTTGAAGAAGAACAAGAACATATTTCAGATACATGTATTTGTTGCGGAAAACCTGCTAAAACAATGGTTGTTTGGGGAATACAATATTAAAAGCATGAAGTTACGAAAGAGGAATGCCATATGAAAAATTATTATGAAATATTGGAAGTAAATGAAACCGCTTCTCAAGAAGTAATTGAAAGAGTATATAAATTACTTGCAAAAAAATATCATCCTGATATGAATTTAGATAATCCAAAAGAAGCGGAAGAAAAATTCAAAGAAGTAACTACTGCGTATGAAACACTTTCAAATCCAGATAAAAGAAAAAAATATGATGAAGAATTATCTTATGAAAGGCAACAGCAAAATGAAGTTAATTCATATACTAATACTACTACACAAGAAACATACGCATATGCTGAACCTCAACAAGAATATACGCAAACAACATATTCATATGAAAAAGTAGAAGATGAAAAGTCAAGTCAAAAAGCTCAAAAGAAAATCTTAGAGCAAGCTGCAAAAGAGCAAGCAAGAAAGGAATACGAAGCACAAAAAGCATATAATGATGCATATTATAAAGCCTTAGAGGATATGGGATATACAATAGTATATAAGAAAACCTTTAAAGACTATTTGCGAATAACTCTTACATTAATTATATTAGCAGCAGTTTTATTTGGATTATGGCACATTCCATTCATACAAGAAAAAGTAATTGACTTTTACGAAAATAGTGGACCACTGAAATCAGTTATAGATTTCATAATAAATTTATTTTCATAATACCAAACCAGGGAGAAATCTCTGGTTTTTTCATTATTGTAACGCAGTTCATTTGGAAGTATTGATACATACAAAAATATATTGTATTTCTCGACATTACGTGATACAATTATGTAGACTTAAAGATTGAGGAGGAAAACATCTTATGCGGAAAATCTTTCTGACTATCCTTGCAACATGTCTTTTGCTTACCTATGCTCAATGTGCTTTTGCAACAGATGTAACTACTATTGATAACGGTCATTGGAAGTACACTTTGCTCGAAAGTGAGCAAACAACTACTGTAGATACTGTGATAATCTATTTCCACGGGAGCGGTAACACAGGTTCTCGACTTAGAGATTTAAAGAATTTGATGGGCGAAAAAGCTACTGATGGTCCTACTAAGTATGCAACTACAATACCTGAGAATTGGCTTCCAGCAGGTGCCGTAATAGTATGTCCGCAAGCTCATGATGATCAAGACTTTCACTCAAATACAGATGAAGTACTTGATTTGATTGAACTTCAAAAAAACAAGTATCCAAAAGCCAAAATCGTTTTAGCAGGTCATTCAAATGGCGCCATTATGATTTTCAATTTGGCGTATAATTATGGATACGACATTGTTGATGGTTGGGTGTTTATTTCTGGCAGAAGTAACACCGGCAATGAACTTGATTCTTCTATGGTAAATGCTATGGTTGTTGTTGGAACAGGTGAGGAGAACAGGAAAATAGGCCTTAACGCACGAGATGATTTTGCTAATCTCTTTTATACTGAATTAGGCACAAGAGAGTGTGCCTGGCGAGAAGAGGATAGCAATAACGCATATGTAGTAGGTGATTGGACACATGGTCAAACACCTAGAATATTCCTGGAAAATTTCTTCTGGGAATGGATAAAAGATGTATAACCAAAAAGCCGGGGGAATTTCCCCGGCTTTTTTGGTTAGTGAATAATGAATAGTGAAAAGTGTGGACACAAATTGACTTTTTAGGCAACATAAAGTATAATATCTATGGAGTAAGTCAGATAATCGCGGATGCTATTTATAGCATATGAGGAAAGTCCGGGCTCCACAGGGCAGGGTGCCAGCTAACGGCTGGTGGAGGTAACTCTAAGGATAGTGCAACAGAAATATACCGCCTTAGTAATAAGGTAAGGATGGAAAGGCAGGGTAAGAGCCTACCAGCAATATGGAGACATATTGGCTATGTAAACCCCACTCGGAGCAACGCCATGGAAGAAGTTTAAGTTGCCCGCTATTACTTCTTGAAGAAGGCGGCTTGAGGTATACAGCAATGTATATCCTAGATAAATGATTATCAAATACAGAACCCGGCTTATAGATTTGCTCTTTTTATAAAAAGTAACAGTCATTAGATTTATCTGATGACTGTTTTTTACATGTCTTACTCATAGTTCCGGGAGTAACTAAGTTTCCGAAGGAAACATTTCCGCTGACGGAAAAGGGCGAATTGCCGCCCGCGCAGCGGCCGTCTGCGGAAACGAACTGCGTTACATATCCTTGGAATGATAATCAAACTTAAATTTTTAGCAGCACACCCATATCTTCTGGCAGCTCTGCACATATTGTAATTTCTTCTCCCGTTATCGGATGCACAAATGATGTCTTATACGAATGCAAAGCTTGTCTTGTGATTAATTCACTTTCTTGACCATATAATGTGTCTCCAACAATAGGATGTCCTATATGGGCCATATGGACTCTTATTTGATGTGTTCTGCCAGTTTCTATTTTTACACTTAATATACTATAATTTTCGTGTTCTTCTATTACTGTATAATGTGTAATTGCTTCTTGTCCCGCTTCTGATACGCATCTTTCCATTATCGAGCCCTCTTTTCGAGCTATTTTAGCATTTATAGTGTCAGCAAGAGGAGAAGGGGTTCCATTTAGTATAGCAATATATTCTTTATCAACTTTTAATGAAACGAATCTTTCTTGTATGTATTCATTTTTGGCAAATAATACTACACCAGATGTATCTCTATCTAAACGGTTTATTGGTCTAATCTTTCTTTTATTATTTAAATAGTATTTAACTCCATTCGCAAGTGTTCCTTTAGGATGATAACTAGATGGATGCACAACAATCCCAGGTAGCTTATTTATAGCTAGTAGATATTCATCTTCGTATAAAATATCTAAATCCATTTTTTCAGGAACAATATCATCATCTTCTATAAAATCAATTCTTGCTTCAACTATATCATTTTCTTTTAATTCATGATTTATAGTCACAGGCTCATTATTTACAAATATCATATGATTTAATTTTAGTTTTATAAGTAATCTATTTGAAATCTTTAGCTTATTTCTTAATATTGATTTTAGATTTAAATCTTCTTGAGTTACTGTATATATTAGCTTTATTTTAATCACCTCTTTTAGAATTATAGCATAATATATAGCAAAGAGAAAGGAGATTTCCTATGAGAAGATGTCTATGCGGTGAAGATAATAATAACACTAATCCATCAGCTGTTCTGAACCTAACAACGACAACTCCTAGAACAGGCTGCTGTAATAGAGACGAAACTTTACTTGATAATCTATCTAGATATATAGGAAGTAGATGTATGTGTGAATTTATTTTTCCTAATTCTGAAGAAAGAGAGGAGATTACAGGTGTATTAGAGGCTGTTGGTTGTGACTATATAACTCTATGTTCGTTAAGCAATGGCAGGAGAACAATTTGTAATGCAGATAACTTAGCTTTCGTGACAATTTTATAATTCTTTTTGTGTTGACATAATCTGCAATAGTTGATATAATATATAAGGAACCTTTGTTATAAAAAGCGAGAGAGAGGTCATTCAAATGAAGATCAATTATCGTCGGGATATGAAAAACAGGCACAAGCGAGAAAAAACACCTACGAACAATACCCAAAAAAATCGGCAAAAGGATGCCATGCGGTCATACGACCCAACTCACAAGCCTCGAGGCGGAGAACAGAGGCTTGTTATGCTGGCCATTGACGACTACTATGTAGAGGATATGCTAAAAGAATAACAGCGAGAGAAATTCTCGCTGTTTTTCTTTTATTTTTTTAATCTTTGTTATATAATACTATTCGTAAATTTACAAAAAGGAGAGAAGATATTATGAACTTTATTGATAAAGTAAAAGAAAATGCAAAAAAAGATATTAAAAGAATTGTATTACCAGAAAGTAGTGACGTTAGAGTGCTAGAAGCGGCTCGTAAAATTGCTGATGAAGGTTTTGCAAAAGTAATTTTGATTGGAAATAGAGAAAATTTGAAAACAGTTAGCGATATAGATATTTCAGACATTGAAGTTATTGACCCTGAAAATAGTGAAAAATTTGAAGATTATGTACAAGCTTTTTATGAATTAAGAAAAGCTAAAGGAATGACAGAAGAAAAAGCTAGAGAAACAATGAAAGATAATATATATTACGGCACAATGATGATAAAGCAAGGAGATGCTGACGGATTAGTTGCTGGAAGCGTATGCTCAACAGCTGATACACTTCGTCCATCACTTCAAATAATAAAGACAGCTCCTGGTGTTAAGCTAGTTTCTTCATTCTTTATTATGCAAGTTCCTAATTGCGAATTAGGAGAAGACGGAATGTTCCTATTCTCAGATTGTGGATTAAATACAAATCCAAATGCTGAAGAATTATCAGAAATAGCAATATCATCTGCAAACACATGGAAACAATTAATCGGTACAGAACCTAGAGTATCTATGTTATCATATTCATCATTAGGTAGCGCACCTTTAACAGAAATGACAGGAAAAGTTATCGAAGCTACTAAATTGGTTAGAGAAAAAATGCCAGAATTAGCAGTTGATGGAGAATTACAATTAGATGCTTCTATAGTACCTTCAGTAGGTGCTAAAAAAGCTCCAGAAAGCAAAGTTGCAGGCAAAGCCAACATACTTATCTTCCCAGACCTAAATGCAGGAAATATCGGCTATAAATTGGTTGAAAGATTAGCAAAAGCTGAAGCATATGGACCAGTAACACAGGGTATTGCAAGACCAGTTAATGATTTATCAAGAGGATGTAAGGCTGACGATATCGTAGGAGTTGTTGCAATAACTGCAGTACAAGCACAAAATAATTAAATATATAGAAAAGAGGCGAACATAAAATTCGTCTCTTTTGCTTTACATAATTGTTTTATTATGATATAATACCTCTGGTTTATACCTATTAACTAAGGAAAGGAGATAATTTTCTTATCTGTTAATGGCGTTACTTTACTACACAACCAACCAACCCATAGGAGGGGAAAAAATGAAAGAGTTCTCTTTCCGGTTTGTTGCCGAAGAAGGCATCAAGGTTGATTTCATCCAAGCAAGCCCGACCGAAGTAGTTTTCAGGGTGTATCGTGATGATGCTACCACTGCTGAACCTAATGTGAATGTTTCTAAAAAGGATAATACGGTAGTTGAAATTCGTGAAGAAGCGGCTTCTGAAGCGCCCAAAAAGTCCACCAGGAAGCGCATCGACAAAGAGCTGTTCGAGAAGCTCTGGAATGAGGGTGTCTCTGCCGAGACGATGGCCGATCAACTTGGTGTCACGAAGAATTCCGTATATAACTATGCTTATAAGAATGGATATGGCAGGAGGAAAGCGTTCAAGCGCATCGGTGCTAAACAGCTTATTCCTGACAAGCTTGCCGGCAAGCTGGAACGGTTCGTACAGATGTGGAACGACTGTCTGCCTATTGCTGACATTGCTACTGAATTTGAAGTCAGTATTGCAACTGTATGCCGTTGGGCATCTAAAATTCCCGAGTGCAGTTCATCTGAAGAGAAGAAGCAGAAGCGTGCATCCATGAAGCAAATGGCTACTGTTACCACAGATGGCAATACTTCTCGGCCTAGTGCCGAACCGATTTCTCAATCCAAAATGTCCAGTAAAGAAGACTGGCCCAAGACTGGCGAGCGTTTGCGTGAAAATGAGATTAAAGCTCTTTGTGATATGTGGCATAATGGTCAGCGGAATGTTACAGAACTGGCACGATACTTTGGAGTTTCCAAGAATGCAATATACTACCAGCTCAGGGTTAATGGCTGTAGAGGAAAGTAAGATAATTAGAGCAGAGCAATCTGCTCTTTTTTATATAATAGGAAAGTTATCGACAATTTTTGATTGTAGCTTGTGTGTAACAAGCGTTACAAGCCAAAATTATACTTATATTCTTTCCTATTATACAAGAATAACTTCATATTAAAGTCGAGCGGAGCTCGACATATGAAAATCAAAAATCTTTGATTTTTAGATTTTCATTTTTCTTATTGCAAATTAAATCTTAACATTTTTGTTTGTCTTTTTGTTGATATTTTATGTCATTTGTGGTAGAATGTTCCTCGAATTAAAACTAATTAACAGGGAGGATTTAGGATATGAAAGTATTAGTTGTAAACTGCGGTAGCTCATCGCTTAAGTATCAATTAATCGATATGGAAAACGAAAGCGTACTTGCAAAAGGAAAATGTGACCGTATCGGTGCAGCAGAAGGTGAAATTGGAAAACCTTTTATCGAATATAAAGGAAAAAGTGGAAAATTGGTTGAGGAACTTCCTTTACCAGATCACACAGCCGCTTTCGAAGCTGTTGTTCGTTACTTATTAGATAAAGAAGTAGGAGTTATTTCTGAATTAAAAGAAATATCTGCGATTGGGCATAGAATAGTTAATGCTGGTCCTTTCTTCAACAAGACTACATTAGTTACAGATGAAGTATTAAAAACATTCAATGAAAAATCTATTCCATACGCACCACTTCACAATCCACCAGCGCTTCAAGGTGTTTCTGCTTGTACAAAGACAATGCCAGGAATTCCACAAGTAATGGTATTTGACACATCATTCCATCAAACAATGCCTGAAAGAGCATATATGTATGGCGTTAAATATGATTGGTATGAAAAACATGGTGTTAGAAGATATGGTGCTCATGGTATGTCTCACCAATTTGTAACTGAAGAAGCTGCAAAATTACTTGGTAAAGACTTATCAGAAGTTAACTTGATCTCTTGCCATCTTGGTAATGGCTCAAGTATTACAGCTGTTAAAAATGGTAAATGTGTAGACACATCAATGGGATTCACTCCACTTGAAGGTCTTGTTATGGGTACTAGATGCGGTGATATCGATCCTGCTGTTCTTGAATTCGTTATGGAAAGAGAGAATATGGACATTCACCAAATGCTTAATACTTTAAATAAAGAATCTGGATTGCTTGCACTTTCAGGCAAAACAGGTGATATCCGTGACTTAAGATTATTACGTGATCAAGGTGATGAAAGAGCTGCAATGGCACTTGATGTATTAGCTTACAGAGTTAGAAAATACATTGGCGCATACATGGCTGTTCTTGGTCATATCGATTGCATCACATTTGAAGGCGGAATAGGAGAACATAATCCTGATGTTGTAAAAGCCTGCATTGAAGGTTTAGAAGAATTTGGAATTAAGTATGATGATTCTCATCTTGGAGATGAACAATATGAAGGAATCGTTAGCACACCAGATTCTAAAGTTAAAATGTTCGTAATCGCAACAAACGAAGAAATCATCATCGCAAGAGAAACATTGAATATTGTAAAATAAGACAAAAACGATTGAGAGAAATCTCAATCGTTTTTTGGCGTTTACTATTTACCTTTTATTATTAGTTCTTCACTTCAAAACAAGGCGAACATTTTTTTGCGTTTTTTTATCGAAAATTGTTGACAAAGAATAAATGTTCGCATATAATTTAATCATAGATAAGAACAAGAGTTCTTTTAGAGATGAAGGAGTGTTATATATGAGAATAAAGAGTATGCCAAGATTTATAATATCAATGTCAATAATATTTATATTAATGTTTTCTATATTTAATTGTATTTTCGGAGGAGTTTTTTCATATCAAGAACCAACATATGAAAAAGTTATAGTTTCTAATGGAGATACACTTTGGAGCATTGCAAAATCGCTTGATGGAAATATAAATGAAAATATTTTTGAAATAAAGAAAATAAATAATTTAAACAATTCAGATATTTACATAGGACAGGAGCTACTAATTCCTACAGTATAAATATTTGTATACATTTAACTTTTCTTTGGTATAAAAAACTACGGAGTTTTCTCCGTAGTTTTATTTTGCTTTATAATCAGCAAGCGGATTGTTTTCTATCGCTTGTCTTATTTGATAATTATCTACATGTGTATATATTTCAGTTGTACCAATACTTTCATGTCCTAATATTTCTTGAAGCGCTCTTACATCAACACCATTTTGATACATAAGCGTTGCCGCAGTATGTCTTAATTTATGTGTTGAATAACCACTTAAGCCAACCGCTTTAAGATATTCCGAAATAGTAGTTTGAACCATTCTATTGCTTATACGTTTTTTTCTTTCACTCAAGAAAAGAGCGTTTTTATCTTTGCCATCAATATCAGGTCTAACTTTTAAATATTCATTAAGAGCATTTATACAAGCTTTATTTAAGTAGACTGTTCTTTCTTTATTTCCTTTTCCTATAACAGTCAAATTGCATTCATCAAATTTAATATGTTCTAAATTAATTCCAACAAGTTCTGAAAGACGCATGCCACAATTTAAAAATAAAGTAATCATAGCAAAATCACGAGCCGATAACTTCTTTTGATTCTCACTAAGATCTTGTTCTGATTTTCCGCGTTTACTTCTAATATGAATATCACCAGACTTGGCTTTATCAAGCAATTCTTGACTTTCTGTAAGCGATAAATACTTCGGCAAACGTTTACCAACTTTAGGACTTTCTAATTCTTTAGCTGGATTATCATCAATAAGTTTAGCCTTAACATGCAAATATCTAAAAAAACCTTTAATGCTAGCAACCTTACGAGCACGAGAAGTAGCAGAATTACCACATTCATCACGCAAATAAGTCATGTACGCATACAAATCATTCAAAGTAACTTTATTCAAAAGCTTCTCGTCAACATCATTAATATCAACCTCATCCAAAGAATTCGTCTTTATTTTTAATTTCAAAACTTTAATATACTTCAGAAATCTAGTAAGATCATAACGATACTCATTAATTGAATTTTTAGACCTATTCAAGTTAGCATTATAATTCATATAATTAACTAAAATCTCTGGCAAATCATCATAACTAATCATAGAAACCTCCATACAATAATGATAACATTTTGCACAAAACGAGGCAAGCACTTTTCGTCGGACACAAACGTCCGCCCAGCGAATACTTTACGTCGGACATAAATTGTCCAAAATCATGTGTTTTGTGTCCGACGAAAAAATCCTGCCAGCGGACATTTTTGCTCGGAGATAAGTTCTATAATTTGACATAAAACATGATATTTGATATAATTCAATCGAAATTTAAATAGAAAGAAGGATGATTCTATTGAATGGCCCTTAGATTTCACTTGACATAATTAAAGTTGAACACGAAACAAAAAAGGAGGAGCAAAGATGACAAACTACCGCCCTTACAGCCATCAAGTCCGACATGAATCGGAATCTAGCTCATTGTTTACTAAAGTATTTCTTTGGATGTTTGTGGGCCTTTTGATTTCTGGCATTACTGCATATAGCATTGCTAATTCTGGCGCAGTACTTTCAAATGGTTTGCTTATAGGACTTAACATTGGACTTGTTGTATATACATTCATTATTTGTTTTACTATTAGTCGTATTACATCTCCCGTTGCATATTTTTACTTTATAACCTATACAGCACTTGAAGGTATAGTTCTTTCGATAATTTTCCGCGCTTACGAACTGCCTGATATTTATTCTGCATTCTTTATCGCAGCTGGAGTCTTTGCTGTTGCAGCAATTTACGGTTTTGTTACCAAAAAGGATCTTTCCTCCTGGGGTAGCATTTTGACCATTCTTCTGATTGGCTTGCTTATTGCATTGATAGTTGATATTTTCGTAAATAATAGTCTTTATTCCTTTGTCGTATCTGCAGTTGCAATCCTAATTTTTGTTGCCGTTACTGCATACGATATTTATAAGATTAAGAATCATTCTAACTCTTATAAGCTCAACGAAAATGAAAATGTATGTGCAATCTTTTATGCACTCGAAATTTATCTGGACTTTCTTAATATTTTCTTGCATGTACTTAGACTCAAGTCAAGTAGTGATTAATATAAATCGACCGCATTTTGCGGTCTTTTTTATTGTTGAGAAAATAATTTTATTGTATACTATTTATAGAGTAATGAATTCAAAATTATCGGAGGAGAGAAAATGTCTATTGAAACTTTACTTGTATTAATATTATATTTAGTAATATTTATAGGACAAATAGTTTTATTAGTAAAAGCTATAAAAAAGAAAGAAACGAAAAGCTGGGTAAAAGTATTTTTATTAGAAACTTTTTCTATTATAATTTCTATAACATTATGGCAATATTATGAGAACTTGCCTGGCTATGGCTTTATGCCTGGATTATCATATTTGGGTGAAGTTTTATTCAGCTTCGGTAGTGCAATACTTTCTGTAATCGTGCTACTTATAACTATTTGTGCAAAAATAATAATATATATTAAAAGTAAAAAAAATAACAATAAAAATACGGATTTATAAATAATATTTTAATTTCAGAAAGGTTACATAATATATGAAAAAGAAAATAATAATAACAATATCTGTTATAGTACTACTTATAATATTAAGTTTTATAATTTGGAAATTAACTTATACCATACCAGAAGATTATAATTTAATATTAACAAACAATATGTCACATGTAGATGGTCCTGACAAAACTTATTATATTTATGATGATAAAATTATTGTTGAAACAAAATCATATTTCCCAGATGGTCAAAATCCATTTGGATTAAATCAAAATCATACAATTGAAATTTTTAATGATGAAAATTCTATTAATGTAAACACACTTGATGGTGTTTACAACTTAATAAAAAACAAAGATGGTAAAACGGTATATAATGTTTGGAAATAATCATATAAGAGCTAAAAAATTAGATCTTTTTTCATATTTTTGGTATTAAAACGCAGCAATCCCGCTTGTATCAAAGGCTTTGTAAAACGACGCACGAGGATGCCCTAGAATCGATTTTTAGGGGTTGGGTAATGATGTTATATGGGTAAAATTAAGCTATTTTTAGTAATTTTACGAAAATAGGATATAATTGTACGAATTTGATAAAAAATAACTCAAAATAGAGAAATATGATTTATAACTAGAAAATTTAAATAATAATAATACAAACAGAACAAATAATAAATAATATTTAATAATGAATAAATAAAATTACAAGAATAAAAATTAAATTTATAATAAAATAACAAACTAAAAGAAAATTGAATTACAATATAAAATAAAAAAGAATTTAAATACGTATAAGAACAAGGATATGATATGATATAATAATAGATAGAGAAAAAAATCGATCATGATAATACAAAATAAAGCGCAATAAAATGTGATAATAAACAATATAAGCAATTATATAAAAACATCTAAATACAGGCATATCAGAGCTTCTGCGCTAATTCCTGTATGTCTATTTCGCACAAAACTATTATTTTGTGCAATATTTGTTGCACACTAAAAATCGTTGTAATACTCTATTTCCAACGAAAAACTTATCTCCTTTATTTCTTTGCTTCCAATCATTTTTTCAATTTTTTTAATATTTTGCTTCATTTCTTTAAAATTTGGTACAGAAAAACTAAATTTTAAACTTCTTTTTGACTCTTCTTTTAAAATTTTGAATGTTGGAACAACTTTCATATCATATTATCTCCTTTTTGGTTAATATTTATATCATATCTATTATATATAATAAAACAATGAAATAAAACATTAAATTTGACATATAATAAAATTTGATCTATACCAAAAATAGCTTTAAAGCAAATGAGTTTTTTCAAAGTATGTATGTACCAAAAAAAGACTAGGATCGCTTTCCTAGTCTTTTTCTTTATTACTTATTCTCTATTCTTTATTTATTACGGTGTCAATCTGTTTGGACCTCTGAATAAGAATGCAACTTCTTTGATTGGTAAGTTTGTTACAAGCATTGTAAGTCTGTCTACTCCTAGACCGAATCCACCATGTGGAGGGCATCCATATTTAAAGAATTCTAGATAGAATTTAACATCTTCTCCTAGCCCTTTCTCGTCTGCTTGAGCTTTTAATACGTCATATCTATGTTCTCTTTGAGCTCCTGTTGTTATTTCTACACCTTTCCAAATTAGATCGTATCCTTGTGGAATTCCATCTTTTCTCATGTGATAGAACGCTCTCTTTTCAGCAGGGAAATCAGTAACGAATAAAAATTCGTGACCATATTTTTCTTTAGATAATTGTTTACACATTCTTTCAGCTTCTGTTGTTAAATCGTTCTTTTCAGAATCTGGAACTGTGAAACCATATCTTTCTTCTAATTCATTATATAAGTCTGCTAACTTGATTCTTGGGAATGGTAAAGTAGGTACAATCAATTCTTCGCCAAAAGCTTCTTGTATCTCTTCACCATATTTTTCTTTTAGTTTTCCTATAGCATAAGTAAGCATTTCTTCTTCAAATTTCATTACATCTTCATATGACTCGATATAACTCATTTCTATATCAAAACCTGTAAATTCAGTAGCATGTTTGTTTGTGAAAGATTTTTCAGCTCTAAATACTGGAGCACATTCAAAAATTCTTTCAAATCCGCTTGCCATAGCCATTTGTTTATAGAATTGTGGGCTTTGTGCAAGATAAGCTTTTCTATCAAAATATTCTAATTCAAAAACATCAGATCCACTTTCACTAGCAGCACCAATAAGTTTAGGAGTGTGAATCTCCATAAATCTATTATCTAATGCAAATTCTCTCATAGCCTTTGTTAATTCTGTTTGAGCTTTAAAAATCAAAGCATTCTTTTCATTTCTTAAATCTACCCATCTGTAGTCTAATCTAGTATCTATGTTAGCATCATCACCCATTGGCAAAGCTTCTGCGCGAGATTCAACTTCTAAAGCATCTGGAAGCATTTCTTTTCCGCCCATTTTTACATACTCATTTTCAATAACTGGGCCTTCAACTGTAATAACTGAATGAGCTAATAATCCTTCGATTTTTTCAGCAATTTCTGGATATTTTTCTTTTTCAATTGTTACTTGCAATTTACCAGTTGTGTCTTTAACAACGATAAAAGCCATTGTTTTTTTATTTCTAATGTTTTCAATAAAGCCTTGAACTTTGTTTCTTTCGTTTAATTTAACTTCTGAAATATAACTTCTTTCCATATTCTTTTCCTTTCCTGCATAATGCAAATAAAATATTTTTGGATGTTTATAAAAACAAAAAGTCCCAAGATAATCATTTAGACTATCTTGGGACGAATATTAACCGTGGTACCACCCAAATTGCTTCTCAAATTCCAATAACGCCGGAACGCGAATTTACTTAATCATAAATCTGCTCCAAAGTGTCTTCAATCTCTGTGTATTAGATACTTCCAGCCTAGGTATCCTTCTCTACAAATACATTCTAGAAATTTACTCCTCTTCTTCATTGCATTTCAATTAGTTGACCATATATTATCACTTTTTTTCATAAAAAACAAGATATTTATCAAATAATCTAAAAAAGACTAGTACTCTCTGGTTCTAGTCTTTTAACATGTAATTTTAAGTTTTTCTCTTATTTCTTTTTAGCGTCCTTTTTCTCATCACTTTCAAAAATTGATGAAAATAGTATTATCCCACCAACAATAACTCCAGTAATTATCATCATTTTGAAAAATTTGGTGTCAATCCCTGTTTTTTCACCGTATTCATCTTTTATATCATGTGGATTATCTTTAATATTTCCAGTAGCATCATCCGCTGTATCACCAATTTTATCAAATATATCTTTTTCGATTACAGGTCCATTTTCAATATAACCAGTAACAACATTTGGTTTTTGTATTATTTTTAAGCCAACGTTAATAATAATAAGTATTACGCCTATAAAAATCAATATTTTTTTCCAATTATTAGCAATGAATTTTTTCATATATCCTCCACTCTCTTCAATTTCTAGCTATCATAACTATTATAATTCAGATTACATAATTATACAAGTATTTTTTTGATTAATTTGATAAATAATAGCTATAAATCGGAAAATTTGTCTCCGATGTAAAGTGTGTCGTGATGAAACTTTTGTGTCCGACAGAAAGTGTGTCATGGTGAAACTTTTGTGTCCGACAGAAAGTGTGTCGTGATGAAACTTTTGTGTCCGACAGAAAGTGTGTCATGGTGAAATTTTTGTGTCCGACAGAAAGTGTGTCGTGGTGAAATTTTTGTGTCCGACGGAAAGTTCCGTACTTTTCACTATTCACTATTTTTTTGGGGGTGTTTTATGAAGTTTAAGCATTTGTTTGCTGTTGTTGCATCGTTTTTTCTTTCGGCTTGTAATGGTGGGTCTACGCCTTCTCCATCTCACAGCAATGATATCAGTAGACTTAACAATGTTGAGGTTGAGTTAGATAATAGTAATTCTCTTGATAAGACCACTTCTTTGGATAATGAGAATTCTACAAAAAATAACATTAAATATGCTGTTAGTGGTGATAATGAAGAAACTAAGATTATTTCTCCTCCTGAGCCACCCGGAAGAAAAATGTCTGTTGATGATAGTTTTAATGAAAATTTGATTAGTTCTTTTAGTACAAAAGTTTATACAAAAACTGCTGATAGACTTAAGAATCTTAATATTGTTTGTGACAGATTGTCTGGCACTATTTTAGAACCTGGTGAAGAGTTTTCTTATAATGATACTTGTGGTCCATATAATAAAGAAGAAGGTTTTGGTAAAGCTACTGTTTTTATTAATGGTGAAGAGGCTCAAGAATATGGTGGTGGTGTTTGTCAACTTAGTAGCACTTTATATAATGCTATAAAAAACTTAAATATCGAAATTATAGAGAGACATAACCATAGTAACGAAGTTTACTATGTTCCTAAAAATGAAGATGCAACAGTTAGCTATGGTAACTTAGATTTTAGATTTAAAAATAATGAAAACTATTCTATCGAGATTGAAGCACATTCAAATGAAAATGAAGTGACCGTATCTATATATAAAATATAAATACGGTCATTATTTTATCTACATTCTTTACATGCATAATATCCATTTGAATTTGCATCTTTTACATTAATAAATATTAAATCATAATCGTCATAGTCTAAAACATCATTTGACCCAAGCAAAACTGGACAATTGTGTTTGTGATACAATTTCTTGCCATCAGTTGTTTTTCCATATAAATCATGTACTTGTACAATTCTTGCTCCACCAAGAGAATAGTTATTATAAAATGAATCTGTTCCAACTGGCATACCTTGGAAGAATGCTAGTACAGAAATATCATTAATAGAATTTTGCCATTGTTCTTTATCAATAGTTGGCAAAGAAAAATCATAATTTACACCAATTAAATCAGCATATGTATCATGCTCGTTTACTTCATCTTTCAACACTGTTGTTATTAAATTTATAATTGTATCTCTTCTCAATTTATGAAAATCACTAGCTTCAACACTAATTTCATTTTGTGAAGTATATACATAATCTTGCGTAACATCACCAATCATCAAATAATTAGGAAATTTAACAGGATTAGAACCATAAAATTCACTTTCAGTTAGCATTTTTATCATAATTGATAAATTTGATGTTAATGATGGCATAACTTTTTCGATAAATTCTCTTCTATTAGCAGGCGATTGAAGTCTTATCATCTTTCTCATATCTTCATATTCGTTTGCAGGAGTTTTTTCATTTAATTCTCCCTCTAATACAATATTTTTCGAAGGAATATATATTTTTAAATCATTTCCTAACGTAAAATTTAGTACAACATCTCCGTCAGCATATGAATATGGAATTTTAGGTTGTAAAATATACATATATCCACTATCTGTAAGATCATATGAATATATATATATTCCATCATATCCAATAATCAATACTACAGGAACATACTGTCCAAAATAATCTTTTGCAACTTGTATAGTAGACGGTAAATTAAAGTTTACCGCCAAAGATTGAAAGAAACGATTTATTGAAGCTTCTGCCATATTGCGTGTTATGGGAATGTTTTTTCCATAACCTAACACTTCCGATGCTTCCAATATTTGTCCAACAGCGTCGAAGGTTGCATTGTCTAATACATTATTAATTCTTGTTTGATCTTGAAGAACTACCGTCTTTTTTTGTATAGTTGTTCTACATATTATTGAAAAAGGAAGTATTATTATTACAAAAATAATTGCCCAATGAACTATCTTCATCTTCTACCTCCTATTCACTTCTTGCCCATACAATACCACCATATGCGGTACCAATTTTAAATGTTTCATCTGCACCAGCAAATAAAAAGTTTTGTATTACACTAGCTTGCGTTTTGTTAGTATTTTTTATTGTAACATAGAAATAATCCCATTGATTAAGTGGATAAATTTCACCAGCATCAAGTTTAGCCATAATTTCATTTGTATATGTATTTAAATAATCGTTTACTCCACCATCTTCAATAAATTTTCTATGTTCTAATCTTACTGAAAATGTGTTTCCTGTCATCATAAGTTTTGATTCAAAATTATAATATGCTTCAGGCGATATATATCCTACATTTCTTACTGTATCAACAAAATCAACTACAGCAGCATATGTTGTTGCATATGATAAATTATCTTGTAATTCCCATGTATCTAGCAAAGGAAATAAAAACATTAATATTATTGAAACTAAAATAGCAAATACAATTGCTAATGAATCTTCCATATTCTTCCCCTTCCTTTACTCATTATGATGAAATGTATATATTAACGTCTTATCTTTATATTCTGAAAAATACATCGAGTTTTTAGTAAAATTAGATACTAAATATTTTAAATTTTGAAAATTTTGTGTATCAGTATCAGGTAAAAAAGTATATAACAAATCTCCATTACCTTTTCTAAATTCAATTTTATCCAAATAAGACTTATTATTTTCGATATCAAGTATTGTCATTATTACTTCATCTCTAGTTATATATCTTTTATAGCTTATATCATCAGCTAAAGCATTCTCAGCTGACATTCTTGCTCTATCACTAATTAATAATATTGCTTCAGCATTCTCTATTAAGTTTGTATATAAAAAGATTGCAGTTGTAGTTGCAATCACAAAAAAGAAAACAGCAAAAGCCATTTGTATAGCTTTTTGAGAATTATCCATTTCTTAATCTGTCCTCCTTTATTAAATAAACTATTTCATGTTATTAAGGTAACTTAGTAAAAGTTACATTACTCACTAATCCATTTGTAAATCCATATGTGTACGAATATTTATGAAGAAATTCTGGAGTGTCATCCACCATCTCTTTATTTACATCATCTTTATTATAAGTAACTGTACCTAATGATGAACCATCCTTATTTATATCTTCAATTTTTCCAATGATATTATAAACATCAATTCCCCTAATTTGTGAAGGGTAATATTCAAAAAAACTATTGAAAGCTACTTTTTGTGAATCAAGCAACCTTTTGTCAGAAGCATCGGCAACGCCTCTGGCACTTGTTAGCATATACATAGCTAAAGATATTACTAATACTGTTATTAGCACCCCACCTACCATAATAAGTGCTTTAGAGGCGTTATCCATAATAAATGCTCCTTTCTTATTTTAAATATATTTTACATTCCAGATAAAGTACCGGCTGTTATATATATCTCATCAATTTGACCTGTTGATGCATAGTGCTCTTGAAGAGTATATGAGTTACTTGATATTACATTACCAGAGTTAACTACAGCGCCACTCGCGCTACCATTTTTTACTTTCACTCCTGCTGGGTTTGCTATTGAAATTAACGCTTTTACTGAACTTCCTTTTATGTTAGGTCCTAAATAACTAGTAAATTGTTGGTTAAATGCTGATATTGTCATTTCATCCATACGATCTGTTTGTCCTTCTGCAGCATCTCTTGCATATGTAAACAAGAATACTCCTAAACTAATTAACATTACTGCTATCAAAATAGCACCTACCATTACTAATGCTTTTGATGCATTATCCATAAAAAATCATCCTTTCTTTTTTTGTTTTTGTTATATATAATACTATCATTTTCTAATAGCAAAATTATTATATACCCATAATCTTACTATTAGAAAATATAACTCCATATATAACGTGCTTTATATAATTTAATAATTATATACTTTTATAACATACTACCCATCTGTGTAAAGTAAGTCATCATGTCTGCTATACTTACAAAAACAAGTGGTACTATCAAATAGCCTACAAATAGTACTACCATTGGAGCAAATCCAATTACCTTTCCTATTGCCGCTTTTCTCTTTATAAGTCTTTCATTCGCTTCTTTTCTTTTTTCTTGGAAGAAGTTTCTTTCAGTTTCAAGTTCATCAAATGCATCTGTAAGTTTAACATTTTCTACTGCTGATTGTAAACTCTCAACTATTCTAACAAATGGTTTATATGGTGCATCTTCTTTTAGTTGTTCTAACGCTTGCCAAGCACCACTTTCGTAGTTATTTAAACATGTTGATAATGGTTCTTTGAAAATATGAGCGAAACGTTCTAACCATTCAATTATATACTCAACCGAAACTCTTTCGATATACATAAGCATAAGTATAATTGTCTGGAATTGCATTACTTCATCTTCCATTTCCATCGCACGCATTTTTCTTTGGAATCTCAATATTATAACTGGCATGTTATACATTATATATCCCATTAAAAATGCTAATACTACTTCAACCCATTTCAAATATTCATTAGATAATATAACTAATTTATCATATATTCTTTCCGCATTATTCTGTATTTGTTGCTCTGTTAATGGAATATTGTTAATTTCAATAACAGCTTCAATAATATGCTCTATTTTTAATGTACGATCGATAGTATCATTCATTTTATCAATTATCATATCGCTTAATGTTATAACATAATCATCTCTACTAAAGTTTATATGCGAATTTAATATAGCTGTTTGTATATGTGATTTTTTCGGTGTCGCTGGTGCATTTAAACGTGTAAGCTCATCTTTTATCTTGTTAGCATCTGCCACCATCTGTTCATCTGCTTTTGGAAGCAAGCTTAATCTTCTTACTTCATAAGCAATCTTGCTTACTGCTACAGCTTTCGAATCTTCTCTAACTGCTCTAACAAGTTCATTATCCTCAAGTAAATTATTAATCAATTTAGTGTCATAAGCTGTAAGAGCATTCGCTGATTGCATATCTTCTTCACTAATTGAACCAAATATTGCTTCTTCCTTAGTTGCGCCAGTAAGGACTTCACCAACAGCTATATTATGCAATTGGAAAGCTAATATTAACGTTGCAAAGAAGCCTATTATGCCATAAACAATTTTATCCACATATAGCCACTCTATCTTTTTGTTAGAGCCTGTTTCTTTGATTAAATTTCTAAGTTTTACATATTCTCTCTTTGAAGAATTTGGCATAAGATTATCAATAAATTGTTCAATAATTGGTGTACGATAAATTCTCTCTTGCCAAGGTGAATCTTTTTGTAAGTCTATTTTTATTCTATCATTATTTTCTTTTACTTTTTTAAGCAATGCATAACACAAGAATATCATGATAAGTATAATTATTTGAAAAGTAAATCCCCATTTACCTTCATAAAAATCACGTGTTGATTCAAAAGAACCAATAGCCCAATTCTTTAATGGAATTATAAATAATATCGGCGCAAGCACAATATATGACAAACTTTGAAATAGATAGTCAATTTTATCTCTTTTCATTATTTCAAGTTGAAGTTCTTGCGTAATGTTATTCATATTTTTTAAATAAAGTGAAATCTCTCCAACTTTTCTATCACCAAATTCTTTTGTTAAATAAGATACTCCTGCAAAAGCTTTTAAAAATCTATTTGGAGCAACATCGTAATATTTTTCAAGTTCTATTTCAGGCTCAGCTGAAATCATTATTTCATATATTCTATCTGCTTGAAATGTTACTTCATAATCTTCTAATAGCGAAGCTTCATAAATTGCTTCTTCGACCATGTTTGTTTCATGGAAAGCATGTCTTACTTCTGAAAATAATTCTAACTGTTGTTTTAATAGTTTATCTTCTATTTTGTTTACCATCATATCGGTTAAATTTTCTACAACAACTAAAACACCTGTAAGAGAAACTAGCATCATAAATAAGTCTTCTCTTGTTATATATGCAAGACCAATTGCAGCAAGGAATGTAAAAATTGTACCCTTTAATGCAATTTTTCCGGTATGTTCTCTAACTGTATATTCATCATCATTATCTAAAAGCTCTAATCTTCTTCTTATCTTATAAACATATCTTCTTATTATTGGCATTGTAGCCATAGTTAAATATACTTTTTGATAAAAAGCTGTAGAAGAATTAGCCGATTTGCCAGCTTGGCTCATGACTTTTTGTATTGCAGAGCTCTGATTAGATTGATTTTTCCTACGCAACACAAAAAATGCTATTAATATACCAATGAATGCTACTAATGTAAATAGAATAATAGCAATCAATATGGTTGTCATATCCATCAAATCAATCCTCCCTTAATTAATCAATTACTATTCTTCTATTTGTATTAGAAGCTACATAACCACCTGCACCACCAAAATATTCATCCAAATATTCTTTGAAAAGCTTTTGGTCTTCATCAGACATGTTTTCTTTCATTAATGCAATGTTTTCATCTGAAATTCTATTTTTTATTACATACTCACCATCTTGGAATTCAATTATATTAACAGCTTTGAATGTTTCTGTTTCTGTAATCTTTTGGAAATAGTGAGTTGCATTATCCATAAATTTATCAAATTTCCCTTCTAATGTTGTTTCATTTCTGTGATCAAATGTATATGGATTTTTTTCCTTTATCGGAATACATTCTGTTATTCTTTCTATAAATCTCGAACCATCGAAACCTCTTTTTAGATGTACTTCGAAGTTCATAACGTTTACTACCTGTATTTCAGCAACTTTTTCATTGTTAAACATACCAATCTTCAATAATGAGTTACGAAGAGATAGTATTAAATTTTCAAATGTTTTAGCATGGTGAGTAAAGATTGTAAATTTTGAAGCAACTTGGGCCATCTGAATCATCCAAGCAGCAACCGCGTCAGTAGCAACCTCTCCAAGGATGTTAACAGCACCGTCAGTTTTCTTTTGAAGGTCAAGTCCTTCTTGTCCTGAAACTGTATCCGTCTCTCTAAATGTTAATATGTTTCTATTTGGATAAACTTTTCTTAAGTGTAACTCGAATGCAGTTTCTTGAACTCTTATGTTTAGAGTTGGATAAATATATTTTATCATCGCCATAAGCATTGTTGTTTTACCACAACCTTGTTCACCAGTAAGAGCTGTAACTCTGGCACCTTTTACCAAGAATTTTAGCATTGGTATTACAAATTCTTTTCCTGGTTGCTTGATCAAGTTTTCAAGAACGGCATTTGGTGTGTCGAACTTTCTTACAAAGAACGCCCATGATTCAGACATACTTGGTCTAACAACAACGACACGGGAACCGTCTTTCATTTCATTAATCTTATATCCATTTGTATCTGATAATTGTCCTGGATTATTGTATTTATAAATATTTTGACATACTCTCTTTAATTCATCATATGAGCCAAATGACAAACAAGCCATTTGGATTGATTTACCTCTAAAGAAAATCCATACACTATCGTAAGCTCTTGGTATAGTTTTTTCTTGAGTTTGCTTAATATAATCACCAAGTTGTGCAACTTGATACATAAATGATTCTGGAAGACCAGAAACACCTCCAGAGATACCATCTATGTTCATATCTCTTATTTCATCAATTACACTAAATCCTTTATAATTTTGATATATTCTTTGAGATAAAATATTTAATCTATCTTCAAAAGAAAGATAATCATATTCTTTTTCAAAAATATCATCAATTTCTTCTGGCGTAATTACATATGATGGAGTTGTTGAACCATATACCGTTTTTATATCATCTAAGTTATATTTCACTATTAATTCTGTTAATGCATTATATCCATATTGTAATTTGTACATATATAACAATATGTCAAACTTATCAATTGTTGTAAGTTTATCAACGTTATCAAAATCTATAGCATTAGTGATATTTACTTGATTCACTCCATATTCTCTATGTAATAAATCAAATATCAACTCTTTAATATATTTTTTATCGTTTACATCTCCATATGTACAACCTTTTAAGGCTTTCTTTAGTTCATATTTTTTGCTTTTTCTTCTTTTCAATTCTTCTTCAGATAATCCTATATCGTAAAGGTTTGTTCTTGTTATTTCGTCAAGTCTCGCTTTAATAAATTTAGTCATTTGCTCAACAGTATACATTCTGCTATCACGTTCGTTTTTAGGTAACATAGTATTATCTTTTTTCACGAAGATATATGCAAAGAAAAATATTGCACCAAATATTAAAATGCCTATCAATGTATAGTTAATAAACATATTAGAGTATCACCTCTTTTCATTTTATCTTTCAACTAATTTCGATTTTAATTCTTCCATAATTTGATTTGATATCTTATTTACCTCTGAAATAAAATATCCATTTCTATCTGTTGCAATATCTGCATTCATATTTTCAACGAAGAAATTCAAAGCTTTTCCTTCATTACAAGCATCAAAGAATTGTGTATTGTATGGTATACAGTATATAGGTTTCTTATAGTTAAATGTTCTAGCAATATTCTTTGAATTATATTTTGAGAATCTATCATATCTACCTATAACTGAAATTACTGGTTTTTCTTTGAAGATTTTTAAATCTTCTACATCTTTAAATAATTTTTTCAATACCTCTGTTTTCTGGCTCATAGTTAAAACTATTAAATCAGATTTTTGAAGAATTTGGGTCATAGCTGCATTACCATAACCTCTATTCAAATCTACAAATACCATGTCATATAGTTGACTTGCATAGTCGACTATCATAGGCATTGTTTCTAAGACTCTTTCATATGAATCTCTATCATTTTTAAATGTACCATAAAGCAATTCTAATTTGCCTTTTAAAACTGGTTTTGCATAGTTTGGTATATTTTCAGGTGTTAATTTATTACTTCTTAACAATCTATCTAACGCGTCTATTCCTGTATCTGCGATATCAAGACTTCCTTTTGAAGACATTTTATTCATGTTGTAATAAGAAGTTTCCATATCAAAATTATTATAGTGTGTTTGCATTAATAGTGTTTTATATCCTACATCTGGTCTAGTAGCTATAGCATTTGCTACAGCTACAGCAGTAGATGTTGTAGAAGTTTGAGTAGATTCTACTGTACTCCAAAATGATACTATTGGCATTTTTGTTACTCCCCTTTCAATCTATTACCCAATAAATCTTGCATTTTTTTCAATACTTTTTAAAACTTTTTTAAGTCTTGTTTTTTCTTCGCCTGTAACCACAGAAACAACATCAATAATACCTATTTTTGTTTGTGGTGTCATATCTCTAAATTCTATTTTGTTTCTGTATTGATTTTGAATAAAGGCTGATAAATCACCTTCGTCATATGATACAACTATTTTTTCTGTTGCCCAATTAATAGGTAAGTTTTCTGTTAGTCTTTCTATATATCTATCATCAACTGCTTTAATATTCGTTTGCGTATATGATAATATTTTTTCAATATTAACTGAACCGTTTGGATCTTCTCTTCTTTTTGATGCGCATACAAATTTCAATAATTCTAAACCTTTAGCCAAATGCATTTTGTCAAAGGTTGTAACAAAAAATAATTTGTTTGCACTTTTCATATCATATTCTTCACACATTTCTTCATTATCACTATCTATTAAGATATATTCATATTCTGAAAAATCTTCGCCTTTCGATAATAGGTATTTTTTTAGCTCAAGTATATTGTTAAATCCTACAGCAACTTCAACTCCATCATGTTGTGTAATATATTGTTCTTGTGTTTCATTATCCATAACAAGTGGAACTACATATCTAGTTTTTTGTGCTTTTGTAGCATCAACAAACATTACTTTTGCACCTAGCGAGGCTATCATTTTTCCAACGCATAAAAGTAATCCTGTTTTATCCATTTCGCCAACAAATCCTATACTTTTCATTTGCATATCCTCCTATTTTTATTCTCCTGCAATTAATGAATTTAAATATTTTACTCTTTCATCTTTTTGTGTTTGAAGTTCATTTTTTACGTTTTCTACATATTTTTCATATGCTTCTTGAATACTATTTTCATCTCCATATAATGTTGGATCAAATTTTTGAACTTCGCCTGATATTTGAGCTGTAACATCAAAAGTATCCTTAATTTCTTTTAGAATATTCGGATTAGATTTTATTACAGATAAAACTTCTGGTTTTACAGGATAAGTTCTTGCTAATTGTTTCTTAGATGTTACAATTTTGTTTTCATATTTTGAAATTACATCTTCATTCTTTTCATCGATTGCTGTTCTTAGTTCTTCAGTTTCATATTCGTTCAATCCAATGTATTGTGCAATCTCATTGATTTCAACGTCTCTTTCCATTACTTTAATTTCATTTGAATGTCTTTTTGCAAGTTCTTCTCTATATGTATCTGGATATTCTGCTAATAAGGCTTCATATTCTTCTGGACTAGCAGTTCTGAATTTTTCAATAATCGCTTCAAGATTCTTTTCTTCTTTTGATTCTATCAAACTAGCTACAGCTGCCTTATATTTAGCAACATAGTCTATTTTTTTATAACTATATAATTGATTAGAAGGATCTACATATTTTGTTGCATATATTTTTGTTCCTTCATACATATAAGCTTCAACAATAGCACTTCCCATAGTTAAAATTTCATCTTCAGTAAGTTTTAAGAAAATTGTACTATCTGTATACTTTTCTATTTTCTTTCCAAGTAAAACTGTAAAGTCTTCACCGGTAGGGAACATTATTCTAACATCAATATATTCACCATCAACCGCATCACTTGGAAGATTAATCATTGTAAATTCTTCAAGTCTCAAATCGTCTGAAGGTGTTTCATCGATTGGAACAAGCATTTCATCAGTTAATGTTGTTTTTCTTGATGCATTAATTTTTAATGTTCTTCCTATAAGCAACTCTAACGTATTTACAAGTTCACCAGTTTTGTATGTTGTTCCTGTATATTGGTATATTTCCTCTCTATTGCCAGGAGTTACAACAGTTTGAAAACTGTATGAATTATCTGGTGTGCTCTCCGCTTTTACAACAGCTAAGGTCAAATCATCACCATCAATTACGTGACCAGCAGGAAAGTTCTCTGTAAACACATATCTTTCTACTACCTCTGCTTTTTTCATTAATTCATCAATTTGATTTTGCTTACCACTCAACAATAAAAAGCCTATAACCCCAAATATTACTGTCAATATAATAACAACAAGAATAACCGTTGTTACCATTTTTTTCTTCATAGGTCCTACTAACATCATAATTCAATCCACTCCTTATAACATAGTTACATATATTTATAAGATAACACACGGCTCGTCAAACTTCAACAAAATGTAACCATTTTTAACACAACTGTAATAGTTATGTAACATTTTTGTAACATTCAAAAAAAGGCAGAAAATTGTACATTTTCTGTCTTTCGACCCTCGTGAGTTTTCGACTAAAAAGAGAAAATCTCACGCTTAAAATAAGTGTTTTTATATACTAGAAAAAGTAAGCTTTCTAGTATATAAAAAACCTGCATGTATCAATCGATACAAACAGGTTTTATTTTCCAATTATTCTACAATTATATTATCTATTTTGTGATAATCTATTACTTTGTTTTCTGTATTTTTAAGTATTACCCCATCTGAAACGAATTCACCTTTCGCAGTTGCTATAGCAGTATATGAGATGTATTGTTCACCTTCGTTACATTTATGAACATAGAAATATAATTTTTGTCCGTCTTTTTTATATGGCGAATCTACTTTTAAATGTTCATAGTCATAATCTTCTTCATAAGAATATTTGAAACAGTTTGGCATTACATCTTCTACCGTATATAGATATGGTATATTTTCTTTTGCCAATTCATTATAATCAAGTTTTATTGTAACAGTAACCATATCTCCCATTTTAAAAGTATTACTTTCTTTACCATTAACTATATATGTTTTCGAAATCGCATTTATTTTTGGTGCATTTTTAGAAGTTATTTCTTCTGTTCTTCTAAATCTTGAAAGAAGATTGTCGCTCTTGTCTTTTATTTTTATCTCATCTTTATATGTAAATGCAAAGCTTTCTATATTGATTCCTTTAATATCAATTTTCTTTTCTTCGCCATTTACTTCTAAATTTACATACGCATCTTCAACATTATTTTGCACTTCGTTTTGTATTCTAAATAATTTTACAAAATTCGAATATTCTGATTCTCTATTTAGCGAAAGATATTTATCATATAAGTTTTCTCTTTCTTGCCTATTTAGTTTAAATGCTAACATTGTTATATACTCATATGTTTCGTTTGACGCTTGATCAGCAAGCAAAATTAGTTCATCAAAAATTTTGTTTGCACTCACATAATCGCCTATATCAGCATATGCCAAACCAACTATAGCTTTTTCGTAACTATCCATATATGCAAATTCTGAATCAAGTAATTTTATATCATTTAACACTGGCTCTTTTAATGCTGCCAATCCCCAATATGCATATAGTTTTTCTCTAATATCAATATCATCGTTTTTAATAATATTTTTAAAATATTTTATGATATCTTGTGATTTCGATTCTGCAAAATATCCTGTCGAAACAATTTTGGCTGTTAATAATGAATCTTTATTCGAAAAATCTTCAATTAATTCTATTCCATTATATGTATTTATATATGGCTTATCAGCTGGCGCATCTATATTTTGCAATTTTCTCCAAAGATTGTCTGTCATATATGATATAACCTTTTGATCGTTTCTAACTCTTGGTAACATTGATAATTTCACTAAATCATCAAAGATTTTTTCTATATCTGCGTTATATAGATATACTACACCGCTTCCCTTATCCACACTAATCTTTTCGCCTTTAATCAAATCACATGGTGTTGTATTTGTTGTTTCTTGTAAAGTGTTAACCGCTTCTATAGTTCTTTCGAAAGCATCTGTCAACCCATTACAACTAGCTTTCACGAGAAGAGTATATTCTCCCCTTTCAAGTTTGCCCAACGAAATATTTAAATATTTTCCTATTTCAGATTCTTTAGTAAATTTCGTAATCTTATTATTTGTATCCGTTATAGTCACATCATATGTAACTTTATCACCTGTTTTTACATCTGTACCATTACTTCTAATGCTTACACTTGGTGTTTCTCCCACCAAATATTTTTCATTCATAACTGCAGTTGAAAAGAATGGCAAGGTAACAACAATATCTTTATCTATAGATGTAGCTCTATAATCTTTAGTTGTAGCTTCTACATTCAAATTCCATGTAGTAATGTTGTCCGGAAGTTTTACTTCATATTCTGCAACACCATTTTCATCGGTATAAACAGTGTCAAATAATGCTGTGGTTGCAAAGTCTATACGAACTCCATCGCCACCGCCTCCACCGCCACCTTCAAACGATGAAGAAAGTATTGTATGAGTGAAACTTTCTGCTTTAATGTAAAAATTATAATAATTATGCAATGCATACAGTATATCACCATTATATTGCGGATTTGCTGCAAGGTATTCCTTATTAACTGCACTTAAGTTGACCGCCGCTTTTACAGGATTATCATCAACTTTTGTTACGATTTTTAATTTAGCTGTATCGCCTGGTTTATAGTGCTCTTTATCAAACTCAACTTCAACTTGCATATCTAATTCTTCATCAGCAAGAGAAAATCTATATTGAGTGTCATAGTAGTAATCACCTAAAGCTCTTATTGTTGTTCCATCAAATACAAATCCCTCAATAGTAATATCTGCTCCAAATTCTTTTTCAAATTTCAGTTTATATTCAGCTTTATCTGTGTATATTATTTCAGTGCCTTTCGCAGATTTTAAAACGTACATTACATATACATTTTCTGGTGTTTTATCATCAGTAACATTAACAACTTTCAAATTTATTTCTTGTCCAACTTTGCATCCATATGGTTCCGCATCACTATCTAGATAGTAATTATTCATTAAGAAATCTACTTGATTTTCGTTAGCGTCATATTCTTCACTAACATATGTCCATCTATCACTTATATTTTTCCAATCCTTTTCAGAATAGAACGATGCTGTATATTCGACTACACCTTCGTCTCTTGTAGCATATGGCGATGCATATCTAACAGTAGCTTTTCCATCGACAGTTGTGTATTCAAGTTCTTCAAATCCGTCAAAGTGTTTAACTATTTTATAGTTTTCTTTCATTGTTTTTGTATTTTCATCAAAATAAGTTGATGTAACCACTTTTTCCTTTCTATATCTAGTAAGCATTACTTTTCCCGTTCTATTTGTTAATGCACCTTTTTTCACTTCATCCATATTAGTGTAATCATTATAATAAGTTTCTATATTAAATTCATACATTTTCTCTTTATCAATATATTTCCCATTTGTCTCAAAGGTTTCTTCATGAGGATATACTGAAAAAGATTTAGCAAGATAATTTTGATCTTCTATACCAATTGGAGTCAAACGGACATAACCATATATAATATTGTTATATGTATAATATATTGATGTATCTATCTCGAAGCTTGCATCTCCATTTGCATCTGTTGTTATTTCTTTTGTTGTTACTTTATCGCCCATTTCTATTTTGGCATTATAACGTATATTTTCTAATGGTGTTCCATCAAATAGCTTTACATTTAAAGAACACGTTATTTTTTCACCAGCTCTTACATTTTTCTTATCTAACGACATAGATACATCATAAGAATTTGTTTCATAATCTCTTATTTCAAACCATTTTTCACTAGTTTGGTTTCCGTTCGCATAGACAGATAAAAAATAAGAACCACTTGTATAATTAGTTAAATCAAAAGCAGCCTTAAAAGTTCCAAACTCATCAAGTGTAATTTTCCTTTCTTCAAAAACAGCTCCTTCTGAAGATGATTTTATTGTTAATGTACATTCTTTTGTTTCAATGTTTCGTCTATCTTTTATAAATCCCCAAGTATTAAGTATCTCTCCCGTCTTAAATGTATCTCTATCAAATTTAATATATGTATTATCATATTCTGACGTTGCACCCGACCAATAATTATGAGAAGTTATAACATCATATATCGTAGTTCTGTTTTCTGCATATATTTGTACTAATAAATCTTTATCTTCCGGAAGTTCAATTCCAGTTAGCACGCAATAACCTTCTTTATTCGTCACTCCCATGTCTATATCATCAATCTTTATTTTTGCATTTGCAAATGGTTTTTGTGTTTTTAAATCATGAACCCACACCATCAATCTATCATCAAAATATTGTGTAACTGCAATAGTATTGTTTATTTGAAGCGGCATGTAGTAATCAATTCCATTAATAGTTATCACAACAATATAATATCCTTCTGACAGATTAGCATCTATTGGTACAGCTTTTTTCCACGAATATTCATATTCAACAACATCAGTAGCTAGCAATTCTTTTTCATCAATTTTATCCAATCTTGTTAAGTCTACTGGTTTTAATTCTGGATAATTACCATAAACTTCTTTGGCCATTAAATCCTCTACAAAATCAACAGAATTTTTATATTGATATATAGCTATTTTGTAATTAGTGATATTGTCGTCATAATAATTATAATGACTGATATAAATATCTTGATTTTCACCAAAAGCATATTTATCCGCATCAAAATCTATTTTTTTAAGATTTGACATAGTTCCATATTTTTCAGATATAGTAGTTGAAAAACTAAATGATTGTTCTGTTGTTTTTTCGTCATTTTCTTTATTACCATATCCTTCTAATATTGTCACTTCATATGTAGTGGCTAACGCTAACTTTCCATTTGGAACAAATCTTATTCTTCTTTCATCAAATAAGAATTTACCTTCGACATTTGGAGAAATAGCAAAAAATTCTCTAATATTGTCATCTGGAATATATGTAAAATCTATCTCAATTACAGTTGATGGCAATACATATTCTTTATTTCCTGGATAAAAGTTTGCAACATTAAATTTCTTTTCTGTTTGAAATGACCATTTATATGGCGCCTTATCCGTCTTATATTCAATATTGTAAATTTTATCTGCTTCCAATTCTTCTTTTAATGTTAAGGCATAATAATCTTTTGAGATTTCATTTATTTCATATTCAACTTTTGGCGTAATAGAAAAACAAGATTGAACTAATTCAAGTGTTGTTCCCTCACTTGCTTTCAAGTTAAATGATGTATCAATATCTATAAGATTGTTATGTTCGCTTGTAGCTGTTACTGTAAATGTAGGATAATTTACAAATTTTGTATCAATTGAATGATTATTTTGGTTATGTATAAAAAAGGCTATTAACGCCACAATTATACATATCAATATAAAGCTTATTATAATTTTCTTTTTCATACTTATACCTCCGTAGCGATATTATATCAAAACAAACGAGCTTATACAACAAAAAAGAACCCTGAATTTCAGAGTTCTTTGATAGTTTTATAGTTTAATCAAGCGAAGACAAAAGACGAATTGCTTGTTCATACTTTTTCTTACGTATCAAATCTTTTTCCGTAACATGATCAAGTCTGGTCAAATCACTATTATGACGTAAATCAGCAAGCTTAACTGCTTTTGCAATAGGATTATTTTTTATTTTTCTTACATATTCCATATACGGTACACTTTTATCGTGTGTCATAAGTTTAAGAGCTTCAACAACTTCATCAGGGAAACCCGCTTCAATCAAGTCATCAAATGTAACATCACAATCTTCGACCGTGTCATGAAGAAAAGCTACACAAATCTCATATTCAGTATTCATCTGTTCAGCCAAATGAACAGGATGATAAATGTATGGAATACCGTTTTTGTCTACTTGCTCTTTATGAGCATCAAATGCAATTTTCATAGCCTTTTTAGTAAGCTCCGTATATAGCATAAGTTTCGCTCCTTTCAAGTTCCAATTTATCTTGAGTTATTATTTTTCTTATAGCACAAATTATATCACGCTTGTGTTTTTATGTCAACACACACAAGCAAACTCTATCAATCTTGTCATCTCCCTACCTTAAAAAACTTTCCACTCACCTCTGCAAAATAATCATCCCATCTTTTCTCTTCTACTTTACTTCCTGATACTATTTTTCCTTCAGCAATTATTTCTCCGTTTAATTTATAACTTATCGTTCCTACTTTTTGTAAATACTCAAGCGGTGCTGCTATATTTTCATCTATTAAAATTTCTTTTTCTATTTTATCTTTATCCGCTTTATTCACTAATATACTATAATCTTCAGCTATTACGAAGTCTACTTTTCCTTGTTTTGATTTTGGTATTTCTATACTTTGAATTACGTCACCTTTTTTATTTACACAAATTGATGCATAGTTTGCAAATCCATAATCTAACAAAACTTTTGCATCATCAAATCTTTGCTGACTTGTTGGACCTTTCATTACTACCGCAATTAATTTCATATCATTTCTTGTTGCAGTTGCAGATAGATTAAATAACGCAAGTGATGTTGAGCCAGTTTTTAAACCTGTTGCTCCGCTATAAAATCTTATTAATTTATTTGTATTTACTAACTCTGATTTTCCATCTCTTAATGTGTCCATCCAGATTTTTGTGTATTCGTGTATTTCTGGATGCTTATAAGATAGTTCTCTTGACATGATTGCTATATCGTAAGCAGATGTAACGTGTCCATCTTCATCTATTCCATGACAGTTCTTAAATGTTGTATCATTCATACCTAATTCTTTTGCTCTTGCATTCATCTTTTCAACAAACGCTTCCTCGCTTCCTGCAAGTAACTCTGCCATCGCAACACAGCAATCATTTGCTGAAACAATACATATTGCTTTTAGCATTTCATTTACAGTTAGCTCTTCTGTCTCATCAAGCCATATTTGCGAACCTCCCATTGCACTTGCTCTTGCACTACATGGTACTTTGTCAGTTAAAGATATTGTTCCTGCATCTAATGCTTCCATTATTAAAAGCAATGTCATTACCTTTGTAACACTTGCCGGCCTTAACTTTTTATGCTCATTTTTCGTATATAAAATTGTTCCCGTATCTTCATCCATTAATATCGCAGCTTCAGAATTAAGTTTTAAGTCAACTTTATTTTGTATTTGATTAAAAACTTCGATTGTTTCTGACCACACTGGTATAGCATCAATATTAGAAGCGGCTATAGAAATTATTGGTATAAATACAAACATAACACTTAATATTAAACAAATCATTTTTCTCATAACAAAACCCTCCTAAGTAATTTATATTACTTAAGAGGGTATATTATGTTTGTTTTTTACTCTTCAAATCCAACTGTTAAATAATAACCTACATCACTTGATTTTATTTCCATTATTTGACCTTCTGTTGCAAATAACCTTTCTGTTAGCGGAATATTTCCCGACATTGCAACCGCAGGTTCTATTGTATAATACCAACTAGATGGTAATTGACCTTCCGTAATTTCAACTTTATCTCCAACTTTTACCAAATCTGGACGTTCCATTTTAAATTCCATTAGTCTCATTTTTCTTCCTCCTGCATATAATTTATAAGTAATTATATCACTAAAATCTTTCTATTTTTCAACATATTTTTATTTTTTCTATTTTTTAAAAAATCATTGACAAATTGAGTTCTAGATAATATAATAACTTTACTTGTTGGCGCCATGGCCAAGTGGTAAGGCACGGCTCTGCAAAAGCCTGATCATCAGTTCAAATCTGATTGGCGCCTCCAATTTAACGATAACCCTTAGTTAATTTAACTAAGGGTTATTTTGCATTTTTGCCAATTTAATAACAAAAAGTGAAAATGCGCATAATAATATAATTGTAGGAGGTTTTTTTATGAATTTAGAAAATTTAATCGGAAACACACCAATGATCGAAATTAAGTATATTTATAACGGTGATGAAAAATGTATTCATGCGAAACTAGAATGCTACAATTATAGCGGTAGCATTAAAGATAGGGTTATTTATCATATTTTATCTAATGCTAAAAGAAGCGGAGATTTAAAAGATGGTCAACCAATTGTTGAAGCAACTAGTGGGAACACCGGTATTGCACTTGCTTCCATTGGAGCTTTATTTGGTCATCCTGTGCATATTTTTATGCCTGATTGGGTAAGTACTGAGCGCCAAAGTTTGATTAAAATGTATGGTGCTACAATACATTTAGTTTCACGCGAAGAAGGTGGATTTAAAGCTGCAATTGAAAAAGCTAATGCATTAGCAGCCAAAATTGGCGCATTCAAAACAGATCAATTTAATAATCCCCAAAATATCGAAGCACACTATTATGGAACTGCTGAGGAAATCCTTAAACAATACCCAGAAGTTGATTCTTTTGTTTCAGGAATTGGAACAGGTGGAACTATTATAGGAATTGGTAAAAAATTAAAAGAAAAAAATAATGCCAATATTTATGGGTTAGAACCATCTACTCTACCTTTGCTAACACAAGGTATTACAATAGGAACACATAAAATTGAAGGCATTGGTGATGATTTTATTCCTAGTATTGTTGACTTAAACTTATTAACAAAAGTAATAACAATTGACGATAAAGATGCAATAAATATGGCTAAAAAACTTTCAAGAGAATTAGGCCTAGGCGTTGGAATTTCGAGTGGTGCAAACTTTTTAGCAGCTGTTTTGCTTAATGAAACAGGAAATATTGTTACCGTATTTCCAGACGACAACAAGAAATATATATCAACAGAGTTGTCTAGAGAAATAGATTTGTCGGATGAATTGGTGTCGAATAAGATACAGCTGCTGTAAAGAATAAAGAATACTGAATAAATAATAAAGAACCTTTTTTATTTATTACTTATTATTTATTCAATATTCTTTAAATAAAAAAGAGAGCTATGCTCTCTTTTTTATTTTATTATTGTTATTCCGCCGATAACTGGTAATGGTTTAGTTTCATCTTTGCACACATTTACAATACCTAGAACAGCCAAAACAAACGGTATTATTCCTAATAATCCTGCAAGACCACCTATAAGTGGTATCGCACCAAGTATTCCTCCAACTATACCAATAATAACTTCAAATAAAAACAACACTAATCCTTGATTTACATGAAATTTTACATCCGCATCATCTTTTACTACTATTAAAGGAACTAAAAATAAAGGCCCTATATAGCTTAAAATTCCTGCTACTTTTTTATCCATTCTCTTTTCCCCCCTAACGATTTGTCGTTTTTTGTTACAAAATAGATAATATCATTGTGCAGAGGAAAAAGCAATATTTTTAAGCATTTTTATTCCAATTCTTACCTTCTACACATCTGGCCACAAGCATTGATGAACTTGTATTTCCAACAACATTAAGCACTGTTGCTGGCGCATCTATTATTGTTGCAATTATCGCCAATATTCCAATAGCTGCTGTTGGGAAACCAAATAGTGATAATATTAGCATTTCTGATATTACTCCTCCACCTGTTGGTACTGCACTTATTAAAAATCCTACTAATATTGATGCTCCAAGAATAGCAAGTATCATTGGTATACTTGTCATGTCTCTTCCAAACAAGCAGAATAAAAATACTATTTTTAACACTGAACCAATTAATGATCCTTCTTTATGAATATTTGTTCCAAATGGGATTACCATTTCTGCTATATCATCCGTAACTCCAATTTTCTTAGCAGCAATTATATTTGAAGGTATTGATACTCCACTTGAACAAGTGCCTAATGCTGTAAGTGAAGGTGGTACAATATTTTTCCAATAATCTTTAACTGCTTTCTTTCCTCCTGCGATCCAAGCTTGAATTGTATAAATTATAAAATAGTATAGTATTGATAAAATAGTATAACCTATAAATGCTCTAACATAACCTGCTACTAGGCTTGCACCTAAATCCGCAATTGTTGTAGCAAAATAACATCCAAGCCCTATTGGTGCATAATACATAATAATTGTAATCATTTTCATTACAATTTCATTTCCGGCTTCCAGAAATTTAACCATTGGTTCTGCTTTTTCGCCAACTAACACTGCTGCAATACCAAACAAAACAGAAAAAACTATTAACGGTAGTATGCTATTTTTTGATAATAACTTTGAAAAATCATCTACTGTTATAGAAGCAACAAATTGTTCTATACCATTTAGTTCAGATGTTTCACCACCATCTTCTAATGCCATTTCATTTGTTATTAATTTCATATCTTCATTCGATAAAGGTTTATAAATATATGTAGAAATTAATCCTATTGTAACCGAAACAACCGATGTAATTGCAAAAATTATAAGAGCCCATTTCATAATTCTACCAAGTCTTTTTGGATGTTTCATTTTCCCAATAGAACTACTTATACTAAAAAAGATTAATGGAACTATTATCATAAATATTAAATTTATAAATAGTGTTCCTAAAGGTTTTACTACCATAACTTGCTCTGGAAATAAAGTTCCAAAAGCTCCACCAATAATAACAGCAACAATTAGTAAGATTGTCTGTAAATAATTTTTAAGTATTTTCATAGAAAATTCACTCCTTATTCAATTAAAATAGAAAATAACAGACAATTATGTGCGTTATTGATGCCGTAGTATTTCCGCCGTACATTCGTCTAGGCGACCTTTCATTATTCTTTTTTAGCACCACATCCTTTCATATTTTATAAAAATATTATATGCAATATGCTTGCACTTCTTTCTTAATTTTTGTATGCTTCTAATCTATTAATTTTAATTCCACTACTTGAAAACTTTTCCTCATATTCTGTTTGAACATTATCTTGAATATTTTCGCTATGCAAATCTCTAGTTACATTTTTTAATGTATATCCATACTCTTCTAAAGATTCCATTGAAAATTCAAATAAATCGTTATTATCAGTTTTTTGAAATATGACTTTTTCATTTTCAAATACAGAATCATATCGCTTCAAAAATTCTTCACTTGTTAATCGTCTTTTAGTGTGTCTTTTCTTCGGCCATGGATCTGAAAAATTTAAATATATTAGTGAAATCTCTTTTTCAAAAACTTCTTCTATTTCTATAGCATCCATTTTTATTAATCTTAGATTTGGAATTTTTTCTTCATATTCATCTAATTTCTGAACTGCTCTTACTAAAACACTATCGTACATTTCAATACCAATAAAATTAATATTTGGATACTTCTTTGCCATTCCTATTATAAAATTTCCTTTTCCCATACCTATTTCAATATGAATCGGATTTTCATTTTGGAAAATTTCTTTCCACTTTGTTTTGTATTCTTTTGGTTCTTTAATTATGTAATCAGATGCATCTACAATTACATCTGCGTCTTTAACTTTTTTCAATCTCATAATGCATTCTCTCCTATTTATGTAACTCAATTCTGTGATTTTTTTGTTATTTTTTTCTTATTTCTAGACATCTTCTTGATGGTATTATATAATATGAAAGCTGGTTATTCAAGAGTATAATACAGCAATAAATAACAACACAGGAGGATTTTAATTATGAAAAAATTATTATTATTATTAACTATTGTTTTAACTTTATTTACAGTAGTTTATGCTACAGAAGCTGATCTACTTATTTCTCCAGCACCTGATGCTGCTGAAACAGTTACAGATGAAACTGTAGAAAACGTTGAAAAAGTTGAAGATGACTCAGCTGTAGAAGTTGTTCCAGAAGATGGTGCTACTGATGTTACAACAGGAACTACTGATACAACAGTTGAAGAAGATGCTACAGAAGAACATGATCATTCACATGAAACATCAGCTAGCGGTTCAACAGTAATTGGTGCAATTATTGCAATCGTTGTAGTTGTAGGAGTTATAGCTTTAGCTGCGTTTTTACAAATGAAATAAACTTTATATATAAAAAAACAACCACTTAAAAGTGGTTGTTTTTTTGAGCAAATCACTATTAACTATTCACTTCGGTTACAAATCCGCTTGCCATCCAGTATTTTGTTTTTACTTCTTTTGTTTGACCGACTAATATTCTTATAAGTCCATTTGCAATATATTCACCATTTTGTACTTTTCCCTCAGTTTTAGCAGTTATCTCAACATCAATTTTATTAGGCATTTCAGCCTTTATATATTTACCATCAAGATCTTCGATTATTCCTAATGCCGGTTCTATTTTCAAATCAGTGATTGTTCCTATTTGAGTATTTGTAACTTTGTCATAAATATTATCTCCAACTTTTATCATATCTGAAGAAGTGCTTGATATGCCTTCAACTCTAATTGTGTACGAAAAAGTATTACTTTGTTCTTCTCCACTTATAGTATTGTTCTTTGGCATGAATTTGAATATCGCAAAAGCAACACATAATATTAATAAAACAATTATTACTATATCTAATAGATTTAATTTCCCAATTTTTATTTTATCCATAGTATACCTCCTATCTATCAATATGAATGATATATCCTGTACCAGCATATGATGGACCACGAGGATGTAATTCTTTTCCAACTTTTACATAATAATTATTTGCTGTAATTAAATCCGCACCTGTATCATATACAGAAGTTTCAACAGTTAATATTACTGTTTCTCTATCAGGCACCACTGCTTCAACATATTTTTTATTTTCATAGTCTTCTATAATTCTTTTAAATTCTTGTGTCTCATAATCAGTTACCTTACCAATGTATACATTAGTTTCGTTATCATATATTAAATCACCGCTACTAATTTGTTCACTTGTACCTACTGGTAAATTATCTAACTTAATTTGAAAACTAACATTAGTGTACGTATTACCGACTTTTACACTATTTGAAGAATACAAATAATTATAAGCAAATACAATAACAAGTACACCAATTATAGCTATAATCATGTCAAAAATACTGATCTTTCCAAACAATTTTTTATCTTTAATTATTTTCATTTTTATTCACCAAACTTTCATATACTTTTTCTATATTCTGAGCATATATTTTAGATGTATATCTTTCTTCATAAATTTCCATACTTCTTTTTTTCATATATTGGTAATTATCTTCATCACTTGTAATGTTAATTATTCCTTCAGCTAAACTTTGTGCATCAGCTTTTTCCACAAGTAATCCATTTTGACGTTCATCAATCATTTTGGGTGTTCCTCCACATTTAGTCGCAACAGTTGGTACTCCTAAACTCATCCCTTCTAACAATGCTAAATTAGTTGTTTCTGATAAATATGAAGCATTAATTTGAATATCTAAAATATTCAACATTTCATGTACATTTTTTATAAAGCCTGTAAATATAACCGTATCCTCTAATTTCAATTCCGTTACTAATCTTTTAGCTTCTTCTTCATATGAGCCATTTCCCATTATCAAAAACTTATATTTACCTTTAAACTTATCTGAAACAATTTTAGCAGCTTCAATAAAATATTTATGACCTTTTAATTCTTCCACACGTGCTAAATATCCCACAACAATTTCATCAGATTTTATTGAATATTTTTCTTTTATTTTTTTCTTTTCTTCTTCTGATATTTCTGGCATTTTATTTACACCATTTAATATTGTTGTAATAATCTTCTCGCTCAAACCTTGATTTATTAAATTCTCTTTAGCTTGTTCAGAAGTAGCTATTACTTTATCTGTTAAACTTTCATTTATCTTTTTATTTAGCCACCTAACTATTTTATATTTATATATCTTACTAATAGGAAAATCGCAATGCCTTGTATAAACTATTTTGCAATCTTCATATTGTCTAGCTGCTATTCTTGCTGATAAACTAGCATGCGTGTGAACAATATCTGGTCGTTCTTCTTCTATAACTTTTCTAATATTTTTGATAGCAGGAATATCAAATGATTTATCTCTTAACCCTTGAATTTCAATAACTCTAACACCTGTTTTTTCAATTTCTGGTTTTAGTAAACTATTTTGTGGCATTGCAACAACTATTTCATATTTTTCTTTGTCATAATTATTAGAATATGTAATAACACATTTGCCAGCTCCACCAATATTACTATCAGTAATTATATTTAATACTTTAATTTTCTTCACATTTAACCTCCATATCAGAAAGATTTCTTGTAGTAGCAGATAATGCTACAAAAATCCAAAATATTAAAATTATTTTGTTATTGTACCAAGTATTATCAAAAATACTTTGCAACAAAAATCCTATCATTCCAGAAGCAAAACCAATAAAACAATATTTGTAAAAAGCTTCTTTAGCTTTCTTCAAACCACATAATACAGTTTGAAAGAATTTATATATAATTCCTAAAAATGAAATTATACCCACTATTCCTGTTTCTATTAATAATTGTAAAAAAAGATTATGACTATGCTGTGCCCCAACACCACTATAAGAATATAAAGGATAAATACTATTAAAAGCGGTTGTTCCCTGTCCTATTGGTCTATACCAATAATCCTTTATCATATCAATTGCACCTTTCCAAATTGATACTCTATATGATGTCGAACTATCTGCCATATTTCCTATACTAGAAAAACGATTAATTATTGATTGCGGTAAAAAAGCAGGTGCTGCTATAATTCCTAAAATAAATGCTATAATCCATTTTAAATTTATAAGTAATAAAAATACAGCAAGTGCAAGCAATATTCCTAAATAACATCCTCTTGAATATGTAAGAGCTAAACATATAATGCATACTCCGCCAAATCCCATATAAAATATTTTTTTAATCCAACCTTTTTCAGCAAAAAATAAACTTGCGGCAATCGGAATTACAAATAATAGATATTCACCCAAAACATTTGGATTATCAAAAGTTCCATTTACTCTTGTTTTTATATCTTCAAACATTTCTTTATCTACGAATGATGATGATGCAAACGAACCCGCAAATATATATTGATAAATTCCAAATAATGAAACTAATGCGCCTATTATTACAAATATATTAAGTATAACTTTTAATTGTTTTTTAGTCGTAATGCTATTAACAATTACAAAATAAAACATCATAAAGCTTATAACAAGCATTGATATTTTTATACTACTCATCATATCTAAAGATACTATTCCTGAAAACAAATAAATTAAAACAAATACTATTACCCATGTATTTAACGGTGTGTATGTAAATTTAAAATTTTCATCCATACATATTTTTATTACAAAAGACATTGTTGTAAATAATACCAAAAGTAGCATTTGCATGGTTGAAAGTATTGGCGCCATTGCAACCGTTAGTCCAATCCAAATTTCTGTTTTTGCAAAAATACTATCTTTAAACACAATGTTTAACTTTAAGAACTTAAATACTTTTCTTAAAACACCTATTAAACTATATAATATATTTAGAAAAAATCCGTTCTCGTTTGGTCTAATAGTTTCTTTTGTCAATAACGAATATATCCAACTGTTTTTTATCATATTTTCAATTTTGCTAATTATCGTAATTAAAAATTGAAAAATAAAACTTTCTTTTATCGTATTCAATTTTTTCCTCCTAGCTTAAATAAGTTTAATTCATTTACTTTTAATAGTGTTGCGAGAATGTAATATGTAATCACTCCTGTTGCTGCACCTATTATCATCCTTATTATATTCATAGTAAATGTTGCTTCAAGAATCACTGTTAAGTAATTATTTAATGCATAAACTATACTTCCCATAATAATTGCAGCGATAAACATTTTGATAAGTGAAAGTAATATTTCTTTCGAAATTATTCCTTTTTGTTTTCGATTTGCCATATACAGAAGTATTAAAGCATTTATAATAGTTGTAATTGCAGCAGATAATGCTAATCCATTAACTCCCATTATATTTCCTAATATCATACTTGAAACTATATTTATAGAAATTATTGTTATACCGATTAGAAGCGGAGTTTTAGTATCTTGCTTTGCATAGAAAGCTTTATTAAGGACTTCTACAAATCCACTTCCTAAAATTCCTAAGCAATAAAACAATAGTGCACCTGAAGTAGCAATAGTTGAGTTTTCAGTAAATTCTCCTCTTTGATATATTGTTGAAATTATATCTTGTCTAAAAATTACTATACCTATTGTTAATGGTATTAATAAAAAGCTCATCATTTTTAATGCTTTATGTATCAAGCCTATATACTCGTTACTATCATTTTGTGTACTTGCACGAGACAAATCCGGAAAGATTATATTTCCAATCGCATAAGTAAACACCCCTGAAATTACTAAAAATAATTTATATGCATATTCTAAAGTTGCAACGGCACTATCATTAATTCCAGAAGCAATTCTCGTAGCTACTAAATTATTTATTGGCAACACCGCTGTGCTTATTAATATTGGTATTGCTAGCTTTACAACCTTTTTAATATTTTCATCTTTAAAATTTATTTTTAAACCAAACTTATATCCATATTTTTTTACAAAAGGTAACTGCACCAAAACTTGTAAAAGCCATGCAAATGTCATGCAAGCAGCTACACCATGTATACCAAATTTATCTTTAAAGAAAATCAAAAATAAAATTATACATATATTTGAAATACCACTTATCATTGCTGGAACATTGAACTCTTTATATGACTGTAAAAAGCCAACAAAAGAAAAAGCTACAGCAGTAAAAATGACCATTGGAAATGTAATTCTTATTAATTCAACTGTAAGATTATAAGTTGGAACATCAAATCCTCCTGCCAAAAGATTAACTACCTGTGGCGCAAAAAGAATCCCAAAAATTGATATTACAGTCGAAATTAAAGCAACTATATTAACAAAATTTTGTGCAAATAAATTAGCTTTTTCTTTACTTTCTTTTTGCATAATTTCATTAAAAACAGGCACAAAAACAGATATAATTGCCGAGCTTAAAATTATGTCAATTAATTGAGTAGGTATTCTAGTAGCGGCAAAAAAAGCTGTAGCTACATATCCTGTTCCATAATATTTAGCAAATACAATATCCCTAAGTAGTCCTAATGCCTTAACGACAAGAGTTATAACAAATATAATACTAAATGTTTTTTTAATATTATCTTTTTTCATATCTACCTCACATTTCTCAAAAAATATTATCATATTATACTATAAAAATCAAGAAACCTATGTATAGAAAAAGAGCTATAAAATAGCTCTTTTAATCTTCTTCCTCATCTTCTTTTTCTTTGTCACAAGTACATTCTTCTCCCTCATTACATCCACAAGTACAATCATTACCTACATCTTCATAAATTTCATATCTATATGTCTTTTCTTTACTGCACATATCCATTAATTTATTCAGAACATCTGGAACATAATCTAGAATCTTATCTAATGCAGAACAATGATTTACCGGTAACATTTTGACACCAGAATCAGAAACAACAAGAAAACCAATTGGTGCAATATTAACTCCTGCTCCACTACCTCCTCCAAAAGGAAGTTTGTATGAGATATCTTCATCAATACCTTCTTTACTATATTGTTCTAATGTTTCACTATTAAATTCACTACCACCAGCAGCAAAACCAAAACAAACTTTGGATATAGGAATTATCGTCGTATTATTACCACAATCTATCGCATCACCAACAACTGTATCTACATCAATCATATCTTTCAAATTATTCATAGCAGTATTCATAAGCCCTTCAATTGGATGTTCGTTCATACTCTACCTCCTAAATTATTTTTAAATTAGTATGTGCAAAATAAATTGTGCTATGCACAATTTAAAGAATAATGACTAAATATTGAGGAATAAATTTTTATTTATTCACTATTCTTTATTCTTTTAATCAGTTTCTGTCCGACACAAATGTTCACTGACTGAATTTTTCTGTCCGACGCAAAGTGTGCGCTGGCTGAATTTTTCTGTCCGACGCAAAGTGTGCGCTGGCTGAATTTTTCTGTCCGACGCAAAGTGTGCGCTGGCTGAATTTTTCTGTCCGACACAAATGTTCACTGACTGAATTTTTCTGTCCGACACAAAGTGTGCGCTGACTGAATTTTTCTGTCCGACACAAAGTGTTCACTGGACGGACGTTTATGTCTGACGTAAAATGACTGCATCAATAATTCGAAAAGTTATTGTTCCTGCTATTTTCGCATTTAGTGCTAATTTGTTATATATTGGTTGTATGCTATATTTAATTTTGTCTTTTCCTGTTTTTAATAATGGAAGTATGCTTGCAATGATTGTTGATATTATCGGAATTGAAAATGTTGTTGGGAATATTCCTAATAAACCTATTTTTAAATCTATATTTAATTCTTCTATTTTTATTTTTCTTATTATTTTTGACACTTGAATTTTATTTTGATTTTTGATTTTGGGTTTTATTTTTTTTGCATATTTTTCTATTTCACTTTTATCTATCTTTATTATTCTCAAGTCATATACAAATATATCTACACAGTAATAATATTCAAAATTTTTTATTGTAAAAAATATTTTTATTTTTATCTTTGCAAATAATATTATTAACAAGATTAATACGAATATAAAAAAAATAATCATAGTAATATTTTTCCAAATATTACTATGATTATGTATTATCTTTGTTTTTTTATTTTTGTTACATTTATATCTCCAAATAGACCGTCTTGTACTACTTGTATTCTATTCATTTTTGATAATTCTAACAAACTTAAAAATGCTGTAACTATCTCTACTTTGCTTCTCTTTTTAGGATTGAATAATTTATTAAATACAAATGTAGGTTTTCTCCATAATTCTTTCAATATTTCTTTTATCTTACTTAATATTGTAACTTTTTCACTTACTGCTAATCTATTTATGTTTTCTGCTTGTATATTTTTCTTTTGTTCTTCCCTCGTATAGAAGTCATTGTATATTTGAGGAATAAGGTATGGTTCATATTCTTTTTCTAATTTTCCTTTTGGAAGTTCGACTTTTTCAGGTAATTTATAGCATCTCTTATAGTATTGCTCTAATCTATCTTTTAAAGAAAATGTTTGCTCTTTGTATTTTTTATATTCCATTAATAATTTTACTAAATCAAATTCTCCTTCTTCTTGTTCTTCAACAATAGATGGCAATAATGATTTTGACTTTAAATATATTAGCTTTGCTGCCATTACTATAAATTCACTTGTTACTTCCAAATTCATTTTTTCCATCTGTTTTATATATTCCATATATTGATCTGTTATCTCTACTATTTTTATATCACAGATGTCCATTTTGTTTTTTTCAATTAAATGGCATAGAAGGTCAAGAGGACCTTCAAAGTTCTCCATTTTTATTGTATATTGTTGCTCCATTGCTATCCTCTATTCTATATCTTATTTATTACTTCAATAACTAAGTCTACAAATTTTTCACTAGCGGCATTTGCTGCTTCTACTACTTCTGCATGCGAAAGCTTCTCACCGGAACCTGTAGTATTCGTTATGCATGATATTCCTAAAACTTCTATTCCTGAATGAGCAGCACTAATTACTTCTGGAACCGTTGACATGCTTACAGCGTCAGCTCCTAATATGTCTAGCATTTTTATTTCAGCAGGTGTTTCATATTGTGGTCCAGGCATGAAAGCAAATACACCTTCTTCTAAATCAATTTTTAATTTTTTACCTACTTCTTTAGCTACTTCTATTAGTCTTTTTGAATATGCAGAACTCATATCAGGGAATCTTATTCCAAATTCTTCTATATTTTCACCTCTCAACGGTGAATCTCCATACATTTTTATATGGTCTGTTATAAGCATCAAATCTCCTGTTCTAAATTTTTTGTTAACAGCTCCACTCGCTGTTGATACTATCAATTTTGATACCCCAAGCAAAGCAAATACTTTTATTGGAAAGGTTACTTCTTGCATTGTATATCCTTCGTAAAAATGATATCTACCTTGCATTGCTATAACTGGCTTCCCATAAACAGTACCATATATTAATTTGTTTCCATGTCCACTTACTCCCGATACTTTAAAATTTGGTATTTGTGCATATGGTATTTCTATTTTATCTCTAATTTCATTTACTAAATTTCCTAATCCTGATCCTAATATTACTGCTATTTCTGGCATATTAGGAATTAAACTTCTTATGTATCTAGCAGATTCTGTTGCTTTTTTTAATATTTCTTGCATATAAAAATCCACCTTTCAAATTATTTTATAAATTAATTATCATCTAAAATATCTAAATTGTCAATCGCGTTTGAAATATTAGAATACGTATATCCTTTAGCATTTAAATATCTTTTTATTTTTTCAATTGTGTCTCCTGCCTTATATTTCTTGTTTGCTAAATAGATTGCACTTTCCTTTTCATGTTCATATAGCCTTTCTACTAAATCAAAATCTACTCTATCAAAATCAATTCCCCTTTTCATAAAATCAAGCTTTACTTCTGCAACAGATGTTTTCTTTAATTTTAAAAGATTATTTATATATTTAGTTATGTAAATTTCATCATTAATATATTCAGCTTCTTTTAAATATTCAACTACTTCATCTATATAGTCCGATGTATAGTTTAATGTTTTACATTTTTCTCTAACTTCATGTTCTGTTCTCTTTTTAAATATTACATATTTCATTAGCTTCGAATCTATTATCATAATTTTCTCCTAATTAATATAATGCAAATAAGGGCAGACATTACGCCTGCCCATTCTATTAATCTTCATCCTCTTCATCGTCATCAATTTTGTCTAATTCATCATTTAAGCTCATATCAAAAGCTTCTGAATATTTAGCCCTAACTTTCTTTTCTATCTCATTACAAATTTCTGGATTATCTTTTAGATATTGTTTTACATTTTCTCTTCCTTGTCCAATTCTAGTGCCGTTGTAACTAAACCATGCACCAGCTTTTTCAACGATATTTAAATTAACGCCAATATCTAATATGTTTCCTTCTTTAGAAATTCCTTCTCCATACATTATATCGAATTCTGCTTCTCTAAATGGAGGTGCAACTTTATTTTTAACAACTTTAACTTTTACATGGTTACCAATAACTTCACTATTTGATTTTAATGTTTCTGTTTTTCTTACATCAAGTCTAACAGAAGAGTAGAACTTAAGCGCTCTTCCTCCAGGTGTAACTTCCGGATTACCAAACATTATTCCAACTTTTTCACGAAGTTGATTTATAAATATTGCAACCGTATTAGATTTATTTAATACACCTGTTAATTTTCTAAGCGCTTGTGACATAAGTCTTGCTTGAAGACCAACATGTGAATCACCCATATCACCATCTATTTCAGCCTTTGGAACCAATGCTGCAACAGAGTCTAAAACAAGAATATCAATTGCACCGCTTCTAATTAATGCTTCTGCAATCTCTAGTGCTTGTTCTCCAGTATCTGGTTGTGACACTATTAAATTTTCAATGTCTACTCCTAATTTTTTTGCATATACAGGATCTAAAGCATGTTCTGCATCGATGAATGCTGCTTCTCCACCCATTTTTTGAGCTTCTGCAATCATATGCAATGCAACTGTAGTTTTACCTGATGATTCTGGTCCAAAAACTTCTACAATTCTTCCTCTTGGTACTCCGCCAATTCCTAAAGCTATATCTAAACTTAATGCCCCTGTAGGTATTGCTTCGACATTAAGATGTGCATTTTCACCTAATTTCATTACAGCGCCTTTTCCAAATTGTTTTTCAATTTGTCCAATTGCCGCTTCTAATGCTTTTTTCTTTTCGCTATTGTCACTCATATTAAACCTCCTTAGTATTTCTCTAAAACTTTATCTTTTAACTTGCTACAAATGTATAATAGAACACTTGTTCTAATTTGTCAAGCGAATTTATTAAAATATTTTTTATAATTTATTTACACCAATTTTGTATATTATGATAAATACTATACCATGTAGGTGTTATATGTCCCTTTACTGCTTTATTGGTAAGTAATGTATCTGTTCTGAAATACAATCCTATATAAGGTACATCATTTCTATACATAGCTTGCATTTCTTTAAACGATTCTATAATCGAAGTATTGTTTAGATACAATTTTTCTATTGTTGCATTAATCTCTCCGTTTTGATATTTAGAATAGTTTTTGTTTTTTAATAAATCAACGATATCATATTCATTTTGTAATTCTATCGTAGCCAACACTAAATCAAAGCTACCTTGTTCTATATTTGACTTATATGTATTTAAAGGAACTTTTTTTATATTCAAAACAATTCCTATTTCAGCTAAATTTTCTTTTAGTATTTGGGCGACTTTATTGTGTTCCTCCGAACTGTCTTTTACTAATATTTCAAACTTTAATGTAATTGTTTTACCATTTATATTTTTTTGCCATCCGGCATTGGTTTGATTCCAACCAGCATTTAATAATAATTGTTTTGATTTTTCAGGACTATATTCGATATTTGTATTTTTATCATATAGCCACGAATATTCATGAATCATTATATCTTTTACATTTGCATTTCCTTCATAAACTTCATTTATGATATTGTTTCTATTTATAGCATATAATATAGCTCGTCTTACAGAACTTTCACTTAAAGCCGTTTTCTGGGTGTTAGGTATTATAGTTTCAAAATTTGCATTTTCATAACTATATGAATTTATGCCTATCACACCAAATTTCTTTTTCCAAGAAGACATAGATGTAGAAATTAAATCAATTTCGCTAGATTTAAATGCTTTTATAGCTTCACCATATGTAGCAAATTCATATAAATATATTGTTTCAATTTTATTACTCGAATTATTCCACCAATCATAATTATATACAAGTGTTGTTCTAAATTCATCATCAGATATTTCTTTAAATTTAAATATTCCCGTTCCAATTGGTCTTTTCAACTTTTCTATATTATTTACATCTTCAAACAAATAATATTTTGGTAATATTGGAAAAGTTAATTTATGCGGTAAATATTCATCTTTGACTTTTAAAGTTATTGAAATACTATTATCACTTAGCTTAGCCACATTTTCAATATTAGCAACATTCAGATAATAAATAGATTGTTGATTTTGTAAAATTGTATTTATTGTAAAAATTACATCATCTGCAGTAAAATCTTTATCTGAATGCCATTTTACATTTTCTCTAAGTTTTACAATCCATGTTAACTCATCTTTTTGAGCCCATTCACACGAAAGCTTTGGCGATAACTTATTTGAACTATCATAAGCCATCAATGGCTCATAAATTAAATTTAATGTATCGGCAACTTGTCTATTTTTTGTAAAAAGTGGATTTAGCGTATCTACTTCTATAATCGGTAATTTCAATTCATCTACATAATTATAATCAATATCATCTTTATTCAAAATCTCTTCCGTATTTTCTTTATTTAACATATATTCTCTTATTCCCAAGAACAGTCCAAGTAACAAACTAACAGAAACTAAAAAAATAAAAACTCTTTTCAATTTTCCACCTCTCATCTTTTTTAGCAAAATAATTATATATAATATGCTGTTATAATGCAAACAAAAAAATCTGTTACATTTGCAACAGATTTTTTTATAAATATATTTATCTAGACTCGATAAGAAGCTTTATTCCCGTTCTATCTTCATCATCAATTTTAACTTCTGTAAAGGCAGGAATGCATATTAAATCAATTCCTGACGGAGCTACAAAACCTCTAGCTATTGCTATCGCTTTTACAGCTTGATTTATTGCACCTGCTCCGATAACTTGCATCTCCGCTTTTCCCTTTTCTTTAATTAATCCTGCAATTGCTCCTGCTACTGAATTAGGATTTGATTTTGTTGAAATTTTTAAAATATCCATTTTTTCCTCCTTATTATTACATATAAATTTTTTAGGGATGTTTCCCGTACAAATAAATTATATGTATGCTTTAATATAAAATCTAGTATTCGCAGGAAAAAAATGGAAGAATCGTACGACACATTTTGTCTTTTATTGACTAATTCTGATAATCTTTTCTACTTTATTTGTTTTGTCGTCAATATTAAACACAACAGCATTTATAAAAAATTTTCCTGTTGCACAAGAATATCTCTCTGGCATTTGTGTTAAAAATCTTTTTAATGCAGCTTGACAATCCATACCAATTATCGAATCTTCTGGTCCTGTCATACCAACATCAGTTATATATCCCATTCCTGATTCATAAATCTTTTCGTCAGCAGTTTGTACATGTGTATGTGTTCCAAAAACTATAGTTGCTTTATCTTTTAAATAGTAAGCCAATGCTTTCTTTTCAGCTGTTGCTTCAGCATGAAAATCTACAACAATTATATCCGCACCATCAGCTTTTAGTTCTTCTATTTTTCTATCTGCAACTGCAAAAGGACTATCAAAAGAACCACCGGTATTCACTCTACCTATTAAATTTATTACACCTATTTTTTTATCTTTACAATTTAATAATGTTGCACCTTTACCTACTACACCTTCCGCATAATTCGCTGGTCTTATAAGTCTCTTTTCGTCATCTATAAACGAAAAGATATCTTTCTTGCCCCAAGTGTGATTTCCCATAGTAACTACATCCACACCATAGGAATACATGTCATACAAAATTTTCTTTGTAATACCCATACCATCCGCGCTATTTTCACCATTTACTATTGTAAAATCTATTTCATATTTTTCTTTTAAGTTTGAAATATTTGCAGCCAACGCTTTCATTCCAGCATCTCCTACAATATCTCCTATAACTAAAATGTTCATAGTTACCTCCATTTCTAAAAACTATCGTAACATAATTTTTTTGTAATGTCAAAAAAGAAGCACTACGTAAATAGTGCTTCTTAATCTTTTATTATTTTGCATATTCAATTGCTCTTGTTTCTCTAACAACGTTTACTTTGATTTGTCCTGGATAATCCATTTCGTCTTCGATGCGTTTAGCAACTTCACGTGCCATAACTACCATTTCATCGTCTGAAATATTTTCTGGTTTAACAATTATTCTAATTTCTCTACCAGCTTGTATAGCAAATGATTTTTCAACGCCATCAAATGAATCAGCAATTTCTTCAAGTTTTTCTAATCTCTTAATGTATGCTTCTAAAGTTTCTCTTCTAGCACCTGGTCTAGAAGCTGAAATAGCGTCTGCAGCTTGGATTAATACAGCTTCCATTGATAATGGATCTACGTCACCATGATGTGCTTGTACGGCGTTGATAACAATGTCGCTTTCTTTATATTTCTTTAAGATGTCGACACCAATCTCAACATGTGTACCTTCAATTTCATGATCTATAGACTTACCAATGTCATGAAGTAATCCAGCACGTTTAGCTAATTTAGCATCAAAACCTAACTCTTCTGCCATAATACCAGCTAATTGAGAAACTTCAATTGAATGATTCAAAACATTTTGACCATAACTTGTTCTATACTTTAACTTACCAATAAGCTTAATAATATCAGGATGTAATCCAATAACACCTGTTTCCATTGAAGCTCTTTCTCCCTCTTCTTTTATGATGCTTTCAAGTTCATCTTTGGCTTTTTCAACCATTTCTTCAATTCTAGCTGGATGAATTCTTCCATCCCCTACAAGCTTTTCAAGAGCGATTCTTGCAACCTCTCTACGAATTGGGTCAAATCCTGAAAGTATTACAGCTTCTGGAGTATCGTCAATTATTAAGTCAATTCCTGTTAAAGTTTCAAGCATCTTTATATTTCTTCCTTCTCTTCCGATGATTCTACCTTTCATGTCATCACTTGGAAGCGGAACTACTGATACAGTTGTTTCTGAAGTATGATCAGCAGCACATTTTTGTACCGCATAAGTGATTAATTCTTTTGCTTTCTTATCAGCTTCGTCTTTAGCTTTGTTTTCATGTTCTTTGATTAGAAGTGCTGATTCGTGTGCAAGAGATTCGCGTAGAATATTTAATAAATATTCTTTTGCGTCATCTTTAGAGAAGCCTGAAATTCTTTCTAATTCAGCTATTTGTTTTTCTTTAAAGTTATCTAATTCAGCCTTTTCCTTTTCAAGGTTTTGCACTTCTTCTGCTAATTTTACTTCTTTTTTCTCAAGGTTTTCTATCTTTCTGTCTAAAGTCTCTTCTTTTTGAACTAATCTTTTTTCTTGTCTTTGAACTTCTGATCTTCTCTCTTTTATTTCCTTATCTAACTCAGCCTTTTCGCGTTGTATTTCTTCTTTTGCAAGTATTATTTTTTCTTTTTTCTCTGATTCAGCTGTTTTTTTAGCATCTTCAAGAATTTTACTTGCTTTTTCTTCTGCATTCTTTAAAATAGATTGGCCTTTTTTAGCCTTATTTTTTTCAATTAAAAAGAATATTAACACTGAAAGTCCTGCTGTTACTATAAAGACAATTAAAAGAGGAAGAATCATTTCTGATAATTGATTCATGTTCTCTTTACCTCCTTATATTTACTTGTCAATGTTCAAATATATTATCAAAGGTATACTTTTTTTCAACTGGAGATACCTATATCCAAATTAACTCATAAAATAATATATTTTTACCACCCTTTTATTTTATATATAAATATATGGGTTGTCAAGGCAAAAATCTCTTTTCCAGCACCTGCTTTACAGACATACATATCTCTTTTGTAGCACCTGAAAAGGAGACATATATATCTATTTTTTCGCACCACAAATTCAGTTGCTCGCCAAAAATTTGATTTTCATTTCAAGGAAACTTAGATACTCACAGACAAAAGCCTCGAAATTGAAATGTATCAATTTCGAGGCTATCATACTACAATTCTACTTTATTTAATTCTACAAATGTATTTATATCATTAGCCTTAACCATTTCATTAGAAACAGTATATAACACATTGTCTATATATAGAATTCTTCTTATTTGCTTATTGTAATAGTACTTATCATTTTGATTGTTTTCATCTTTGTGATCAATTCTCGCTTTAAGATAAAAACCTTCATCTTCTAAATCCAAACCATAAACTAATGCACCTTCAAATTCAGTTTCACCATAATTCGGAATACCATCAGAATCTATTTTTGTACTTTTGGTTACTGTTGCAGGAAAAGCAATAATATTTTTTTCTTCATCAAATAGTAGTGCTTTGTGAGTATTTGATAATTCTGAATAGCTTCCTCTATCACCAATCTTCACTGAATATAACTCTTTAGGATTTTCAAAATCTGATATATCAAATAAAGCCATTTTCAATCCAACTTCATAAGCTGTTTCATCTATGCTTCCATCCCAGGCTTTATATTGTTTCACAATTGTATCTTTTCCAAAACCAATTAAATAATTCTCTTTATATGGATGTAAATAATCGCTATATCCTGGAATTTTTAATTCACCTAATACTTTAGGATTTTCGTTATCAGATAAATCTATTACAAATAATGGATCTACATTTTTAAATGTAACAATATAACATTTGTCACCCATAAACCTTACAGAATAAATCCTTTCTCCTTTTGCCAATCCTTCGATTTCGCCAACAATTTCCATATTTTTATTTAATATATATAAATTGTTCTTTGAATTATCATTCCATGTATCGCCAGTTGTAGTTGCAATTCTAAAATACTCACCGTTTTCGTCCATAGAAAATTGATTTAGTAAAGCACCTGGTACAGTTCCCATTCCTTTATATTCTGTTTTACCATTATCAATAGCAAATTTGTATATATTTGTTGTAGTCTTTGTTTCTGCATAATAATCATATAAAAATTCTTCTGCTATTTGTTTTACAAATCCTGGTCTTTCGTAAATTGCTTGTGTAACATATAAAGAGTTCTTAGAAGCATATATCTCGTTACCCGAACCTAAATATGATGAAATTTGAATCTCGTTGTCATTATTCAAATTAAATCCCGCTACTATTAAGCAAGATGTGTCTTCATACCCTGGAAAATAGCACATTTCTGTCACATCAATGCATCTGTAATTTTCAGCATGTGCAGTATCTCTATACAAAGGCATTATCTCGTCATCGTTCATATCTTTGCGATAATACATATATTTATTAGAAACAAGATAAATCGCTGAACCAATCTTTCTTGAAGATATATAATTTCCTTCAATTTCAACCTTTCTTACTAACTCAAATGTATTTACATCATATATTGCAGCTATCGCCATATCTTTATATTCAATTTTTTCTGTATCATCATTTGCTGCATATACCCATCTGTTACCGTATGTTTGAGCTATTACTACTATATAGTCCCCATCGACATACAACTCACTTGGATACAAAGAATATTTTTGATTATATCCATCATTAAATCTAATTCTTTCGATAATCTTCATTTCATTTGCAGGATACGCTCTTGTTATGATAAGTTCATCGTTTGTAAGTTGATAAATGTTTTTACCATCTGTTTTAACTATATCTGCTTCATCAACACCATTAACTTGGACGTTTGTCTCTGAATACTCACCTTTTGAAACAGCTCCAGTTGCAGCATCTGCCGTAGCTCCATTCATTGCTAAACTTCCTTCTGCAACAGCCATATCATCTACCACAGCATCAAAAATAATACCACCTGTATAATATCTATCATTTTTAGAAGCTTCTTTTAATAATTCTTTCAAATTTTCAATAGTACCAACTTTAGGTAAAGAAGTAACTTTTTCTTCATCATATTTAATTGTTGGCGTACCCGTATTATTCGAAAAGTTTATAATCGAAAAAGCTATCGTAAAGACTAATAAACATGATAATAATACTAAAACTAATTTTTTCATATAATTCATCCCCTTGTTTCAATATATATGTATGACAGAATTATATCATAAAAAGTTCCCAGATGCTCTGGGAACTTTTTAGTGAATAGTGAATAGTGAATAATGAAAAGTG
>JAFXCN010000019.1 GCA_017521465.1 Clostridia bacterium | reverse complement strand
TTACCGCCGTTTATCTAGCGGATTTATTTCTTAATTGAGTTTTCTAACTCATGGTTATTGTTTCATACTTTTCGTACGATTTATTGTTTTCTTTTTCGCTTGGTTTCTCTTTTCTCTCATTGTTTACTTTTCAATGTACTTACATCTTGTGTCCCGTAAGGAACTTTATGAATTATACAAGATATATTTTTATTTGTCAACAACTTTTTAAAATATTTTTTAAAGAAGTTTTTCGAGTTGTTTTTGTATTATGTAACTCTCGGTGTCGACAGTTATTATCTTAGCATGGTGAACGACAAAAGTCAACAATTTTTTTCGCTTTTTTTGAAAGAATTTTTTTCCTGCAAATTATAATCATTCCGCGTGTTTCGCGTCATATCTCTACAAGTATTATATCATCGCCAATTCGAACAATTTTATCCCACGGAATAACTACATCATTTTTGCTTCCAAGTGTAAAAATTTTATTTGAACCAGGCACAATTATTGCTGTTATTTTTCCCGTTTCAAAGTCCGCTTCTACATCTTGTACATATCCGAAGTCTTTTTCCATCTAACAAATTAATTACTTCCTTTTGCTTAAAAGTCATTGCTCTTCCCATAAAATATCCACCACCTAAAAAAGATTCCTACATTATATATATGTAGGAATTTGATTTTTGTTACTATTATATATTCTTTTTCATTCTCATTAACGCTGTTTTTTCAAGTCGCGAAACCTGTGCTTGTGATATTCCTATTTCATCCGCAACTTCCATTTGGGTTTTCCCATCAAAAAATCTTTTAGTTATTATCAGCTTTTCTCTACCATTTAATTTTTTTAATGATTCACTTATAGCTATATCTTCTATCCAGTTTTCATCTATATTCTTACTATCTTTTACTTGATCCATTATATATAGGCTGTCTACACCATCATTATATACCGGTTCATAAAGAGATACAGGTTCTTGTATTGCATCTAATGCTTGCGCAATATCTTCTCTTGGAACATCTATATCTTTTGCAATTTCATCTATTGTCGGTTCTTTCGAATTTCTTATAGTCAATCTTTCTTTTGATTGCAATGCTTTATATGCAATATCTCGAAGCGAACGACTCACCCTTATTGTATTATTATCTCTTAAGTGTCTTCGTATCTCTCCTATTATCATCGGTACGGCGTAAGTTGAAAACTGTACATTTTGTGATAAATCAAAATTATCTATTGCTTTAATTAAACCAATACATCCAACTTGAAATAAGTCATCTGCATTTTCTCCTCTTCCACCGAAATCTTTGTATTACACTTAAGACTAATCTTAAGTTTCCACCTATAAATTTTTCCCTTGCCTCATTATCTCCATTTTTTATCTTGGTTAAAAGTTCTTGTTTTTCTACATTTGATAGCACAGGAAGCTTTGCCGTGTTTACCCCACAAATTTCTACCTTACTTATCAAATTAAAAACCCCTTTCGGAAATATGTTATTTACATTATTTCCAAAAGAGGGAATTTTATACTTATATATAATAGAAGAAAGAAAGAAATAATTTTTATATTATTTATTTCTTTTGTTAGTCACTTAAATTTAATTCTTTTTTTGTTATTTATCAATTCTAGTCATCTTTGACATGTATCCAATAAAAACGGAAGATATCATCGCTGTTAATAAAGAATACATAATTTTATTAAAATCTATATATGATAATGAAATTATTATTATAAAAACATCCAATAAAAAATAAGCCATCGACACATGGATTTTTAATTTTTTTGCTATTATTAAAGCAATCGCATCATCTCCTCCACAAGCTCCTCCCTTATTTATCACAATACCGCACCCTATACCAACAAAAATTCCTCCTACTACAGAAGCTAATAATAAGTTATTTGACAAGTCTGGAAAAGTTGACGGCATACTTTCAAATATAAAATAAAAAAACGAATATGCTAATGTACCAATAATAGCATTTAATAAAAACTTCTTTCCAAACAATATACTGCCTATTATATATGATGATACATCTATTAGTAAGGCTACTATTGCTGGACTTATATTTAATAAATTATAGATTAATAATTCAATCCCTAATTCTCCACCTTCCGCAATATTACATTTTGAATGAATATTATATATTCCATATGCAACAATAGCTGAACCTAACATTATTAATACTTTATCTATATATTTATTTAGTTTATCCATATTCTTTTATTTCAAACCTCTACTTCTCAAAATCATAAAACTAGATAAATAAGAACAACTTATCTTTTTTATGCATAATCTTTATTTTACTCTTCTTCATATTTCCCTCATTTTTATTATATCAGACTATTATAAAAAAACAAAGTTTTTTGTACAAAAATAGAAGTGAACAAAATTCACTTCTATCAATAGTTTCACTGTTTTATATGTATTATTTCAACTAGGGGTATATCATAGGCACGGCATAAGTTGAAAATTGCACTCCTTGTGTTAAGTCAAAATTATCGATTGCTTTTATCAACCCAATACATCCAACCTGAAACAAATCATCTACATTTTCGCCTCTATTGTTAAACTTCTTTATTACACTTAATACTAACTTCAAATTTCCATTTATAAATTTTTCCCTTGCTAATTTATCTCCTTGTTTTATCTTTATAAATAGTTCTGATTTTTCTTCGTTTGATAGCACAGGTAATTTTGCAGTGTTAACATTTGTGATTTCTACTTTATTAATCATAAAAACCTCCTGACAATAATTATTCTTAATCTAATTATTGCCAAGAGGTCATTTTTTATACTTTACCACTTATTAATATTAATTATATAACAATACTATTTATTAATGATATCTTTAATTTCTTCTATTATTTCCCCAAGCGCTTTCAATAAGTCATTGTATTTTTGGTACTCTTTATATTTAGCCATTCTGTATTTTAGATTTATTTCTATCTGAAATGTTGGAATATTACACTCTCGCGCTATGTATGTTGAAACACAATATTCGTGTATAGCACCAAATGGTTCATCTATTGTTACATTCTTAAAACCATATTTGTGAAATGTTTCTATCATCAAATCCACAATATCATGGCTTGTATATATATTTTTTCCACCATTTATCCCAATACATATATCTTGTTCTCTATATGCTGCCATTCCATGAAAATCTATAAGGCATTTTATTTTTTCTTTTTCCACTATCTTTTTTATTTCTTTTTTATATAAACATTTCTCATCCCAATTAGCATCATTATTACAATCAGTACTTGTTTTATAGATTCCATATGTATTATATTTTTTAGATAGTATTTTTACAATCGTTCCTGTTTTTGTTTCTCTTGGCCTTACACAATTTTCTCTTATATGTTTAACATTGTGAGGTGCAGATAACATTATTTTTTCTTTTCCTTTTATTACATCAAAAGACTTTTCTTTCATTTTCATCACCAACATTATATTTATTTTGAACAAGAGAAGTTAATCAAAATTCCTGTATCTTGTATCTGTTCTTTTCATGTTAACACCTTCTTTAAAACATCTTTTACATATATTCAGAAATAACCTTTATAGCCTCATCCGTTGATTTTTGAATATATTCGTTATAATCTTCTATCGAAATAAATGTTCTTTCAGAATTTATATTTTCTTTTTTATAGTCTTTAACCAAAACTTCATCTATTATATCGACTATTCCTTTCCAATCTATTATTTGCATTCTTTCAGCGCATTCCTTTAGCTCATCCGCAATGCGATACACATCTATTTTTTCTACTTCTTTTATATATTCATCAATAATAGAATAATCTGTATACATAGCATCTAAATATTCTTCATATGTATGTTCTGAAAAGTCTTTTTTGTATATATGCTTACCATCATCTTTTTTAATAACATATTTTCCGAAAATATATTCATGAAACCAAATTTTATCTTCTATCAAATGTGATAGATATCCATACTTTATCTCACTTTTAGTTTTTAAATATTCTTCGCAGTAGAATTCTATATTAGGTAGAGCCTCCTGCATATCTACTTTTTCAAAATGGGTTTTACTCCTATCTTTATACAACAATTTATATAAATCCGGTAACAAGGCTCCCAATAAAAACTCATTTCCAAAATCAAATTTTTCTTGAACTTTTTTTGATATTACTAAATGCATTTTAAACGAACTCATTTTTTTCTCCTATTTAGATATTTTTATACTTAAATTTTATACTATCCATTTTTCAAATTCAACAAAAAATATCTAGCTATTGCTAGATATTTTTACAATTTTTCCAATATTTCTTTTTTCATTTTATGTATTATTTTCTTCTCTATTCTAGATATATATGACTGTGATATTCCAAGCATATCTGCAACTTCTTTTTGTGTTTTTTCTTCTCCTGTGTAAAAACCAAATCTTAAGTTCATTATATCTCTTTCTCTTGAATTTAATTTATGTATATATTCTTCTACTATTTTTCTATCGGTTTCACTTTCTATATCTTTGAAAACTACATCTTCTTCCGTACCCAATATATCTGCCAATAATAATTCATTCCCATCACCATCTGTATTTAGTGGTTCATCAAACGAAACTTCGTTTTTTATTTTGCTACTTCTTCTAAGATGCATTAAAATTTCGTTTTCTATACACCTCGATGCATACGTTGCAAGTTTAATATTTTTATTTACATCAAATGTATTAATCGCTTTTATCAATCCTATTGTTCCTATTGATATTAAGTCTTCAATACCTGCTCCTGAATTTTCAAATTTTTTAGCAATATAGACAACTAATCTTAGATTTCTTTCAACCAACATTTTTCTAGCATCCTCATCTTTATTACTTAATTTATTTAAAACTTCTATTTCTTCATTTTGAGACAATGGTGGCGGTAATGTCTCGGCACCACTTATATAATATACTGAATTATTGCCTAAAATATTTATACTCGCTAATATTTTACTCCATAACTTTTTTACTTTGAGTTTCAAAAGAAGTAGTATTTCCATATACATATCCCTCCTCTAATATATTCATACCAATCAAAGCTTCATAATTCTTAAATTTGTTTTCAGTTGGTGCAATTATTATTTTTTCATTTTTTATTATGCATTTTTCAGTTTTTACAATTACATTATCTGCCTTTATTCCAACAAGTATGTTTCTGTTTTGATTAATTGTTTGATATTCAATCATTTTTATCCTTCCATAATATTTCTCTTCAATTTCAAAAACTTCCGACTTTAATATTTTAATTAAATTTTCTGGCAAGTTCTTCTCCAGTTCTCGCATTGAAACAAATATAACTGATTCGCCTGAAATATAATCCTTAAGGGTATTTCCTGTATCTATAAATGCATTCATACTTAATTCTATTTCATCGATATTAACTATAATTTTACATCTATATGATTCATATAGTTTTTGTTGATTGTATATTTTCATAAAAATATATATCACAGTTCCTATAAGAATAAACATTACGAATTGAGTAATAAATGTTTTTGGAATATCAGTCATAACGAAAAAACCACCTATACAAGATGTTGCTAATACAAATATAAAATATGTAACAAATATTTCCTCAACTTTATCTGGCAAATATGCAATCAAAACCATAATTAATGTAACAACTATTTTTATAAGATTTGACATCATAAATTGTTTTCCAATTAATATACTTATCAATGCATATGCCGTTCCAAATAGCGCTGAAAAAAAATATCTTTTAATATTCGTTTTTTGTTTTAGGAATTTTCCACACAGAAAAATAACTAACATATTAAAAATTAAATTTCTAAATATGAACAAATCTAAATATATTATCATTTGTTTTGGCATCACCTCGTTTAAAATTATATTACGTTTAATTTAAAAAAGGTGTCGTTATTTGAGTACATACAAAAAGAACATGTCTACATTTTTAGACATGTTCTTTAAAATCTTATTATATTATTCTATAATTTTTTTATTTTTTCTTAAGAAAGTAGGAATATCTAAATCACTTGTTGTTTCTGTTCTAACATCTGCAATAGCAGCTTTATCAAAAGCTCTATCTAATACTTTGTCAACCATTACTGAAGAAAGTGGAATTCTATCTTTATCAAATCCAGTTGCGATAACTGTAACTGAAATTTCATCACCCATATTTTCATCAATAACAGCACCGAATATAATGTTTGCTTCTGGATCAATGCTCTTTTGAACTAATTCAGCTGCTGTGTTAACTTCAAATATTCCAAGATCTTTACCACCAGTAATATTTAGAAGTACTCCTCTTGCACCTTCTATTGATGACTCAAGTAAAGGACTGTTAATAGCTTGTTTTGCAGCATCTTCTGCTCTATTTTCACCTGATGCTCTACCAATACCCATATGAGCCATACCTGTATCATACATGATTGTTTTTACGTCTGCAAAGTCTAAGTTAATTAATCCTGGTACTGCGATTAAGTCAGAAATACCTTGAACACCTTGTCTTAAAACTTCATCTGACATTGTGAAAGCTTCTATCATTGAAGTTTTTCTTTCAGACACTTGAAGTAATCTATCATTTGGAATAGCAACTAATGTATCAACTCTTTCTTTTAAGTTTGCAACTCCTCTTTCAGCACTTTGCATTCTTCTTTTTCCTTCAAAAGTAAATGGTTTTGTAACAACACCAACTGTTAAAATTCCCATTTCTTTTGCAATTTGAGCAACAACTGGAGCAGCACCTGTACCAGTTCCGCCACCCATACCAGCTGTAACGAATACCATATCTGCACCTTTTAATGCATTAGCAATGTCTTCTTTTGATTCTTCTGCAGCTTTTTCTCCGATATTAGGATCTCCACCAGCACCAAGGCATCTTGTTATTTTTTCACCTATTTGAATTTTAGTTGCAGCTTTTGATAAAATTAATGCTTGTCTGTCAGTATTAACCGCTATGAATTCAACACCATTAACACCCATTTCAACCATTCTATTTACGGCATTATTTCCAGCGCCGCCAACACCTATTACTTTAATTTTTGCCATTCCGTCGATTGGCGAATTAATATTTGTGTTGTTGTATTCTTGTTTATTGTTATATTCTTCGTACACTGCTCTTTCCTCCTACTTCTTTAATTTTCTTAATTTTGAACTAACAAAACTTTTTACTGATGAAATCGCATTTTCAATAAAAGTTTGTTCTTCATCTAATTGAATTTTGCTTCCAATATTTTTCGAATGTTTTATATTTGATATATATTTTACTACACCATACGCTGTAGCACATTCTGGCTTTATTAAATTTGCCATTTTTCCATTTCCAAATCTTACATCCATTCTTAATATTTGTTCAGCAATCTTCTCTGTTTTATTTATCGAATTAAATCCTTGTCCTGCAATTACACATGTTGCTGCAACATTTTCAAGTTGGTTTTTCGCCAACATTTCTTTTATCAGTTCAAACATTTCTTCAACTCTTGCAGACATGATTTCAACAATTTCTGAACATTTTACAGTTTTTGTTTTTTCTTCACCTGAATATGTAGTTAGTGTAATATTATAATCATTATCAATATAAGAAACACTTGCTAGCCCATATTGTTTTTTTAATTTATCAGCTTCTTGATATGATATTTGAAGACCTAATGAAATGTCATTTGTTATAGTATCTCCACCTACTGGAATAGAATCTGTATAAATAATTCCATTATTTTTAAATAATGATACATCTACATTTCCTGCTCCAACATCTAACAGTAATACTCCCTTTTCTTTTTCCTCGTCGGTAAGTATTATGTCTTTCATAGCAAATCCATTAATTACAATTCCGTCTATCATAAGTCCAGCTTTTTGCATAGCTAATCCTATAGTTTTTACAACTTGTTTATCAGCTATTATAACATCTAACTCTGCTTCAAGAACATCAGTAAAAATACCAATTGGGTCATCAGTGATTTTAGTATCAGTAATAAATTTTGATGGCACTATATCTATTATTTGTTGTCCATCTGGAATTTCTATTTCACCAACACTTCTAATTATAGTATCAATATTTTTTTGTGTAACTCCATCATATTTATCGTCTAACTTCACACTATACTTTGTCTTGAAAATTGAAACGTGTTTTCCAACAATATTTACGTATGCAGATTTGATAATAAAATCTTGCATTGTTTCAATATCGCTTATTGCAAATCTAATTGCTCTAGCAACAGCATCTGTACTTACTATTTTTCCTTTTTTAAATCCATCACATGTAACACTACTTGAATTTAAAATTTCGACTTGATTGAATTTATTGATTTGGCCTAAACAACAGCATACTTTCGAGGTCCCAATGTCAATTCCAACAATAATATCCCCGATGGCCAACTCATGCACCTCCCTAATCAATTTTCGCATTTTAAGAATATTATATTATTTATTAAAAGTCAATAGAATGTTACAAAAATATTACAACAATATTACAGTAATATTACATAATTAAAGCACTCTGAAAACATAATAAGTTTTCGTTGTGCTTTAAATAAAATTACGCATATTTTTTCATAACTTCATCTATTATTTTTTTCACTTAAAAACGATTTTTATTTTTTAGATTTTTTCAGTTCAAAATTACTAATAAGTATTCTTCTAATTTGAGATAAATTTGTAAATATTCTAGATACAAAAACAACTATCGCTGCTAAAAATATATCTACATCCAAACTATCTCCAAACATTGTAAATACTATCGCAATAAAGGCATTAGTAAAGAATCCTGTTACAAATATTTTCATATTAAACTTTTCTTGTAACATTCCTAAGATAGCACCAACTACACTATCAAAAGCAGCCATAATTGCTACAGCCATATATCTTGAATATGCATATGGAATTGTTGGTGTTACGATTCCCAATCCAATTCCTAATAAAGACATTAATACAATCATTCCTACTGTCATGCCACGCCCTCCTCTACTGGAAGTGAATATTTATATTCTATTACTTTCTCTAATTTTGGTACTATAATTTCTTCTTTCTTTTCGACTATAACATCAATATCCGCTTCTTGAATTGAATCTATAACTCCGCCTCTTAATTTTAATGAATTAGCAAGAACTGTACTATCACCAATTGCCGATATTGTAAAAGGTGCAGTTAATCTAATATTATTAATTGATATAACTGGTCCAACACATCTAATTTCACTATTGGCCACAACTCTTTGTCCATTAACACTTATAGCTTCTGCACCAGCAGCCCTTAGTTCATTTATAACTAGTAAAATATCCGAATCATGTATAACATATACATTTGGATCAAAAAAACCTGCATCAAGCATTATTTTTTCTTTTGCAGCAGTATCATCTAATGTAATTGTTATTCCTTGCCCTTTTACAGAAGTTAACCCAGCCAATATACTTAAATCATCTAATTCTTGTTTTAATAAAGCTACTGTTTCACTTCTTTGTGATGATGCGTTTTGATATTCAGTTATTTTATTGTTCAACTCTGTTATTTTATCATTTGCATTATCGTATTGATCTTTCCATTGATTTATTTCATCTCGTAATTCATTTTCGTTTTTTAGTTTTAATATATCAGCATCACTTTGTTTTATTGTTCTTATTTGCAATGTCATCATAAAACAAAGCAAAAAACAAATAATTCCAAGTGTAATCATAGCTCTATTATTATTCTTTTGCATAATTTTCCTCCAATTTAAAATCGTTCTCTAAATATTGATTCTTTATTATAATCCTCACTATTTATAAGTATTGTCCCTTTTTTCCCTTCAATACTTTTTATCATTTCATTTAAATATATCATCTTTTCACTTAATCGTTCTCTCACAATATCTCCATATTCAACTTCAATATCAACATCTTTTATTGATATTATTAAATTTTCAGTATCTTGATAATTAATCTCTGAAATTTCATATTCAAATTCAACATGTTTTGATGTCTCTAATAAATATGCCACATTTTCATATTTTAATCTTGCAACGCCATCAAGTATTGTTCCTGGAAGATATTCTTCAGCATCGATACCATATATTATAGCTAAGTCTTGCATATCATTCTCTTTTTTTATCTCTAACACATAACCAAACTTGTCCATGATGACAAAGGATTCTAAATACTTTATTATTGCATATGGCTTTCTCTCTTCATATGTAACTTTCAAAGCATTAGGAAGTTCTCTTTCTATATTCGCTTCTTTTATGTATGGAATTTCTTCTATACTTTTTTCTAATTTTCTTGAATTTATTTTAAGGGTATTAACACCTTTAACATGTTCCATTTTTGAAAGAATTTCTTCTTTATTTACATTTATTCCTGATTGCACATTAATTTCATCTATATTAAATGTAGGTGTAAGCATACACCCTATACAAATACCTATAAGTATGAGTGATACCAGTATAAAAGGCAAAAAAACATTAACTTTCTTTTCTTTTTTCTTAGACGCAGAAACTGACCCCTTACTTTTTTTCTTAGTAGGAGCAGTCTCGTGCTTATCGGTATTCAGTTTTCTAAAATCTTGAATTTTTCCGTTTCTCGCCATTTTTTCTCACCTAGCAACTATTCTATCATTGTTTTTTTATTTTTGCACCTATTATTGATAATTTTTCAACTATATTTTCATATCCTCGTTCGATGTAATTTATTCCGTTAATTTTAGTAGTCCCTTCCGCAATAAGCGCCGCTATTATTAATGCCGCTCCACCACGCAAGTCTTTAACATCTACCTCTGCACCATGAAGTTTGTTAACACCTTCAACTATTACTGTTCTTCCTTCTATTGTGGCTACAGCTCCCATTCTAATTAATTCATTTATATATTTAAATCTATTTTCAAATATATTTTCAGTAATTATGGATGTTCCTTTAGCTGTTGTTACCAAAGATGTAAATTGCGATTGCATATCCGTTGGGAATCCTGGATATGGCATTGTTTTTATTTTAGTAGATTTTATTCTATCTGGAGCTTTTATCAAAATTTTGTCATGATCTATATCGATTCTATTTCCAATCCCTCTAAGTTTATGAACAATTGATGATACATGTTCTGGAATTACATTAGTCAATTCTAAAGTTCCTTTAGTTCCAGCAGCAATACACATATATGTCCCACATTCTATCCTATCTGGTATCACTTTATGTTCAATATCATGAAATTTAGTAGGACCTTCTATAGAAATTGTATTGCTTCCAGCACCTTTTATCTTTCCACCCATGTCATTTATAAATTCTTGAAGTGCTTTTATCTCTGGTTCTCTTGCCGCATTTCTTATATATGTTATTCCATCAGCCATACAACTTGCAAGCATTATATTTTCTGTTGCACCAACAGATGGGAAATCAAGTGTAATATCTGCAGAATTTAATTTTCCACATTCACAAATAATATAACCGTCTTTTTCAACAATATCAACACCTAATTGTTTAAAAGCATCTAAATGCATATTAATTGGTCTAGCTCCAATTTCACAACCACCTGGATATGTAAAAGTACATTTTTTCATTCTACCTATTAGTGCACCTGCTATTATAACAGAAGATCTCATCTCGTGCATCAAATTTGCAGGAATTTCGTAACTATTAATATTAGTTGTATCAATTATCACTTCATCTATATTTCGATTTATCTTAGCGCCAAGCATTTCTAATATTATAAACATGTTTTTTACGTCATGAATATTAGGACAATTTTTTATAATTGATACTCCTGGATTTAAAATAGTAGCAGCTATTATTGGAAGCGCCGCATTTTTAGAACCAGAAATATTTATAACACCTTCTAATGAGTTTCCTCCCTCAACTATGTAACTCTCCAATTATTTCACCTCATTTTGATTTATTTCATTACTAGTGTATGCAAAATAATTTTAAGTTGTGAAAAAAGATTAGCATATATTGTCTGCTAATCTTTCTAATAATATCTTGTTATATTTTTTACTGCATTTACTTTAGTCTTAATATATTTTTCTAGTTTTTCCATAAACTCTGTTGCTGCAATTTCTTTTTTTGCTACCATATCTAAGCCTTTTTCCCAACTAGCTGTAAGCTCTGGGTTTAGCATATCTGGCATTGTATATCTTACAACTTTGTAAATTAGTTCGCCCTTATTGCTTGGCGTTAAAACTTGAGTTTTGCTATTAATATTTAAATATGCAATTCTATTTAACTTCTTTATTATCTCGGCTCTTGTAGCACTTGTACCAATTCCTGAACCTTTAATTTGCTCTCTAAGCTTTTCATCCTCAATTAACTTACCTGCGTTTTCCATTGCAAGGATCATTGAACCAGAAGTATATCTTGATGGTGGTGTAGTTTCTCCCTCTTTTATAAACATATCATCAAGATTTAATTCCTGACCTTTTTTTAACTTCGATAATAGTTCAACATTATCAAGTTTTACATCCTCTTCATCTGAATTTTCTTCTTTATCAATATCTTTAGAAAAATTACTTTCGACTACAAGATATCCAGGTTTTGTACAAATCTTACTATTAGCATAAAACTTTTGTCCCGATATATCTATCTTAATTGCAAGTTTGCTATATTCTGCTGCTGGATAGAAGATACTCAAAAATCTTTTAACAATAAGCTTATATATTTTCTTATTCAAGTCAGTTAATTTATCATAATTATCTGTCCCTTGGCCTGTTGGAATAATAGCATAGTGGTCTGTAATTTTAGCATCATTGACATACTTTGTTTTTGTTAAATCAGTGCTATATTTTTCTCTAATCATTTCGTCAATAGTAGTTTTGATATCTTCTTCTTTTCCCCATTTAGCAAGTCCATTAAGATTTTTTCCAATTTCTTTACATATAGCAGTTGATAATACTCTTGCATCTGTTCTTGGATATGTAACCATCTTTTTCTCGTATAATTCTTGCACAACTTCCAAAGTTTGGTCAGGAGAAATCTTAAATTTTTTACTACAATCATTTTGAAGCTCTGCTAAGTTATATAGAAGCGGAGCATTCTCTTTTTGACTTTTCTTCGTTGTTTCTTCTACAATAGCTTTACTATTACTTGACTGTATTTCTTCAATAAAAGCTTTTGCATCCTCTTCTTTTTTGAATCCATTATCATTATAAATATTATTAGTATCAATTGCTTTTTGAAGTGAATTTATTTTTTCATTAGAAGCGGCATCTTCTAAATTAATTTTCCATTCAGCAGTAAGCCCTTCTGTAAATTTCGCTTGTATTTTATAAAACTTCGTTTTTTCAAAATTTCTAATTTCATTCTCACGCTCAACAACCATCCCTAAAACGCAAGTCATAACTCTACCAATTGAAATTGAACTTTTCTCTTCGTTATTCAATTCCGCAACTTTCTTACCGTAAGAAAGCGTAAGCAATCTTGAAAAATTTATACCAATAAGGTAATCCTCTTTAGCTCTTAAGTAGGCGCTGTCAGAGATCGCATCATACTCACTTAAATCTTTAGCCTCTTTTATACCTCTTAAAATCTCTTCTTCAGTTTGAGAATCAATCCAAACTCTTTTCTTCGCCTTATTTTGAACATTAGCCATCTGATCAATAAGTCTATAAATATACTCTCCCTCACGTCCCGAGTCAGTACAAACATAAATAGTATCTACATCGTCACGAGTAAGCAGTGACTTAACAACATCAAACTGATTCTTAACCGATTCAATAACCTCATACTTCCATTCAGAAGGAACAAAAGGCAAAGTATCATAGCGCCACATCTTATATTTCTCATCATACGCTTCTGGATAACTCATGGTAACCAAGTGACCAACGCACCAAGTAACAATGTAATCATTAGACTCAATATAACCATTACGTCTTGCACCATCAACCTTAAGCACCTTAGCAAACTCAGTAGCAACACTCGGCTTCTCGGCAATAAATAACTTCTTCATATCTCTTTTCCAGCACCTCCTTTCGCCACACGAAATGTGGATTTTGTAGCACCTAAGTTAATATTTCACTATATTTATTATTTTAGAAAACTTCTTTGATTTTATCAGTAGAGTTAGTATATCATAATAATTTCAATTTTGCCAATATAATGTTCTTCATAGTTAGCTGCAAGATTTTAACACAATTTTGTTGACTTACCAGCGAAATTATGTTAACATAGAATGGTAAACATCACTACAAAGGTCAGGGGACTCTATGTCCCCAGGAAGGAGCAAACAATGGAAATGACGTCTCTTAAGAACATCAACCCGATGCTGGAGCTGCTCAAGCAGCAGTATGGTGCAAATGTTGTCGTACAGCCCACATCCAAAAAGCCCAAGGCATCTGAGAAAGCCCACGAGCCCAAGGCACCTGAGAAAGCCAACGAGCCCATCACGGACGTTCACGAAAACATTTCCAAACTTGACGAGCTCTTGAAAAGCATGGAGCTCCAGGTTTCTTCAGAAGAAAAGAAAGCTCTCCAAGACTTTTTGACTTCTAAAGAAATGGTAAACCAGAGATTCAATTACTTGGACCTGTGGCACAGCGGTCATTCTTACCACAACACCGGCCTATGCGAGCAGGAGGAAGTAATCAATGGAGATCATGGTATTTATGCCATTATCCGCACCAAAAGAGATGAACGGGCATGCGCCCTTTTCTATCCTGCGCTTGACACGCGGTTGCTTAACAAACAACTCCGTCCTCAGCTAGAGATCTCTTTCGGCTCCTTGGTATGTTCTCTAAAGAACATCCAGAAATGGAAAAACTGCCAGCGTGACTTGGAGTATCTCGATAAGGTGGTTGAGCGTATGATGAATTCTTCGCTCGGGACCTTGGTCTTGAAAGCTCTCGTCGATTCTGCCGTGGACAAAGACATTCGAATTGCTGCTATCTTATATAGTTGCAATAGTGATGGTAAGCCGCTGACTATTCACCTGTTTACTACCGATCCTATCGAACATACCAAGAAGATGGGATCAATCGCTACGGACAATACCATGCTCGACCTGCTTCAGGGTGAAGTCGATATATTTGACGTCTCTCTCCCTGAAAACGACGAACACAGGTGGGAATACCGCATTGCGGGTATTAACCCTAAGAAGCCTTCCCTCTTCATTTACAATGATAGGGGTGACTTGTTTATGCCCTACCTGTACATCCCTGATGGTATGATGCAGGAGTTCCTGCGGGAGTAATCCTGTAGGAAACAAAATGGAAGAAGCACTTTGCTTCTTCCATTTTGTTTTTTATTTATATTAATTCTTTTTCACAATTACATTTATCTCATTCATTATTTTTTCAATTATCGATTTTCCAGCGCCTGCTTTTCCCACATGAAATATCGATTTTGTAGCACCTCATTTTCAATACGCATTATGTATTATATTTCTTTTAATAATAGTTTGCAAATATATTTTTCTTTCATATCTATTTATAAGAAAAAGACACAGTGTGCATGACACTGTGTCTTTGATCTTATTGGATAATAAATGTACGCTGGTGGGGCTTGCACTTTTTCTGGGGTGCATGCACATGCAGCGTGTCGCCAACGAGCTTGGCGATAATACGATTGGGGATAAAGGATCCCTTTTCGTTCGGAGTCTGCTCGTACCAACGGCCTTCGGTGTTCTTAACAGCCTCGTTGAAGCTCTTGCCGTTTTCGTAGAGCTTAACGGTAAGTTTACCTTCAGGCAGCGCAGCAACAGTTTCACCAGACAGATTCACACCGCGGCGCCGAAGCACATAGTCGAATCCTTCGCGGTCGACATGCAGCACTTCAGAGAGAGACTTATATGCAAATGCAATTACAATTGTATAGGGCTTTTCCCGATTTCCGCTCTGATTCGGACCAAAGCCGACCAGCATGTTTTCATCATATACACTTCCGGTAAAGATAATCTTCTTATCCTGAGGAATTTTCGGCATGGTGACTACCACTACACCATTCTCAACAGGGCAATATGAAAGTTTTGCACGGAGCTCAATAAAAGTTTCTTCGGGCACTCTTCGACTCATAGTAGCTTTGGCTTTAATGGTATCCATAACCGGCTCAAGCCAGCTATTCCGGATAAAAGAATCTCTCATTAGTTCGTTATAAGTGATTTCCAGTTCGCTCATAGTGATTCCTCCTTTATTTTGTGTAACACAGTTTGTATTTTGAGGTGCGAAAAAAGAGATATGTATGTTTGTAAATCAGGTGCTACAAAACAGATACGTATGTCTGGAAAGCAGGTGCTGGAAAAGAGATATGCGATACGCAGAAAAAAACGAAGGAGGGGCATGCGCCCCTCCTTCGCAAAGGAGTCCTCCTTACTCCTGGTCATCCCGCTTGGGATTCGCACGGAACGTCCAGGGACGACCGTTCTTCGTGCCCGGGATGGACACGTAGACGCGATTTCCCACAGCATAGGCAATCGGCTTGTTAGGCACGAAATTGCCCTTGGGGTCGGGAACCTGAAGCAGATACTGGCCACCGCCAGCCTGGGCCTTGAGGACCACGGGCTTCGCGGAAGGATGCACGCAAAGCGTCACTTCCTCGCCGTCGAAACCGGCCTCGAAGAGCTCACGGATGACAGTTTCCTGCATGTCCGGGAACCGCTTCTGGAAGAAGCTTACGGCCTTATCGGCCATGGACTTTTCCTCCTTGTGAGCAGGCTTCACATGCACCCAGAGCACGTTCTTTCGCTTCCGCTCCTTCCCAAACTCGGGGTTGGCACTCCAGCCAAGAACGACCATGTCGTCCTCATAGGCATAGGGCATGTCGCTGGTATCGAGCTTCTTGCAGAGCACGACGTCGGCGCCCTCAGCCATATCCTTGTCAGGCACAGTCGTCAGGAACGGCGAAACCTTCGCCTTCAGTTCGGCAGAATCGGTCGCACCCTGGTAAGCGCGGACGAAGCCGACTCGCTGAGTGACACGTTCGCGGATCTTGGCCGCCTTGGTGGCGATGTCGGTCTGGGCCTGGGAGATGATGTCCTTGATGTTCATGGTCTTCATAGCGTTTTCCTCCATTTCCTTCTTGTCGGTCGTGTTAACAGTGTTCTTAACAGTCTTCTTCGCCATGGTTTCAATCTCCTTTTTTTGGCTTTTAGCCATTTAGTTGTGGCGGGGACACCAGTCCCCACGACTCACGATGATTCTCCACACAATTAATATATTAACATAATATTATAAATATGTCAACATATTCCTCTTAAATTTTTCAAAAAATTACCTAGATTATTTTCAAACCTAGGTAATCTCTTTTATTATTAACTTTTTTACTATTTGTTATTTTTTTATCTTTTATAAAAACTTTTCCCATTATCGCCATATAAACTACATTTGAATGTTTTGATGTAACTTTTCTGTTTTCTACATTCTTATTTGTTATTACTTCTTTATACTCTACATTTCTTTTTAAATTTACTTTAGTAAACTCTCTTCCAAGGCTAGTTTCTTCTTGTTTTTTAGCATTTACAAATGATGCATAAATTTCTTCTTTGGTTACTACCTCTTCCTCTTTATATGGAATTCTATTTAATTCTTCATAATAATAATCCCAAACTTCTACTTTTTCTTGTCCTAACGCCCATACGCCTGCACCTAGCAAATCATATTCATTTACTAAATCTAATTTTGCTGTAATGCTTTCTTTATTTTCATACCATATTGTATATTTTCCTGGTGCTAGTTCTTTTCCATTTACTCTAGCTGAAACTGCGTTTTCTGAAATTTTAAATGTTACACATGGTTGTTTTACATCTTCATCATATTTAACTATACCTTTAAATCTTGAAGTTAATCTTGGTACATCACCTATTACAACCGCTTCTCCATCTCTTTCTCCGTCTCCACCCCAAAATCTTCCGTATAGTGGAATTCCTACTACTATCTTATCCTTTGAAACTTTTTCTAAAGCATACTTAATTGAATTTTCTACAAAATCTATACTTGCAACTGGTCCGCACATTCCTCCTTGAGAATGCTCGTCATATGCCATTACAAATAAATAATCTGCATATTCTCCTAATTTTTCATAGTCATACGAACCTTGCCATCCTGTATCTACTCCATATGGATTTGCTGCAACTGATACTGTTAGCATTTTATCTTTTGGCAATTTATCTCTTAAGATATTTACAAAATCACTAAAATCATCTCTATCTTTTGATGTAAGATTTTCGATATCTACATTTACTCCGTCTAGATCATATTTTAATATAGCATCTACAATTTGCTGTGCTAACTTTTCAGAGTTTTTTAATGCTGCTCTACCTTTACTTCTACTCCAATGATTGCTTAAGAATGGTGTTATTTTTACATCCATTTCTTTCATCATTTGTATGAAATCTTCATCTACTGCTGAACTTATCACTAGGTTTCCTTTTGAACTTATATCAAACCATGTTGGTGATACTTGATTGATGGCTCCATTTGTTCTTTCTACTAATTCGGTTTGATCGCTACTTCCATATAAGAAGCCCAAACTCACCCTATCTGCAGCATATGATACTGTAGAGATTATCATAAATATTAACATAGGTACTACAATTAGCTTTTTCATAATAATCACCTTATGTATATTATACTATACATAAAGAGTTTTTTCAACGTTTATTCGTTGCTACGGGCGGGATTGCTGGTTTCCGTAGCAAACTTTTTTTTCATTTTTCATTAATTCTTTGAAGAATCACAGCCATTTCTTGCCTTGTTATATGGTTTTCTGGAATAAATTCACCGCTTGGATATCCATTCATTATTCCTTTTTCAGCAACTGTTTTTATGCTACTATATGACCATCTATCCTTACTTACATCTGAAAATTCTATATTTGTAATGTTTTCTTTATCACCGCATAATTGTGCTAACACTTTTGCAACTTCTTCACGTTTTATATTTTCATTCGGCTTGAATGTGTTATCACCGTAGCCACGCATTAAGCCTGCAGCCGTAACGTTTTGGATAGATTTCTTTGCCCAGTGATTAGATATATCCTCATAAGAACTTGCCTGATAGCTATAACTATCCAAACTTAACATTCTTGAGATTATAGTTGCAAATTCTGCTCTTGTTAAATCGTCTTTTGCTGCAAAGTTATCTGTTGATTTACCTTGCATTAACCCTTTTTCCATAACATATTCTATGGCTGGCATCGCCCATTCGTCTCCCAAAGGTTCTTCTACTTTTATTAATGTTTCATCATAATAATCCCAAGTTTCCGCAAGCTCTTGGCCTAAACTCCAACTGCCCGTACCTTTTATCTCATATTTATTAACTAATTCTAATTTAGCTTTTATGCTTTTTTCATTTTCATACCAAAATGTATATGTACCAGAATATAAAGTTCTGCCGTTTATCACGGGTTTTGTATCCCAATCATTTATTTTAACTACTGACTTTACAGCCTGCGTTTTTTCATCGTATGTAGTCTTTGTATTATATGTTTTTATTATTTTATCTATTCTAGTTAAGCTAACTCCATATCCTCCATATGAATATCCATCTTGCCAATATCTACCGTAGAACGGAAGCCCTAAAACTACTTTTTCCTTATCTACTTGAGATATTGCGTATTTTATTGTTCGTTCGACAAAATCTATACTTGCAACAGCTCCTGCTGGACCACTTTCATAATGTTCATCATATGCCATTATCATTAGATAATCGGCATATTTTCCAAGTTCTTTATAATCATAAGAACCTTGCCATCCTATATTTAATCCATATGGATTTGCTGCAACAGCAACAGAGACCGATTTGTCCGCTGATATTTTTTCTCTTAAAAGTTTAACAAACTTTGTGTATGAATCTCTATCTGCTTCGTTTAAATTTTCTATATCTACATTTACACCATCTAAATTATATTTGCTGATTGCGTTTGCAATTTGAGTTGCCAATTTATCCATATTTTTAAGCGCAGCTCTACCTTTTGACCTATCCCAATGATTGCTCAAAAACGGAACTACTTTTACACCTTTTGCATGCATTTTACTTACAAATGCAGTGTCGACTTTATTTAACTTTAAAGATCCATCTTCATATAAATCAAAATAACTTGGCGAAACTTCGCTAAGCGCCCCATTAGTTCTCTCGACTAATGAAGCATAATCATAATTGCCATATAGGTATGACATGTTAAATCTGTTGGCACTTGCATTTACACTTCCTACTAAAACTACTAGTAATAATAGAATGATTATTATTCCTCTACCACGTACAAATCTAGTCATTTAACCATCTCCTTATTTTGATTGTACATTGGTATTTTGAAGCTCTCAATGCAAAATAGTTTACAAAAAAACCAAGTGTTGTAGTTTTTAGAAAACTATTCCACTTGGTATAATGTCACAATATTTAATTATTGAAAGTTAATTCCAGTAGCTATGTTGTATACATTCCTATATCCTCTATCTGCAAGCATTTGGCATGCTGCGATGCTTCTTTCACCTGAGGAACAGTATACTATTATTTTAGTTCGTCTATTTTTAACTCGTTTTTTTATATCTCTTTTTATATCTACTACTGGAATATTGATGCTATTTTTTATACTCTGTTTTGCATATTCGTCTTTATCTCTAACATCAATAACGACAACATTCTTTGTATTAAATAATTGTTGGGCTTGTTTAACTGAAATATTTTTGCACGTTCCTTTTTTCATAAGAATCAACCCCATAATAAATTATATGCAAAAATATTTTTTTAGTGTTTTATAAGATTTTTATCATGTCACTTGCATCACGTTTTGCAACAACTTCACTTACATTTACTATTTCAAATTTTGCCATTTTATCTCCGAATTTTATTTCAACTATGTCGCCAACTTTTATTTCAAGACCTGCTTTTGCAACTCTTCCATTTACTAATACTCTTCCAGCATCACATGCTTCGTTTGCAACAGTTCTTCTTTTTATAACTCTACTAACTTTTAAAAATTTGTCTAATCTCATAAAATTATTCCTTTCAGAAATTTGTTATTAGTATTATATACCATTTTTATAAATGTTACAAAACAATATTTTGATTTTCATTCCAAATTAATGTAACGCAGTTCTTTGATTCATAATTATATTTTTTTCATAATTTACGATGTTCTATCGCAAATACAAAAATGATTTGTTTTCACTAAAACTGCGTTCACTATAGCTTCTAAGAAATTATTAATGACAACATCACGAAAAAATTTTCCGTCGGCTACGCACAAAAAATTTTTTCTTTTATAACACACTTCATTCTTCTGTGAGGATGGAAGCTTCCGAAGGAAGCATTTCCGCTGACGGAAAAGGGCGAATCGCCGCCCGCGCAGCGGCCGTCTGCGGAAACGAACTGCGTTACAGTAATTTGCAAACAAAAACAGGCTGACAATAAGGTTTCTACGAAATTGTCCCGAATGGACAAAAAAATAGACGGCTATGCCGTCTATTCTCACCTTACAAAGACTTATCTTTTATTTACTAAATCTTTTAAAGCTTTACCAGCTTTGAATACTGGAGCTTTTGAAGCAGGTATTTTGATTTCTTCTTTAGTTTGTGGATTTCTTCCTTTTCTTGGAGCTCTCTTTCTAACTTCAAAAGAACCAAATCCAACTAATTGTACTTTGTCTCCTTTTTTAAGAGCTGTTTCAACTGCACCTATAAATGCATTTAATGCAGCTTCTGCAGATTTTTTTGATAATTCAGCTTCTTCAGCTATTTTTGCGATTAAATCAGCTTTGTTCATTACTCATTACCTCCTATAAGATTTGATCGATATAGTCTTTGCTATACCTTTATATTATATAATTTCTACTTTTGTTTTGATAATCCTGCTAAAATTAAAGGTTTTTTTAACTTTTTCTTAAAAAAATGTTGATTTTTCAGTATTTTTGCGAATTATGTATACTGTACCCCGCTTCTCCCTAAGGTTTTACAAGATGTATTTTCTCCATAAAAGCATATATTTTATCTCCATATGGCAACATATGATAATCTTCTCTCTTGAAAACTTTTAATAAAATTATTGATAAAGCATACACAACAATTGCTGCTACAATTGCGCATAATGTTGCTATTCTTGAACTTCCTAATAATAGTTGTGCGCCTTTTAATGTTGCTATTGCACATATTCCCATTAGCACAGTTGCAAGTATTGGTTTTATTATTGATTGAACTGGTTTTATATCTAGCTCAATATTTTTTCTAAGCACACTATAATTTATTATGCATGCTATTACATGACATGATACAGAACCGATTGCGGCTCCCATTATTCCGATTTCTGGAATTGGTATTAGCACTAAATTTAATATAAGTTTTGTTAATGCTCCACATCCAAGACTTATCGCTGGTACGAATATTTTTCCTATTCCTTGAAGTGCCCCATTCATTGTTTGATTTAATACTGTAAATATTATTGTGAATGAACTAATTTGAAGTAGCATTGGTGCTTCTGCTGCAATTGCATTTGGGAATAACAATTCTAATATTGGTCCTGCTAGTACGCATAATCCAATTGCGCAAGGAAGTCCAATTAGCATTGTTGTTCTAAGTGAAAATGATACTCTTCTTGTAACCGTTTTTTTATCACCTAATGCCATTGCTTCGGCAACTGCTGGAACTAATGCTGTTGCAAATGCAATATTTAACGAAAGTGGCAATCCTATTAACATGTCAACTTTTCCAGATAAAATTCCATATAGTCTTGTTGCTTCTGCAACTATTAAATCTGCTGCTAATTTTCCTTGTGTTTCTAATGCTATTGTCAATCCATTTATTACTGTAAATGTATCTACATTTCTATTGATGGCTGAAACTATTGATGCAAGCGACATTGGAATTGATAAAAATAATATTGTTTTAATTGTTTTCTTAATGCTTTCTGGTTTATATTCTGCTTTTGATTCTTTAATGTTGTTCCAAATTTCTTTTTTTCTTCTTGCATAAAATCCATACAAATATACAAATCCTATTGCTGCAGAAATTGTTGATGCTAGGTTTGCACCAGCAGCCATTGTTGCCGTTACATTTTCTTCGGATATATTAAATATTTCTGCAAGTGATGCTGGATTTGTTGTAAATATAAAGAAGATTGCAACTACAATTCCTATGGTAAGTATACTCTTAAATAACTGTTCTAACATTTGAGAATTTGATGTTGCTTTCATGTTATACATCCCGTTAAAGTATCCTCTTATAACTGCTGATATCGCAACAAAAAATATTGATGGTGATAACGCAACTAATACTCCTTCAACTGCTGGATTTCCAATCAGTTCAGCTGCAATGTATTTTGCGCCAAAAAACAACAATGAAGTTCCAACTAAACCTATACATGCAAACAACATAAATGCTATTTTAAAAATTCTATGTGCTTCTTTGTGTTTTCCTACCGCAATTCTTTCTGATGTAAGTTTAGCTATGGCACCTGGAATACCTGTTGTTGCAACTGATAAAAGCAACATATATATCTGAAAACCTGCACCATATAGGCCGTTACCTTCATCTCCAAAATAATCTATATTTGTAATTACTAATCTATATAACAATCCTAAAACTTTTATTATTATCTGTGCAAACATAATTGTCATAACACCAGCCATAAATGTTTGCTTTTTATTTATGTTCTTTTCCATTATTCCTCCTTAAACTATGTCATAAAAAAACAATATAATCTAATTATACTATATACTAGATTATATTGTTTTTATTACAAATAAGCAATATTTAAGAAGATTTTATTCTTCCATTTGTTTACCTAAAAATCCAGCAGCTGATTGAGCCACTTTCATTTCAACATCATTCATCTTTTTGTTCGGCTCTGTAGAAAGTAGCATAACTGTACCGATTGTATCACCTTCCGCAACTATTGGCCAAATAACTTGCGAAGTATATTTCTTATCATCTGAATCTGTTAACAATACTGGAAGATGCTTCTCATCCTGAGTTCTTGCTGTCCAAGTAACTTTATCTTCCATAAGTCTTTCGATTTCAGTACTTACACTTTTTTCAAGATATTCTTTCTTCGGCGCACCTGAAACTGCGATAATTGTATCTTTGTCACTAATGCATGCAATATGACCTGTAGTTTTAGCCAATGTTTCAGCATATTGAGATGCAAACTCACTAAGTTCTCCGATCGGCGAATATTTTTTCAAGATTATTTCACCTTCTTTATCTGTAAAAATTTCTAGCGGATCACCTTCTCTAATTCGAAGAGTTTTTCTTATTTCTTTTGGAATAACTATTCTACCTAAATCATCAATTCTTCTGACAACACCTGTTGCTTTCAAAATTCTCCCTCCTTTTTCAAACTTCTTATGCTTATTATTGATTTAAAAGTAGAAAATTATACAATTTTTTTGAATTTTAGGAAAATTTGTGTCTGTTGAAAAATGTACGCTATGCGGACGTTTGTGTCTGACAGAAAGTGTACGCTGGGCGGATTTTTTCGTCGGACACAAAAATCCGCTGAATGAATATTTTCATTCAGAGATGCATGTGCACTAAATGTAACGCAACTTGTTTCCTTCGGAAACTTTGAGACATACGAAAATATGAGAAAGACTTTCGGCATGCAAAAAGGAAGTGCGACAAAATCGATATAAAAATCGATTTTGTTTCACCTCCTGTTTTTCTGCCTCTTCCTATTCTTCTACTAGCACTTTTTTCTTTCTGCCTCTGCCTCTTTTTGGTTTACATTCTAATAAAATTTTGTCTAATACTTTTATGAATTCTTCGATTAATACTAATTTTATTGTTGGTACTTTTCCTCTCATGTGCTCTTCCATTGTTTGTTTTAATAGTCTTATGTTTCGATCTTCATTTTCTACATCTGAAACTTTTTCATATCTTGCTACAAATAAGTCTTTTAAAAGAACTAAATCTTCGTTTTCTAACAACAACATTCTTTCAAACAATGTATTCATGTTGTAATATTTCATTATTGGTACATCTAGATATTTCTCGGCAAATACTTCGCTTAGCTTATCCATCTTATCTGGGACCATTTCGAACAATTCTTTTGATACATCGATATATTCTTTTTCTTTTGTTTGTAGATTTAAGTTATTGAAGTGTTCGAATATGTATTGAATGTTGTCGTCTGACTCTTCTATATTAAGTCCATCTAAATATCCATCTATGTTTTTGCAATATTTAGATGATGATGCAGCCACATTCATTCCATTTACAAATGTAAGTTTTAAATATTCTTGATCTATATCTAATAACCCTTTTTGGATGAAGAAATTAAATATTACATATAGTTTTAAATACTCTGCCAATTGTAATTTACCAGCTTTAACATCTTCTAATGTTTCCGTTACTACAGTATTGAAGTCTGAATCTTCTATTTTCCAATAGTCTTCAGTTAATAGTCTCTTGTAACTTGGTAATTTTCCTTTTGACTCTTCTGAAACTATGTTTTCTAAATCGTCTCTAAATATTTTCATGTCAAATATTCTTGTTCTTACATAATGTTCTACAAATTTGAAGAATCTATAATCTGTTTTGAATGTGAAATAATAGTTGTTATCAAATTCTTTTATATAGAATTGTCTGTTGTCTTTCATAAGTTTTGACGCTACTAATATTGTCTTATATTCTTCCAATGAATTTACATCTTTTAACTTATCTTTTGTTACTTTTCCTGCTTTTATCTCAAATGATACAGCTATTGTAAAGATAAGTAGCGATTTTAAAACTATATCTGGAACGTCTGCATAATATTTTTTTGTTGTCTCAAATATTTTTTGGAAATCATTTAAAGCATGTTTTAAAATTCTTAAGTTTCTTGTTCCACTTCTATTAAATGTTTGAACTATTAACATTGAATTTTTTCTTAAAAATTGTATTAATTGTTGATTTGATTCATATCTCATTAATAGTCCATTTATAATATAATTAAATTCCGGAACATATTCAAATGTTTCTCCTATTAATTTTTCTTTTATTCTTTCATAATCATTTGCTTTGTCAAAGATATGCTCAATTTTATCTTCTATCAATTCAACCATCGGCTTATCTTCAAGCTCTTCGTTTTCAAATTCTTCATCATTATGAGTCTCTGGTTTTATTTTTCCTTCATTATTTAAAATATATGTAGCTATAAATGTTTTCATTTCAACATTTGTACTTTTTAATTTTTTAGAAAGTTCTTTTTCGTTACATATTATGATTGTTTTTATGTGGTCATGCTCAACGAAATTATTAATATATCCTAATACGTCAATAACGTCTACATTAGCTCTTTCCAAGTCGTCAAAGCATAAAACTTTGTCATCAATTTCAAAAAATTTTGTATAATCAATTTTATCACTTTGATTCATAAATCCAAATGAATTTGCCATGTCAATACCCGTTTTTACATATTCAGGTATACTAGACATATTTCTATGATCTAAAATTTTCTTCACTGATTTATTTAGGTTTGGATTCATTTCTATAAATATTTTCTTGCTTATATCATCTAGGTTTGAAATACCATATAAAGACATATAAATAGTTCTATATCTCTTTCCATTAATTTCAATAGATTCTATTTTATTCCTTACTTTATTATTCCAAAAGTATGTTTTCCCACTTCCCCATTCACCATTAATCATGATAGCATGATCAGTGTATGGCTTTCTAATGTAGTCTAATATACTTTCTACTAATTCATCCATTTTATTTCCTCCTTGACCACTTGTTTTGATAGCATAGCTTTTGCTATTGTTGCAACTATTATCTTCTTTGCGCCACTTTCTTTTAATACTTTACTACATTCATTTACAGTTGCACCCGTGGTATATATGTCATCTATTAAAAGAATCGTTTTTTCTTTTATAAGATTTTCTTTTTTTATTACATATGCATTACAAACATTTCTTTTCCTTTTACTTGATGTAAGTATACTTTGTGGTTTATTGTTACGAACCTTTTTTAGAATATTATTTTTTAGTTCTTTCTTCATCTTTTGAGCTACAAATTTAGCAATCAAAAAACTTTGATTATAGCCACGATTAAAGTTTCTTATAAAATGAATCGGTACCGGTATGATAATGTCTATTTCGTCCGAATACATATTTAATAATTTTATTAATCTTTCTGAAAGCGATGTATATAAGTATTTCTTATTTTTGAACTTATATTGCAATATCTTACTTCTAATAATGCCTTTATATTTATATGCACATATAAGAACATCAAAATATTTATTTACGGAAACAAGTTGTTTCTCACTTTCATACATATATTTTAATTTTTCTTGACAACTTTTGCAAGTATATTCTTCACTTATTATTTTATTACAAAATCCACAAACATCAGGGTATACATAATTTAAAATTTTATTCAACATAAAAGGAGGCTCCTTATCTTTAAGATAGCCCCCTTATAATTTAAAATTCTATTGTATTAACTATATTGTTATATATTTCATTTCCAATTGACTCCATTTTATTTGCATCCCCTACAAATATGAAATGATACAATTTTGTTTCAATTATTACGTATAATGATTTTGTCATTTTATTATCTTCTGTTGTTGTAAATTCAATCGCGTCATATTGATATACAGTTTTTGCTTTTGTGTCTAGGATTTCTACATTTCCCTCTAGAGTTTTTAAAATCATTTTCAACTCTTCCAATGAATAATCTGACATATCTGTAACATTGTTTACTTGTATAAACAATTTGAAATACGAATCCCCATCAAATACAGTTCCAGTATTATATGAATCATCCACACCAACATAATCTAAATATGAAAATTTCAAGTATAACCCTGGATTTCTATATACCTTCATGCTGTGTTCGTGTACAAGTTCACCTTCGTATAGTTTTATACTATTCACTAGACTGTCTACTACATTATAATCATCTATATTGTAAAAATATAATGCATATTCAATGTCGTTTCTTTTAATATATATAAAATATGAATCTTTTTTTGCATCTGCACAAACGGCATATTCTGCAAGACCAATTTTTCCAGTTTTTAATTCATTATATATTAATTCGAATCTTTTCTTTTCTTTAGCTAAACCAGTTTTAAAAGATACGAAATGTAACCCTTCTGCTTTATTTACTCTAAGTGTTATAAGATTTTTTTGATTATAATCAACTTTTTTAGTTGATTCTGTAATTTCGATTACTTTAGCATTTTCAGGAATTGCAAATTCTATTCCATATTCATGATTCCTATATATATTTGCATTTTCATCATCAATTGAACTATATAAGTTAACGACCTTCCCTTTAATGCTAACTTTCTTATTGTCATATTCAACTGGTGCCCTTAAAATTAGATTTCCAGTAATAGCAACATTATTTAATTCTAATTTTCCGTTAGTACCTTCTGTAACCACTAGATCGCCATTTACTATAACATTATTTAATCTTATTTCGTCTCCGCTAACAAGCAAATTACCATGTACTTCTTCTGTATATTCTCCTAAGAAAACAATTTCACTAAAGATGTTATTGATTATTTTTACAATTTCAGCTCTCGTTATATTAGCTTTAGGTCTAACTGTGTTATCATTATATCCTGAAATATATCCTAATTTAATAAATGTATAATATTCAGGATGTGCCCAATCTGATATTTCATTTATATCTTCATATGAAAATGTATTATATACTGGCATATTTTCAACAAAAGCACGTCCTAGTATAAGCACCGCTTCTTCTCTAGTAATATAATCGTTTGGTCTTATCATACCCTCGCTATTTCCGCGCACAATACCAGAATATATCCCTTTTCTTACCTCTTCAGAATACCAATCTGTTGATAAAACATCTGGAATATATTTATAACTTTGCTCACTATTTTTTAATAATCTATTAACAATAGTTATAAGTTCCGCTCTGGTAATATAATCATCTGGTCTAAATGTATTATCTGAGTATCCCTTTATAATATTTATTCTAGATAGACTTTCTATATTCTTTTCAGCCCAATGCCCTGCAGTATCTGTATATGCTAAAGATACTGACGATATCATAAGAAAGATTATTAACATCAAAATATAAACTTTCTTCAATTTTCCACCTCTTTTTATACATAACTATTTAATATTTTAACAGTCATGCAAGTATTATATCACATTTTTGCAAAAATTTGCATATATTTTTGTAATTTATATTGTAATCCTGTATTTCTTTCCTTAATATTTGAATTATTTATCATAAAATTGACAATATTTTCCTGTCCCACAATTACTAAAAGTTCTCTTGCTCTAGTAACTCCTGTATATAATAAATTTCTAGTGTATAGCATTGGCGGTCCGCTAACAATTGGCATAACTACAACAGGAAATTCGCTACCTTGGCTTTTGTGAATTGTTACTGCATAAGCATGTTCTAGTTCTTCAAGCACACTCATATCATAGTTTACAACTCTTTCTTCATCAAAAACAACTTCTATGCCTTCATCTGAAATTTTGTTAATTTTTCCCATATCACCATTAAAAACGCCACTTCCATACATTTTTTTGTCCAAACTTTCCCAATACATATCATAATTATTCTTTATTTGCATAACTTTGTCGCCCTCACGATATATTACATCTCCAAATGTTTTTTCTTTTTTCATTGGTGTTGCTGGATTTAATATCTTTTGAAGTTCCTTATTAAGATTTTTTGTACCGGTATCGCCTTTTTTGGTAGGAGTTAGCACCTGAATATCTTGCATTGAATCATAATCACCATATTTAGTAAGCCTATTACTAACTAAATCTCCAAGTTGATTAACTATATCATTTCCTCTCATAAAGAAGAAATCACCATCTTTTTTAGCTAAGTCAATCATTTCACCATTATTTATCATATGAGCATTAGTAATTATATTGCTTTCTGCAGCTTGTCTATAAATGTTTGTAAGTTTAACAGTTGGGATTATATCACTATCAATTAAATCTTTTAATACATTTCCTGGTCCTACTGAAGGCAATTGATCACTATCTCCTATAAGTACAAGCCTTGTTTTATCTAATAATCCTCTTAATAAAAAGTGCATTAATACAATATCAACCATAGACATTTCATCTACAATTACAACATCTTTATCAATTTTAGCTACATTATAACTAAGCTCTATTTCGTCTTCTACTGTTTTTCCAAGTTCTAAAAGCCTATGTAAAGTTTTTGCTTCTTCTCCAGTTGTTTCAGTAATTCTTTTAGCCGCTCTACCTGTAGGGGCGCAAAGCGCAACATCAAGATCTTCTTTTTGCATAATAGTAATTGCTGTTTTTATAACCGTCGTTTTTCCTGTTCCTGGACCACCAGTAATAATTGTTACTTTGTTCTTAAATATAGATTCTACAGCCTTTTTTTGTTCTTCCGACAATGTAATACCTAGTTTTTTCTCTGTTGTAGAAATTTTGTCACCTAAACTATGATATTTTTTTACAGAATCGTTACACATCATAAGAAGCCTTTGTGCAACACTCTCTTCAGCCTCATAATAGTGTTTTAAAAATAATTTTTCATTTTCCAAATAAATTTCTTTTGAAATTAATAACGCAGAAATTTCATTATCTACAACTTCTTTTTCAACACCTAATATATTAGACACATATTCTAATAGATTTTGTTTCAAAACACATGTGTTTCCATTTCTTGAGCTTGTATATAATGCATATTTTATTCCACTCGCAATTCTAAAATTCGAATCATAATCTATTCCTAAATCTATAGCCATTTTATCTACAGCTTTAAAATCTACTCCATATAAAACTGAAAGAAGGATGTATGGATTTTCTTCTATTTTTTGAATTGCATTTATACCAAATTCTTTATAAACTCTATTTGCATTCGTTGCGCCAATACCATATTTTTGCAAGAAAATAACTATTTGCCAAAGTTCCCATTGTTTGTTAAATTCATCTGAAATTTGCGTTGCTTTGGCACTTGTTATTCCACTTATTTCTGCTAATTTATACGGTTCAAAACGCAAAATATAGATAGCATTATCGCCAAATTTATTTATTATTTTTTTGCTTGTAACTGGGCCAACACCTTTAATTATACCGCTTCCTAAATATTTCTCTATCTCTTTTGTCGAAACAGGCATAACTTTTTCAAAAGTATCTACTTTAAATTGTTCCCCATACATGTTGTGATTTACCATTTTTCCATAAAGTATAACAACATCTCCGATTGAAAGAAAAGGTAAATATCCTACAGCTGTAAGCATTGTATCATCTTCTAAACTTAATGTACATACAGTATAACTATTCTCTTCATTTGTATATACAATTTCCTCAATTTGTCCTTTTATTTCCATTTGTTCTCCTTAAATTCTTGTAGTATTTATATTATACATTATTTTTTTCAAATAAAAAGCGAACATGGTAAAAAATAGATTAAAATCACTAATATTTCACTCTCTTTTTGTTTTTTATCCACAAGAGAATTCTTATTCCATATGCCAAAAAATCTATAACAAGTTCTTTTAATAGAACAACCAAGCCATATATCGCAAAAGACCAAACCAATATATCTAATATGTAATATTTCAAAGATACCACTCCCCTGCTATATAGTATGCTAAAGCAAGTTAAGAGTGAAAAGTGCATAACGAATAGTACAAAACTTCCTTAAGCCCATATTTTTTTACTTTTCACCATTCACTCTTATCTTTTCACTGTAGTAAGTTTGTTTTCCACTTTTGGTGGTCGTCTGCGAAAACGAACTGTGTTACACTTCCTCGGAATGAAAATCAAATTTCCGTTTAACATACAGCTCTTCACTTTTCACTATTAGTTCTTCACTAAAATGAAAAGGTATTCTGTTTCCAGAATACCTTTTTGTTTTATAATTCATTTTTTATTGTTTTTTGTAATATTTTCACAAGTCCAACGTTGTCCTCAATTTCTACTCTAATTATAAATGTTCCATCCGATAATTTTATTCTTTGCATTAAATTTGCTTCTGGATTTTCAATTATAATCGGTTCAATTGCTTCTGTGCTAGCACCTTGCTTTG
>JAFXCN010000018.1 GCA_017521465.1 Clostridia bacterium | reverse complement strand
TTACCGCCGTTTATCTAGCGGATTTATTTCTTAATTGAGTTTTCTAACTCATGGTTATTGTTTCATACTTTTCGTACGATTTATTGTTTTCTTTTTCGCTTGGTTTCTCTTTTCTCTCATTGTTTACTTTTCAATGTACTTTTGTTCCGCTTGGAACATTTTTTAGTATAGCATCTTCCGTAATGTTTGTCAACAAATTTTTTAATTATTTTTTAGGAAAATTTATACTATTTTGTATTAATTTTGCACCCGTTTTTTTATGTGATTTTTTTGTGTTTTTTTGTCGTTTTCCTGAGTGCTTGATTATAATAACATTTATATTTTTTAATGTCAACACTTTTTTAAAAATATTTTTAAAATTTTTAAAAACAAAAAACAGTATAACTTTTTTATTAGTTATACTGTTTTTTTGAAACATTATTTACGTTCTGAAATAGGCCATACAGTTACTTTGATCTTATTAACCATCTGTTCTGTTTCACACTTAAATTCATACAACTCATCATCAAACTCTTTCTTTAATGCTTCATATTCTTTTTCTCTCTCGGCTTCAAAACATTTAATATATTCTTCGCCAAACAATTTGGCTAAATACATTTGCCACGCTTCGTGATGCCTTGAATCTTTTCCTTCAAGCAATCCAAGCGGAGTTATCCTTCCATCGCGCCATTTTATCCAAATAAATCTATTCGAAAACACTGCGCATCTTATTCCCTTAGAACATTTAAAATACATCTTACAAATAGGCTTTTCGTCTTCATCAGAAGCACGCCAATTAGTTTTTAAATTATTTTTTTCAATCATACAAATTTCTTCTTCGTATATCTGTTCCAAAAACTTCTTCACGATATCTGGTGTAATACGCTTAACAATAGACAAGTTTTTCATACTGTTTCCTCCTTATAAATTATTAAAGAAGTTTTATAACAACAATATATTGTTGCGTGTCTATTATATATACCGGTTCAAATTATGTCAATTCTATTTAATCATTTCTAAAAATTCTGCTTCTGTTATTATTTTTATTCCTAACGATTCTGCTTTTGTAAGTTTGCTTCCCGCTTCTTCGCCAGCTAATACATAGTCTGTCTTTTTAGATACACTTGATGATGCTTTACCGCCAAATCTTTCTATTATTTCTGTTGCTTCATTTCTACTTAATGTTGGTAGTGTGCCTGTTAACACAAATGTCTTTCCTTCAAATCTATTATCAACTATATCTTGTTTTTCACTCTCTGTATTAACTCCCGCTTCTTTTAATCTGTTAATCAAATCTTTTGTCTGTTCGCTTTCAAAAAACTTAACTAAACTTTGTGCCATTATTTCTCCAACTTCATATATATTATTGTAATCTTCTATTTTTGCATTTTGCATTTCTTCTATATTATTAAAATGTTTTGTAAGTATCTTGGCCGTTTTTAATCCTATATGTCTTATTCCAAAAGCATTTATCAGTTTATCTAAAGAGTTTTCTTTACTTTTGTTTATTGCATTAATCAAATTATTAGCAGACTTTTCGCCAGTTCTTTCTAGCGTTAATATATCTTCTACTTTCAATGTATATATATCGGCAATGTTAGATACTAGCTTTGCATCTAGCAATTGTTCTACTACTGCTGGTCCTAATCCTTCTATATTCATTGCATCTCTTGAAGCGAAATGTACTAAACTTCTAAACAACATCGCTGGACATTCTATGCCTGTACATCTAGTTACTGCTTCGCCATCCTCTCTGATAGTTTCGCTACCGCATACAGGACATACTTTTGGCATTTCAAATGTTTTTTCATTACCTCTTCTTTTTTCTTTTAGTACTTCTACAACTTCTGGAATTACATCTCCAGCTTTTTGTATAAGTACAGAATCTCCTATCTTAATGTCTTTATCTTTTATAAAATCTTCATTGTGAAGTGTTGTTTTTGATATAACAGAACCTGCAACTTTTACAGGCTTTAATATAGCAACTGGAGTTAAAGCTCCTGTTCTTCCAACTTGTATAACTATATCTTCTAATATAGTTTCTTTTTTCTCTGGTGGATATTTATATGCTACTGCCCATTTTGGAGTTTTTGTTGTTGTACCTATTTCTTCTCTTTGTACTAAAGAGTCTACTTTTATTACAGCACCATCTATATCAAATGGAATGTCGCCTCTTTCATTTCCTATTCTATTAATTTCTTCTATTATTTCTTCCTTATTATTACACATTGTTGTATAAGGGCTTACGTTAAATCCAAGTTTCTTTAAATATTGTAACGATTCATAATGAGATGTTATTTCTTTATTTTCTATTTTTTGCATATTAAATATGAAAATATCCAAATTTCTTTGTGCTGTTATGTTTGGATCTAGTTGTCTTAGAGAACCCGCAGCTGCATTTCTAGGATTTGCAAACAACTTCTCTCCTAATATTTCTCTTTCTTCATTTATCTTTTCGAAGTTTTCTCTTGGTAAGAAAACTTCGCCTCTTACTGTTACTGTTACATTTTCAGTTAACTTTTTAGGAATGCTTTTTATTGTCATCAGATTTAATGTTACATCTTCGCCAACTAGTCCATCTCCTCGAGTCGCTCCTCTTACAAATTCTCCATTAACATATTCTAATGATACAGATAGGCCGTCTATTTTAGCTTCAACAACATATTCTGGTCTTTCTACAGTTCTTTCTATTCTATTAACAAATTCTGTAACATCTTCTATGTTAAATACATCTTGCAAACTTTGAAGTGGTACTTCGTGCTTTACTTCTGTAAAATGTGTGTCTACTTTTCCTGTTGCTACTATTACTTGTGTTGGCGAATCGCTTGTTATTAGTTCTGGATGCTCTTTTTCTATGTTTTTTAACTCCATCATAAGCATATCATATTCAAAGTCTGATATTTCTGGTTCATCTTCGTTGTAATATTTATTTGCATGATATGCAATTAATTCTTTTAACTCTTTTAATCTTTTTTCGATTTTATTCATTTGTTTCCTCCAAATTAATTGTTCTATTAGATTATATATTAATAAAAATGAAAAAGGAATCACTTTTTGTCAAAGTGATTCCTTTATTTTATTTTTTTACTACTGATTCTACTGCTTTTTCTATTTTATAAGTTATATCTTCTATATCTTTTATATCTGTAAATTCTTCATCTAATACCTCATCAAGTTCCGCACTTTCTTTTGCAAAATCAATTGAAAAAGTATTGTCCATCAATATCCAATTAGGAAGTGCTATGTTTAAAAATTTGCCTTGTGCAATAGCAACAATTGGAGCATCCTCAACTAAATGTAATAACTCCGTTTTAACATCCACATTTAATGCATAATTATTTAATGTACAATCTATTTCGTAAGTAGCTTCAAATTCTTCTTCTATAAGTTGTTCATCTGCAAAAACTTTTTCATCAACAAAAGGATAATCATTTGTCTTTATACTCATTCTATATTCCAAATTGTTTTCTAATTCTTTTTGTATAAATATTCCATCGAAAACAACATCATAATCTCTCGAAACTTTCGCAAACATATTTTCCACAAACGAACGTTTTCTTAACAATTTTATTTTCCCTACTTTTATTTCTTTACCATTTATATTGTATTCTAGTGCACCTAATGATTCAAATTTGTCATATTCAAAATCGTCTTTTTCCGTTCTAAATAACAATGTATTTTTAAAATATTCCTCATTCATACCACTTGCAGAATAATTATACTCAGCAAATTTTTTCCTTCTTACACAATTAAGATATTCTCTCGTACAGTTTTTGATATCTAATTTTTTATATTTTTTATCATTTAAAGCTAAGACTATTGGAGTCATTATTAAATATACAACTGCAAAAATAACAAATATCCCTGTAACACTTTTTAAATATTCTATTTTTCCATATAAACTTAGCACAAAACATATTCCTACTATTATTATTAAAGCAATTATACATGCTAATTTTATACATTTACTTTTATATTTCTTGAAAGTAGTAAGTTTGTCACCAAGTTGCTTTTGGACGTCTGTATAGTCTTTTACATTTTCTTCTTTTTTAGCAAAATTCAAGTTTGCTATATATTTTTCAGGATCTTCTAATTCTTCTAACTCTAGATTTAATTCTATACTTTCTTCTAGAGAAGCTTTCTTGTATTCGCGAATCAATTCTATTACACGTTCTTCAAAATTTTCTTGCACATATACTTCAAGTATCATAGAACCGTCATTAAATCGTAATTCTGACGCAGCAACATATCTTATTTCATTTTTATACGGTATCGCTTCATCATCAAGAATATCATTAATCCATATCTTATAATTCTCAATATCTATCTCTTCTAATACGCTCTCAATTTGTTCATCATATACTTTTATCCATTTTTCCATAACTTACTCCTTTATTTACTCTTTAGTACTACTTCTTTAGATTTTATGAAATAATCTACACCTGACCATATTGTTGTTATTACTGAAACTAACATAGAAAGAGACATAAGAACATTCAAGGCCAAAGCTATTCCCATCATTTCACCATCTAAAAATCTCATAAAATGGCTTGTATCAATAAATGCAAGCGATATTGCTATCATTTGAGATACCGTTTTTACTTTTCCAAGCCAAGAAGCCGCAATTACATTCCCTTCTCCAGCTGCAAGCATTCTAATCCCTGAAACTATAAATTCTCTAGCTGCAATTATTATTGGAATCCAGCCTGGGATTTGTCCCATTTCTACAAGCATTATTAATGCTGCTAAAACTAATAATTTATCTGCTATTGGATCTAAGAATTTTCCAAATGTTGTTACTAAATTATTTTTTCTTGCTAAATATCCATCTAAAAAATCCGTAAAAGATGCAAGTAAAAATATTGCAAGTATTATTAAGTTAGAATATGTAATTCCTCCAATTGGTATTGTTCCTTGAATATTAAAGAATGGGATAATTATCATTAGTGGTATTAATAATATTCTAGCAACTGTTATTTTATTTGGTAAATTCATATATATTCCTCCTATTATTTTATTTTTCTCTCGCTATTAAATCGTAGTCTAATGCTTCTATTATATCTACTTTAGTATAATCGCCTGATTTATAAGATTTTATTTTTTCTATAAACACTAATCCATCTTCGTTTGGAACGTCCATGTATGATCTTGAAATATAGTATTCACCATCTTCTGTAATTCCCTCTATCATACATTCTATTTCTTTTCCAATTAATTTATTATTATTTTCTTTAGATACTTTTTGTTGTTCTTTCATTATTTCTTTATATCGTTTATCTTTTATTTTAGTGTCTAAATGTGGCCTTAACTTAACTGCTGGCGTTCCGTCTTCCTTAGAATACCTAAACACTCCAAGTCTATTAAATTTTGCTTCTTTAACAAATTCTTTTAATTCTTCAAAGTTTTCTTCTGTCTCGCCAGGGAAACCAACTATTAATGAGGTCCTTAATATAACATCCGGGATTTCTTGTTTTATCTTTTTTATTATATTTCTAATATTATCCCCCGTTGTTCTTCTACCCATTCGCTTTAAAACCGAATCAGAAATATGTTGAATTGGTATATCAAAATAATTACATATTTTAGGGTTATTTCTTACAACTTCTATTAGCTCATCAGTTATACTTTCTGGATATGAATATAAGAATCTTATCCATTTAAAGTTTAATTCGCAAAGATCTTGCAATAATTCTGGTAATCGACTTCTACCATATAAATCAATTCCATATTTAGTAGTATCCTGTGCTATAACTATTAACTCTTTTATTCCTTTTTTCTCTAATTGTTTTGCTTCTTCTAAAATGTCTTCATATTCCCTACTCACATAAGGTCCTCTTATTAAAGGAATCGCACAATATGTGCAATTATTACTGCACCCTTCCGCAATTTTTAAATATGCATAATTATTACCTGTTGAGATTTCTCTTTCATTATATTCTAACTTTTCAAATATCTTATCATAATCTCTAATTGGTACAAATAAGTCTACTTCTGGCAATTCTTTTTTTAGTTCATTTTCATATCTTTCTACCAAACAACCAGTAACAACTAGCTTTTGGCATTTTCCTTCAACTTTATAATCCGCCATTTCCAAAATTGTATCTATCGCTTCTTGTTTTGCAGCTTCTATAAATCCACAAGTGTTAATTACTATTATTTCAGCCTCATTAACATCTGATACAATTTCATATCCTTTATTCTTATAGTAACCTATTATCATTTCTGTATCAACTAAATTTTTACTGCAACCTAGTGATACGAATCCAATTTTAGTCGCCATGATATTCCTCCTATGATGCTATTATATATTAAAATAAGAAAAAAAGGAATTCTTTTCGTATAATTCCTTTTAGTTATTAATATTTACTTCAACAATTTGCGCTATATCAGCTACAAATCTACCTATTACAGGTATATTCATTGCTACAATTTTTCGGAGCAAAACAAGCGCAATTGCACCTAAAATCGTAAAACCAATTGCCATACCAATCCCTTTAGATAGTCCTGCCACAAAATTCTTTTTTATTAATTTAGTAGTGTCCGACATAAGCTCTACATATGAATCTATCTTAATTTTTTCCAGCTTTAATGCTATTTCATCCACTTTTTGTTCTAGTTTAGATTTAAAAATACTCATTAGAATCACCTAATGAGTATTTTTTCTATTTTTGTATTATTTATTCAAATAATGCATTTGCAAAATCTGTTGGATTGAATAATTGTAAATCTGTTATTTTTTCTCCTACACCAATAAATTTAACTGGTACATTTAATTCTGAACAAATTCCAATAATAACTCCGCCCTTTGCAGTTCCATCAAGCTTTGTAAGTATTAATCCCGTTATTCTTGTAACTTCTGAAAACTCTTTCGCCTGAATAAGTGCATTTTGTCCTGTTGTTCCATCTAATACCAATAGTATTTCCTGATCTACGTCTGGTAATTCTCTATCAACTATTTTTTGTATCTTTCCTAACTCATCCATCAAATATTTTTTAGTGTGAAGTCTTCCAGCTGTATCTATTATTAACACATCATAATCGCCTTCTTTAAGTTGTCTTATTGCATCAAATACAACCGAAGCAGGGTCAGCCCCTTCTGGCCTCTTAATTATATCTACGCCAGCTCTCTCAGTCCAGACTTCTAATTGCTCAATAGCGGCCGCTCTAAATGTATCTGCTGCAGCTACTAAAACTTTTTTTCCTTCTGTCTTTAAATTAGATGCAATTTTTCCAATTGATGTTGTTTTTCCGGCACCATTTACGCCTACGACCATCATTATTGATGGTTTAGTATTCATTTTTAAGCTCGAATCATGCTTAGTTAATTCTTTTACTATTTCTTCTTTTAATACGACTTTTACTTGTTCCGAATCTTCTATTTTTTCTAATTTTACTCTATCTCTTAAATTGCTAATTATTTTCAGCGATGTATCCATTCCTACATCTGAAAGAATTAAAGCTTCTTCTAATTCTTCCATTAATTCTTCATCAACTTTTCTAAAAGTACTAAACACTGTATTAATTTTATTGTTTAACGCTTCCTTAGTTTTGCTTAATCCCTGTTTTAGTTTATCAAAAAAACCCATTCTTTACTTGCTCCCTTATATCTTATTTACTGTATCCATTATTTCTTTCATCTTTACTATAACTTCATTTTGTTTCTCAATTAATTTATCATACTGTTCTAATTGCATTCCTTTAGTTGAAATTAAATCTAATATTGATTCTATCTCATTTGAAATTTTTTCTACATCATTTTCCAGTGTTGTTTTAGAATCTTGCAAGAATTGTAATAACTCTTTTAATTCATTTAAAACCTCATCTGTTATCTCAACTTTTTCTTGAGACACATCGATTTTCAAAGAATTTATTTTTTCAGCTGCTTCAACAATTTTTTCTTTTAATTCTGCTTTTAAATTTTTAATTTCTATATTATTCTTTTTTATTATATCAACTTTTGCCTGTTTTGATTGCATCATTATTAATAACTGATCAACCGTCATAGATGGTATGTGAGTATCTCCTGTATTAGTTGTTTCTGTAGCATATGTTACACTCATTGCCATAAAAATTATTAAGAAGGTACAAATTGCAATTACTTTTTTAATCATTCTTGCACCTCAACTTCCTCATCTATACCAAGTCGAGTCTCATCAACAATTGTAACACTATCTACTACAACAAGTAATTCGCTTAATGCTTCGTCAAGTTCTGTAAGTACTTGCTGTTTTTCAGCATTAGATGTATTAGTATCCGAAGAAATAATTACACTGCTTCCTTCTTTATTGATACTTTCTTCTATCTTGTCTACTACCGTAGTAATCGGAGTATCAATTTCAACATTAACATCCGGGTTGTCATCTTGTTGGGGTTGATCGTCACTACTCAACTTGTCATCCTGTTTATTAATATCTAGATTCTCTTTATCAATTGGAGGTTGAACATTATTATTATCATTTATCACTGGTTCTATTATATTGGTAGACGATGGCTCTGTATAATAAGATACAAAAATCCAAACTAACAAAAACAATAAAATTATTATTAATATTGATGTAACTGTTTGAAATGTTTTATTCATGTTCGCACTCCTTTCTTTTAAATATTTATAACTACACTTGTTCCTTTGTTTTCTTCGCTTTCAACTTTTATAGTTCCATTATGCATATCTATAATATTTTTAGCTATATTCAAGCCAAGACCTGCACCATTAGTAGCATTTCCGTATTCATTTGCAGTGTAAAACTTATTAAATAAATATGCTATTTTATCTTTTCTTATCCCAATACCGGTATCTTCTATGGTTATTTTAGAATACGCATTTTCTTTTTCTAATGTTATTTTTATATAACCTTCATTAGTATATTTGATAGCATTATTTATAATATTTATTAACACTTGTTTTATTCTAGATTTATCTGCATCAATTTCAACGTTTTTATCTTTTTCATCGTAAATAAAATCAAGATTTTTTTCTTTAACCAATGTTTCAAGTTCAATATAAACATCACCAATTAAGTCATTTATACAGAACTTCTCTTTATTCAATTTTGTATTTCCAGATTCTAATTTTGCAACTTCAACTATGTCTCTAGTTAAATCTTTTAATCGATTTGCTTCTTCATATGCAATCGATAAATATTTCTTTTCATCTTCTTTTGAAATAACTCCATCTAATATTCCTTTAATAAATCCTATTATTGAAGTCAATGGAGTTCTTAATTCATGTGAAACGTTTGCAACTATTTCACGTCGCATTTGCTCAGCAACTCTCAATTCCTTTTTCATTTCATTAAATGAAGTTGCTAATTTTCCAATTTCATCTTGCGATTTTATTTCTATATCAGGAACTTCTTCACCTTTACCTATCTTTCTTGCATGCTCACTTATATTGACAATAGGTTCAGAAATTCTTATTGATATCTTCAAAATTGCAAGTGTACACAAAAGCACACTAATCACAATTATTGCAACCATTGTATATATAACTTCTCTTAAAATTAAATTTAATTCTGTAACTGGTGAAAATAGCAATATTATTCCACTAATTTTTTCGTTATACATAAGTGGCATGCCAACATATATAACATCATCTCCGGTTTCAAGTTTAACTGGCACCATCTTTTTTATCGAATCGCCTTTCATTATTTGTGATATATCATTTTTGATATATTGACCAAGCGACATTTCTTCACCAGTCTCAACTTGGTGCAGTATACTACTGTCCGGATTAAGTATATATATTTTAATATTTGATATATAACTCATAGCATTTATCCAAGCTGTAAGTTCTGCCTTTGATATTTCATTATTATAATATCTTTCCATTAAGACATTTGTTTTATCACCTGCGTTAATCAAATCCTGCTCTGCTTGTCTTGTAAATTCTTTATAAAAAATACTCAAAACAAAAACAGAAATCATTAAAATAATTAGTAAGAATAACGATAAGTATGTAGCAACTAATTTTGTATATATACTTTTAAACATTTTTTCACCTATTCTATTACTTTATTTCAAATTTATATCCAACATTCCATATTGTTTTTATTTCCCATTTGTTTTTACTACTGCTTAATTTTTCTCTAACACTCTTTATATGAACATCTACTGTTCTAGTTCCTCCAAAATATTCATATCCCCAAACTTTATCCAGCAATTGTTCTCTTGTAAATACCTGATTTTTGTTTGTCATGAAGAAATACAACAATTGTATTTCTTTAGGTTTTAAATCTGTAATTAACTCGTCATTTAGTCTAACTTCATATGTATCCATATTGACTTTTAAATTATCTACTTCTATTTCGGCCGAAGACTCTTCCGCTTCTTTTTCACTATCTTTTTCTTGTCTTCTTAAGTGTGCATTTATTCTTGCAACAACTTCTACTGGCTCAAACGGCTTCACTATGTAATCATCAGCCCCTATATTAAGCCCTTGGACTTTATTTTCTAAAGAATCTAAGGCTGTCAGCATTATTATTGGTACATCTGTAAATTGTCTAATAAGTTTGCAAGCTTCCCAACCATTTATAACGGGCATCATAACATCAAGAACTATTATATTTGGTTTTTCTTCTTTTGCTTTTGTAACAGCTTCGCTTCCATCATGCGCAAATACAACCATATATCCATCATTTTTTAGATACAAACTCAATAATTCACATATATTCTTATCGTCGTCTACTACTAAAATTTTCTTCATGTTTTCACCCCTATAACAAGAAAGCAAAAAATCTTCGATTTTTTGTCTTTCGACCCTTGTGAATTTTCGACTAAAAGTAGAAAAGCTCACGCTTAAATTAATTATTTTTTATACAATGGAAAGCATGGCTGTCCTATTGTACAAAAAAATGCATTGTGGGGGCATTTATCTTAAACAGATATTTGCCCCACAGCATCTCTTTTTTGATATTTCTCCCATTCAACAAAGAAATATCAAAAAAATAATTTAATCATAGATTGCAAACTTACAATAAATTGTTTGAAGCTAATATCCGGTTATACCACTCCTTATACTTGACTAAAAACAAAATATCGTCGAATTTATCGAAATTTATTACAGATTTTAAAAAACTTATAAAAATTCAGAGCAGCGAATTTAAACAAGCTTTTTAATCAGTGTAATATGATTTTAATAAATTCCTCACAAACTACGATTATTTATTAAGCTTCGAAGCTTTACCGCTTCGCCTATATATTATACACTATGTATTAACAAATTTTAAGTAATTTGTTAAAAAAATGTAAAATGATTTATTTTCAAACGCTAAAACAGCTAGAAATCTATTGTTACCAATAGATTTCTAGCTGTTTTTATTTATAATCCAATAATATCATCTTCAACCGGATCTATATATATCTTATTTGTTTCTATTTTTCCATCAATTTCACAGGAAATGTTTAAATAAGATGGTCTTATAGTCTCTGTGGCTCTTACATCAAACACAAAAGTAATTTTTTTCTCTTCACCAGCTGAAAGATTTAAATTCTCACTAGGTAATATTAATTTATAGTAGTTTGGTGTTCCCCTATAATTACTCATTGCTGTTGATTCTCCAAATGAGCAAGATATCTTTTTGTTTGTATTATTGTTTATTGTTGCAACAAACTCCAAAGTATCTTTACATTTATATTCATAGTCTATTATACCACTAACTCCATTCACATAAAAAGTTACTGGTCTATTTCTAATTTCTATTATATCTTTTCTTGGCGAAAATGTATAATCCGAAAACTCATCATTTGGTTCTATTAAAAACTCTATTATTGTACCTTGTGATTGTGAAGTTAATAAACATTCATACCCATAAAATTCACCTTTATAATATGTACAAGCATAATCTGTTGCTCCATATGTAAGAGCATTTAAATGTTCCTCAAATTTTTCAGCCGTGGAAAATTCCGACTCTTTATACATATCATATAATTTTGAATATAACAGCGTATAGTTTTTGGTATTTATAGCCTCTATTACTTCATCAATCATATCTATAAGTGATTTTCTTTTTTCAACATCAAGAGAATCTATATAAGCACTACTCATATAAGTATCATATTTTTCTAGTTTTTCCTTATCTTCTTTTGACAAATCATCAAATTGACCAATTTCTTGATCTATTACTTTATCTCCGCCGTCATCATTATTATTTTGACCTATTTTATTCAAAATAGTGCTTAACAAAAGGATGAAAACTAGAATTGCAATTATAAGGATTATATAAAAAGTTTTTTTATTATTTTTCATAAATTCTCCTTTAATAATATTTTTAATTTATGGCACTAAAATATGTCCACCCTTAGATAATACTAGACTTATAAAATCTCTATCAAAATATTGTGGTAATGAAACTACATGTTCTCCGTTATATATAACAGTACTTGGAACTGCATTCCTATTTTGCATATCTTGCACTTCTTTTTGTATTCTTTCTAGCAATTCTGCAGATTCGTCCTTGTCATCTTTTTTCAGTTTATCTGTTGTTGTTAAAATTTTTGTAGGAACATAATTTTTAATTATAATTTCTCCAGAAGCATCTGCTTCAACTTGGTTTAGTGTAACATCTTGCCCAGCTCCAGTAAATTTTAATGGTGTATCAGATTGTTTAACCTTTTGGCCATATGGGAAAATGGTTCTATTAATTTCTAAATAATCACTTTCAATTCCTACTTTGTAATTTCCATCTTTATCTTTTACTTCCGCTTCATTATAAAATGGTGTAAAGAATGGATACAATTGAGCCATTGGATATATTGGCTTATCTCCACCTTCTACTGTTCGTATTTCGTGATGAATATGATTTCCACCGCTATTACCAGTAGTTCCTTCATATCCAACAATAGTTCCGGCGCCAACATATTCTCCAACTTGAACTTCTGGCCAACGCTTCATATGCAAATAGTTACTCGTTACGCCATCAGCATGTGTTATTGTAACCATAAATCCTGGTCTTGCTCCGCCTTTTACTCCAGTTACTCTACCTGGAGCAATTGCAACAAGTGGTGTATTGTCCATTTCCTCTTCTAAAGCTTCTTTTATTGCTGCTTCTGCTTTTTCACCATCTTTATATGCTTTTGTTAATCGATACAATTCATATCCATAAACAGCAGAACTACTACCCCCGAACTTAATAATAGTACCATCAATTTTTATTTCAACAGTTGTATTTATATATGCTCCTACATTTCTGTCACCAGAAATATTTCCTTCATGATCAGCCGCATTTACACTTCCAGTTCCATCTGGATCTTCACCTAATTCCACTGATGAATTAGCAGTACCATCAATTGTTATTTCATGAGTACCATCTGAAAGAATAATTTCATTTTCACTCACGTATTTAGCTTTAATTTTAGCATTACCATTTGAATCAAAAGCATTTGTATATATTCGCATAGCATTTCCTCTTCCATACAAGTCTACACCTGAATGGACACCAGGACCTACGTATGCTCCCCAACTTACTATTTTTTGATTTGCCTTTTCACTTGAATTTGCTTCAAAAGCATATAATGACCTAGCTAAATATCCACCAAGAGGCCATAAAGCATATACATTAGCAACTCCCGTTGACTTACCATTATTATCTTTTATAATACACTCATCATATTTCTCATAATCAACAATTTGCCACGTCTTGACACTTCTTCTATTTCTCATAGTTAGATTTTCTTCTTTTTTTATCGAGTCTGCACCAGGCGTTGCAAGGATTCTTTCAAGCCAAAAAGCTTTATCTGTTACGCTCTCGTCGAAAAGCAAAATTTCATCTGGCACGTACATATATGTATAAGAATCTTCATCTACATATGTCAAACCAGAAGTTGCATCTGTAACTGACTTAGAAGCTTGAATCAAAGAATATAGGTCTCTTATATATGTATATGCTGCGAATTGATCTTTTTCACCAGCTTTTTCCCATTCAGCAATCATTGCAAGCACGTCATTTTCTCTTACTTTAGTAAAATATGGTGCATAGAAATTAATTCTCCATCTTCTACTAATTTCTACATTAATATCTTTTACTCCTTGACCAGCAACAGATCTTGGAACTAATTGTCTAAATCCACCATTTTCAGACTTAAATTCCGGATCAAATTCTCCAACTATATGAATAGTGTTTGTCATATCTTTTATGCTTGACCATGTATCAGCATGTCTTGGTAAATACATAGGCATTTCTCTATGCTTTACTGTTTGTGCAATTGTTGAAACACGCATCTCTACAGGATAGATTGCTGCTTTATTAGTTTCGTCAAATGAAACACCACCTCTTCCTGTAACGAATTTACTTAAAATTCTTGATGATGACACCTTACTGTATGAGGCTGGTTCTTGATCAATTGCAGGTGCATCGCCATAGTAAACCTCATTGGTATTAAGAAAACTAGAAATACATGCTTTAATAGCTTTAGTCATCGCATCATTATAACTAGCTTCTATTGCTGCTATCTCAGTTGGCGTTAAACCTTTTACATTCAAAAAAGTTCCAGTTACATCAGTCGCCTCTCCAATTTGATCTGTATCATAATTAGCATTTGTATTAGCATCTGGCGCTGCATTTGTCGGCGGTTTTAGAGCCTCATCTTTAATTTTGTATTCGCCATTTGCCGTTTGTTCTACCCAAGCTGGTCCTTGACGTATAACCGCTAATCCACCTGTATATGTAGGTACATTAGGTACATTTGCCATAGCAGCCGTCAACGCAGTTTGAAATACCTGTCCTGATAGTCTATCATTTAATTCATCAATAATATATCTAACCGCCTCAACACCTCTGTATTCTGCATCAAATTGTCCATTTATTCTTCTTATTACTTTATATCCATATCTTTCAAGTTTACCCATATTATCCCAAGTTGCCTCTGGAGAAGAATCTACATTCATCGGCCAAGCTTCAAAAAGATCAGTTATAATAAAATATGTTCTATCTTCTACGTCTACGTTTTCATTATTTTCATCCCAATCGCTGTAGTTTGTCATTTTTGCAAGATGTCTGTCAAACGTCATAAAAGATTCAGTATTAGTTAATCCTGCTAAATCTTCAATCTCTTTTCCATCAACTCTGTACACATATTCAGTTCCATTATTTATTATAACAATTACTGTTGACTTAACCCAAACAGGTGTAGTGATCGTATCACCAGTTGTTGGATCAATACTTTCTCTTGGTGTTGTTTCCATTTTTCCAAACATGATTTTTATATATGGCATAAAACATCCAACAGAAGATGATGTGTATGGATTATCATGAAATGCAGTTTCACCTCTTATAAAATCAATACATTCTTTAGTATGTATTTCGTGACCATATTTTTGTTGGTGAGTAGCTCCCGGACTCATTTTGTGATGTTCTTCTTCGTCTAAATACTTCTCACAATTTATCATGTATTTTTTCTCTTCATTTACTTTATATATTACATACTCTTTTAAACTAGCTGAGTCTGTTTTTATATCTTTTAAATCGTTTACATCTATTTGCTTTTCTAATATTTGGTCTAAATCTTGTAAAGCTTTTTCATATTGCGCTTCACTCATAAAACCGTAATCCACTTCATTATGATGCGTTAATACTAACTCTAAATCGTCAATTATATCTTCACGCAATGTTCCATTGAAAGTTTGATTGTACGCTGATAATAATGTTTGCTGTGTTGGCGGTGGTGTATTAGGTGATTGCGGTGATTGTACTTGTGGTGAAGTAACAATTCTACTATCTGCAATAGGATGATATTTTTCATACAACAATTTTGTGCTCTTAGGCTGACCAGTAGTGTTTAGTTGTAACTTACCATTTTGTACAGTCATTCTATTAAAAGCATACTCATCCATCGGATTTATTGTAGAAAGATCTTTACGATTAAAAACTAATTTTAAATTTGTATTAGCAGTAGTACTTCCTGCTGTAAGTACATCTTTAACAAGTAACCAATTACTTGTTGGCATTGTTTCACCATCTAAACATGCTTTACTATAAATATCTCTTATTTGCTCTAAAATTATATCTACTGTTTTTGTTTCCCCTTCTGCTTCAGCAGTAGGGTCATTTTGTTTCAACATATACCATGAACTTAAAAGTACCGCTTTAGGCATAAATCTATCTGCAAGAACTTTTAATGGTATTTCGTATGTAACACTTGCTTCATCTTTCTCCGAATAATGTATACTTTCACTGTATGGTTTATCTAAATCTAATGGTGTTGAACTTCCTGGAGGATTACTTTTAAATAATGATTCATTATTTGCATTTAATTCTCGATTAGATTCTAATGGTCGGATATACTGATATATATATTCCCAAGTATATCCTTGAGTAGTCGTTGAGCTACCTTGAGCTGTAGGAATAGCAATAGTTGGCGTTGTGTATCCGCCACCTTTTGTTGTCCTAAATATCGATTTATAATTTATTGTACGATTAGCCTTACTCGTAATATCCAAACTCTTATCTTCGAACGAATAACTATATATTTTAACTGGTCTATTTATTATTAAATATGGAACTAATGAAGTTTCTTTTGTTTGGCTACTAGTAACTGATTTATAAACCAGTTCCTCTTTCGAAAATTCGTTTGAAGGTTTAGCGCCTTCTGCTTCTGCCATTGCTTGTTGAGCAAGAGCTAAAGCTAAATTAGAATAATAATTAGGATTAAGTCCTGGCACACCGCTAGAAGTAAGGGTATTTACAATTGTCTGTGTCACTTGCCCTAACGTTCCACCATTATTAGCAGCGTTTATTCCATTAGCAAGTGCCGTTTGCGCTGTCGCTGAATTTTTTATAGCCTTGTAATTATTTTTTATACCTTGAGAATATTGAGGATCAAGAACAAATGTATCTGCGCATAATTTCGCCCACTCTTCATCATTTATTAAAGCTGGGTCGTATGGATTTTCATCTGTAAGACGAGGCATATATACCCCTTCTTCTTCTATATTTCTAGCTAAATCCATTAATACCGCATATTCATATGCATAAAAATCTTGCAACTCATCTGCTGGCATTACAATATCATATCCACTAGTAACTATTTGCTCTAATACCACATAGTCTGTTGTAGTGTTTAAGCCTGCATCTTCTATACCCAGTATATTGGCTATTCCATTTGCAAAGACATTTATAATTATATATAGCAAAATTATTGCAAGTATTATTATTACAATCCAACAACATATCTGACCAAAAACAGTTGGAACAAATCTAGCTACCTTTATTATATATTCTATTAACGTTTTAAAAATATTTGCTATTTTTTTTTCTCCCAACTCAACACCTTCCTTCATTAGTACATTTATTATTTATCATTTACATGTAGTCCTTTAGCTAAAATCTGTATATCAACTACATTCATTGCTGTAAGTCTATCAATTTCTTTTTTAGCTTTATTTTTCAAATCTTCTAGTATTGTCTTCAAATTATATCCATACTCTAATATTACATCAATATAGATAAATAGTCCATTGGAATAATTATCTATTTTTATTCTTTGAGTTTTATATATACCTTCAATATTGGAAGAAATATACTCTACTATACTTCTTATAACGTTATCGGATATTATATAATTTCCTAGATAACTAAATGTAGGTCGTATAAGTGATTTCTCTGTCATGAAAGGTGTTGTTCCTTTGCCTTTCCATTTAAATATTTGTAATGGATCTACTAAATAACCTGAAAATTCTTTTTTTATTTCAAATGTTGGAACCGGAATAACATGCTTTCCTTCAGCCATCCTAGCACTACGAGCTGCAGCAATTTCTTCTGGAGTTGATACATCTTCTATATAAATAGTTTCTTCTATCTCTGGAAGTCCTATATTTCTAGCAATTTTTTCGACCATATCATCCGAAGTTCCAAGAATCAATATACTATTTGGTTTTTCCTTTTCGATTATTTTGTTTATTTCTTCCACTTGGCCCGGCATAGAGTATAAAGCTCTTTTAACTGATTCAATTTTAGTCTCGGCTTTTTTTGCTGAAGTACCTGCTATAACTTTGTTACCTTTTATAAATAGGGCATCATCTATGATATAAGATGTGCCTTTTTGCTTAGCAACCATTTGAGCTCTATGGCTCTTGCCTGTACCACTTGGTCCAACGAAAGCGTATACTTTCATACATTTTCCTTTCTTTCTACAAGTTAGATTTTCCTTTAGATTATTCAACGATACGCATCATATTTACTCTGCCTTGCTCATCTATTTCGATTACTTTGACTGTTACAGGATCTCCCACTTTAACAACGTCTTCTACTTTTTCTACTCTTTCTTTAGCAAGTTTAGAAATATGAATCATTCCTTCTTTTCCTGGTACAACTTCAACAAACGCACCAAAATTCATTATTCTAACTACTTTACCTGTATATGTTTGCCCTAACTCAAGTTCCATAGTTATATCTTTTATCATTTTTACTGCTCTATCTGCTGCTTCTGTATCTTCTGCAGCGATAAATACTCTTCCATCATCTTCGATATCAATTTTCGCACCAGTTTCTGCAATAATTTTGTTTATTGTTTTTCCACCAGAACCGATTACATCTTTAATTTTATCTGGATTAATGCTCATTGTTAAAATCTTTGGAGCATATTTTGATATTTCTTTTCTAGCTTCTGGAATAGCTTTTAACATAATATTATCTAATATATACATTCTTGCATTTTTTGTTCTTTCAAAAGCTTGTTTAATGATATCCATTGTTAATCCATCTATCTTAATATCAACTTGAATTGCTGTTATTCCGTTTTTTGTTCCTGCCACTTTAAAGTCCATATCTCCAAAGAAGTCTTCAATTCCTTGAATATCTGTTATCATTACATATCTATTTCTATCATTTTCATCTGTTACAAGGCCTGTTGAAATACCTGCAACTGGTTCTTTTATTGGAACACCAGCAGCCATAAGTGATAATGTACTTCCACATATACTTCCTTGCGAAGTTGAACCATTTGAAGACAATACTTCTGAAACAACTCTTATAGTATATGGGAATTCATCTTGTGATGGTATTACTGGAACTAATGCTCTTTCAGCTAATGCACCATGACCAATTTCTCTTCTTCCTGGTCCTCTAGATGGTCTTGCTTCTCCTACACTATATGGTGGGAAATTATAGTGATGTATATATCTCTTGCTTGTTTCTTCATCTAATCCATCTAATTCTTGTTCGTCAGCTACAGTACCTAATGTTACTACTGATAATACTTGAGTTTGTCCTCTTGAGAACAATGCACTACCATGAGTTCTTGGTAATATATCAACTTCTGCTGATAAAGGTCTGATTTCGTCAATTCCTCTTCCATCAACACGTTTTTGTTCTTCAAGAATCATATATCTTACTGTTTTCTTTTCTAATTTATAAATTGCGTCTGCTAATTTCATAGCTTTTGCGTCAAAGTCTTCACCATATTTTTCTACGAAATAGTCTGCAATTTCTTGATTTAATTTTTCTAAATTGCTTTCTCTTTCTTCTTTATCAACAGCTTGTAAAGCATTGTACATTTTGTCTTTAGCAAATGCTGATAATTCTTCATAGAAATCATGATCTACATCTGCAGATTCGTATGTGAATTTTTCTTTTCCTATTTCTTTTTGAATATTTTCGATAAATTCTGCAATTCTAGCAATTTCTTGATGTCCGCGTTCAATTGCTTGTAACATTAAGTCTTCTGGAATTTGGTCAGCACCAGCTTCAATCATTGAAACTTTGTCTTTTGTTCCAGCAACTGTTAAGTTTAATTTGTTTCTTTCTCTTTGTTCTAATGTTGGGTTTATAACAATTTCACCATCAACATATCCAACACTTACTGCAGCTGTAGGTCCATTGAATGGAATGTCTGATATACTAAGCGCTGCAGATGTACCTATTTGAGCTGCTACTTCTGGTGAACAATCTGGATCAACGCATAAAACCATTGCATTAACACAAACATCATTTCTTAAATCTTTTGGAAACAATGGTCTAATTGGTCTATCGATTGCTCTTCCTACTAATATTGCTTTATCAGCTGGTTTTCCTTCTCTTTTTGTAAAGCTTCCTGGAATTCTTCCAACTGAATATAATCTTTCTTCATAATCTACTGATAATGGGAAGAAATCTATTCCTTCTCTAGGAGATTTTGAAGCTGTAACATTTACAATTACAACTGTATCTCCATATCTTACTAATACACTGCCATTTGCAAGACCGGCCATTCTACCAGTCTCTAATGTTAAAGTTCTTCCTGCTACTTCCATTGAATAAGTTTTTACCATAATTTTTCTCCTTCTGGGATATTTCCCTATATATATTTCATCAAAAACTATTTGAGTAGCTGTAATCTCTATCTGTTCTGCATGAATAGACACAGATTACATCTACGAATCAAGATAGTTTTCGATGAGAATTGCATATTGATACACACATAAGAAAACGCAGTTCGTTTTCCCAGGGCGCCGCTGCGCGGGCGAAACCGTTTTTTCGCCCTGGAAAAAAGAATCCTTCGGATTCTGTGAGCCTCACATAAATTTGATGTAATAATTAAGGGGATAAAGACATTCTTTACCCCCTTTTAATTATTTTCTTAATCCTAATTTCTCAATTAGCGCACGGTATCTTTCGATATCAATTGTTTCCAAATATTTAAGTAATCCTCTTCTTTGTCCAACCATTTTGTATAATCCTCTTCTTGAGTGATTATCTTTTTTGTGAGTTTTTAAATGTTCTGTTAAATGATTGATTCTTTCTGTAAGTAGAGCTACTTGAACTTCTGGAGAACCTGTATCACCTTCATGAGTTTGGAAATTTGCAATAATTTCTTGTTTTGACATAACTAAAACACCTCCTACTTTCTTTCTAATCGCCAATAACCTAGGATAAGTGGAGATAATATCCTCACCCCACGTCATGGTTCGATGAGATTATATTACAAAATCGCTCAAAAATCAAGTATTTTTTAGGAGTTTTTAGTTATTATCTAGTTCAAACAAATATGTTCTCATGATTTCACCATCTATATTTCTATTGATTTGTAAATATTTAGGAATATAATAGTTAGACTCTATTTCAATATCATATGTTTGTGTTTCACCGGCTTTTAATATACCTTTTTCTATTGTTTGCATTTTCTTAGATTCTTCGTCAAAACCTAGTCCAATCTCTTTTATTTCTACTTCTTCAAAAAAATTACCATTTTTTACCGTTACAGTTAATTTTATAACATTTGACTTAACCACACATTCTTCAATTGTATATTTAATGCCATCTTTAGAAAACTTTTGTTTTTCTGGGAAATGATACAAAAATTTATTTAACGATATTTTCATATTTTTGTCATTTATGTTATTAGCCAATACTATATACTCTTCTTCCTCTAAAACACCGTTTCTTTTATACTCAACCGGCGCAAGATAAGTTCTTTCTGCAATTTGTTTAACTTCTTTTAATTTAAATGTAGAAAAATCAATGCCCGCTATTTCATATAAAAATTCATTATATGTCTTGAATTCTTTATATTCTTTTGTAAGCATGTTATATGCTTTTGAATATTGTTCAGTTTGAAGAAAATTAACATATCTATCTATAGAATATAATTTAACATACACCGCATCTTGTATAGTAACACTTAAAGGCAAAGATGAATTAACTCTATTTGTGATTTTCATATCTTCAAAAACATTTTTGTCTAGAATAAACTTAACAAGAAATGCAATAGCACATGCTATCAATAAAAATCTCAATATTTTAAATTGATTTATTTTTTTCTTTTTTACTTTTTCCTTTTTTTTATTTTCCATATCGCGATATCCTTTTAATTTATTTTCACATTAATTATATTATACTCAAAAAAAGATATCAATAAATTTTTATAATGCTTGATTTATACCCTCTGCTATTACATTAGACATATTTTCAATCAATTCATCTATTTCTTTGGGTGTAACTATAAAATTATAATCTTTTGGTAATAGCGCACTTTTTATTTCCTGATAATTATCTTCACCACTAAGTTTTTGCAAAGCCTCACTTGTCCCTTCTTCCATCTGCATTTTATTAATTAATAATTCAAGCGCATCATTTGCAATTACAGCAGCTTCAACAACTGTTGGAACTCCTATTGCAATCACCGGTATGCCCATTGTTTCTTGGGTTATTGCATTTCGAGCATTTCCAACTCCTGATCCCGGAACAATTCCTGTGTTCGAAATTTGAATCGTTGTATTAATTCTCTCCATTTTTCTTGATGCTAATGCATCTATAACAATTAAAATATCTGGCGAAATCTTTTCTACAATTCCTTTTATTATTTCACCAGTTTCTATTCCTGTAGTACCAAGCACTCCTGGCGAAATTGCACATATAGGTCTTGTGCCTTCTTTCACATATTGCGGAACATATTCAATTAAATGTCTTGTTAAGTCTATACGAGATACTACTTTAGGACCTAACGCGTCGGCCGTTATATCCCAATTCCCTAATCCGACTACTAAAACCGTTTCCTCTGCTTTTAAATTTGTAATTTCTTTTATAATTGTAGCTAATCTTTCTGATATTTTATTATTAAATTCTTCATCATTGTTTTTTAATTTCGGTGCCTCTATCGTAATATATTCACCTTTTGCTTTATTTAACATTTCAGCCGCAACATCAGATGTAATTTTTACTTTTGTTATCAATATGTCTTTTTCACTATTATCAATATTTGTTTCTACACCAGGTATTTCATCATCTAGTTTTTTCGCAGCCCTATACATTTCTCTTGTTTCAATTGCTAAGTCTGTTCTTATATTATACATAAAAAACACCTCCGCAATTATTATTGACAGAGGCATCTTTTTACATACATATTATTTTTTGAAGTCCTACTTTTAAATCCATTTTACCGTTTTTAGAATCAACATCTAATACTGCAAGCTCTTCTAATATTCTCAAGAGTTCATCACTTGTAAAATTTCTACATTGTGATGCATATTTTTTTGCTGGATAAGGTTTTACATTTAACTCCGCAGCTACATCTTTCTTTTCTTTTAAAACTTCTTTTGCTAGCAATAACATTTTAAAATGTTTATAAACCATTATCATTATCTTTTGAATAGGTTCTTTGTTTTCTATAAGTTCATCTAAATATCGAAGCGCTACCCTTGCATTTTTACTTCCTATGCAATCAATCAAATCGAATATAATTATCTCTGATGTTTTTATACACATTTTATCAATTATTTCTTTAGTTACTTTTTGATTTTCGCCAACACAGTTAGCTAATTTATTAATCTCATTATCTAAAAAAACTTTATCTGTTCCACATATTTCTATCAAATATTCTGCAATATAATTATCAATAGACACTCCATATGAGTTAGTTCTAGCAACTATCCATTTTATCATTTCATGCGGTTTGCTTTTTTCGAAATTTAAACATTTACCACATTCAGATATCATTTTGTTTAATTTAGTATTTGTACCACTTTCTTCATAAAATACAAGCCAAATAAAATCTAGTTTGTTCCTTATCTGTTCCTCTATATCTTCATTAAACCAATCTTTTTTATTTGATTGCTCATCATTTGTGGAAGATTCTTTTTTAGAAAGTTTTACAACAATTAATTTATCTTCACACAAAAAAGAATAGGTAGAAAGTTCTTGTTCTAAAGTCCAGATATTATCTTTATCAATTTGAACATAATTAATTCCTTTAGTTAAAACACCAAAGTCCTTTTTTATTTGTTCTAAAAATTTATTTTTTTCGTAATCATCATCACCTGTAATCAAATATAAATGTTCCAATTACAACACCTCATTTTATTGTTTCAGCATATCTACACGAATGTGCATGACATATTGCTATCGCCATAGCATCAGTTGTATCATCAAGCTTCGGTATGGTTTTTAAGTTCATTAATGTTTTTACCATTGTTTGAACTTGTTTTTTATCAGCACGCCCATAACCAACTACTGCTTGCTTTACTTGCAACGGTGTATATTCATATATATCAATTCCTTTTTTAGCTGCAACAGTTAGTACATTTCCCCTTCCTTGAGCAACTCCAATTACTGTTTTTGCATTTGAATGATAAAACAATTCTTCTATAGCAATTGCATCTGGGTGGTATGTATCAACTAACATTGATACATCATCATATATCTTTGCTAATCTTTGTGGCATTGGCACACCAGCTTTAGTTTCAACCGCACCAGCTTCTAAAAGTTTAAAATGATTACCTTCATATTCAATTACTCCGTACCCTGTTATTGCATATCCAGGGTCAATTCCTAATATTACCATCTATAAACCTCACATTACAATTTTTATAATTGCTGCAACACTCCATGCTTGTGAAAACGCACCTTTAGCAAATCGTGGTTCTTCAGCATCATATATTTCTGAAATACTGCCAACACATCTATCATGTAAAAATTCTTCTAAATGTTTTATTCTTAATTTTCTTTTATATATGTTTTCATAAGCTTCTGTATATAGTAAAAGTAACCACGGCCAAATCGTGCCTTGATGATAGCTCATGTCGCGACTATATACATCACCTTCATATTTCGCCTTATAATTGCTATCTGCTGAATCTAACGTTTTTAGTCCTTTATCTGTATATAATTTATTCGTTACAAAATCTAAGGTTTCTTTTGCTTTATCTCCTGTAACCACAGGAAACGAAAGTCCTATAGCAAAAAGTTGATTTGGTCTAATTTGAGAATTAAATGGTTCTATTGTGTCCATTAATCCTTCATCAGCATAAAACTTTTTAAAAGATTGTTTTACATTTCTCGATAGTTCTTCGTCAAATTCACTATCTAATTCTTTGCTAAATTCTTCCATGATTTTCAACGCATTATACCATAAAGCATTAATATCTACAGCTTTACCATATCTTGGTGTTGGAATAATATCTCCAACTTTAGCATCCATCCACGTAAGCTGTGTTGTTTCATCTCCAGCAATAATTAATCCGTCATTATCCATTTTTATATTATTTAATGTTCCTGTCTTGTATGCAAATATTATTTCTTTTAACTTAGGATATATATCTTTTACAGTTTGCATATCGTTAGTGTATTTATAATATTTATATACGGCCTCAACGTACCAAAGTGATGAGTCAACACTGTTAAAAGCTTGTCCTCCATTATCATCTATAAAATTAGGCACCAAACCATTTTGAATATATTTCGAAAAATACAATAATATATCTTTTGCATCTGCATATCTATTTGTTTTTAATACTATATTTTCAAATGCTATAAATGTATCTCTTCCCCAATCTGTAAACCATGGATATCCAGCTAATATCGTTTTATTTTCGTTTTTTTGTATTATAAAACTGTCCGCAGCAATAGTTAAATCTTTTTGTATATCTTCTTTTGCACCTGCAATTCTACAAATTTTCTTAAGTCTAATTTCTTCTTGTTTTATTTCATCTATTTCTCTTTCAGGAATAACAAATTCATTTTCTTTTTCAACTTCTGCTGTAAATACAATTTTCTTTTCAGTTCTAGGTGGTATGTCTATTTTGAAAATCCCTGGAATACTTTGTCTTTCTGTATCATCAAGTCCTCTATCGTATTCAACTCTATAAAACATATCATCATAAAATACGTTATCTAATTTTTCATAACTACTATCATCCACATGTATTTTTAGCACATAGCCTTTTTCTAATTCTATAACTAAATCTTCGTAATATTTTTGATTATACTCTCTAGCATCACTAGTATTATGATAGCTTCTATAATTAACTAATGGCATTAATTTCATTTCAACACTAAAACCATTATCATTCTCGATATTGTATTCAATAACAACTTTATTTTTCCCATTTACCATAGCAATCTTTTTATAAACAGCAACATTTTCAACTATATAGAAAAACTCTGGTAAATATTCTTTTACAAATTTTCTTTGAAACGTATAACCTTTTTGTGTATAGTCATGACATTCGTTAGAAGATATTGTATGTTCTACACCATTAATAGAAATGTATTCATTAACTTTTGATAATACAAACATCCTCTGTTGTTCTTCTTGTAAAGCAGCAATTAATAATCCATGATATTTACGAGTATTTGCTCCAATTATAGTCGATGACGCAAATCCGCCTATTCCATTAGAAATTAGCCACTCTTTACTAACACCTTCTTCAAAAGTTGAAATTTTGTCTTTTGTGTACATATTTTATTTGCACGGAATAAAACCATGCTCTCCTTTCGATAATAATTATTTCTTTTGTCCAACTATTGGAACATTATCATAACCACTCTTTTTCTTAGTCTTTTTTGTATTAGTAATTACTTTTACATCTCTAAACAATATACTTTTTTTCTTGTTCTTTTTGTTCATATTTTTAAGTTTTGATTTTATCATATAAACCTCAAGAGCTTTTTTATCTGCAGCAATATCCATATTATCACAAACAATTTTCATAATTGACTTTGCAAGCTTGTTTGGATCATGTCTTATATAACCTTTATCATCAGTTTGGGCATAATCTTCAATTATTAATTCAACGCCTGTATTTTTTATCTCATTCTTATCAACTTCTAAAACATCTGCACCTTCCTGATTATATCGTCTTATATATTCAGGCATTATATTACTTTCGTTCGCTAAGCAATATTGCATTACGCCTTTTCCAATATGTTCATGAATTGCATTTATTAAATCTGATACTTTGTAGTTATCTGTTTGACCTCTTTCAGACATAATATTTGAAACAAACATTTTAATAGCTTTACTCTTTTTCACTTCATCACTTATTTCTTTAATAAGCAAACTTGGAATTATTCCTGTATATAAACTTCCAGGACCTATAACTATCAAATCTGCTTCTTTAATACTTCTAATAACATCTGGTGCTGGAGCACATCTTTCTGGTTGCAAGAAAACTTTTTCAATAGCAACATTTCTTTCTATAACTTTATTTATTATATCGTTTTCTCCAATAACTCTTGTACCATCTCTAAGAATCGCTCCTAATTTTACATTATCTAATGTAACTGGTAAAACTTTACCTGTTACAGAAAGAACTTCTGATGTATCTTGAATTGCTTTTGCAAAGTTTTGGTCGCAGATATCATTCATAGCAGCTAACAATAAATTACCAAAATTTTGTCCAGCTACTGAACCTTTTTTGAACTTATATCCCATTAATTCTTTCATTTTTTCTTCACTACTTGAAAGTGCAATTAATGATTGTCTTAAATCACCTGGCGGTAATATACCAAAATCTCTAGTCATTGTTTCTTCATTATTTCCATTACTTGCAACAGAAACAATTGCTGTTATATTGTTCGAGAAATATTTTAAGCCCTTTAATAAATTTGCAAGACCCGCGCCTCCACCTATTACGGCTATTTTAATGTTTTTATCTAACATTCTTTTGTCAAACAATAATTTTTTTAAATTAACAGTTTTACTACTTGTAGTTGTAGATTCTGCAATCGCTTGAAGAACTCTTCTTTCTGCCATAATAAAAGATATTGTAACGCACGCAAATCCAATAATAAATAATGCTGCAGCTGTTATTATATCTTTTACATCTGAAACTTCAGAAGACATTACTTTTGCAAATCCATATCCTATTAGTCCTGTCCCAATTAAAGTAAGTAACAACCATCTTTTCATTTTCAAACCAGAACCCATCCATTCTTTTAAATTGTCATTCATAAATATATCTCCTATCTATTCGCCGATTATTTTTATTTCAGTTTCAATATCGATTTCATATTTATCTTTTATAACTTGTTGTACATATTGTATTAAATCTATTATATCCTGCGAAGTTGCATCTCCTTTATTTACAATGAACCCTGCATGAAGTGTAGATACTTGTGCACCACCAATTGTATAACCTTTTAATCCTGCTTCATCAATTAATTTTGATACAATAACACCATCTTTTCTTTTAAATGTACTACCTGCACTTGGCATGTTTATTGGTTGTTTTGAATTTCGTGATTCAATATTTTGATTCATTTTTTCTTTTATCTGATCAATATCTCCTTGTTGCAATTTTAATTTTGCAGATAATATTATTCCATCTATTTCTTTTGAATAAATACTTCTTCTATATTCAAATTTGTGTTCTGTAATTTCTCGTATGTTTAATTCTTTATCTATGTATTCCGAACTTACAACGATATCATTCATTTCTCCGCCATATGCGCCTGCATTCATAAAAATTGCACCACCAAGTGTGCCTGGAATACCACATGCAAATTCTAATCCTGTTAATCCATTTTCAGCCGCAATTTTAGAAAGCATAATTAATGGCATACCTGCGTCTGCTTCTATTGTGTCTCCATCAATTTTATAATTTCTAAGTTTAATTGTACTGACCACAATGCCTTTTATTCCGTTATCTTTTACCAACAAATTACTACCATTACCTATAATAGTAATTGGCGAATCTATCTTTAAAATTTCAATCAATTCTTCTTTAGATTCTGGTGTAACAAAATATTCTGCTTTCCCGCCAGTTTTAAAAGATGTATGTTTACTCATAAGTTCATCTACAAATATATTTTTTTCATCGGTAATTTGCTTCAACTTTTCTAGTATCTGCATAAATCCTCCTTAATATTTAATATATTTTGATAACAACGATGCACCTATTATACCTGCATCATTTCCAAGTTTTGCACATTTTATATTAACTTTGTAAGTGTAATCATTATATATTTTTTCTTTAACTTTTGATCTTAATATGTGTATATATTTATCACCAAACCATGAAATACTTCCGCCTATAACAACTACATCTACATCATAAACATTAATAACATTTGCAATTCCTTCAGCTAAATCGTTAAGATACTTATCAAACATGTTTGCGATTTTTTTATTTCTTTCGACTATATAAAAAAACTCTTTTAAACTTTCAGTTCCAGTATCTTTCAATAGTTTTTTTATCGAAACATATTTTTCAAAGCAACCTTTTCTTCCACAATTGCATTGTATTCCATCACGTTCAATTACCATATGTCCAATTTCACCAGCAGCACCTGATTTACCCAAATATAACTTTTTGTCTAATATAACTCCTGCACCAACACCTGTGCCAATTGTCATTAATAAATAATTATCATGCTGTTGATTATCTATATAATGATATTCTGCTATTGTTGCGCAAACAGCATCATTTCCTAAATAAATTGGCAAATCTGTCTTTATAAGTTTTTTTACATTAATATTTTCTAACGGCAAATTGCAAGTATAAATAATTTGATTATCTCGAACTATGCCTGGTACACCAATCCCTATTGATTTTACATTTTTTGAGTTTTTACTAACATATTCACTAATCTTATCAAATATAACATTTTCTGATTGTATAGACGGATAATTAAAAATTTCTTTATTAATTATTTTTCCGTCTTTATTAACAACACCCATACCAACATGTCTACCGCCAATATCTATGCCTATATTAATGTTAATCCCTCCTTAGTCTGTTACTTCAACTCCTGTGTAATACCATTTTATAATTTCTTCTGCATCAAATCCATTTTTAGCCATTCCTATTGCGCCGTTTTGGCTCATACCAACAGCATGTCCCCAACCTCTTCCTTGGAAAACAAAAACATCAGTATATTTCTTTCTTGCAGCATACTCATTTTTTACAACATTAACTTCAGACTTCTCACCACGAATAAGACTTGTTAATTGTTTTAACAATGGTTTTAATTCTCTTTCTTCTTCTATTTTTTCATTTTCATCTTTCTCGTCTTTTTTATCTTCTTCGTCTTCTTTATCTTCTCTATCAATAACAACTTCAAGTGCTTTTGGCGGTTCATCATTTACAGTGTACCATTGACTATCTAATCCAAGATAAGTTCTTGCTTTTGATTTTGTAATGATTTCTGTTCCTTCCGTTCCTTCTATTTTTAACTCTAATACTCTACCCGCTTCTGTATACTCTGTTGGTTCAATATTAATAACATTGCCAACATCTACACCATATTTTGCTAAACGTTCTTCTACTTCATCCGCAGTTAACTCAACAGTCCATGTAGTTTTACTTAAATTATCTGGCTCGTATGGATCAGGAACTGCTTTTAAATATCCAAGTGCACTTGTCCAAACATTTTCAGAATTTTCAGTATATCCACCACTAGTTGAAAAATAGTATCCATCTATTAGTTTGCCATCATATGTTACTACTTGTCCATCTGTTTCATCTACAGCTCTATTCGAATTAACATTTTCCCATTCATATCCGCCATAAGCTTGATCATCAACTGTTGGATATAAATTAAATCCCCATTTCATTCTCTTTTCATAATTCTTTATAGCATATGTTCTAGCAACAATTGCTTGTGCTTTTACTGCTTCATATGCACTGCTTCCACCAATTTCTCTTGGAACAACTCCATATAAATATTCTTGCATCCCTACTACATTTATTACCGTCATATCGCTGTCAGAATATCTTTTTATTTCAATATCTCCACGATACTTTTTATAATTTACAACAATTATTCTTTCATCATTTTTATTTTCTAAACTACGAAAATATGGAACATTTTTTGAATCTCCAAATTCACCAATTCCATTTACTGTTACTGATCCTTTCTTGCTTCCTTTTTTTACAGTTATCTCATCATTTGCATCTAGCTCTTCAATTACATCAAAATCTTCTCCATCGAAAGTTCCTATTTCCATTCCTGCTGGCGCAGAAAGCGTAATACTACTTGCTCCTTTCGAACCATAATATAAACCAATTCTAATTTCTGTTGGAATATCTATACTTGCGTAAGCTATATTTACGATGAATAAATTTATAACTAAAATCAAAAATATTTTTCTTATGTTCATGATAAATACCTCCTAAATTTTGCACATTAATTATATCATAATACGTTAGTTTTCAACATACAATTATCAAAATTCACAATATTACCATGATATTACAATTATAGTTACACCAGAATTCATTTGGCCTAAATCACTATCTTTTCCATAAGAACTGTCCAAATCTAAAACTTTTCGTGTTGTTTCATCAAACACTGTCCAGTTTTCGCCTGGTATATAGTCTGCAATTATTTTTGCATTTTTTACTAAATCTAGCCAATGGCGTATTCCTGTTCTAAGTGCTCCTCCTTTTCCTGTTGACCCATAGCCATGTATTATTTTGAAGGCTTTTACTCCCTTTTTTCTATACATTTCTATATTATTTTTTACTAAGATTTCAGCTTGATATACAGTAGGCATATATTTCTCTATATTTGCAACTTCCATTTTCTCACATTCCTTTCTATAATTCGTATACATTTTATCATATAATTGATTTTTGTACAAATTTGTGATATAAACATTTTGACTTATTTTAGAAGGGAGAAATATAAATGGAAATAGGAATAGTTGGATTACCAAACGTAGGAAAAAGTACAATGTTTAACGCAATTACAAAAGCTGGTGCTGAATGCGCTAACTACCCTTTTTGTACAATAGAACCTAATGTTGGTATCGTACCAGTACCAGATGAAAGATTAGATAACCTTGCAAAATTATACAATACTGAAAAAGTTACTCATGCAATTGTTAAATTTGTTGATATTGCAGGATTGGTTAAAGGTGCTTCAAAAGGTGAAGGTCTTGGAAATAAATTTTTATCTCATATTCGTGAAGTTGATGCTATCGTTCAAGTTGTTAGATGTTTTGAAAATTCTAATATTGTGCATGTTGATGGTTCAATAGATCCTGTTAGAGATATTGAAACAATAAATCTAGAATTAATTTTTGCTGATATGGAAACAGTTGATAAAAGACTTGAAAGAGCTATAAAAATGGCAAGAGCTGATAAAAAACATCAAGTTGAAGTTGATACTTTAAATAAAATCAAAGCAGCTTTAGAAGCTGGAAAACTTGCAAGTTCTGTATCATTAAATGACGAGGAAAAAGCTTCTGTTTCAGATTTATTTTTATTAACATCAAAACAAATGATGTATGTTGGAAATATCTCAGAAGATCAAATAAAAGATATTGATTCTGATCCATATTTCTTAAAATTAAAAGAATATGCAAACGCTCAAGGAAGCGAAGCAATTCCTCTTTGTGTAAAAATTGAAGAAGAATTAGCAGCATTAGACGATAATGAAAAAGATGAAATGCTAGAAATGCTTGGAATTGATGATTCTGGATTAAATAAACTTATCAAAGCAAGTTATAAATTATTAGGTTTAATTTCATTCTTAACTGCTGGCGAACCAGAAGTTAGAGCTTGGACTATTACTAATGGAACTAAAGCTCCTGCTGCAGCTGGAAAGATTCACTCCGATATTGAACGTGGATTTATCAAAGCAGAAGTTATCTCATATGAAGAATTAATAGAATGCGGTTCTATAGTTAAAGCTAAAGAAAAAGGAACTGTTCGTTTTGAAGGTAAAGACTATGTTATGAAAGATGGCGACGTAGTATTATTTAGATTTAATGTTTAACGGAAAGAGGCTACTGAAAAGTAGTCTCTTTTATTATGTTGACTCTGCATGTTTTTTAGTATATAATGCATCTACACAAATGCTAATAAATCGGAAACATTCTTTAATAAGGAGGGTTTCTAATGAAAAAAACGTGGAAATTTATAAAACGGTGTCTCAAGTATACTTTGATTTTTCTAATAGTATTGATTATTTTATGGGTTTTAGGAATTCTTAACTATATCCTCGGGTTCTTTAGTTTTTTGCCTTCTATTAATTGGGGACCACAAATTATTATCAACTCCCCTTCGGACACACCAAATGAAGAGCTGAAAAAAAGTGGTAATTTGGAAGCAGAAAACTTAACAACTATTTTGCCTACACAAAAACTATCTACAGAAACTCCTAAAAGCACTTCTACTCCACATGTCACTTCAACTTCAGCAGTAGCAACTGTTACGCCTATTAACACTTCTACCAACTTGCTTACTACACCTACCATTACATCAACTCAAACTGTATCACTTACTACCAGTCCTACAGTCGTACCCACTCCTACTTATGCACCCACAAACACTCCCGTACCCACTCCTACTTATGCACCCACAAACACTCCCGTACCTACAATTAAAATTACAAACACACCAAATGTTGAATATGTAAATTCGGCTTCCGAAATAGCCTTCGAATATACTAATATGTTCTCAACAGTTATATATACTGCACCCCCTACCAACACAACTCCTTATGTTATAGGAAACGCATCAACCACGGAAAAGCCTACACCGACACCAGAAATCACACTTGCTACACTTCCACCTGTTCAACCTAAAAGTATTGTTACTTCGTGCTCACGAGTTCTTTTTGTAGATTTAACCGATGAATTGATTAGTACATTGGTTTCTACAAAAAATGTTGAAATGCCTGGTTTAACAATTCTCTATGATTCTCAAAGAATTTATATTACACCTGATGACGAAAAAGCTCTCGTAAGTTTTAATATAACTAAAAGTAGCTTTGCTTCTTTGTATAAACATGAAATATATTCCATTTTAATTCCGCACAGAAACATTCAACTTGGTGATATTTATCAGCAACTTAGAGAGACTAACACCGACATTGCAGAAATAGTTTGGTTTTATGATAATGGTGAGTATAAGTGTAAAGCTGTAATAAAAAAGAATTTTCTTGATTGGTTATTTAGATTTCCACACGACGAACGTTATATAATTATAGAATAATTTTAAGCCCGCACTTTTTTAGTGCGGGCTATTTTTATCATTTTATTCTTCTTATAATATATCCTTTAGAAACATCAACTGGTAATTTTAATTTTACTTTTTGTTCTTTTACTCCTGGATTTACAGCTTCTATTTCTTCATTCGTTTCAACATCATAAAGTTTATCTATAACAAATGTAATAGGCTCTAATTTTTCAGGAATCATAATTTCTAAAGTATCTCCTACTTTTAATTTATTTCTAATTTCAATTGTTGTCATACCGTCTATATCTGTTGAAATTACTACTCCACCAAACTCATAATCTGGATTTATTTGCTTTCCATCATAATCTTGGATATCTGGATTATATTTTTCATTAAAATAGAATGTTGTAAGACCTCTCGTACGAGCCTTGTCTAATTCTTTCATATATTTTTCTGAATTCCAATTTTCTGGATTCGCAGCATAATCATCAATTGCATGTCTATAGGCATTTACTACCGTAGCTAAGTAATATTCTGTTTTTAGTCTTCCTTCTATTTTTAAACTATCTACACCTAAATCAAATATAGTTGGCATATCATTTATTAAGCATAAATCTTTAGAAGAAAAAATGTATGTTCCTTTATCATCATCCTCAACAGGCATCATTTGACCCGGATTGTTTTTTTCTTCTACATATAAATTATATGCCCATCTACATGGTTGTGCACAATCGCCATGATTAGCACTTCTTCCTGCCATGTAATCACTCATGTAACATCTTCCAGAATAGCTATAGCAAATAGCACCATGTACAAACATTTCTATATCTAATCCGTTAGGTTTGTTTTTCGTAATATGTTTTATTTCATCTTTATTTAATTCTCTCGCAAGAATTACTCTATTGGCACCATTTTTATACCAGAAGTTACATGCATGTAAACTAACTACATTTGCTTGAGTACTTATATGTAATTCAGTGTTCGGAGCATATTCTTTTACTATTTCTGCAATCCCACCATCAGCAACAATTAGTCCGTCTACGCCAATTTCATCTAAATATGCCGCCTCTTTTTTTACCAATTCATATTCTTCGTCTCTTGCATAAACATTCATTGCAACATAAACCTTTTTATTTAATGAATGTGCAAGTTTTACTGTATTTATCAAATCATCAAATTCCATTGAAGTTCTAGTTCTTAATGATAATTTCGATGTTCCAGCATAAACTGCATCCGCTCCATACATAAATGCAACTTTTGCTTTTTCAAACGTTCCAGCTGGCGCTAATAATTCTGGTTTATTCATAACTTACCTCCATATATTTATTCTTCATTATCTATTAATTAATCTTTTTACTCACTGTAAGTCCATCACCAATATCAATCAATTCTGATTGCAAATCTTTATTTTCTAATACCATATCTATAAATGCTCTTAATTTGTTTACAGCCGTTCTTTGTTTGTGTTTATTATAATCGCTTTGTACCATTCCTTTATAAAGCACGTTATCAGCAATTATATATCCACCTTTTTTACACAACCTTAAAGCATGATTAAAGAATTCAAGATATTTACCTTTAGCGGCATCTATAAACACAACATCATACTCTTCTGTTAAATATGGTAATATATCAAGAGCATCGCCTTCAAGCACTCTTATTTTGTCCATAGCTCCTACTTTTTCAATATTTTCAAGCGCTTGTTCAACTCTCAGACTTTCTATTTCTATTGTATCTATTCTTCCACCTTCAGCTAAATATTTAGAAAAGCAAAGAGCGGAGTAACCTATTGCAGTCCCTACTTCTAATATTCTATATGGCTTTATATCATTTAATATATTCGAAATATATTCTAATGTATCATCTAGCAAAATTGGTATTTTGTTTTCTCTACCAAATGCTCGTATTTCCGTCAAACAATCATAATTTAACATCATTTTCCCTCCGTTTGGACATTATATCACAAAATAAAGGAAAATGGAACTACCATATTCTTAAAACAAAAAGGCAAAAAAGTGTATTTTTCACCTTTTCACCTTTATATTTTGCCATCTTGTATATCATCAAAAATCTTTTTTAAAGTTTCCTCTCTCGAAGCACCCGTATCGTAATATGTAATTCCATATTTTTTGCAATCTTCTTTTATTTTGTTACTAAATTCTATATTTTGTCGCAATAATTCTTTTAACTCATCGTCTTGTAATTTTTTTGTCCAGTAATTATCTTTATCGTTTTTTCTAATATCTTCAAGCTTTGAATCAATCGTTGAATCTGCATAGCCTAAAAAAATTACCTTTGTATCTTCACTTTCAATCTTTTTGGCATCCTCTGGATATAAATGACATGTATCTATAACATAGTGCTCTTGATTATAATCTGTATCAGATTTATTATCTTCTAAAATTTGATTAATTATTTTAGCAATTTTAGGACTAATCTCATCCCAATCTTCACTATTGCCCTCAGCCATATTTCCAAACAAAGCTCTTTTTATCGGATCCATTTTATAATGTGTATATTGAAGTTTGGCAAGTTCCATCGAAAGCGTAGTTTTACCAGATCTACTAGTACCTGCTAATATAATATGTTTTTTCTTCATATTATACCACCTCCTAATGTTAGCTTTTACACATTATACTATATTTTTATAAATTTAGCAACATTTAGATAGTATTATTTCGAGTATAACAAACACACGTAAAAAGGATGGGTTTTTCAACTCATCCTTTTTTATTATAAGTTACATTTTGTTATTACTGTCCATTCATTTGAGAATACTCGTACATTTCACTATCTGCTCTTTGAAAACTAGCATCTACAACTGAACCAGTGGGAACAGTGAACCGTATTTCTGTTTTTGCCAAATACGTTTCGCCATCACCTTCTTCTCTGGCATCATCATTTCTCCAAAACTCTACTTTTGGTGTCTCAGTATCAGCATAGTAAACTACAATTTCTACATTTTGTGGATAATCATACGAACTCATATCAATAGTATTCTTTAGCATTCCACCATCTTCACGTTTATACCAATAGTCATAGGTTGTTTTAGTCGATGCTTTAATATTGCCCGATGTCCCACCAGTACTAAGTATATATATGCTAGAAATCTCGCCATTCACTACTGTTTGTTCATTAGTTTCAAATGAAACTAACTCATATCGATTATCAAGGGAAAGGGCAGAGATTTCACTCAAGCTTCTTGGACTATGACCATCTACAGATATGCCCAAGATAAGAACAATAAAAGAAAAAACAGCAGCTACACACGCACCACTCTTCACATAACCATCAAAGAAAGGATAATTTATCAGTTGGATACTCGGAATGTAACATACCACAAACGTAACCAAACTCCCACATAGAATTAGTAATATAGGAATAGGATTGTGACTGGTACGACCAATAAAAGAGAAACAAAAAAATATTGTCGCAATCATATCACAAACAATTGTTTTACCATTATCACTCCAAGGATCCCTCCACTCGATAATCAGACATACCACCCATGTAACAAAACATCCCAAGTGAATTAGAAACATTCCCGTTCCTCCTTTTAGTTGTCGCTTGATGTTATCTACTCTCAAAATCCATTTAAATCTAAACCGAAATTATATATCAATTAACCTATATCACAAGTTATTATATCATATGTTATGTTAACTTTCAACTATTTCTTTTATTTATATAGCTATATTATAAAACTATATTTTATAAAAAAGGACGAGTCCTTAAAAACTCATCCTTTTTATTTGTTTCTTTACTCAGTTACATCTTCATCACATTCATTCGGCGAATTATCTTGAACTTTAACCATACCAGTTCCATTACAAGGCACACAGAATGCATCCATAATTACAGCATCGTGGTCTCCCAAGGAAACTCCAACTCTGCCTTTACCATTGCATTGCTTACAAGTTTCATACATAACATTTCCAGCAACCGAACTATCTTGAACATCAATTTCTCCAGTTCCATTACAATCCATACAGAAAGCATCAACTAGTAGACCCATTAAAGAAATCGCTCTCCTTCCCCGACCATTGCAAAGAGGACAAGTTTTTCCCATAAAGTTCCCTCCTAATAGTTATTGAATACCATTATATACACTCAAAATCCATTTAAATTTAAACCGAAATTACATATCAATTAATTTATATCACAACGAATCATATCACATTTTTATGTTGATTTCAAGTGTATCTTTTAGTTGTATATCTATATTATAAAACTATATTTTATAAAAAAGGAAAGATAGCGATGACTCGCAATCTTTCCTTTTTTACTAATTATCTGATATCAATTCTATCCTCTTTACGAAGTTTCAGATAATCATCGATTGGTATTCCTACGAACAGGGTGGTTAAGCCTGCGTGCCTTATCGTTTGAGTCTTTGAAAGTTCCATGACTTGCATATCCCGGTCACTCATTTTTGGATAATCCTTCCGTACTTGTTCTCTGAGGTCCAGAACATGCTTAACATCATGGCTATAGTTATCAAATGCATAGTGTATCATAACTTTGCCATAAGGATAAGCCGCTCTTACTTCGCTTTCGTTCATATGAAACGTTCGTTCCTCAACCAATCTGAGAATCATAAATACCTCCAAAATTTTTTTGCTTGGTCTGCGTAAATCCTCACCACATTTTATTATACTACGTTTTTTTAATTTGTCAATGTTTTATGTTTACCTTGAGTGTGTCTGTATTCTTTATTAAAAAACAGAGCCTCTAAATCAATAGATATCCCTGTTATTTTGATTATTGAAAAATTATGTAATCTATGATAAAATATTGTACTGTAAGTTAGTATATAGAATATTTGCAGTATACTGCAAATGCCTATTCAACTTGCATTAATAAAATCATTTTAAGGAGGAATTGGCACATGAATTTAAGGGAAGTAGTCTATCGGTTGCTAAAAATGAACAAAGTGGCACACACCACTCTCAACCCTTATGGTCCAGGTGTAGTAAGATTGCATCTGGTACCGCCAAAATTTAAACTAACGAAAACTCCACCTAGCGTGGTAATTGTCAATGGTAAAGATATTCTTCCTATTAACATGTCTTGGGCTATTCTGTTCTACACTTTTATTGATGAAATAAATATGTATGAAGGAAAAGAAATTAATGCAGATGAATTTGAAGCAATTATTCATAAAACCACAGAAAAAGTAAAAAAGGTTTATCCACGCACAAAAATTGATACTCTGATAGAAGACCTTTGGAAAATTATAAGTACGTTAATGGATGTTGCATATGGAAAAGAACCTAGCGAAAATATTGGATATATGACCCTTGGTGAGTATGCACCTCATATGACCGCTCCTCATCGAATGGATCTTATGATTAGTGCAATGACGCGTGAAGGCAAATGGCACTGTAACCAAAAATGCTTGCATTGCTATGCTGCTGGGCAAACGCAATCTGAAGTTAAAGAACTTTCTACAAGTGAATGGAAACTCATTTTAGATCGGTGTAGAAAAATTGGTATTCCACAGATTACCTTTACAGGTGGCGAACCCACCATGCGGGAAGACCTACCGGAACTCATCGACTATGCCAAATGGTTTGTAACTCGGCTTAACACGAATGGCGTAAAACTAACAAAAGAACTGTGCAAAAGATTGTATGATGCATCTCTTGATAGTGTACAAATCACTCTCTACTCCTCTGATGAGCAAGAGCATAACACTCTTGTAGGTGCCAACAATTTTCAGTCTACGGTTGATGGTATCAAGAATGCTATTGAAGCTGGTCTTAACATTAGTATTAACACACCTCTCTGTAAGGTAAATGCAAACTATCTAAACACATTGAAATTTTTAAATGAACTTGGCGTCAAGTACGTTTCTTGCTCTGGGCTTATTGTAACTGGTAATGCCTGCCAGCAGGAATCGAAATGTACACAGTTGACTGAAGAAGAACTGTATGCCATTTTGACTGAAGCTGTTTTGTATTGTAACCAGGAACATATCGAAATTAGTTTCACTTCGCCGGGATGGATTTCTGATGAGAATCTAAACTCTCTTGGACTTACCATTCCTACTTGTGGAGCCTGCCTTAGTAATATGGCAATTGCTCCTAATGGTGGAGTTGTTCCATGCCAAAGCTGGCTTTCTGAAAAAAGTCTGGGAAATATCTTGGAACAGTCATGGAATTCTATTTGGAACTCTCACAGATGCAAAGAAATTCGAAAATATGCAAGCTCTATGGAACACAACTGCCCGCTTAGGAAGGAGAATGCCTAATGAAGAAGTTTAGCAGATTTTTTATTTGTATTTTTGTATGCCTTATTACACTTACACTATCTGCTTTGCCTGCATTAGCTGCTTCATTTGAAGCTCCAACACGTTTAGATGAAATTCAAGACTACACTATTACCGTACATATGAGGCCTGATGGAACTATGGATATCAAATATCATGTGGAATGGAAAGTTTTGAATGATTCTGAAGAGGGGCCTTTAACTTGGGTGAAAATTGGTAATCCTAACAAACATGTTGATGAAATTACTGCATTATCAGATAATATTAAAGACATTTCCTATATGAATGATGGTGGTAGTTATATAAGAATTGACTTAGATCGTTCTTATTACGAAGATGAAATTGTAATTTTCGAATATACAATTCATCAATCATATATGTATGTTCTTGAAAAGGAAAATCATATTTGTAGGTATTCCTTCACTCCTGGATGGTTTGAAGAAATCGAGGTTAAAAATATCACGATAAAATGGAGTGATTCTAATGTAATTGAGAGTAACGCTCAGAGTAATGAAGATGGTTATCTCATTTGGCAATCTTCTTTGAGTGTTGGTGAACACCTAAATGCATCTGTTAAATACAACCTTGATGTATTTACAACTAACGAAAATGAGCAATATACAGAAGATTCAGGTGGTACTCCCGCCGGAGTAATCATCATAATTTTTGTTATTGCCATAGTAGTTATATTCGGAGTTGCGTTTTTTCCAGCTATTATTGATGATTATAGCTCACATAGTGGATTTGGTGGTGGCCACCGTGTTTACGTATCTCGTTCCTCTTGTGTAAGAAGCTCTTGTGCTTGTGCTTGTGCTTGTGCCGGAGGTGGACGAGCTGGATGCTCAACAAAAGATTTTTATAAAATAAATTTTAGAATCGAAGATATCAAAAATGAATTAAATAAGAAAATTGATTAATTATTAAAAACCCCTGATTGCTCATTTGAGCAATCAGGGGTTTTTTTATGAAAGGTAGATATGTTTTAATTTATTGTGTTTATTGTATCCTTTATGTACTAGTACTCGAACCTCATCTCCTACTTCGACAGATTTGTATAACTTTTCATCATCACGGCAAAATTCTTTTCCATCATACTTAATACATACGCTGTATTCTTCAGCATGATAGTACATTTGAGGAACCGTTATCCGTCCAAATCTAACCATTCTAGTGGTAGTGTATGCTTTCTTGTGTTTTTTTGCGCATACAATCGCAGTACTTGGAAACGTCTCATATCGTAATGTTTTACGATAGATTGTCACAATAATTAGATAAACAATACCTATAACAATCATTGCAGCTAGCAGTAGAGCAATACAAACCGTAATGTCCATAATGATGTCCATTTTTGCTTCCTCTCTTTCTTTTTAAACTACCTTTACCTCACATGTATACCGTAAATCACGCATTATATCAAGGTGTTTCTCTAAGAGTGTCAACTAAAGTAATCCAGCTAACTGGCCTAGAAACATCTAATCCTAGATCAACATTAACTTTAGGTTTCTGCGAAGTACGGTGCTCCATGCCCTTCTTTGATTTCTGCAATCTTGACTCGAACTTCTGTAGCTGCCGCCATTACCAGTCTCCTCCTATAATAAAATTTTATTCTACAGTGAAAAGTCGTATTAACAATTCAATACCATACATATTATACCACACATTATGTAAAGTTGTCAATCAGGACGGCATCATTGGCACAAGCAAATCGTTTGATGCCAACCGGGACGGACTCTTTGGCACAACTACTCTAAATGTATGTTGTATAATTAATAATAAAAAGTGAATAACGAAAAATACAAAACTGCCATATAAATACGATACATACGGCAGTATGTTACTCTTCACTATTCACTCTTCATTTTAACTCTTGCAAAAACAAGTTTGGAGCGATTTCGAAACAGGTATGCGAAAAAATGACATACTCTATTTCAAGCTCTCTTATATAATTCGATTTATTTGATTATAATGTAACATAAATCATACATTATTTCAAGTAGTATATTTTGAATTTTTAGTTTTTATTTGCAAATCAAAGAAATATTTATTTAAGCGAAAAGCGCCGTAATTGTACGGCGCTTTTCGCTTGGAGTTACTGTGCAGGTCTTACGCTAAAATTATGGATTCCAGTAATCTTGTCATCTTCATCATAGGCGAGTTCGCTTTTATGTTCCCAGCCCATCTCTTCAAGCTTTGGACAAATGATATAGCCAACTTCTCCTTCCATATCATAGTATATTCTGGAGCTGAGGCTTTCCAATCCGTATTTTTTAATGCGTTCATGAAGTCTGTTTGTGGGTTCTTCAGTGGAATACATGATTTTACCTGTGTTCATATATTCTTCTTCACCATGTTCAATGGCATCACTGATAATTTCCATAATTTCATCAGCGTACTGTTTCAGAACTTTCGCTCTGATTCCTCTCAGAAATTCTTCCCGTGTTTTCATGTTGTTATCCTCCATTTTTTATTTTATACAAAGCACACATTGGTGAACCTAATATTATTGTATCATATTTTACATAAAATTGCAAGTCACATCACTTTAAAAATTAAGTCGTTTTTCCTAATTATCTAATTTTTTTATATTTATATTATTTTCTTTTTCTAATTGTTTTAAACTTTTTTTAGGTGTAGGTAAATCTTCTGGCATAGTTCCACCAATATCAGCAATTGCTTTTCTTACTTTTTTTCCAACTTCATAGTGAGTAGAATTAGCTTCCTTTTCTCCTTGAATATTATCTTTTCTTAATTTTTGCTCTGTTTGTGAAATTCTAAATAAATTAGCAATAAGTTCATCACTTCCCATATTATCTAAAATATCTTCTCTATATCTTAAACCTTTTCTTTTTGCAATATCATCAGCTGTTTCGCCATTATATAAACCTTTATAACCGGCATTATGGAATTTATCAAAATTTTTAACACCTGCTTTTTTAGCTGTTTGATTAAGAGAATAATTGCCTTTTCTTGTTAAATTTCTTTGATAAAATCGTTTTTCATCTTCTGTTAGCATGCTATATTCTTTTTCTGTAATTTCTTGTTTTCTAGTTTGAACGGCAAAATATGTTTGTGCAAGTGCAATAACTTTTTTTCTACTATCTCCATTTTGTGCCAACCGGGACGGACTCTTTGGCACAACTACTCTAAATGTATGTTGTATAATTAATAATAAAAAGTGAATAATGAAAAATACAAAACTGCCATATAAATACGATACATACGGCAGTATGTTACTCTTCACTATTCACTCTTCATTTTAACTCTTGCAAAAGCAAGTTTGGAGCCAATAGCCGGAATCGAACCGGCGACCTACTGATTACGAATCAGTTGCTCTACCGACTGAGCCATATTGGCACCTAAAAATACAGTACAATGAATATTATACTGTATTTTTTATTTTTTGCAATATTTTATTATTTATTTAATTCTTCTAAAATTAATTTATTTAATATTTGTGGATTTCCTTTGCCTTTCATCTCTTTCATACATTGCCCAACCAAAAATCCTAGGGCTCTGTCCTTTCCAGCTTTATAGTCAGCAATTGATTGAGGATTTGCTGCAATTATTCTATCTACTACCTCTTTTATTGCGCCTTCATCTGAAACTTGCATTAATCCTTTTTCTTCAACTATTTTTTCTGGTTCGTTTCCTGTCTTTATCATTTCTTCAAATACTGTTTTTGCAATAGAACCACTTATAGTTCCTTTATCAATTAACATGATTAAATGAGCAAATTGGCTTGCTGTGTATGGCATATTTGTATATTCAAATTCATATTCACGAGCAGCTCGAATTATATCACTCATTATCCAGTTACTAACAGCTTTATAGTTACCACATTCTTTTCCAGCTTCTTCAAAGAAATCCGATAACGCCTTAGAAGATGTTATTATTCCTGCATCATATTCTGGCAAGTTTAACTCTTTTATATATCTTTGTCTTCTACTTTCTGGAAGCTCTGGTAATGATTCTTTTATTAAATTTATATATTCATCTGATAAGTCAATTGGAAGCAAATCTGGTTCTGGGAAATATCTATAGTCATGAGCATCTTCTTTTGTTCTCATGGCAAAGCCTTCACCTTTTTCGTCATCCCATCTTCTTGTTTCTTGATAAATAGTTCCACCAGATTCTAAAACAGCTTTTTGTCTTTCTATTTCAAATTCAATAGCTCTAGCAATTGATCTAAATGAGTTTAAGTTCTTAGTTTCTGTTCTTGTACCAAATTCTTTTTGTCCAACAGGTCTAATAGACAAGTTAACATCGGCTCTCAATGACCCCTCTTGCATTTTACAATCTGAAACACCTATATATTCAAGAATTCCTTTTAATTTTTCAACATAAGCAACCGCTTCTTTGCTAGAACGAATATCTGGTTCAGAAACAATTTCTATTAGTGGTACACCAGCTCTGTTTAAATCAACAAGTGTTCCGCCAGTATATGCATCATGAACTAATTTTCCAGCATCATCTTCTATATGAATTCTTGTGATACCAATTGTTTTTTCTAATTCATCTGTCTTTATATCTACTTTACCATTCATACATAGTGGCAAATCAAATTGCGAAATTTGATAAGCTCTTGGTGTATCTGGATAAAAATAGTTTTTTCTATCTTGTTTGCTATAATGAGCAATATCGCAATCCATTGCAAGACCAGCTCTTACGGCATACTCAACAACTTTTTCATTAAGCACTGGAAGCGCGCCTGGCATACCTGTACAAACAGGACAGCAGTGTGTATTTGGATCTCCACCAAACTCAGTTGAGCAACCACAATATATCTTTGTTTTGGTCGAAAGCTCTGCATGAACCTCGATTCCAATGATTACTTCGTATTCCATAAAATTTCTCCTTTATATTTGTTTAAATGGATTTCATTTTTTTGAATGTTTTGTAATTAAATACTATTTTTATTTTGTCATTTCTAAAACGCAGCAAAAGTAGTATATTAGTGCAAAACTGAAACCAATGAAACCGGAGGCGTACATGTAGTACGTTGAGGATTTCATTAGGTTGAATGTTTTGTGCTAAGATGCTGCTTTTCATGCGTTTTGTTCATAAGTATATGCAGCTCTGTATAATACTTCCTCATTAAAGTGTTTACCAATCAATTGCATTCCAATTGGCATTCCCTCTTTGTCTTTTCCACAAGGAATTGACATAGCTGGTACACCTGAAATGCTTATAGGCACTGTGTATAAGTCTATTAAATACATTTCTAATGCATTTTCAGATTTTGCTCCAATATCAAATGCAACTGTTGGTGCAACTGGAGTTATAATTACATCATATTTTTCAAATGCTTCTTCAAAACCTTTTTTCACCATAGTTCTAATCTTTTGAGCCTTTTTATAGTAAGCATCATAATAACCAGAAGATAATACATATGTTCCAAGAATAATTCTTCTTTTTACTTCTCTACCAAAACCTTCTGAACGGCTATTGCGGAATATATCTTTAATGCTCTCACACTTTTCTGAACGATATCCATAACGAATACCATCAAATCTTCCTAAATTCGAACTAGCTTCAGCACAAGCGATAATATAATAAGTTGGCAATGCATACTTTGTAATTGGAAGTGAAAATTCTTCAATTTCTGCTCCCAACTCTTTATATTTTTCTATTGCTTTATAAATACTTTCTTTTACTTCTTCATTTAAGCCTTCTGCAAAATATTCCTTTGGAACACCTATTTTCAAACCTTTTACATCATTTACTAATGCTTTTGTGTAGTCTTTTGGTTCTACCATAGCAGAAGTCGAATCCATTTCATCATGACCAGCAATAGCACTTAATAGCATCGCATTATCTTCTACATCTTTTGACATAGGACCAATTTGATCAAGTGATGATGCAAAAGCAACTAGACCATAACGAGAAACTAATCCATAAGTCGGCTTCATTCCAACAATACCACAATATGAAGCTGGTTGTCTTATAGATCCACCAGTATCGCTACCTAATGCTATTGGTGCCATATCACCTGCTACTGCTGCTGCACTTCCACCTGAAGAACCACCAGGTACTTTATTTAAGTTTCTTGGATTTTTAGTAATTGCAAAAGCTGAATGCTCTGTTGAAGCACCCATTGCAAACTCATCCATATTTGTTTTTCCAATAATAATAGCATCTTGCGCTTTTAATCTTTCAATAACTGTTGCATCATACGGAGCAACAAAGTTTTCTAACATTTTAGATGCACATGTAGTTTTTACGCCTTTTGTACACATATTATCTTTAATAGCAATAGGAATACCCGCAAGTAAACCTAATTTTTCGCCATTATCGAACTTCGCTTGAATTTCATTAGCCTTTTGCATGGTCTCTTCCTTGCAAAGTGTAATATATGCTTTAATATCATTATCAACTTCATCAATATGTCCAAAAAAAGCTTCAACAACTTCTGGGACAGTAATTTCTTTATTTTCATACATAGCTCGTATCTCATGAGCTTTTAATTCATAAATGTTTTTCATATTGTCCCTCCCTATTCAGCCATGCTAGGCAAAGAAAAAGCTTCACCATTACTTGTTGGAGCATTTTTAAGCACCAATTCTCTATCTAAAGAAGCCTTAACTTCATCTTTTCTAAAAACATTAACTCTATCTAAGGCAAATGCTGATATATCAACACCTTCTGTATCAACTTCATTAACTTGAGTAGCAAACTCAACAATTTCCTGCATACTCTTTGTATATTCTACGATTTCATCTTCTTGCAAATTAAGCATACTCAAATCTGCAATATGTTCAATATCTTCTCTTTTTATAGCCATAATATCTCTCCTCTCGCAAAATGCGCTTATATTATACCTCTTTTTATACAAAAAAGCAACACCGGCAATACAATTGCCGGTGTCTACATTTTTTTATTTTTCTTCCTCCACATCAAAAACTCCATCTGCTATAAAACCATGAAAGAACTGCAATATCATAATCAATGCATAACTCATCAGTAATCCAGTAAATGAGGACCAAGCTACATGTACGAACTTAAAAAATAGTTCACCAGAAAAAGGCACCATCTTGGCTCCAAAAACGCCGCCGATAATCGTCCATGTCAGGCACCAAAGCACGCACACTAGCCCCATTACATTGACTTTGCACTTATTGTTTTTTGCCTTCTTTTTTAAAAAATCAAGACCGCACACTGGTACCGCAATTACAGAAAAACTCTCACTCAATCCAACGATTGAGAACCCAATTACACATAAAAACTTTAAAAATAGGTCATCATCATAAGCCGACATATAGTCTCCATAAAAGCCGCCGATAATCGTCCATGTCAGGCACCAAATTGCATACAGTACCCACTTTACATTTACTTTGCACTTATTGTTCTCGATTTTTGCCTTCATCAGAATGTTTCCTCCTTTGTTGATATGGTCTCTGGGTTATTTTCTGAAATTTGATAATGATAATAAGAGGAATCGCTAATTCAATTGAATCACCTTTCTTTACTTTAATCTTTCTCCGCATATATTATATCACAACTCTTGGTGTTATGTCAACTTCATCTCTTTTCCAGCACCTGCTTTTCCGACATATATGTCTCCTTTCCAGCACCTGAAAAAGAGATATGTATGTCTGCGAAACAGGTGCTGCAAATAAGATATGTATGTCGTTTTTTTTCGCACCTCACTTTTCTGCACAATAAAAGAGACTTAAAAAGTCCCTTTTGTTTATTCAACTTGCTCCCACATTCTGAAATATTTACATTTTCCTTCCTCATTAAACTTAATATTAAACACCATATCAGAGTTTTTTCTTCCTCTTATATAAAAATTAACCATAGAACTAGTCGACGTTTCGCTTAAAATTTCAAAATCTGCAAGTACCATTGAACTTTCAATAGCATTCTTCCAATCAGCTATTATTTCTTCCATCGTATATAGTCTTTTTATTTTATTTTTATAGTAAACAACATTTTTTTCAAACAAGGTAGTTAATTTGTCAAATTCTTTATTTTCTAAATATTTTTTGAAATTTTTACACCATTCATTACATGTTCCTTTACTTGAGGCCATATCATTATTTCCTAATATACCTGCAATTTTAGCATTTTTTTCAATTTCGACTCTTGTATTTACCGTTTCTTTATATTCATCAGGTATTTTAACATTAGTTATTATAAATTCTTCTACTACAGTCCCCCATTTTTCAAGATACATATTCAACATTTCTATGGTTTTAGCTTCCATTTCTTTTCTTTGTACAATTATATCAGCAATATTCATTTGACCAACAATGTCACGCAATACAGATGTTACCATGTAACGAAGTCCTACTTTTAAGTCTTCAACCTCATATACAGCTTTTATTGCATCTTCAATTTTGTAAAAAACATTTCCTACTACTTTAATATCTATTTGATCCTTTGTAACAGTCTCTATAGTTTCCAATTCGACATTTGAGTTGTTTTGAATAACAGCTTTTACTTTTGTAGAAAAAGGTACAATTAAGTGCAGTCCTGGGTACAATACATAACTTTTCCCAACTCTCTCTACAACAGCTATCGTTCCATTTTCAACAATCATCATTGATTTTACTGTAGCCACTACAATTATTATCATTATTATTAAACTCACCATATCACACCCTTTTTTCATTTATATATTAAATATTACAAAATTCCCACAAAAATGTCAACTTCTCATACTGTATCTCGTTTCCAGCACCTGCTTTTCCGACATATATGTCTCCTTTCCAGCACCTGAAAAAGAGATATGTATGTCTGCGAAACAGGTGCTGCAAATAAGATATGTATGTCGTTTTTCTCGCACCTCACTTTTCCGGCTTGAATTTTTCGGCAATATGCAGTATAATGTCTACATATTTGTATAGGAGGCGTATAATCGTGCAAAAAATTACTGTTAGAGATTTATATAAAAACACTGCTACTTATGCTAACCAAGAAGTATATATTTGTGGTTGGGTAAGAACTTGCAGAGATTCTAAAACCTTTGGATTTATTGAATTAAATGATGGTTCGTTCTTCAAAAATGTACAAGTTGTTTATGATAATACACTTGCTAATTTTGAAGATATTACTAAGCTTTCTATAAGTTCTTCAATTAAAGTAACTGGTACTCTAGTTGAAACTCCTGAAGCTAAACAACCATTTGAAATAAAAGCAACTAATGTTGAAATTGAATGTCTTTCACCTAACGACTATCCTCTACAAAAAAAGGGACATACAACAGAATTTCTTAGAGAACATGCTTATTTAAGACCTAGAACAAATTTGTTTAGTGCAGTATTTAGAATTAGAAGTGTTGCTGCAATAGCTATTCACAACTACTTCCAATCTCAAGGATACATCTACTTTCATGCTCCACTTATAACAGCTAATGACGGTGAAGGTGCTGGTGAAATGTTCCAAGTTACTACTCTTGATTTAGATAAAATAGCTGAATCAGGAAAAGTTGATTATAGTAAAGATTTTTTCGGTAAAAAAGTTGGTCTTACAGTTACAGGTCAATTAGAAGGCGAAACTTTTGCTATGGCCTATGGGAAAATATATACTTTTGGACCTTCATTTAGAGCTGAAAACTCAAACACTAAAACACATGCTTCTGAATTTTGGATGATTGAACCAGAAATTGCTTTTTGTGATTTAGAAGAATTAATGGATATTGAAGAAGATATGTTGAAATATATAGTTCAAGATGTATTGGATAAATGTCCTGAAGAAATGGCTTTCTTAAACAAATTTATCGCTCCAGGATTAATTGAAAAACTTGAAAAACTACTTAACAGTAAGTTTACAAGAATTTCTCATGAAGATGTTATAACAATTTTGAAAGAAGCTAATGTTGATTGGGAATTCAAACCAGAATATGGTGAAGATATTGCTAAAGAACATGAAAAATATATAACAGAACATTTTAACGGACCTGTGTTCATTACTAACTGGCCAAAAGATATTAAAGCATTCTACATGAAGCAAAATCCAGACGGTAAAACTGTTGCAGCTGTTGACCTTGAAGTTCCAGGTGCTGGTGAATTAATGGGTGGTAGTCAAAGAGAAGAAAATTACGATAAATTATTGGCACGTATGAACGAATTAGGTATGAATACCGAAGAATTAGATTGGTATTTAAATCTTAGAAAATATGGTAGCTGTGTACATTCTGGTTTCGGAATGGGATTTGAAAGATTGCTTATATATTTAACAGGGGTTGAAAACATAAGAGATGTTATCCCTTACTACAGAACACCAGGAAACTGTGATTTTTAATAGTGGAAAAAGAGTGTGTAAAATGGAGGTGAACAAAAATCGATTTTTATATCGATTTTTGCGCACTTCCATTTTTTATACGAAAACTAAATAAAAAATTTTTGTCCGACGTAAAGTGTTCGCTGGGCGGACGTTTGTGTCCGACGTAAAGTGTTCGCTGAGCGGACGTTTGTGTCCGACGTAAAGTGTTCGCTGGGCGGACGTTTGTGTCCGACGCAAAATGATTGCTGTAACGCGGTTCGTTTCCGCAGATTTTCCGTTTTTGCCCAGGTCGAAAACTAAAGAATAAATTTTCATTATTCTTTATAAAAAAACGAGTACCCTTTGGGTACTCGACTTTTTATATTTAAAACTACGCACGTGGATGTGTTTTCATGTATACGTCTTTTATTCTATTTTGTTCTATTTGAGCATATACTTGTGTAGATGAGATGTCTGAATGACCTAGCATTTCTTGAATTGCTCTTAATTCAGCTCCGTTTTCTAACAAATGTACTGCAAATGAGTGACGAAGTGTATGTGGTGTTATATCAACATCAATATTTGCTTGTGCCTTATATTGTTTGATAATCTTCCAGAAACCTTGTCTTGTTAATCTTTGACCATTCATGTTAACAAATAGAGCTGTATCTTCTTCAGATTTTAATAATACTTCTCTTGATTTGTCGATATAGTCTTTTAATGCAGTAACTGCTAGATTTCCAATTGGGATAACTCTTTGTTTTGTTCTGTTTGAACATTTGATATAACCACTTTCAAGGTTTATATCATCTATATTTAGAGAGATTAATTCTGTAACTCTGATACCTGTAGCATATACAAGTTCAAGCATTGCTTTGTCTCTATAACCTTTTAAATCAACACATTTAGGTTGCTCTAATAATAGTTCAACTTGTTCTGCTGATAAAATCTTTGGTGGTTTTCTCTCTATTTTTGGAGACTCTAAATTAACAGTTGGATCTTCAGTAACGCATTTAGTTTTGTATAAGTATTGATAAAATGATCTTAACGAAGCTAAATTTCTTGATACTGTAGATACTGCTTTTCCATTTTCTTTTAAACTATCTAAATATGTTTTTATAGATGATTCATCTGTTTTTAACATATCTAAGTTATTATTTTCTAAATAATTACCATATAACTTTATGTCTCTATTATATGATTGTAATGTGTTGTCAGACAATTTTTTATCCTTTTGAAGGAAATCTAAAAAGTTTTCTACTAAATTATTATCCATCTCAAATACTCCTTTGTACTATAGTATTTCTACATATGTTTGTTAATCCCTCTAAGGTCCTATGCCACCTACTTATCTTTTGTATTATGTCTCTGTTTTTTGTCAATGCTATTTTATACAATAAATTCAAATAATGCAAGCATTTTTTGAATTTTTATGTAAATTTTATCAAAATATTTCAAAACCTTATAAATTCAGTACATTTTCTACAAAATTCATTGAAAAAACTCTCCAGAAAAAGCCTAACATTATAATAATTGCCCCAACCGAACAAATAATTAAATGTCTTATTATTTCTATTTTTATTGGTTTTCTGTTTTTTATAATATTTTTAATTAGTTTAATAGAACTTATGGTTATTACACTAGTAGCTATTAGCATTGATAAATTAGGTATAAAAAGTAATAATACTGAAATAAAATTTCCCTTTGTTATACCATATGTATATATTAAAAAATTAATAGTAAAGCTTAGCGAAACACCATTATAAAGAATCCACACAAGTAATAATGGCAAGCCAATCATTGATGAGCTTGTTATTATTAACAATGCTATTTTTATTAGGTCTTCTGCGAAATATTTATTTACAAGTTTCCACTTTTCGTCGGCAAAACTATTAATTATTTGTTCAATCATTTCCTTTAGTTGAATCATATTTTCACTATTATTGTTGAATGACCTAAAGCATATTCCACCTACAATTATTCCAATAATAAAAATAATTAATAACATACTATATTTAATTAAGTTGTTGGTTATATGTTTTTCTATACTACTATATTTTTCATTTATCTTTAAGTTCATTAATACCTCCATTTGTATATTGTCTACTAAATTATGTATATGAGATATTAAAATCAATTAGAACTTAATCAATTTGTTTAATTGCCGCAACAGCTAATTTATCACAAAGATTATTATATTCATTATCGCTATGACCTTTTACTTTAATCCATTCTATTTCATGTATCTGCGTAAATTTATATATTTGTTCCCAAAGGTCTCTATTTTTTACATCTTTTTTATCTGCCGTTTTCCAACCATTTTTTTGCCAATTATATATCCAACCATTGATAAATGCATTTACTAAATACGCACTATCACTATATAGTTTAACTTTGCATGGTCTTTTCACTAATTTTAACGCTTCAATTGGGGCTGTTAATTCCATTCTGTTATTGGTTGTTTCTTTCTCGCCTCCACTGATTTCTTTTTTATTTTCGCCAAATATAAGAAGAGCTCCCCAGCCACCTTTCCCAGGGTTTCCAGAGCATGCGCCATCTGTATAAATAGATATTTCTTCCATTATTACCTCCTTATTTTGTTGCATTGTTTTTTTGTGTATGATATCATAAAAATGTCTTATTATCAAGGGAAGGAATGATTGCTAATATGAAAATTTGTGGAATTGTAGCTGAATATAATCCATTTCATAATGGTCATTTATATCATATAGAAAAATCTAAAGAAATTACAAATAGTGATATTGTTGTTGCAATTATGAGTGGAAATTTCATTCAGCGCGGACTACCTGCACTATTTGATAAATGGACTAGAACAAAAATTGCAATACAAAACGGTGCCGATATAGTAATTGAACTTCCTGTTTGTTATGCTACTTCAAGTGCTGAATATTTTGCTCATGGAAGTATTGGAATTTTAGACTCATTAAATGTTACAAATTCTTTATGTTTTGGTAACGAATGTGAAGATATTGAAATCTTAAAAAGAATTGCAAACGTTCTTTTTCATGAGCCAGACGAATATAAAAGACATTTACAAAGTGAACTTAAAAAAGGAAACTCGTATCCTATCGCCCGAAGCAATGCATTGAAAGTTTTTCTAAAAAAAGAATATAATGAACAAATATTAAGTAACATTTTGTTAGACTCAAATAACATTCTCGGAATTGAATATTTAAAAGCTTTGCTAGCATTTGATAGTCCGATAACACCATATTCCCTTAAAAGAAAAGGTGGCAATTATAATTCTACTGAAATTTACGAAAATATTTGCAGTAGTACAGCTATTAGACAAATGTTTAAGTCTGGAAATATCAGTCCACTTTCAAATGTTGTTCCAGAAAATTGTGCTAATATATTAAATCAAGAATTGTTACACGGGCGTTCACCGATGTTTATAGAAAATTTTGAAAAAGAAATTTTATACGAAATCAGAAGAATGTCTCCAGAAGATTTGACTTCCATTCTTGATGTAACAGAAGGACTTGAAAACTTAATAAAGAAAGCTGAAAACGAATGTATTGAAATAGATAATTTAATAAACACAATAAAATCTAAAAGATATACTAGAACTAGAATCCAACGAATTTTGATTCACTTATTATTAGGCATTAAACAAGATATTGTTGAGAATAACAAAACATCTCCTCAATATGCTAGAGTTCTAGGATTATCTAAAAACGGAGAAAAAGCTTTACCTTATATAATAAACAATTCGAGAATACCTGTAATCACTTCTGTTAATAAATTCTTAAAAGGAAACATTAATGAGTCTCAAAAACAAATGTTAGAACTAGATATTTTAGCAAGTAATATCTATACACTTGGATATCAAATACCAAATTTCAAAAAAACAAATTTAGATTATACTATGCCAATAATAAAAGAAGATTAACAATAATGTTAATCTTCTTTATTTTCTTCATCTCTATTTTCTTTTACTTCTTCTTTTTCATTCAAATCGTTTTGAGCTTCTATATTTATTCCATCATTATTTACTATTTTCTTTAAAATTCCATTTTGCGTTGCAGTGATAATTATTTTATCTAATTTTATAGCTCGTAAAGCATAAAACACATATACACATACTAATAATTGATATATTAATGTTACACTTTCTGAAACATTTCCTATAAGAATAAGCGCAACCGTTTCTATGATTATTGGTAATGTTAATGCATATGCTGCAATTTTAAATATATCTCCAAATTTTAAACTGTTACCAAATAGAAAGTTAAATATTGTTGCCAATATCATTGCTGTTAATATATTTGTCAATTTTAATAATATATAGGCTGTAAATATTGCTATATATGTAGTAGCAAATAAGTATATTTTGATTCTTATATCATTAAAATGCTGTAAAACATTATTATAAAAACCTTGTTTTGTATACTCGCCTATTATTTTATCAAAATCTACTGCACCTAATAAATTTTCATTAGCATATATATTCATAGCATCTTTTGATATCAGAACATTATAATTATATCCTATAATATCAGTATTTGACGCTTCCTTTAATTCTTCAGCAGTGTAATTAGTATCTAGTATAATAATTCCATTTTCAATACTATACTTCGTATTAGTTTCAGCTTCTAGCACGCCATCTTTCAATGTAAAATTAGGGATTTCATTATTAAAATCAGCTGTAAATTTTTCTGCAATTTCATATACATTAGAAATAACATATATAGAAATTATTAATGTTATAAATAGTAATAATTTTAAAAAATATGAAATTGATGAAATTACTTTTTCCCTTCTTATATATGGATATATTCTAAAATCAGTAATAGCTGAAATCATTCTAGCAAAGAATGAAAGTTTATTATTATTTTCCATTTATATCTCCTGTCTTTTTATTTTTGAATCAATAAAAATCAAATTAACATCTACTTTCACTTTATCTCCTACCTCAACGTCCGAATCAGAAACATCTATCATAAAATTCTTCATTCCAATTCTTCCTACAATAGGATATTTTTTATTATTAATTGTTACAAAGGTTCTGCCGTCTTGTTTCAAAGTAGCTAGTGCTAATTTTATTTTTCTTAATTTATCTATTAACCTGACAGAATCTTTTGGCCCTGTCACACCAATTCCTTCTGCATACCCTGCTGTGGTAATAGCAACTTTAGTATCTTTTTTCAATTTACACGTTGCAGAATAACCAACAGTAGTATCTTTTTTTAACTCTTTTATTTCACAAATAGTAGTTTCAAAATATCCCACCCTCTTTAATCCAGTTACATTTGAAATTTGAAGTCTACCCGTAAAAGCAGAACCAACTCTAACTGCATTCAAATACATTTCTGGATATTTAAAAATAGCAGAACTGTTACAAATATGAAGCATTCCTGTTTCAATTCTATTTTTCTTCAAAATAGCAATTACATCTATAAACTTATTAAACTGCTGTCTAGTAAGTTTATCATCATTAGCATAAGACTCAATAAAGTGAGAATATGTTCCTGTAATTTTTAAATTTTCACATTTATTTAATGCATTAGCTAACTCAAGTACATTATTTTCATCAATAAAAAAGCCAAATCGTCCAAATCCAGTATCTATTTTCAAATGCGCCTCAACATTTTTATTTTGTTCTTTTGCTATTCTATTTAAAATTTCAATTTCTTCAAAACTGCTAATTGTAGCAACTAAATTATTTTCTACAATTTGATTCAATACATCTTCATTTGATGTTGATTGCAACAATAGAATTGGATTATTGAATTTATTATTTCTTAAATAAATTGCTTCTTCTAATTCTGAAACAGCAAAGAAGTTAATGTTATTATCTATCAATCTGCGTGCAAGTAATAAAGAGTCCATACCATAAGCATTACCTTTTATCACCGCAATAATCTTTACACTCTCTCCTTTATCATTTCGAAAATCACGAACTTTATCTTTTATTAATTTTATATTATGTTCTAAATTTGCTTTTTCAATAATAACTCTATTCATTATTTGCTCCTCATTTTTGTATATGTTTGCTCCTCATTTTTGTATAACGCAGTTCGTTTTCCCAGGCCGCCGCTGCGCGGGCAAAACCATTTTTCGGCCTAGAAAAAAGCTTCCTTCGGAAGCGATTGTGTCCCCCAAAAGAGCGATACTACCTGTTTTCCTTCTCTTTTTTCATTGCTTTTCTTATTTGTATTTTTCTATAAAACATTCCGAATTTGTCATACATAAAGTTCATGAATGGATTTAATACCATATATAGTTCTCCAACGAATTCTACAAAATCTCCATTAAATCCTTTTTTAAATTTATATATTCCATATTGTGGATGATTTTCATCAACGTGTCCTGATACACCTCTGAAATCATATATATCGCAATTGTTTGCTAGTGCTAATTTTATTTGCTCCCATTGTAATAAATAGTTTGGCATTACATTTCTATATTCATTTGAACTTGCTCCATATAAATACCAAACCTTATTTCCATATATAATTGGTATTACTGCTGCAATTGGTTTATCTTCATACATTGCGATTAATACTTTCATATATTTTGGTGCAAGTTCATCATACATTTTTTCAAAATATTCTAAAGGTCTAATTAAGAAATTATCTCTAACACCTGTTTCAATCATTATTTTATGGAATATCTTTAAATCATCTCTATTCCCTTCTCTTACTGTAACACCTTTTCTAGATGCTAGTCTTATGTTATATCTTGTTTTTTCATGGAAAGATTTTAAAAGTTCTTCTTCTGTTTTACCTGCAACATCTAGTCTAAAAACATATCTTGGTTGAATTACTTCGTTAAAATCTTTTACATCTTCTTTTATTTTAAAGCCTATCTCTTTAGCTATCTTCTTAAACTCTTCATCTTCGTTTGATATATCTGGATCTACCCTAAAAATAAATGATTTGTATTGTTTTGCAAGTTCTTTTGCATCTTTTACCAAGGCTTCAAACGTTTCTTTATCATGTGGATCGCATACTGGTCCTCTTGGTGCATACATTATACTTGTAATATTTTTAAAATTTCTGATTAACAAACTCATAGAACCTTTTATATTTCCATTTTCATCTTCTACAAGTATTACTTTATTTATCCATTCACTTTTTACTTTTCCCCATTCTGGCGATTGTAAAAAGTGTCCTTTCTTATGTTTTTGCAAAAATTCTATATACTTTTCTCTGTTGCTATCATCAACTAAAATCATGCCTTTATTCTCCTTTTATAATAATAATATCTTTAGTTACTTTGTTTAGACTCCTTACTTTTCCATTTTCTAAAACAACTGTGTCCTCTATTCTTACACCAAATTTATTTTCTAAATAAATTCCTGGTTCTATGGTAAACACCATCTTATTTTCTAATACATCTTTATCATTCTTAGGCGATATTACTGGACTTTCATGCACTTCTGTTCCAACACCGTGTCCTAAAGCATGTGCAAAATCATAGCCCTTATTTTTTATCACATCTCTTGCAAGATTATCTGCTTCACAAGCTAACATACTTTCTGATATTTTTTCTGTCGCAACTAATTGTGCTTCTAAAACAATGTCATATATATTTTTGTGTTCATCTGTCATTTTTTCCATAAAAATTGTTCTTGAAATATCCGAACAATATCCCTGGTATTTGCATCCAAAATCTAAAAGAACAACATCTCCGCTCTCAATTATTTTATCAGTTGGAGTCGAATGTATTTGTGCAGAATTTATACCTGACCCAACAATTGTTTCAAAAGATAACCCTTCTGCACCATTTTCAATCATAAAACTATCTATCATTTGAGCAACTTCAATTTCAGTCATTCCAACTTTTATATTTTTACAAATATATTCAAAACAATCATCTGCAATTTTGGAAGCTACTTCTAATTTCTTTATTTCTTCTTCTGTTTTTTTCAATTTATATCTCCTTAAATATTATTTAAAAAAGTTAAAATTTGCGGAACTAACACACTTGCTGGCACAAACATAGTTATATATGCCCCTACAACTATATATGGCCCAAAAGCAATATAATCATCCATTTTCTTTATTTTTGTTGCTAGCAACACTATGCTTGCAATTGCACCAATCACAAATGATAAAATAAATATTTGAATTATATTTGCAAAGCCAAAAAATAGTCCTAACATTCCCATTAGTTTTACATCTCCGCCACCCATTCCTTCTTTTTTATAAACGACTATTGCAAAACCAGCTATTAACAAGAAGATTATCGCTCCTGTAAGCATACCTGCTAATAAATCAAGACCTAATAATACATCTACACACATTTTATAATACGCATAACATAAACCAATTAAAAATCCTACAAAATTCACTTCATTTGGTATTATTTGCGCTTTCAAATCTGCAAACATACACATAATCAACATTAATGAAACTATAGAATATATATAAAATTCTAATGTTATTCCATGAAAATAAAATAAAGATAATATCACTAATACCGTGATTAGCGTTACTTTCAAATCAAATTTAGGTTTATATTCTTTTTTATTTTCTAATTCTTGTTTTACAAATAAATTAATGAATCCTGTTAAAAATGGTGATACCGCCAAAGCAGTCATTCCAAATATAATGTAATATAATATTTCTTGCATTTTCCTTACCTAACTTTCCTTAAAATAAAATCTTCAATCGGTCTTTTCCAGCTAGTATACCAATACTCTTTTCTATCTATTGGATCAACATATACCGAAACCATATTGGCAATATTTGCTCCCAAAACATCAGTAAAAACTTGATCACCAATCATTGCTATATTTTCAGGTTTTAATTCTAACAAATTTATAGCTTTTTTAAATCCAGCCTGCAATGGTTTACGAGCAAACATAATATATTTAATTTCAAGTGCATCTGCTACTTTTTTTATTTTTTCTTCTTTATTAGAATTTGATAAAATACAGATTTTAAATCCTTTATTTTTAGCTTCCTGCACCCATTTCACAATTTTGTCTGAAAGATTTTTGTGATAATCAATAAGTGTATTATCAACATCAAGCAAAATTCCTTTCACATTATGTCTATCTAATTTTTCAAACTCAATGTGTTCTACACCTCTATATCTTAAAATCGGTAATAATTTTTTCATAAAATCCCCCTATTTTCCACTATCCAATATATCAATTTCTATATAAAAAGTCAAATACCATTTATATGTTATTTTCCGCAAAATTTTGGCATTTTCTATTTGAATTTTTTTATACTTATGATATAATGCAAGCATAAAAGTTAGTATTTTGTGTTTGGGGGTATTATTATGGAATTAAAAAAATGTATAAATTGTGGAGAATTTATATCTTCTAATTCTAACCTTTGTTCTTCATGTTCTAACAAGTTAAATTATGGAAAAACTGTATTAAAGAATTATTTTGAAGAAAGTGAATATTCTAACTGTTCATCAATTAAACAAATATCATCTGTTACAGGTTTGTCTCCATCAATAATTCAAAATTATATGATTGAAAATAATTATATTGAGGCGCCAACAGCTGAAACTGATGAGTATTATAACATGCCTTATTAATTATTTATATTAAGTAAAATTTAGGGCGGTTTTATACCGCCTTTTTTATATATTAAGGAGTGAATTTTATGAGAAATGTATACGACATATTAGAAGAAAGAGGTTACATTGAACAAGTAACCCACGACGGATTAAAAGAATGGTTTGAAAAAGAAAAAGTAAATTTTTATATTGGATTTGATCCAACAGCTGATAGCTTACATATAGGTCACTTCGTTTCAGCAATGGTTGCGTCTCATATGCAAAAAGCTGGACATAGACCAATTATATTAATTGGTGGTGGAACAGCAATGATTGGTGACCCTTCTGGAAGAACTGATATGCGTTCTATGATGACAAAAGAAACAATTGATCACAACGTAGAATGCTTCAAAAAACAACTTTCAAAATTCGTTAGCTTTGAAGGCGATAATGCTGCTGTAATAGTAAATAATGGAGATTGGTTATTAGATTTAAATTACATCAATTTCATAAGAGATATTGGTGCATACTTCTCTGTAAACCAAATGCTTACTGCAGATTGTTACAAAAAAAGACTTGAAAAAGGTTTATCATTCTTAGAATTTAACTACATGTTAATGCAAGCATATGACTTTTTAGTATTATATAAAAAATATAATTGTAGTTTAGAAATTGGCGGAAATGACCAATGGTCAAATATTTTAGCAGGTGCTGATTTGATTCGTAGAAAAGAACGTGCTACAGCTTTTGGTCTTACATTCAAACTTCTATTAACATCAGAAGGAACAAAAATGGGTAAAACTGCAAAAGGAGCTTTATGGTTAGATCCTGAAAAAACATCACCATACGAATTTTATCAATACTTTAGAAATGTTGCTGATGCTGACGTTAAAAACACAATGTGCCTACTTACTTACCTACCTGTTGAAGAAATCAATAGACTATGCGATGTAGAAGGTGAACAAATTAACGAAGCTAAAAAAATATTGGCATATGAAATAACAAAAATCGTACATGGTGAAGAAGAAGCTGAAAAAGCAAAATCTGCAGCTGAAGCTCTATTTGGTGGAGCTGGAGACATTGCAAGTATGCCAACTACAAAAATCGAATCATTACCTATCTCAATAACAGATTTACTTGTACAAACAAAACTTGCACCATCAAAAGGACAAGCAAGAATACTAATCGAACAAGGCGGAATCAGCATAGATGATGAAAAAATAACAGACACAAACTATATGATAAATGAAATAAATGATTACATAGTAGTTAAAAAAGGAAAGAAAACATTCCATAAGGTAGAGCTGTAAAAAAAAGAACACGGAGTTTCCCGTGTTCTTTTTTCTTACAGCTCTTACTATTCACCCTTCACTCTTCACTATTTGTTTTATCATTACTGTTTTTTGCCCAGGTCGTCCGTTACACATCTTCGCTGTGAAGCCGTGGCTTCGCCTTTTCGCCTTGGGCAGAAAAACTATTCACTTTTCACTATTAGTTCTTCACTCTGCTTACAGCAGCGTTGCACCGTTTATTTCTAATTCGAACCATACATCTAAATAATGTGCCGCTCTTTTACTTAATAACATTCTGTCTAAGAATATTTCGAAGTATTTTATTACTGGACAGATTTTTGTATCTATTTTTAATTTTAATATTACTTTTCTATTTTCCTTATCAACTACTACTTTTGATTCTTCTACAGCATAGTTTACTCTATCATGTATATCAAATCTAGATGCTTCATTTCCTTTTCTAACTCTTGATCTATGTACATCTGATTTGTCTGCAAGTATTAAAGCCGCTGATATTGGGCTCACTGCATTTCCTGTGCTTTCATCATGATTTCCTATTGCCATCATTATTGATGCTGCATCTTCTATGCTCATTCCCCTATCTTTTAATAGTTGATATGCAAATAATGCTCCTGTGTGTGCATGGTCAACTCTGTTTACAGCATTTCCTATATCATGTAGATATCCTGCAATTTTAGCAAGTTCTATTTCTCTTTCAGAATAACCAAACGCTTCTAATATTTCTCCTGCTATTTTTGAAGTAACAGCAATATGTCTTTCGCCATGTTCTGTATATCCTATCTCTTCCATTTGTTTATCTGCTTTTTTTATCAATATTTGAATCTCTTCATCCTTTTTTAAATCTTCTACTTTTAACATTCTTCTTCTCCTTTTTTCTAATGTATATAATATTTTATAACACATTTAAAATATTTATTCAATCATAAATTGACACCAACTATTCCTCCTATTATCCCAGCTAAGATAGAAAAAAACAACATGACTATCGAAAATGTATTTATACTAAATCCAACTACAAATATGCTACTTAAAATATAAATTGTTATTAAATATATTGCACCGATTATCGCACCATTTATTAAACCTTTTTCTTTTATCTTTTTTAACGTTATTGAACTAGATAACATTATGCTAATTATTGAAATTACAACTACGCATATAGGTATTGTTGACTCAGGCACATTTGTATACGCAAGTATCATAGAATATGCCACAATTAATATCATAGTTATAATATAAGCTATTATAACACCTTTTAAAATACTCACAAAATTATTATTTTTCTCTTCCATAATCTACCTCCTAATAGTAAATTATATTAATTAGCTTCCAAATATATACATAATTTGAAAAATGTGATATAATACTATCCGTAAGGAGGTTTGGCTTATGGAACTTAAAGGATCAGAAACAGAAAAAAATTTAATGATGGCTTTTGCAGGAGAATCTCAAGCAAGAAATAAATATACTTACTTTGCAAGTGTTGCTAAAAAAGAAGGTTATGAACAAATTGCTAATATATTTTTAGAAACAGCAGAAAATGAAAAAGAGCATGCAAAAATTCATTTAAAATATTTAGGCGGCATTGGAACAACTGAACAAAATCTTGAAGCTGCTGCAAATGGTGAAAATGAAGAATGGACAAACATGTACAAAAAATTTGCAATTACTGCAGATCAAGAAGGCTTTACTGAAATTGCTGAAAAATTTAGAGGAATTGCACATATAGAGAAACTTCATGAAGAAAGATATAAAACTTTATTAAATAACTTACGCGAAAAGAAAGTATTTAATCGTACAAGCGATGTCGTTTGGGTATGTAGAAATTGTGGACACGTTCATATTGGCGCTGATGCACCAAATGCTTGCCCAGTATGCTCTCATCCTCAATCATATTTTGAGATTCAAGCTACAAATTATTAAAAAACTCGTTAAAAAATCACTGTGTGAAATTAATCACACAGTGTATTTTTTTCTACTATATATGCTACTCCGTCTTCATCATTACTTGGAGCAATTTCTTTTGCAATTTCTTTTACAACTGGAGAACCATTTGACATCACAACACCAAGACCGGCATTTTTTATCATTTGAATATCATTTATATTATCACCAATTGCAATTACTTCTTCAGATTTTATATCTAGCATATTCATCAACACTTCTATTGCAGACCATTTATTAGTATTTTTAGCTGCAATATCAGCATAAATATATGAAATTGTTGTTTGTTCTGTACCTACATTTAACACTTTAGTTGATACATGAGGAATAGTTGTAACATCTATTGATTCAATCTTATTAAGCTTATTAACAATTGAATTATACACTGATCTATCCTCATCACAAATCATTATTTTTGTAAAATCATCTTCTAGACTTTCTATATATGAACGTCCTGCTATATGTGTCTCAAGTCTTGCATTAGGATTATAGTTTTGTTTATAAAAGAATAATGCCATATGTTTAAGATTTTTTACTATTAATTCTTTATTTGTATAAACCATGTAATAAATATTGTTTTCTTCACAAATATCTACTATATCTAGCACAATATTTTTAGGAATGTATCTTTTATAAATTATTTCTCCATTTTGCATATCAACTATTGACGCGCCATTTTCTGCAATCAAATATTTATCTGCACCAATTTTTTTACAAAAATCATTTACTACACTACTCATTCTACCAGATGTAAGCACTATATAAATTCCTTTTTCACTAGCTTTTTTTAAAACTTCTATCGTTCTTTCTGTAAGTTCGCTTTTAGAATTTAATAATGTTCCATCTATATCAATAGCAATTAATTTATACATCTCTCCACCTTTATATTACATATTCATATTCGCCAATATATCTATTTAAAATAACTGCCATTTCTGCTCTAGTAATTGGATTGTCTGGTCTAAACGTACCATCTGGATAGCCATTTATTAATCCACTTTCATAAGCTTTTATAATACTTTGTTTAAAACTACTTTTCGCTATATCTGTAAAATCTACACCGGTTCCTTCATATTTTAAGAAAGCATCCATAAGAGCTACTACTTCTTCTCTTGTTATTGATTTGTTCATATTTAATGTTGAGCCAAATACATTTGCTATATTATAATACCCCATGCTCGCTAAATCTTGTGGATCAACAGCATGATAGCATCTCATTAAGAAATCATATTCTTCTTTAGACCAGTGTGTTTGATCATAATCCATATGGTAATATACTTGACCACCTTGAGGTGCAAAATATCCCATTTGGCTTAAAGTTCTAGAAAACATCGTAATAAATTCAATTCTTGAAATATTTCTTTCAGGTCCAAATTCATCTTCTGTATAGCCTTTAACTATATTTAAATCATACAATGTATTTATTGCATCTTCACTCCATGCATACTTCTCTGTAATGTCTGAAAATTCATGTGGCTCTGGTAATACATCTGGTACTTTTGTTAAAGCTTCCACGTAAGCTGTTTCTTCAATATACTTTCTCATTGTTCTACTAGATTCTTCAGCATTATATATTCCAGTGGCAATATATTCTATCCCTTCAATCTTACAAAAAGCTTCTGTATACGCTATTCTAGTACCTTGTGGTGCATAAATTACAGTAGGCTCTACTGGAAGCCAACCATGTTCTTCTAAATAAATTTCTGCCCATACATGATTTATCAACTTATATTCAGTTGTTATTGTGCCATATTCATCTTCTTCTGAAATTTCTTCAAACTTATATCCTTCAACAGCTCTAGCTGGTATTCCTATTGCTCTGCAAAGAGCAACGTATAAAGTAGTAAACTCTTCACAAACACCTTTTTTATTTTCTAATGCAGAAATAGCACCTTTATTAGCATATGCTTCATTCGTTGTATATTCCATTTCTGTATTTACAAATTCAAATAGAGCAAGAGCTTTTTTATAATCACTTGAAATTTCATATGTAAGTTCTTTTGCTTTAGCAACTATATCTGCATCATCTGAATCAATATTTTTTTGTGGTTCTAAATAAATCATATTTTCATCAGTAATTTCAGCATTCGTTCTTACAGATATTTCTCTTTCAAATTTTTCTAAATCAAATGTTCTTTGTATTCTAATTCTAAATTCATTTCCAGGTCTTAAATCACTCATATCATAATATGCAAATATATTTCCGAACTCATCTTTCCTTATTTCATCCGGTGCTGGATTTATAATAATATCACCATCTTTTTGATATTGAACAGTATCCTTTGTGCCAATCATAACTTCAACAAATCCATTTTTTGAAGTTATTTTGCTAGTATTTTTATATGTCATTTCTCGCACTAATTGATATCTGTTTTCTGTTGCAAAAACAGTTGAAATAGACATTAAAATCATAATCCATATTAGAAAAAATCTGTTAAATCTTCTCATTCGTAAAATCCTCCTAAATATATACTATAATTATTTTATCGATAATTAAAATTAAAAGCAATATTTTTATTATTTTTCTCAAAAAAATATCCCTCATATAAATGAGGGATACAATTTTACTTATTGCACGGACAACAAATAATCAATCGTTCATTAATATTATCATTTGAAATGTACGAATTCGTACACAAAAAATTCAACATAAGCATATTAGCATTCATTACATCTTCACTCCTTACACTTTCAAGGAGTCGCTTCATCATTGCATCATTTTCACGCTTATATACACACTGCACTTTACCACAATTAGGACAATATGCACTGTTGAGTGTCATTTCAAGTCCTTGAATGGTATTTTCATATTCAAACCGGAAATCAAGTGAATGTGCCATAGTATTAATATAAATGTCCTTTAAGATCAAAAACAGTTCATTTGGCTCAACTTTATCAATTGTAATGTAATTGTACAAGTCATACTTCTTACTAGCGTTGTAATCTGGCAGAATTTCATTAACACCAGCAGTAAGCTTATAAAGTTCCTGCCGTGCAGCTTCCAGTGCTTCCTTAGTGTACTTCGGAGGCTCCTCAGTTACAACCGCTGTAGGCACAGGAGTGGGTGCTTTTGTAGGTGGTACGGTCACAATCGGAGTGGGTGCTACAGTAGGCGTTGAAGTAACAAATGGAGTTGCAGTAACTGCCGGAATATTATTAGGTGTCACAGTAACAATATACCAGAGTTCTGGTGTGGTAGTTGCTACACTTTGAGGTGTATTAGTTACAATTACAGGAATCCACGGTGTAGTTGTTGCTGTCGGTTTAGCGGTAGGAATCTCAGGTCTATTTGTAGGTTGCGTGATGTCAACATTCTGTGGAGTTTTTGTAACATTTACAGCAGGCGGCAAATTATTTTTAGACGTAATATTATTAAATCCAATAATTGCTAACAACACAACAATAGCAAGAATCAAAAAAGCAATCAAAACATTGGTAAAAATTGATTTTCTAGACATATTCTTCCCTCCTCAATTCCTTGGCGAGATATTATTGCTTATCAATACGGAAACATTATATCATTTATGTAAACATTTTACAATACCATTGTAATTAATAGCGAAAAAAAAATACCAGCGTGAATTAATTTCACGCTGGCTGGTTTTTAAATTGAAATATTAGGAGGATTCGAAGTTACAGGAGCAGCTGTTACAGCTGGCGGCTGTGTCACTATCGGTGCGTCGGTTGTCGTCGCACCAGACTGTGTCACATTCGAATTGCTACCAGGCTGTGTCACATTACCCTGATTTTCCGTCTGTTCACCACCGGAAGGTGGTTTGATCGCCGGAGGTTGTGTTACTGCCGGTGGCTGAGTTACCACCGGATTAGTTGTCGTACCAGGGGTGTTTGTTTCAACAGGAGATGCCGTCACCACCGGAGGTTGTGTTACAACGGGTGGCGTAGTCGTCGCCCCCGCGGGAGGCTGCGTTACAGCCGGGGGCTGGGTTACAACCGGCGGCGTAGGCGTCTCTGCCGGAGGCTGGGTTACAACCGGGGGCGTAGGCGTCTCTGCCGGAGGCTGGGTTACAACCGGGGGCGTAGGCGTCTCTACCGGAGGCTGGGTTACAACCGGCGGCGTAGGCGTCTCTACCGGAGGCTGGGTTACAACCGGCGGCGTAGGCGTCTCTACCGGAGGCTGGGTTACAACCGGCGGCGTAGGC
>JAFXCN010000017.1 GCA_017521465.1 Clostridia bacterium | reverse complement strand
ACCGGGATGGACGCACCTCTGGTGCACCAGTTGTCACGCCAGTGGCACAGCTGGGCAGCTAAGTGCGGAACGGATAAACGCTGAAGGCATCTAAGCGTGAAGCCGGCCTTAAGATAAGATATCCCATCGAAAGAGTAAGACCCCTCAAAGACTAAGAGGTTGATAGGCTCAGAGTGTAAGCGTCGTGAGGCGTTAAGCTAGCGAGTACTAATCGGTCGAGGGCTTTTCCTAGAGTATGGAAAGAATGATTGTAGAGTAGAAGTAAGAGTATGTTTGAAAGTTCAGTTTAAAAGATAGTCGGTGTTTATGGCAAAGAGGTTCCACCTGTTCCCATTCCGAACACAGAAGTTAAGCTCTTTTGCGTCGAAAATACTTGGCTGGCGACGGCCCGGAAAAATAGATCGATGCCGACACAATATAATAAAAAACCTCTGTTTTTTGGTGAAGCAGAGGTTTTATTTTTTAGTTGTTTTATTTCAATAACTCTAATTTCAAATGTGTTATCTTTGATAAAATGCAATAATACTAAAGACAAAAGCAAGTATACCACCCAATATTAGTGGAATAAAATCATGTGAATTTTTTGTAATAGATATCTGTAGCTTATATAGTTGTAACACTTTAATAATAACAGCTATTATAAGAAAAAGTATTAAGACACTAATCAACGATATAATAGGGTGTAAATGGTTTATATAATCATCAATAAAATGTAACAAGGAAAAAAATATAATTGAAAAATAGATTACAATATCTGATAGATACGAAGGTTTTGTTTTTGAATAGAATATGTACTCAATTATCAAAGTTGATATTACGGTAATCATAATAACAAAAAAGAACGCATGATACCAACCAGCTATATTAAAATGGTTTGCTCGAGGTATTGTCCAATTCAATTTTGTTTTATCGTTAATTAGCCATTCAATTTGCATAAGACTTGATGTAATAAATGCAATAATACTAGTTATAATAGATATTTTCCCAAATTGAAAAATATCTTTTTCTTGCAAGGTATGATGATAAAATAGAGAACCTGTAAGTAGTGGTAAACAAATTGGATCTCCAATATAAGCAGCCTTATAATGAAAAAGACCTGGGAGGATTGAATCAGGATTATTTAATTGCCATTGTATAAACAAAAAATACATTGTAAGAAATCCAGTTATAAATACGATGCATCCAGAAGATACTCCATATATCATTGCTTTTTTGAGTATATTAATATTTTTCATTTTTTTTCGCCTTTTTAACTTTTTAAATAATATAATTTTAGTGATTTGCTTTTAAATTGATAAAGTTTTTAAGTATGTTTATTATCAACTTTAAATAATTTGAATTGTTGAGACAATGTGTTATACTTTAGAAATAACCACAAAGCTACTCCAGGAGTTCTATTGCCGTTTGGTATATCTAAAGCAAAAGCACTCAGAGGAAAATTTCGATAAGGTTTGATGTAAATACAATCGTTATAATAACCAACCTCCCAGATACAATTATTGTCATTTTTCTTTCCTAGAATAATTTCAGCATGAAAATTGTTGTTTTCAAGTTTCATATATTCATTATTAACTTTAATATAATAATATTTTTTATTAAGTTCACCATATTTGTTACAATTAATGATTTTATCTAAAACATTTTGTGATGGACTAAATTTAATTAATGAATTAATAACTGAATATATTGGTCTGAGAGCGGAATATGTTAATGCGTCAGCTTCATTAGATTCGATTATGGTAGTTTCAGTTTTATCATAACTTGTGGAGGGCGTTATCGATTCAAAAGTAAATTTTGAATAGATATTTATATCTGTTTTAGAAATCGTATATAATTTTTTATCACTATTAAACCCAAGAAACATGTCAGGATTTAACGATGATTGTATAACATAAGATTCACCATTTTGTATTGTTGTTGTTATATCATTATTAACTATACCATTAATATTGATTCTAGGAAAATCATTAAAACATGTGCTAGTGATTTTATCTAATAAAAAACATGCTTTAACATTAAGAAGAGAATAAAGAATAACTATTCCTAGTAATTTGGTTTTGTTTTCCAAACTAAAACATATGCTCCAATATTCTTTAAAATCTTCTGCTTCAAGAATGTATATACTGTTGTCTTTGCCTTGTTTAATATTTTTGTTAAGAAAATTTTGTGAAGCTGTGTTGATTTTTTCTTCAGAAAGTTCATTTAAAATATTGTCGATCTGTTCGGGAGTAATATTTTTCTTTCCCAACATGGCTTCTAAATTTTCAAAAAAATATTTTATAGCATTTGGATTAAATGCAAGAAAATATGTTAGTGCATTTTGAATTTTAGGATTTTTAAAATTAAAATTTGGACTTTCTTTTCCTTTTCTAATTGAGCTATATACTAAAGAATTCCGTGTATCACATAATAAATCATATATTATGCTGTTGTTTTCTTTTTCTGTTAAATTAAATATATCTTCTAAACATTTTGTATATTCTTGTTCTTTGAAACCTAATTCTTTTAAAATTTTAGAAAACGAAACTATATTATTATTTATAATTATTGGTTTACAATAATGTTCAGGATAATAATGTTCAAAGTCATTTTTTTGAAAATTAGTCATAATAACCTCCGCTTCATATAGTCAATAACAACATGATTAAGCAAAAAAATTTTTTTAAGAAACACAGTGTATTTGATTAAGGCGACAACTTATACTATAATATGAATATAGTATTAAAAAGTTTAAACAAGCATTATTGAAGGGAAGTGTTTCTAAGATGAAATTGAAAAAAAGCCTTGTGTCGATAGTTGCTGTTTTGTGTTTTGT
>JAFXCN010000016.1 GCA_017521465.1 Clostridia bacterium | reverse complement strand
ATGCTTACAGCACATTCTCTAGTAATGTCTAATGATGTTATTGTAATAGGAGAATTAAAAGGCGAGGAAGCAATGGTGTTTTTAGATGCCATTTCAACAGGACATAGAGGATATGCAACAGTTCACTCTGATAGCAGTAAAAATACAGTTGATAGATTAGTAACGCTTATGAAAAGAGACAGTAAGGCACAAACATATACAGATAAATATTTAAGAAAACTTCTATCAATGTCAATCGATATTGTTATTTATATGAGTAATTTTAAGGTTCAAGAAATTACAGAAGTTTATTATGATAATGAAAATGACGATATCGCATACAATCCATTATTTGAATTTAAGGTTGAAAAATATGAAAAAGGAAAATCAATTGGGAAATTTAAAAAAATTGGAAAACCATTAGAAAGAGTAAAAACCAAAATAGACTTATATAAAAAAGAAATAGAGAGGGCGATGGCATAATGATAAATATTATTTTATTTGTTTTAATATTTACGGTTTGTTATCAATACTCAATAAAAATTATAGAAGAAAAATTAACTGTAAAACTATCAAAATATTTAGCTTTAAAAAATGAAAAATATCATGATGAATTAATGAAGTATTACAAAAAGAATAAAAAAATAAAAATTAATTCAAAAATTAATCCAATACATAAATTAGGAATTTTAATTGAAAGGGCAGGAATAAAGCAAGGAATATTAATGAATCCATTGAGTTTAATTTTTATAGGTTTGATGTTTTCAATACTGTGTTATATAGTTGCGTTAAAAATATTTGAAGCACGAGTGTTATCGTTTATAATTGCGATGCCAACAGTGTTTACACCTATTGTGATATTAAAATTAATTGCAGATTATAATGATGACAAAATTGAAAAAATAATACCTAATTTTTTGTTGCAACTAAAAAATTATACACAAATAAATAACGACATTATATATGCTATTAAAGAATCAAAAACAATAGAGCCGTTGCAATCATACATTAATAAATTTCTAATAGAAATAAATAGTGGAATAAAATTTGAAAATGCAATAGATAATTTAAATGAAAAAATAAAGATAAAAGAATTGGAAAAACTTTTTAGTAATATAAAAAACTGCTACATAAGCGGAGGCTCTTTTGCCGAATTAATAAATAAAAGCTACTATATGATTTCTATAATTCAAAAAGAAAAGCTAGCTAGAAAAGAGGAAACAAAAGGAGCAAGAATAGTATTAATGATTTTGGTGCTACTAGATTTAATAGTCTATTTTTCTTTTATTGGTAACAATAAAGAAAATTATATGATTATGCAAAAAAGTATTGTCGGAAAATTAATATTATATTGGAATTTTATTAGTATGTGGTTATTAGTATTTTTATCACAAAAAGTTAAAGAAGTAGACGAGTAGAAAGGATAATTATGGAGAAAGTATTAGAATTAAATTTAGAAAAAAATAATGAAATTATTTTAACGGAAGAATCTAAAAATATATTTGAAAATATTGGAGATGCATTTTCTAATGCAGTAAATAAAATTGGAGAATTAATAGAAATTCCTGATAAATATAAGGATGTAGTAAAAGATGGAATTAAGAAGTTTGATTTTAAAGGAATTGCAAATGATGTTACAGAAACAGCGCTTAAAAGTGGAATGAAAAGTATGGGGATGAAAGTAAGTACATTTAATGATATAAAAGGTATACTTGAGGCAATAAAAGAAGGTGATCTAAAAAAAGGGCTTTCAGAAGGAATTGATCTTGCAGTATCGGCTTTTAAAATTCCTACGTCAGTAAAAAATACAATAAAGTCTGGTAAAAATTTAATTTTGGATAGAGCATTTGAAGATGAATTAAAAACTGTGATGGAAAAGCAAAAAAATACAATTTCAAGAATAAATAAAAAATGTATTCAAATAGAAAAAGCATTCTCTGAAAATGATGAAAAAACAATCGATAGGGTATCTAAAACATTAAAAACAGATTTAAATAAAGTGATGCCGATAGAAGATGTTATACAGAGAGGAAAACAAATTTTAAATGAATGTGAGCTTTATAAAAACAAAAACAATAAACAATTATCGCAGTTTGAAATAGAATTGTGCCAAAAATTAGCATAAAAGGACACAAAAAAACCACCAGCATCTTGCTTGGCGGTCAAAAGCAACTATTTTCATAGTTGCGGAAGCGGGGATTATAGCTAATTAAATAATAAGAATGTGCCTACGTATCCGATACACACTGATATTGTAAAGCAAGAAATACAAATAAAAGACCAAAGTATTCTTGCATTTCTCTTTTTTGCTAGTGAGACATTTCTAACGGCTAGAGACACACTTGCGCTGTTAGGTGTATTTAGCTGTTTTTCAATTTTATTCATTTTTATTACTCCTTAAGATTAGTATAGAGCAAGTTTCTAGCTCTTGCTCTAAAAGTCACTTGTTTTATTTATAACCAACGATTAAATTATAACATAATTTACATAAAAAGTCAACAAATTTGCGAGAAAAAGGTATGTTTTCACCCAAAATATACCTATATTTTTCCCATTTTTCCTTGCATTTAAACATCTGTTTTAGTATAATTTACATGTAGTCTATGTGCCGTGAAAACGGCATGAATACTGAAACAAATGAAAGATTGGAGAGAAATATAAAATGGGAGAAAATGCAAAAAAAGTTATACTTGTTGACATTGAAAAAGAGATGAAAAAATCTTACATTGACTATGCAATGAGTGTTATCGTGCAAAGAGCTTTGCCAGATGTAAGGGATGGTTTAAAACCGGTTCATAGAAGAATTTTATATTCTATGAATGAATTAGGATTAACACCTGATAAACCATTCAGAAAATCAGCGTTTATCGTTGGTGACGTTTTAGGTAAATATCATCCACATGGAGATGCTTCTGTATATGATGCTCTTGTAAGAATGGCACAGGATTTTTCTTTGAGATATCCTTTAGTAAATGGACATGGTAACTTTGGTAGCGTAGATGGCGACAGCGCAGCCGCAATGAGATACACTGAAGCAAAAATGCCAAAAATTTCATCAGAAATGATGTCTGATATCGATAAAAACACAGTTGATTTCATGCCAAACTATGATGAAAAATTGCAAGAGCCTACTGTTTTACCAGCAAGAGTTCCAAGCTTATTAATAAATGGTTCTTCAGGTATTGCTGTTGGTATGGCAACAAATATACCAGCGCACAATTTAACAGAAATAGTAAATGCGATTGTTGCTTTAATAGATGAAGATAATGTATCAGATGACGAACTATTATCAATAGTAAAAGGACCAGACTTCCCAACGGGTGGTATTATAGTTGGAAGAGAAGGAATAAGAAATGCATATCTAACAGGTAGAGGAAAAATTATTGTTAGAGCTAAAACAGAGATAGAAGAACATGGAAATGGAAGATATAGAATTATTGTAAATGAACTTCCATACCAAGTAAACAAGGCAAGACTTGTAGAAAATATTGCTGATTTAGTAAAAGATAAAAGAATAGAAGGAATCTCAGATTTAAGAGATGAATCAGACCGTGATGGTATGAGAATTGTTATTGAATTAAAGAGAGATGCAAATCCTAAAATAGTTTTAAACCAATTATTAAAAAATACACAAATGCAAGATACGTTTGGTGCAATAATGTTAGCACTTGTAAATAACGAACCAAAAATATTAACACTTCGTGAAATGTTAGAGCACTACATTGATCATAGAAAGAATATTATAGTTAGAAGAACAAAGTACGATTTAGATAAAGCATTAGCAAGAGCACATATTTTAGAAGGATTAAAAATTGCATTAGATTATATTGATGAAGTAATCGCAATTATTAGAGCTGCTTATGATGATGCTGCTGAAAGATTAATGAAGAGATTTAATCTTTCCGAAATCCAAGCAAATGCTATTCTTGAAATGAGATTAAAAACGTTATCAGGATTACAACGTGAAAAAATTGAAGAAGAATATGCTGAGTTAATGAAACAAATCGAAAGATTTAGAGAAATCTTAGCTAGCGAAAGACTTGTGTGTCAAATAGTAAAAGAAGAATTGATTGAAATGAAAGACAAATATGGTGATGACAGACGTACACAAATAATCGCTGCTGAAGGTGAATTTGAAGCTGAAGACTTAATAAAAGAAGAAAATACAGTAATTGCTTTAACACACTTTGGATATATTAAGAGAATGCCAATAGATACATATAGATCTCAAAGAAGAGGTGGAAGAGGTATTACAGGTATCCAAACAAGAGAAGAAGATTTTGTGGAGCAAATATTCACATCATCAACACATAGCACAATAATGTTCTTCACAAACAAAGGTAAAGCATATAGATTAAAAGGATACGAAGTACCAGAGGCTGGTAGAACGGCTAAAGGAACAGCATTAGTAAATTTATTACAATTGGGCGGAGATGAAAGAGTAACAGCTGTTATTCCAATAGAAGCATTCACAGAAGATCAATATTTATTAATGGCAACTCGTGGTGGAATGATAAAGAAGACTAAGTTAATGGAATACAACAATGTAAGAAAATCAGGATTACAAGCCATCGCATTAAAAGATGAAGATGAGTTAATAGATGTTAGATTAACAGACGGCGAAAGAAATATTGTAATGGTTACTCATGAAGGAATGTCAATAACATTTGCTGAAAGTGATGTTCGTTCGGTTGGTAGAGTTTCACAAGGTGTAATTGGAATAAAATTAGATGACGACGATTATGTTGTTGGAATGGAACCAATATATAACGAAAAAGCATGCTTGCTTGCAATTACAGAAAATGGATTTGGTAAGAGAACAGAACTAGAAGAATATAGAGTTCAAAATAGATCTGGAAAAGGTGTAATAACATACAAAACGACACCAAAAACAGGAAAAGTAATTGGAATAAAGATAGTAACAGACGATGATGATGTAATGCTAATTACAGACACAGGAATAGTAATTCGTTTAGAAGTAAAAGAAGTTAGCATCTTAGGAAGATCAACACAAGGTGTAACTTTAATGAGATCAAACGATGGCGGAAAAGTAGTAAGCGTTGCTAAAATAAGTCCAGAAGAAATAGAAGAATAAAACAAAAGCACCCCTCACCGGGGTGCCCGAATCAGTACGCTCCCTCCCACGAGCGATGGGGGTACTTGTCCCTCCGGCGGTATCCGCACCCCTTTTTGGGCTGGTGCACCAACGTACAGCACTTTCGGGTATTGTTGATGCGGTTCACGCGTCCTTCAGTGCTTTCCTTCGCGCCGGTAGGGAGACTTTTCTTCCGATTCTTCTTAGCCATAGTGTTTGTTCCTCCTTAAAGTAAGTTGAAGATTGAGAGAGTCGGGTGAGAAACGAGGAAAAATGTATAAACAAAACTATACATTTACATAATACCACAAAATGGGAGTTTTGTAAAGATGTGGACACGAATCGGTCGCATGTAAAAAGGAAGTGCGATTGGTTCGTAGACTGAATGCGTGAGCATCATAGCAAATTGCTGTAATGCAGTTCGTTTCCGCAGACGGCCGCTACGCGGGTGGCGATTCGCCTTTTTCCGTCAGCGGAATTGTTTCCTTCGGAAGCTTCGATACGCACGGAAGTATCAGAAATAAAAAAGCAGGTGTCAAAACACCTGCTTTTTTATCTTTTTAATCTCAGATCCTCTCCAAAAAATTTGCATATATTGAAGTTTCCTATTAATCTAGATAATATTCTGTCATCATAGTTTTTTGCAAGGTTTTCTAGTGATAGATTTGTTGATATTATTGTTTTCGTTTGTGGATTTAATAATCTTGAATTAATTATTGTGAATAGTTCAGAGAATTTGGCTGATGTAAGATTTTCTGTGCCTAAATCGTCAATAATTAATAAATTTACATTAAATAAATTGTCATATAATTCTTTTGATGTTTCTTTGTTGTTATATTTATATTCAAAAATACGATCTAATAAAACTGGTGCTGTTTGATATAAAACAGTGTATCCTTTGTTTAATAATTCGTTTGCAATGCATCCTGATAAAAATGTTTTGCCAATTCCAGGTGTTCCTGTGAATAATAAATTTTTTTGAGATGGATTATCAAAGTTTGAAATGAATTCTTCACAAATGTTTTTTATTCGTTCGATGTTTTGCTTTGGCGAGATACTTGCATCATATTTTTGTGTATTAACTTCGTCTGAGAATAGTGCAGAATCAAACGAAGAAAAAGTATCTTCTTGAAGTCTATATAAATTAGATTTATTATATGCTTCATTAATTAATTCTTGTTTGAAACAAGTACACATTTTTGTTCCGTTTGATAATAATTCATATCCCGAATCATTACATTTAGTACATTCAAACTTTGGATCTAACGAAATGTTGTTTTTGATTAATATTTCATCTCGTTCTTTTTTTAGGTCAGACATTTTTTCTTCTAATTCAGAAAGAATTGTGTCTTTGTCTGATGCGTTGGCAATTGTAGCTTTAGAAGCTTGAAGGCCACATTTGAATATTAAATTATCAATCTCTTTTAATCTTGGAAATTTTTCATATGTTTCTTCTTTTAATGCATTTGCATCTTTTATAGCAGTGTTTCTTTTGTATTCAAAATTTCGTTCGATTGTTTTAAAAACATCAGACTGCATACTTAAAATCCTTTCTATATATTTGCATAAAATTTACTTAAATCATTATATTGATTTGTTTCTCCATCTGTATATTTGGGAGTAATTGTTTTTGCTACTTCTTTAACTGTTTTATATTTTTCTTTTTGCTCTTTTGAATAAGCTTGAATTTCATCAGCTGTTACTAATTTCTTTTCGTGCCAATCAGTGATTATTTTATCGATATAATCAAAGCTTGGATTAGCTTTTGATGTGGTTTTCTTAAGAGCAAGTTCTATAATATCAATCGGATAATTATAATCAATAGTCCATCTGTCTACATAGGCTTCTTCGTATTGAGAAAGTTTTCTTGTAATCCCCAGTTTTTTACAGATAGTTTTTTTCATTTGATTTGATTTTTCGTATTGAAGATAATATTTTTCTAAATCGTTCATGTTTTTAATGTTGTTTGAATGCCAAGCTTCAGCTACAGTGAAAAGATATTTTTTATGAAGAGCTTGTCTGTCAAAACAATAACGGAATAAAGAAATCATAACATCTTCATCAAATTGATATTTAACAAATAGTGTATCTATATCTGTATACCATGTAGGAGACATTACTCCTTGGAAAAATACAGAATTGATTTCGTTTATGGCTTGAGTTCTAAGAACATTTTTTGAATTTGTATCTAAAGCATCTTCTAAAGAAGAGGTTACTTTTGGTTTATATAATTTATCCACTTCAAGCTTCTTTAAATCAGATAATATGTATGTATTTTGCTTTTTTATTATAATGTCTTGTTCTTCCCAATATTTAAGGGCAAGTTCAACAGTTTTTAATGGCAAACATAATTTCTTAGAAAGATCTAATGGAGAAATTTCACTATTATATTTACATAAAAACATGCAATAAATATATACTTTTATATAGTCACCGTTTGCCATACAGAAATGCTCTGTTATGAATACTTCTGGTACATTTAAATCTGAAAAAAGCATTGATAGATTTTGCTCAAAATTCATTCTTACTCACCCCGTGTACCAATAATATCGTTTTTTAGATAATTTTGCAATCATTTTTAAACAAATAAACTTTTGAATTTAAATGAAAGCAAATAAAAGCAAAAATAAACGAGTAAATTGGCTCACCATTAATATTATTAATCGATAGTAAAAAGATTGGAAAGAACAAAATTATGAAAATGCTTGCTGAAGTAAAAAAAGCAAAACTCAAATTATGTAAAATCAAAAAGAGTAGTCCAGCATAGCAGCATAAGGGGAGTAGAATTCTATATTCAATAATACCTAATAGCTTTTCGGGATATTTGTAATTTAAAGGAAATATAAATTTAAACATAATCACCTCGAGAAAATTGATTTAAGACCAGAAACTCCGACTTTGAAAATTACTACTTATGCCAATACCACTCATAAATTCTTTGATAAATTGTCCTGACTTTAGCAGTGCGTTTATAGCACCAATAATTAAAATTTTATTTAATATTTCTGAAGAAGAATCTTTGATAATTGCATAAGGCAAAAGTAAAATTAGTGCAATTAATATTTGGACCAGTAAAAGCGAAAGCAAACTTCTATACCAACTTTTAAAGAATCCGGTTGTGCTTTTGTTAAGAAGACACAAAAAAGCAAAAGGAGCGGAAAGAACTAAAACTTTAATCATTATATATCGAAGAGCAAAACTAATTATTAAAGAGAATGATGAAACAGAAAGCATTCCGCTTAATACACCATCTAACGAAAATACATTGAAGTCTGATGCGAAAGATGAATTTAAAATATTTATTAAAGACGCGAAAGAGACTTCTTTGCTAAAAATATTTTGGCCGAGTGCAGTGATAAAATTTGTGATTTCATAAGTAAAAGAAATTAGCGTACTACAAAGTTCTAACGAAAAATTCATTAATATAGTTATAAATATTCCTTTTATCAAAAATATATATGGTGATTCAACTTCATTTCCTGCATAGAATGAAATAAATCTTCGTACGGAATAATACAATATAAATGCTAGGATGAGAGAATTTGCAAGAATAAGAAGTCCTGTGTTTGAATTTGTACCAAAAATTCTTTCTAAATAATTAGTTTCTGTTATATCTGGAGAAATAAAAACGATGTCATCTAAAATTGGATATATTGCATTGTCTATAGAAGAAAAGAGTGAGTGACAAAGAGAATTTATGGTATCAACAATTACTGAACCAATATCTATTTCATTTATAATTTCTTCTGAAACAGGTTCCATATAAAATCACTATCCTTTTGCTAATGTTTGAATTGTGCTTAATACTAAATCTACGCAAAGTATAAAAGCATAAGAAAATATTGTGCTTTTAATTAATCTTTTACCAGCAACGATCCTATCTTCATCGCCGAAACTAAACTTTTTCATAAGAATTCCAGTTCCAATGGCTACTGCAGCTGCAGGAGTCGAAAGTTTTATAATCCAATCTTTTATCTTAGTTAGGCCACTATTTATAGTTTTTATAAGTTTAGGATCTGAAGCGCAATAAGATACGCTTGTGAGTAAAAATAGAAATAATAAAATTAAAATCAATGTTTTTTTCATAATAAATCCTTTCTTATATGGAAGCTCTATTAATGTGGCCCAAAAATGGGGATGATGTTTTTCGGATAAGGGGGCTAATAGAAAAAACAAAAAAGGACCACATTAATAGAACTTCCATAATTATTAAATTAATTTATGTATTGAGCTTATAGGGGATAGTTTTACTACTTTAGGTTTTAAAATTTCAAAGCCAGTAGATATAAAGCAAATTGCGTGAAAAGTTTTTAAATCTCTAGAAAACGTATTGAAATCATAAATGTAATCGTGGTATACATTTGTACTAATACTTTCAGATAAATTTGAACCGTCAGATTTAAAAGTTTTTAAAAGATAATTGTATTTTGTTTCTTTTGCGTTTTCAGAAATACTTCTGTTAATTTTGGTTTTATCTTCTTTGCCTAATTGTTTTTGAGCTTCTTCAATAGTAAACATATCGTCAGTCCTAAACCAAATTTTATTTACTAAACTTTGTATAATAACTTTTGCAGCATTCTGATTATTCATACAATTTAGAAGAGAAGTATAGCTTTGGGTAGAAACAATATTTATACATTTAGCTTCTCTGCTTTGGGAAAAGAAATCTGCATCATTTTCTGTTGCATATTCGTGATATTCATCACATATAAATGCTACTGGTGTCTGAGTGTTTTTAGATAAACGCATTAATACTTCAGATTGAAAATCAAGTTTTAAATAGCTTGCTATAATTTTTGCAAGATTGCGATATTCTGCTACATTCATATTTAAGACAACAATATCATCTTTCAAATTATGAAAACCTTCAAAAGTATTTTTATCTTTAGGAGGGCAAAAAGTGTTTGATACATCGAGGTCGTTAACAAAGATTTGAGTTATTCTTGTAATTTCAGATTGAATTATAGATAGAACTTTTGAATCAAGATGAGCATACTCATTTCTAAAAAAATCTATGCAAGTGCTGAAATCGAAAACTTCAGAATCAGATAACCTACCGCTTAAAAATAAGTTTTTAACATAGGAAATTTTTTCTTCAAGATATGAAGGAGAATTAATTAATTTGTGAAGTTCAAGAAAAGTTACATATTTGTCGTTGTATAACCTACACAGCTTGATGCATTCTGAGATATACGACTCAACTTTATCAAGCCAATATGAATCTGAGGTGTTTTTGTTTGAAAACAAAGTAAGAATTGTTTTGAGTCGATTGGCAAGTATAGCAGGTTTTAAATTTGGTTTGTCTAGTGGGTTATAAGTATATTTACCATTCAATTCAATAACAGTTACTTTTTTATTTAGCAGTTTGGTAAACTCGAGGACTTTAGTGTGAAAGTTTCCTTTTACATCTAATATTAACATTCCAATATTTTTTTCGAGGAGTTGTTTTGTAAAAGGATACATGGCAGAAGATGTTTTTCCAGTACCTATTGTTCCGGTTATAAGAATATTTTGATAAAGTCCTTTTTCTGGAATAATAATCGGTGTATCACTTTCTATATCAGTACCTATAAATAAATGTGCTTTGCTGTTTTCGTAATGTTGGGCAGGAGTTGAGGGAGAAAAGTTTTTAAATAGATGTTTTGAAAGAGTATATGAAATTGAAAAGTATGAAATAATAACACTTAGGAAATAAACAATTGCTATAACTTCCCAGAGAGAAGAATTAATGTCAAATGTGTTGCCAAGGAGGATAAAGCTTATCGAGTGTTTGGTGAATAGTTTTAAAAATAATAAATAGTTAAAAACTACCCCGCAAATCATAAAAGTAAGCATAAAAAAATATTTTGAACTAATGAGTTTGGAATTTATAATCGTAATCACTCCTATCAGACAAAATCTTACCTTTGCTTAGAATAAGTTTTGAGCCCTGCTTTTCGTGCATAATATTAATCTCAAACAATGAATAAACAATATAACATGAAACAACGAAATGAATTATTACAAAATAAAAGAATAAATTTAAAATTGCTTGAAAAGATAATATAGAGTTCAAAATGAGTGGAACTAAAAAAGTTATTAGAAATAAGCAAAGGTAGCAATGTGATATCTTCAAAATTATCACCACCTTTTAAGTGGATTATAGCATTAAAAATTTTAATGTCTAGATTTTTTTATAAAAAAGGGGTAAAAACCGTTCGATAAAATTCGACAAAAAGACGGGCAAAGCAATAATATCTTGACTTTTGGCTAAAAAATGTGTAAAGTAAGATAGTGAAAATGGAGGTGAAGAGAATGATAACAAAAGAAACTATAATAAGAGAAGTATTAGAAATCAACCCTGATTTAGCTCCAATTTTATTAGAAGCTGGGATGCATTGTTTAGGTTGTCCTGCAGCATCTGCTGAATCTCTTGAAGAAGCTTGTGCTGTACACGGAATTGATGTTGACGAATTAGTTAATAAACTTAATGAAGCAAATAAATAAAAAATTTAAGGAGGTAGTTTAAAACATAAATGTATTTAAACTATCTTTTTTATATATAAAGTAGTTTGATTTGTGATAAACTTTATACATATAAAATGTATAATTAAGGAGTTAAAGATGGTAAATCCTAAAATTAAGCAGGCAATAGAAAATGGTGAATTTTCATGGTATATGATGATTAAACAGATAAAAACTTTAACAGAACCAAAAAGAAAGGGAATAGATTTCTGGAGAAAAGATACTGCTAAATATGTTTTGAAAAATTTTGGAGATATAATATCACAAATGGATCCTTCAGAATTTAGGACAGTATTGGAAGAATGCGGAAAAGATTCTAAAATAGCAGAGTTAGTATTTGGTGCTGCCCAAAATTCTTTAGAAAGTATTATAGAACTACTTAACAGAAGTTATCCCGGGGTTTCGTATTCAATAATTGAAAATCTTAAAGCCGCTGAATATTCAGATAAATTATTAACAGGAAATGTTGCAGAATTGTATGGGAAAATAGATAGGGATAAAGTGGATTTATCAGCATTATTTTTTAAAAATAATGGTGGGTTCTTCTATGGAGAAGAAATTAGAGAAGAATATATGGCTGTGTTAGCTAATGCTGTACGAACAGGCAGTATTCATCCAAGCGATGTAACTGGTTATATTGAAGAAATAAAAAAAGATGAACAAGGAGTAGCTTTTTTGAGCGAATATGCCGCTACTTTAGTTTCTGTTACAAATTCACCGTTAAAAACTTTGGAACAATTAGGAAATGCTGGTGTAGATACGAAGGGTTTAAATGAAATAGTAGATTCTAGAATTAATGATATTGCCAAAGAAATGTTAGGACAGAACTCTCCAGTAAAAATAAGCGATACAATAGAAGATGGTCAATCAAATGTAAGAGAAATGTTGGTTTTGATGATACAGGATCTTGTAAAAAATGAACAAGTTGCACCTTCTGAGATTAGACACCTTTCAAAGGGTGGTTTTGCCAATGTCTTTGAGGTTGGAGATAAAGTTTTAAAAATAGGAAGACCACCGTTAGCATATGGTATTCCCAAAAATTCAAAAAGATTTTTACAACCAATTGTTAGAACCGTTCAAAATTCGTGTAATGCACTTGGAATAAAACAGCCAGTAAATATTGAAATTTTAGAAAAATGTGATGTAAGTACACCTCCTGCAGAAGAAGAATTATATATGATTTATAAGGAACTTAGAGAAGAAGGGATGATTTGGACGGATGCTAAAAAAAGTAATGTTGGAAGACTTTTAAAAAGTAATAGAGTTCATTTTAAAGGTATTGAAAAGGTACATCATGATAATGTAGGATTTGATGAAGATAAGCAAGTAGAGGAATTAGGACCGGGCGAATTGGTTATACTAGACTTGGATTTTATTTTTAAAGAAGGAAGTTCAAGGATTCAATGGCCTAGAGGTGGTACGTTATCGAGACAATTTGAAAAAAGATATCAGGGGGAACTCGAAGAAAAACTGAGAGTAAATGGAAATGTGATACAAAAGAAAGAAGTAGTAGAAAGATAGAAGCAAGAAGTGCTGAAAAAAGCAAATTTAGGTAGAATAAGGATAATGATATTAAGCGTTTTTTAGTGCTACATCATTGTTGATTAAAAATAAAAATATTTTTTCAAAAAAGTTGTTGACAGATGGTGAAAAATGTTGTAGTATAGAGAAGCAGTTGTTGGTGACTGCACGTGGGCCATTAGCTCAGTTGGCAGAGCACTTGACTTTTAATCAAGTTGTCCCGCGTTCGAATCGCGGATGGCTCACCATCTATGGCCCGTTGGTCAATCGGTTAAGACATCGCCCTTTCACGGCGGAGTGAGGAGTTCGACTCTCCTACGGGTCACCAAATCGCCAGTGTAGCTCAGTTGGTAGAGCAACTGACTTGTAATCAGTAGGTCGTCTGTTCGACTCAGATCACTGGCTCCATAAAAAGCAGATTTCTTTTGAAATCTGCTTTTTTCATGTACTTTTAAATATTTACTATTTTTGGTATATAAACTATAATTTTTTCTGATATATCAAGTAGCAAATCCAATATAATACGACTAAAAGAGAAACGGAATAGGAAATTAGTTGTGCAATGTCATGCAGATTTAAAAATGAAAGAATAATTACTGATAAACACGAAAGTATAATATATATAGAAAATGCAGTACTCTTAGCTTTGCTTATAATTGTGAGATTTCTTTCGTCTGTTTCGATAATTTGCTGTTTTTTTATAGTTGCATCATCTTTAGTAATAAGAAAATAATTTCTTATGCGAACGATTCCTAGTAAAGTTAAAATAAAACCAAAAGTTGATATATAATTATCATCTTGTCTATTTATAAATGCAGCAAAAATTATTATACCAAGTACAATGTAGATAATGGCAATATACAATCTTGATTTAAGTGTCTTTTTAAAATCCATAGTTATTCCTCCTCAAAAATAAAAACATCTTCAATTTTCATGTTAAAGTATTTCGAAATTTTGTGAGCAAGTTGTAAGGACGCATTATATTTCCCGTTTTCTAATGAAATAATTGTTTGTCTAGTTACGCTTACTGCTCCAGCTAAATCATCTTGTGTTACTTTCTTTTCTTTTCGCAATTCTTTTATTTTGTTATGCAAACAATCAGCTCCTTTCACAAATAGTAAAGTAAACTTTACATTTTCATTTTACTACCTATTAAACAAAATGTCAAGTGTGTTTTACATTTTTAAAAAGAGTTATATGATAAAATGCCAATGAGTCCGTCCCAATTGGCATCCCAATTGGCATTAGTTTAGCATCTTGACAATATAAAATTACCTCTATATAATACCAATACGTTAATATATGCAAATATTTTCTAACTTAAAAGGAGGAAAAAACATGAAACGGGAAGATTTTCTGTCGTTTGATTTAGGCGAAAATATGAGTAGCTATGAAGGTTTTGACAATTTTATGCATCGGATCCTTTCTTTTCAGAAGCCTGATTTTCATTTTGGAGTTGAAAGATTTGTGCCGAGTGGTTCGATACCAGGCAAAGTGAGAGAGGATAGAAGCTTTAGTACTTTTGTAGGAGACACTGTGGTATTCAATTTAAGTGAAGTGCAGAAAAAAATTATTTTTGAACGATATATTAAACCATTGTATGAAGCTGTGCCACATTGCTTTGCAGAAATGCTACAAGAACATACTTTGCATATGACATTGCATGATTTGAATGCATCAGCCGTATGTGATTATGATGTGACGGAGAGTATGTTTGAAACGGAAGTTTTGATGGCGCGCTTGATTGAAGCGTTGAAAGTGAAGCCTCAAACAATAAGTATGATAACTACATGTGCATTCAACATGGTAAATACTAGTTTGGTTTTAGGTCTGCGTCCGGCTACAGAAGACGATTATGAAAAACTCATGGATCTGTACTGCCATGTAGATAAAATACGCTCGTTGCCATATCCGTTTACTCCGCATATTACACTTGCATATTTTAATCGTGAAGGTTTTGGCATAGAAGAGATTAGACGTATTGAGCACCTGCTAACGTATCTTAATAAAGTATGCTTTGAAGTACCTCTTTCTACCGAAAGTCTTGTTTATCAGAAATTTATAAGTATGAATGACTATTTTAATGTTTTGCCTTTTGTGAAATAAAAATAAGGAGCCTACTCTAGGCTCCTTAAATTTTATACAAAATTAAAACATAAGTGGAATCCGAGGACTTCATCTACTATAGCAGTGAGAGAAGAATAATAATCTCTTGCATTGTAGGTAGCGACATCGTCTTTCATCATATCATACTTTTTATCATGTACTGTAGCAATCCATGTCTTTTCAGTAGAAAATTCAGAAATAGGTGCATACTTAATGCCAATAATATTTTCGTCAGAATATCCCATTTGATTCAATGCAGCATGAATGAGTTCTTCGCGAGGCAATGCTGCAATTTTTTTAGGACTCATGAATGTGCAATATACAATGTCAATAACAAGCTCATCATTTTGTGCAGAATAATGTGTTTTAATTTCATGCACCATTTCTTCTTTGAGGTTATTTTGAAGCATAATTTCACCGATAAGACCTTTAACCTCAGAGATGTCAGTAGGACGCACACCAGCTTTTAGCAAGCTGTAAGTTGTGAAAAATGTAGATTCCCGTTTTTGAAGTTTAAGTTCGCTCATTTTGTTTTCCTCCTTCAAAATTATTTGTTGTGAGCGTAATGAAATAAATAAAGTAATTATAAATCGAGCAAATTATAGCATAGAGTATAAAATTTTTCAACAAAAACCGAGCGAAGAAAATTTCTTCGCTCGGTTCTTGTTACAGAAGTTCCATAGCTCGCTCATATGCAAGCTGTTCCAGTTTTGGTGAAAACCTTTTGGCAAGGTTAATGAATTCCTCCAGCAGATTCACATCACTTACCAGAGGAATCGCTTCCTCGATGAGATCATGAAAACCATAGAGATTTACCGTCATTAGCACGGGACGCAGCGCATGATTTTTCATGTCATTCACATTGAGTTTTTTGGCTGCAATTACCGTTACCGTACAGTTGGCAAGTGAAGACTGGATAAAAGCTTGCCACAGCAGATGCTCTAGGTGCGAAAAAGTTTTAACCTTTTCTGCAGCAGCTACACGTACACGAATGTCAAACTTTGTTTCAGTAGCAAAATTAACCAGTTCTTTTTCCGAAGAACACTCTTTCACCAAGTTGAGCAGACGTCTAACTTCTTTTTCTTTGTCATCAAATGCAGTAGGGTCATAGTTAAGTGAAAAGATGTTCTGAAGTTCTTGCCGCATTTGGAAAACCATCCTTTCTGTTGTCAAAAAAGCTAAGATTTTACACAAAAGCTGATAGCTTTGATAATAATCTTAGCCTTTTTAGAGTCAAAATTTACGAATATATAATATCACATTTATGTCAACCTGTCAATATTCCCTAAATTACCCAACCACCGTTTGGAGAAATAACTTGGCCAGTTATATAATTTGCTTCGTCACTTGCAAGGAATAGAGCAAGGTTCGCTATATCATCTGAAGAACCAATTTTACCAAGAGGAATTTGGTCTGTAATCGCATTCATTTCTTCAAGAGAGTAGTCTGAAACCATATCTGTCATAATGATTCCTGGTGCGATACTATTCACTTGTATGTTGCTAGGACCAACTTCTTTTGCTAGAGCTTTAGTCATACCTATCACAGCGGCTTTTGAAGTAGAGTATGCAACTTCATTTGAAGCACCAACCATACCCCATATAGAAGAAATATTAATAATCTTCCCAGCTTTTCTCTCAATCATTCCGGGAAGAACTGCTTGCGTGCAATTAAACACGCCGTTTAGATTAACGTTCATAATTCTTTGCCATTCTTCATAAGGTAAATCTTGCAAAAGTCCATTTGAAGAAATTCCGGCATTGTTTATAAGTACATCAATCTTGCCAAAATTTTCAATAGCATAGTTCACCATATTGATAACTTTGTTTCTGTCTGCAACATCTGCTCCATAAACTTTTACATTATTTAATTCTCGAGCAATTTGATTAGATATATCTTCTGACTTATTAAAATTAAGCAAAACATTATATCCAGCTTGTGCAAATTTATAAACCATGGCTTTTCCAATGCCACGAGAACCTCCAGTAATTAAAACAGTTTTATTCATATATAACCTCCTAAAAACAAAAGACCGCATAACTGCGATCTTTTAATAAACTTTATACATCTTTTGCTTTTTTCTTTTTCCATTCACCAGTAAAAGTGTTTGATAAAAATACAACAGTTTTATAAAAAGCAAGTTTAATCTTCTTCATTAATAAATAACCTTTTTTAAGTCTTGGTACTTCAATTGCTGTAGAGTCTACTTTTGCTACAGTAATTTCAACTTTTGAAATTGGAGCTGTGTAGTTTTGAGCATTATTGTTATCCCAGTTATTTTCACCATCTCTAAAACAGAAATTAATATTTTCAGAAGAAATCAATGTAATTTCAGTTTCGTATGCATCGCCCACTTTTTCTAGTTTTAATTCTTGTAAATTGTCCCATAAAAGACCAAATCCAAAATGAACATATATTTCAGAAGCTCCGTTTTCAACTAAAGTTCCGTTATATGTAAGTTTGACAGTTCTTCCTTCTATTAATTTGTCTGTATCAAAAAAAACAGCATCAGTAATTGTCACTCGAACTCACTCCTTATTATCTTTTGTTTAATATTCATACAAAGATTATATAATTAAAAAAATAAAATAGCAATATATTTTTAAATTAATATGCAATTATTTTTCCGATTATATCAAGAGAATCTTTGCCAGGATTTATTTTGATAGTTTCGTATGATGAATTACCAGGAATTAATTTAATAGTTTCTTTGTTCGATTTAAATTCTCTAATTAAAGTTTTATTATTTAATACTACTATACAAATATCTCCGCTATTTATGAAGGAAGTATATTTAATGTGTAGCAAACTATCTTTCATAATAATGGGTTCCATAGATGCGTCTGGCATACGAGTAACAAATGAAACAGAATCTGAAAGCTTTGGGCATTCGATAAGAGAAATATTTTCAGCATATAAAACTTTATTAGTAGGGGTATAAGTAGTTACATCGTAATCAGCAGAAACATCTGATAAAGAATTTTGAAGTAATGAAAGCATAAAATCGTATGATAAATCTAATTCTTTGCAAATCTTATTAAGAACGGTTCTGCTAGGATTTCTTTCTCCCTTTTCAATATGAGTCAAGAAACCATTATCAATACCAATAGTTTCAGCAAATGCTTTTGATGTGATTTTTCTTTTCATTCTTTCTTCTCGAATAACCTTACCAATCATATATAATTCCTCCATAAAATCTATGAAAACATTATATAAGAGAGCAAGAAATTTGTCTAGTAGTATAATTGTTTTTTTGACAATAAAACATTGATTTTAAAAAACGGTTATGATATTATTGACTAAAAGACAAACAAAGGAGAAGTGAGAGGTATGTGCGATAATAAACTTAGATATTATAGAAAGAAACAAAAACTTACATTGAAAGAATTATCAGAAAAAACAGGTATATCTGTCGGGTATTTATCTCACTTAGAAAATGGCTCAAGAACAAACCCGTCTATGAAAACGATGTATAGCATAAGTCAAGCTGTTAAAGCTAGTATAGAAGAGGTATTTTTTAAATAGAGTATAAAAATAGGGATAATTATAATTGGATTGCTTAAAAAGCGAACATTTATAATATTCCTATTTTTTTTGTTGAAATATGTAGAAAAATATGGTAAAATTATTATGTGATGTTTTAAGAAAGGTAGAGGTGTTATGAATCAAATACTATATTCTAGAAAAAAAGAAAAAAAAGCCAAAAGAATTGCAATTGCTTTAGGCATTTTATTTATGTTAGCGATATTAGTATCTGTCATATTCTATATTATAAATATTAATAATGAAAAGATATTGAATGGCGTATATGTAAATGACATATATGTTGGTGAGCTTACAAAGGAAGAAGCTAACTTAAAGATAGTAGGCGAACTTTCGAAACTAAGAGAAAAAGAAGTAATATTAAAACTAAATGGAGAAGAATTTAAATACACATTTAATGATTTAGGTCTTTCATATGAGAAAACATTATTATCTCGTGCATATGAGTATGGAAGAAGTGGTAATATTATTGCTGACAATTATACAATTTTATCTTCATATTTAGGAAAAGAATATAAGATTTCTGAAGGATTGGAAGTAGACAATTCTAGGCTTGATGTCGTAACTTTAGAAATGATAGCAAATATTAAAGATTCTACGGTTAATGATACACATGTTGTTGAAAATGACAAAATCATCATAACGAAAGGTCATGATGGAATTTCAATAAAGAAGGAAGAATTAAAAGAAGAACTTGAAAAAATATTGAGCGATAATAAAAAAGAAAACATGTTAGAAGTACCAGTAGATATTGGAAAAGCTAATCGTATTGACATTGAAGAACTTTATGAAAAAGTATATGTAGAAAAAGTTGATGCTTCATATAAAGCTGGGGAAACATTTGAAGTAATAAAAGAAGTAGAAGGAATTTCTTTCGATAAAGAAAAAGCAAAAGAAGCGTATAATAAGGCGCAAGATGGAGAAAAAATAGAAATTATTTTGATAAAAGAAGAACCAAAAACAAAAGTTGCAGATTTAGACAACGTATTATTTAAAGATGTCCTAGCAGAGTTTACAACAAAATATGATCAATCATATACAGCGAGAGTTACTAATTTACAAGTTGCAGCCAAAAATATAAATGGAACAATTTTATATCCTGGAGACGAATTTTCTTATAACAAAGTTGTTGGAGAAAGAACAGCAGCAAGAGGATTTAAGGAAGCTCATGTGTTTTCAGGAGGAAAAGTTGTTGATGGATTAGGTGGAGGTATTTGCCAAGTTTCATCTACACTTTATAATGCTGTATTGCTTGCAAACTTAGATGTAACAGATAGAACTGCACATATGATGCATACAGGATATGTTGACCCAAGTTTGGATGCAACAGTTGTTTATGGCTCAATAGATTTTAAATTTAAAAATAATAGAGAGACACCAATAAAAATTGAAGCAACGGTAAAGAATGGCAAAGCTATAACAAAAATATATGGATTAAAATCAGACAAAGACGTTATAGTTGAATTGGAGAGTAAAATCTTAGAAACAATAAAATATACAACAGTTACACAATATGATAATACTATGAATGAAGGTACTACGAAAGTTCTTCAATCACCTATGAATGGATATAAATCTGAAGCATATAAGATAATAAAAGATGCTAATGGAAATGTAATATCAAGAACGCTAATATCAAAAGACAATTACAAACAGACAAGTAAAATAGTTGCAGTAGGAACGAAGAAGGTTGAAGTTAAACCTCCTGTTGTACAAATTCCTGATGAACCTGTTGTTACACCACCTGCAGTGGAGCCGGTAACGCCACCAACTCCAGTGACACCGCCAGAAGATCACGGTAGTGACTTGCCAACCGGTTGGGATACACCAGAAAATCCATATTATAATTAAAAAGACACAAGAGTTACAATTAAGTAACTCTTGTTTTTTATTTAGTAAAAAATAAATTTGAGAACATATAATGTTGATTTTATATTTCTTTATTGGTAATATTATATTAATAAAATGTACGGAGGGGAAGAAAGATGAAAATAAATAACAATAAAGGTGTATCGATGATTACAGTAATAATTACAATAATTGTTGTTATTATACTGGCTGCTATTTCGTTAATTGGTAATGAGGATGCAATAAACAAATCGGCAGAAGCAAAAAAAGAAGCGGAGATTGCTCAAGAAACCCAAATATTAAAAATTGCTTTAAAAGATGCTGAAAACATATTCACAGGTGAAGTGGAAAAAGAAGAATTAGCATTAGGCCTAGAAGATCATAGCGCCATTATAGATGAAAGCTATGTGTCTGAAAATCCAGATAAAGGAGAATATAAGATAGTATTTAATAAAACAGGAAATTCTTATATAATTGATAAATATGGAGCAATAACTGTTTTAGATAGAATATATGCAGAAGGAGATACTCCATCTTCTCCAAGTACGCCAAGCAACCCTGATGAACCGGCTGAACCTGATGAACCAGAAACTCCAAGTGGAGGTGGAGTTAATAATTATATCACAATAAGTGGTACAAATTATTTTTTGATAGGCGACATTGCTACCATGGAATTTGAAAAAAATCCAACTAATCTTAATGAATATAAGGGGCTAAATATTGTTAGAGGCGATGTTATAGGGTACAATGGGGAATATTATATTGTAAGAGAAAATGGCTACGTACATAACAATAATCGTGGAAGTATTATTACAAATAAACAAGCAATAAAAATAAATTTAGATAAGGGAATTACAACTCCGAGCTCAGCGTCTGTTGCGGGAGATATAAAAAGTGTTAACGGCATTATATATGTTTTTGATCCAAATCCATGGTATAATGATCCTACAGACTGGAGTAATGAAACGCGTTGGATAAAAGTAAACGAAGAAACAAGCTGTTTCTTTTCATAAAAAACAACACCTGGATGAGAATCTTGTCCAGGTGTTATTTTGTGCAAAAAAAGGAAAATAAAGGATAATAAAAATAACACAGTAAAAATAGTGATTAATAATTGACAAATGCGAAAAAATGTTGTAAAATCAATTGTGCATTTGAAAAGATGGTGGATGTAGCTCAGTTGGTTAGAGCGCCAGGTTGTGGCCCTGGAGGTCGTGGGTTCGAGTCCCATCTTTCACCCCACTAAATTAAATATTGGGCTGTAGCCAAGTGGTAAGGCACCAGACTTTGACTCTGGCATCTCGGCGGTTCGAATCCTCCCAGCCCAGCCAAAACGGAAATCTCACATCGTAAGATGTGGGATTTTTGTTTTCGCATGGGATGGGAGGATTCGAAAACGAGTGTGAGTTAAGCGAGCCAGAGGCGAAGATTAACGAACAAGCAACAGTCCAGTGGACTGTTGCGTTACGAGGCGGATCTAATCCTCCCAGCCCAGCCAGACTTGCTTCGCAAGAGCGAAGAGATAAGAGTGAATAGTGAAGAGTAACTTGCTAATTTAAGGGTAGAAATTTAAAAGCAAGTCTGTACTTTTAACTATTCACTTTTAACTTTTCACTATTAATTTGAGAATGTTTAAGATAATAAATAAAAGATGTTGTGCATTAAGTGCCGCTTTTGTATTATTCTTTATTCTCTATTCTTTTTTCTTTATTCTCTTCGCTTTTCATTTTTCACTATTATTAACAACAAAACCGCCAATGAGTGTTTACTCATTGGCGGTAGTATTATTATCGAATAAAATAAATACAATTTATTCCAAGATTGACAACCCACAAAACAAGCCAAATTAGATGAGTGATAAAATTGTCAGTACTACACTTTTTATCTAGAATAAGCAGAGGAATCAGCAACAAAACAATTACGGCACAACCAATAATATGTATCAAATGATTGTTAATAGTAATTTGCAAAACAACTGTTGCAAGCATTACTACTGTTGCAATAAGAGAAATGACAAGCCTCCAAGTTTCAGCCCGGTTGTTTTTTTGCATATGAGTTCTCCTTTCGCTGTTTGCTATATAGAACTAACAAAAAACTAAAGTATTTAAAGTTATTCTTAATTATGAATAGTTATAATAAACAACTGTTAGCTAACATAATATACCATATATTTGCTAGAAAGTCAATTACTCAAATCTTTTGGACAGAACTAACGAGCTTGAAACAAATTAATTATTATAATATACTCGAAGAAAATATTGAAAATATAGAAGAAAATATTGTAAAAGAAGACTAAAGCCAAAATGTCAATGAGTAGATTTCTGATTGACATTTTTATTATAAATAAGCATAAGTAATTATAACGGTGATCAAGCATAAGCTACGTTAAATCAGATATGGTGGTATTTATTTGATAAAATTAAAATAATACTATACAAAAACTATTAAAAAGACTTATAATAAAAGTGTTAGGTTATGAGTAGGAAGGTGAGCAATTGTGGAAGAAAGAAAAGAAGAAGTTATGTCGTTGGTACAAAACATTCAAGAAATATTTGGAAAGACACTGCCAATTTGGTTCAATTTAGATGAAAAAGGTTGTGTTATAAACATAAAAGTAGGCAAAAAAAATCTATGTATGGTTACTGAATGGTATGACGAGTTATGGTATTGTGCTTCTTCGAACGAAAAAATAGACAATACATGGTTTGATCAGAAAATAGAACAAGATGTTCAACATGAAGATGTTAAATATATAATGGATACAATTGTTAAGTGTGGAATAAAATCGCTTTCTGAGAAAGTAATGTATCTTGTTGCAACGCCGGAAAGTGAAAAAATAGAGGATGCGCTAGGAACATATTTTATAGATTGTTTTAGAACAAAAGAGTTACCAATATTACTTAAAGAGTATGTCGTAAATGAAATGCTAGATGGAAATTTGGGAAGTGGAGAGGGTATGATTAAAGGCGTAATATAAATAGTTTACATATTTATATTACATGTATTGATTTTTAGGTGCAAAAATGGTATAATTATTAATCGCCGGATAAAAAGGCAAAATAAGGTAAAAAGGAAAATTTATATGAAAATAATGGAAGTATTATTAAATATTGAACAAATAATATTTTTTATAACAACATTCTTCTGTATTTATCAAGTGGTAATTATATTTTTTACATTATCAAAAGAACCTAAAAAAGAAAAAGTTATTGATAAAAAACATAAGTTTATGGCTGTAATTTCTGCTAGAAATGAAGAAAATGTTATAAGCAATTTAATAGAAAGTTTAAAGAATCAAGACTATCCAGAAGAATTATTAGATATATATGTCATAGCCGACAATTGCACAGATAATACAGCAAAAGTAGCAAAAGATGCTGGAGCGATTGTTCTTGAAAGGTACTCTGAAACTAAAAAAAGTAAAGGTTATGCTTTAGAATGGTTTTTTGATTATATCTTAACCAACAAGCCGGATGAATATGATGCATTTTGCGTATTTGATGCAGATAATATAGTTTCTAAAAATTTTTATTCAAAAATGAATGAGAAACTTTGTATTGGAGAAAAAATTGTTCAAGGCTATAGAGATATAAAAAATGCAGAAGATACATGGGTTACAGGAAACTATGCTATTTTTTACTGGATGATGAATAGATTTTATCATTATACAAGATATAAAATTGGATTATCACCACTTATAAATGGAACAGGGTTTATGGTAGCAATGTCAATTATAAAAGAAAATAAAGGATGGCACACAAAAACATTAACAGAAGATATAGAGTTTTCCATTAATTCAATTGCAGCAGGATATACAATTGGTTGGGCAAAAGATGCAATTGTTTATGATGAACAGCCTCTAGGATTTGAACAATCTTGGAGACAAAGAATGCGTTGGTCAGTTGGGCACGTACAATGTTTAAAATGTTGTATGCCTAAACTGTTATCGGCGAAGAATTTTAATGCAAGTACAATAGATGCAATAATTTACTTATTAGGAATGCCAATTCTTTGGATATCATTACTATTATTTGCAGTTAGTCTTGTAAAATTTATTTTCTTACCAATGAATATTTTGGGATATGCAGCAAGAATAATTTTTGGTATTGTGTTAGCAATTCTTCAAGCACTAGCTGTTGTTGTAATCGAAAGAAAAGGCGTAAAAAGATTATTTAAAGGAATTATTATGTATCCAGTATTTTTAATATCTTGGTTCTTTATAAATATATTAGCAATATTTAATACAAACATAGAATGGAAACAAATATCACATGTAAGATCTGTAGATATAAAAGAAATGAATTAAAAAATAACTAGGTGGCATTTGACACCTAGTTATTTTTATGCTATTTTAAAATGGTTAAATATATTCGGGCGTCGCCAAGCGGTAAGGCATCAGACTCTGACTCTGACAGTACGTGGGTTCGAATCCTACCGCCCGAGCCAGACTTGCTTCGCAAGAGTGAAGAGCTAATAGTGAATAGTGAAGAGTATCTTACTAATTTAAGGGTAGAAACTTAAAAGCAAGTCTGTACTTTTCACTATTCACTCTTCATTTTTCACTATTAATTATATTTAATAATTTGCGTTCAATATATATTGAACATTTTTGTGTGCGTATTAATAGTGAATAGTGGATGGTATTTCAAAATGTGTAGATACGAGCACATTTTGTACTATTCGTTATTCACTATTCACCATTCTTAATCTCTTTCTTCTAATGTAAATATCGCATTGCTAATATATTTCATATCACCAGTTTTAGAAAAACTTCCGTCGTCATTTTCTGTCATCGTTACTTGAGGTCTATAAATAACACCAATATATATTTTTCCATCATATATTTTTATTCCTTGAGCCTCTTGTCTTCTTACTTTATATCCTGGATTAAATCTTCGAGTTTCAACATTGTTTCCAAACATATCAAAAATTTCTATCCAAATTCCATCAGCATAATTACCTCTATATCTGTATAAGTATCCGCCATATAGTGCATGACCTTGCGTAGAAGTAGATGGCATAGATGATGTTTTTGCTGGAATACTAAAAGTATAAAGCTCTTCTAGTGTTCCGTTCTTTGCTTTAGTTGCGTTATAAACATGTACTGTTCTACCAACGCCTAGTTCAACTTCAATAACAGCCATTAGGTCGTTTTCCCAGTCAAAAGCACACCAAGCAGTAAATCTATCAGTTTCAGATTCGTTAAAAGAATAAGTCGTAGATATAGTAGGATTATCTCCAAAACTATTTGGATCAAAATTTACGCGAGAAATACTGTCATTGTTTCCACCCCAGATTTTTCCGGATACTAAAATTCTACCATCAGTAGAAGTCCAATAGTATGGCTTTCCGGGTTCTTTATACATAAATTGTCCTTGGCCAGAAATTTTCACAAAAGTTACTTGAGAATTGTTTGTTGATATTTCAGCATTTCTTGTAACATTTGAAGCATTTGTCCTTATAATCATTGAAGTAAGTAATTTTTCGTCCCATGTAGAATTATACTTGCTTGGATCTATTAATGCTTTTACTGGAACAATAAAACTAATTCTATTAGAATTGAAGTCAATATCAAAATCTTGAAAACCACGTTCTAGGGCTTCTTCTGCAGCTCCGTTATCTCTAGTATCGCTGATCTCATCATCTGGAGAAAAAGGATCTATAATTTTCACATCTGCAACATATCTTACAGGAGCCTTGTTTTTTAATTCAATTACATCTACATCTGGTATAACTTTTATTGTTATTTTGTCGCGTTTATTGTTTGAACTTGTGGCGGTAATTTCTGCAGTACCCAATGCTAGACAATTAATTTCACCGTTACTATTTACACTTACTATAGAATCGTCGCTAGAACTCCATGTAATAGTTTTATCAGTTGCATTATCAGGAGTTACCGTTACGGCTAATCTCGTGGTATCACCTATTTTGGCACTAGTATCATCTTGTTGAATGGTTATTTTAGAAACATTTACAGTAACTTGAACATTACAAGTTGCCGTAATACCATTACTTGTCGTTGCGGTTATTATTGCATTGCCAGAATTTATAGCTGTTAGTTTTCCTTTATTATTAACAGTTGCTACAGATGTGTTGCTAGAAGACCAGGTTATAGTTTTATCTGTTGCAGTAGATGGAGTAATTGTCGCTGATAACGTTTTGGTATTGCCTGCAACTAAATTTAGGGAAGTAAAATTAAGAGAAACACCTGTAACATCTATTACTGCTGCAGAAACTGTAATGGTGCAACTTGCAGTTTTGTTGTTGTTAGATTTTGCAGTAATTGTGGTAGTACCAGTTTTTAAAGCTGTTACTGTACCGTTTTGATCAACGCTAGCAATTGTTGGTTTGCTAGAAGACCAGGTTATGTTTTT
>JAFXCN010000015.1 GCA_017521465.1 Clostridia bacterium | reverse complement strand
GGTGGAAGCTACGTCTTGTTTGACTTGTTTGCAATAGCGATTGAGTTGAAAGTGTGGAATGATTTATTATTGTTTATGTTTGATGTAAATAGTCCTTATTGGAATATAGTGTGGGGATTTTTTATTGCATTAGGTGCATTTGTATTTTGTTTGGGTATGAAATTGCTAAAACAAAGAAAAACGCAAATTTGAATTTATGGAGATGATAAAATGATACTCAAGATTGCTAATGATGATAGGTCAATAATAAAAAAAGGGGTATATCTTTTTAGTTTAGTAGACTATCCGAAGATTCAAGACTGGGAATGGAATAATATATTAGCATTTATATCTTATGAAAAAGCATGCGGAGATAAATTGGAAATTGTATGTGAGAATGATGATATCTTATCTGCAGTTCAAGATGCCGCTGACAAAATTGATGGAAAAGAATACATCCCGCCTATTGCAGATGCTATTGAAGAATTTGTTTATCATGCGACAAATGTTGAGGCGGCACAGAAAATATTATCTAGTGGTAAATTGCTTTCTGCAACTAAGGCTTATGGTAAGACAGGAGAAGAACTTGCTATTGAAAGAAAAGCGAATGGTTGGGAAGATCCTGCACATTTTTACGAATATGTTATGTTCGGATGGGGAACTCATTTAGTGGGTGATTATGTTGTTCTTTCAGAAAATTTCCCATGTGAAGAAGATTTTGTGAATGGGAATTTTGATGCAGGAGTGCGTTTTTATATAAGGTATAAAGATATTATAAAACATAAAGGTCATACTTTTGATGGCTATCATCCGATTAAAGTGAAAGATGGAATTTCACTGTTTGATTATTTATTTGCTTGTATTGTACCTGAGCAGTACAAAGAACAAATAGAAAAACATATTCCTCAAGAATTAATTACCAAAGTTCATTATTTACCACAGAGAGGGCTTAGTTTACAGGAGTGGAATAACAAGGTTGTTGAGTGTATTGGAATGTTGAATTCCAATTTGTAGAACAGTTAGATAAACTTGAATTTGTAGGGGGATAAGTGTATGATTTATCTGGTTCGGCAAGGACAAACAGATTGGAATTTATTTCGGAGATTTAATGGAGTTACAGAAACTTTTTTGAATCAAAACGGTATAGAACAAGCAAAAAAGCAAGCAGAAGAATTAAAGGATATTGAATTTGACATATGTTTTTGTAGTCCGCAAATGCATGCCGTCCAAACAGGAGAAATTATTTATAAAGGAAAAATGATACTGGATGAAAGGCTTGCAGAAATAGATTGCGGCGAATTTGAAGGAACAGAAGAAAATGGAGAGTCAATGCGCTTGTTTTGGCAAGCAATAAAAACTGGAGATAGAGGTACGGAATCATTTGATGTTTTTATGAAACGTAACGCATCTTTTTGTAATATGCTTTCTGAAGACTATATGCAAAAGAATGTGTTGATAATTACACATGCCGCTAATGCGAGAATAATAAATTATTATCTGAGTGGGAAACCAGAAAAATATGATTTTACCAAAGCAGTAGCACAAGATGGGGAAATATTAAAGTATTAATTTGGATTTCATCTTAAGATAATCAAAGAATATTACAAATTCAAGTCTAAGGAATGAAAACAATGATTGAAAACATTAAGCTTCTTATTTTTGATTTTGATGGAACATTAGCTGATACCAATTCGCACATTTTGAAATGTATTAAAAAATGCATATTTAGATTTAATCTAAAGAAATTCTCTGATAAAGAATTGTCACTTTTTAGTGGTGCGACATTGAACGCAGCATTACAAGAATTAGGTGCAACAGAAGAACAATTGCCAGAAATAAAGGACTTTTATACGAGGGTGTTTTTTGAGGATGTTTCAGATATTCATTTATACAGTAATGTTATACCAGTATTATGTGAATTAAAAAGGCGTGGATATGCTTTGACTATTGCAACTAATAGAAGAAGACAAATGATTATTTCATTATTGGAACTATTAGGTATAAATACGTTTTTTGAAAAAATAGTGTGTGAAACGGATGTAAAGAATAAAAAACCCAGTGCAGACATGGTAGAAGTAATATTGGAAGAGCTTAATTTCTCAACAGATGAAACGTTAGTTTTGGGAGATACAAAATATGATATTTTAATGGGACAAAATGCTAATTGTAAATCATGCTATGTATGTCATTCAAAGGAAGTAGATGAAAGTGTTATTGGTTTATGTCCCGATATTGTTGTACATGATTTTCAAGAATTGATGGCCAATAAAATATAATGCGCAACGAAAACTTTCAGTTTATCTCTTTCTCATACACACAACACTACTCCCACTACCCCAAAAGGTAGTGGGATATTTTATTTCTTTTGCTTCAATGTTTAGCACACAAAAACAATCTTTCTAGAATTCTGACCGACACTTGACCGCCGTTTTCGACCACCAAACACTTGGCTAGGTTCGACTGCCCAGATGACTTATGCTTGTTCCCCTGTCATCCAATTTCCTAAAAAAATGACACAAAAAAAGAACCAACCCCAAGGCTCCTATGTCCTCAAAATCAGTCCTTCATAGTGGACCGCCTTTTTCTCCGGCGCGTCACTCTAATGCAAAACGTGGGGCACTTGGCAAGTCGATAGTCGCCAAGTGCAATGTTTACAAAAACTTCTCAGCTCTCGTGGCGGCAAATTTGACGGCGAGG
>JAFXCN010000014.1 GCA_017521465.1 Clostridia bacterium | reverse complement strand
TGAGCATCAATACAAAGAAGGATTTATAATAGTAATGTTTGAAATAGTAACAAGAGATACAACAAGTGTAACAAAACATGAAGAAGACCAATACTTGGTATATAAGGACCAACCAGTTGGAAATCAATGGAAGAATGAAGGTGGAGCAAAATTAGGAGAGGCATCAACAATGAAATTGATAATGCCAAGATTATCAGATGTTGGAACACAAGAAGTAAATTTACCACTTGAAGGCAGAACGGCATACCCAGTAGCAATATATGACGTAGCAGTTCGTGCAAGTGGAAATTATGAAATTGCAGGAACACATTAAAAATAAGGAGGAAAATAATATGAAAAAACTAATTACAATTATTATGACTATTGTAATATTAGCAAGTTTTACAATGACAAGTTTTGCAATCACATTTAATGATGTAGCTGAAAATGCATGGTACAAATCATATGTATATGATTTGGCAGAAAAAGGTATTATAAATGGATATGAAGAGAATGGTGCATCTGTATATAAACCAGATAAAAAAGTAACAGTGGCAGAATTTACAAAATTAATAATTGCAGCTTCAGCTCCAACAATAAAATATAATTTAATAGAACCTGATTTTGAACATTGGGCAGCAAAATATGTAAAAGTAGCAGAAAATTTCGGAGTTTTAGAAGATGATGAATATACTTTAGAAGATATGAATAGAGAAATTACAAGAATTGAAGTTGTAAAAATATTATCTAGATGCGATATTATGGTTAGAGAAAACGGACAAAAATCTTCTGATAAAGTATTCACAGATACACAAGAATTAGATGGAGATCAAATAATCTATTTAAATCATGCAGTTGGTATAGGTGTAATTAGTGGAGATCCAGAAGGAACATTTAGACCAAATGATGGATTAAAAAGAAGCGAATCAGCTAAAATAATTTATACATATTTAAATGGTAATAATTAATTAAAAATGTGTACAGAAAAACACACTTATGATAAAATTTCTTTATCGTAAGTGTGTTTTCGCATTTGCGAAAAGTGAATAGTGAATAACGAATAGTGAATAGTACAGCGCACAAGTGCGCTGAAGGAGGTAAGGAATATGTTAAATATAGGGTGTCATTTATCAGCTTCTAAAGGTTATGCTCATATGGCAAAAGAAGCTATATCAATAAATGCAAATACGTTTCAATTTTTTACAAGAAATCCTAGAGGTGGAACCGCAAAAGACATTAGCGAAAAAGATATAGAAGAATTTAATAAAATAGTAAAAGAAAATAATTTTACAAAGATATTGGCTCATGCGCCATATACAATCAATATATGTTCAGCAAATGAAGATACAAGAAAATTTGGAATAGATACAATGAAGGATGATTTGCAAAGAATGGAATATACTCCAAACAATTTGTATAACTTTCATCCTGGTAGTCATGTAAACCAAGGTGTTGAAGTAGGAATTAACTTAATTATAGAAGCTCTAAACGATATATTAAAACCAGAGCAAACAACTACAGTTCTATTAGAAACAATGGCTGGAAAAGGTTCGGAAATTGGAAGAAGCTTTGAAGAAATTAAGCAAATTATAGATGGTGTAAAATTAAATGAAAAATTAGGTGTATGTTTAGACACTTGTCATGTGTATGACGCTGGATATGACATTGTAAATGATTTAGATGGTGTTTTGAATAAATTTGATGAAGTTATAGGATTAGATAGATTAAAAGCAATTCATATAAACGATAGCAAAAATCCATTTTCAAGTCATAAGGATAGACACGAAAAAATAGGTGATGGAAGTATAGGTTTAGAAGCGTTTGTGAGAATAATAAATCATCCAAAACTTAAAGATTTACCATTTTTCTTAGAAACCCCAAATGAGTTGGATGGATATGCAAATGAAATAAAAATATTAAAAGAAAACTATAAAGAATAATGAGGGAATAAAATGGTTTGTATAGGAAACAAATGGGATGAACTTTTAAAAGATGAATTTGAAAAAGAATATTATTTAAAAATTAGAGAATTTTTAAAATATGAATATAGTCATTATAAAATATATCCTAATATGAATGATATTTTTAATAGCTTAAAATATGCCAATTATGATAATATAAAAGTAGTTATAATAGGGCAGGACCCATATCACGAAGAAGGACAAGCTCATGGATTATCTTTTTCTGTAAAACCAGATATAGATATTCCGCCATCACTTGTAAATATTTATAAAGAACTTCAGGAAGATTTGGGATGCTATATACCTAACAATGGTTTTTTAGAAAAATGGGCAAAACAAGGGGTACTATTATTAAATAATGTATTAACAGTAAGAGCACATCAAGCAAATTCACACAAAACATGTGGATGGGAAACGTTTACGGACAGAATAATAGTAGAATTAAATAAAAGAGAAAAACCAGTAGTATTTTTAATGTGGGGTTCGTGTGCAAAACAAAAAGAAATGTTAATAACAAATAAAAATCACTACATATTAAAAACAGTACATCCAAGCCCACTATCAGCATATAGAGGATTCTTTGGATGCAAGCATTTTTCAAAAGCAAACGAAATATTAAAAAGCACAGGACAAGAACCAATCGACTGGCAAATAGAAAACATACAAAAGTAAAGAATAAAGAAAAAAGAATAATGAACAAATATAAATTAATGAAGCAATTATTATTTATTCTCTATTCTTTATTCAATATTCTTTAATAATTTAAGTATAAGGAGAAGTAGTATGTACATTAACGTCATCGGAGGCGGTCTTGCAGGATGCGAGGCTGCTCACCAAATTGCAAAAAGAGGCATAAAAGTAAAACTATATGAAATGAAACCAATAAAATATTCGCCAGCACATTCAAATGAGAATTTAGCCGAAATAGTTTGCAGTAACTCATTTAAATCCGCAAGTATTACAAATGCATGTGGACTTTTAAAAGAAGAGTTAAGAAGACTAGATTCATTATTAATCAGATGTGCTGATAAAACAAAAGTACCGGCAGGGCAAGCTTTAGCAGTTGACCGTGAAGAATTTGCAAAAATGGTTACTGAAGAAATAAAAAGTAATGAAAATATAGAAGTAATAAATGAAGAAGTAACAAAACTTCCAGAAGGAATAACAATTATTGCAACAGGACCTTTAACATCAGAAGGATTATTAGATGAAATTTCAAAAATAACTGGTGAAAAACTATTCTTCTATGATGCAGCAGCACCAATAGTTACAAAAGAATCTGTTGATATGGAAAAAGCATTTACAGCAGATAGATATGGAAAAGGTGATAGTGATTATATCAACTGTCCAATGACGAAAGAAGAGTATGAAGCCTTTTATAATGAACTTATAAATGCAGAAGTAGTAAATAAACACGAATTTGAAAAAGGAAATTTATTTGAAGGGTGTATGCCGATAGAAGAAATGGCAAGAAGAGGTTCTCAAACACTTACATATGGACCTCTTAAACCAGTGGGCTTTGATAAAAAATATTATGCAGTAGTTCAATTAAGACAAGATAATAAGGAAGGAACATTATATAATTTAGTTGGATTCCAAACTAATTTAAAATTTGGAGAACAAAAAAGAGTATTCTCTATGATACCAGCTTTAGCAAACGCTGATTTTGTAAGATATGGTGTTATGCATAAAAATACATATATCAATTCCTCGGAACTATTAGATGAAACATTTAATTTAAAAGATACAGATATATTTTTTGCAGGACAGATATCAGGAGTTGAAGGATATGTTGAATCGATTGCGTCAGGCATGGTTGCAGCTTTGAATGCAGTAAGTAAATTAAATAAAACTGAAAAAATAACATTTTCAGAACAAACAATTATAGGAGCGCTTTCAAAATATATTTCGACACCAAATAAAGATTTTCAACCAATGAATGCAAACTTTGGATTATTAACATGTGATAAGAAATTCAAAGGAAAAGTTGAAAAATATGAATACTTAGCAAATAGATCATTAAATCATTTTGGAAATTTAGGAGGTAATCATGAATAAAAAAATTTTTTTGATTCTAACAATGCTATTTCTAATTTGTACATCAACACTTGCAGCGACAGCTAAAGTGCAAATTAACGGAAATGTAATTGATTTTACTGATAGTAATGGTGCTAAGGTTGATGCGCAAATAATTAACAGTAGGACAATGGTGCCTCTTAGAAAAATATTTGAAGTATTAAATTGTACTGTTGATTGGAATGGAGATACAAGAACTGTTACAGCAACAAAAGATGATACAACTTTGATTTTGCAAATTGATAATAAAGTAGCTAAAAAAATAGTAAATGATAAAGAATCTAAGATTACATTAGATACAGCACCTATAATATACAATAATAGAACTTTAGTTCCTTTAAGATTTATAGCAGAAAGCTTGGAAAAACAAGTAGGTTGGGATGCAGCTAATTACACGGCTATAATAATAGATTACGAATATTTTGCAAACAATTTAAAATCAAAAGCGTCAGCATTATACGAAATAGTAAGTGACAATTATGATAACTTTGATATTGAAATAACAAGAAATTATTATGATCAAGTGGATAGTAGAAATAACAATACAGCTATTGTAAAAGCAAATGTGATAAAAGTTGGAGAAAACTATAATACACAAATTAATTTTAGTGGAAGCAATGAGCTTATGAAAGAAATAGCAGAAGAAGGATGGAATAATATTGATTTAAAAACACAATATAATGATACAGCTATAAAATATTCAACAACTAACACAACTTTTGCTAAAATGTTAGGAATCAGCATTAATCAAGAAAAAAATGTTAGTTATAAAGAATTAAATTTAACTGGAAATGCAAATGATAATTTTGCGGAATTAATTCAAAATCTAATTAATGTAAAAGATGCTCAATTAAATGTAAGCACGGCTAATGCTATAAATAATGAATGGAACAAATTTGTTAATGCATTGTCATATAAAAATTTAAATGGAAATGCTACATTTAATATTTCAAATATTCATTCGCATAATAACAAATATTTCGATTTAACGAAATTAGATAATATCATTTATGGAAATGCTATAAGCAAAATTTATAATGTAATAAATAAAGAAATTTTTAATTATGATGTAATACTAGAAGAAATGCTATATGATATGAATAATATTTCAATAAATGGAACATTAAATAATAATGGAAAAAATTCAATTATAACTTTTACGGGAACAAATGAATATGACGAAAAAATAGTTTATACTATAAAGTTAAATATAAACTAGGAGGTATATATGAATAAAAAAATATTTTGGTTATTTGTAATTCTTATGATGATGTTCACCACTATATATGCTGCAAATCCAATAACAGTACAATTGAATGGCGAATATATTGATTTTACAGATGAAAATGGGAATGTTGTAAATCCTGAAATGATTAATAATAGAACCATGGTGCCAATGCGAAAAATATTTGAAGTAGTTGGCGCTCAAATTGAATGGGATGGGGAAGAAAGAAAAATAACTGCTACAACAGAAGAAAAAGTGATAAACTTACAAATTGATAATGCTAAAGCAAGTGTTCAAGACAGAGTTACAAATGAAATAACAGAAATTACATTAGACAGTGCACCATTAATATTAAACAATAGGACAATGGTTCCTGTAAGATTTATCGCTGAAAGTCTTGAAAAACAAGTAGGTTGGGATAATGAAAATAGATCTGTTATAATTATTGATTATTCCTTTATAGAAGACGGAATAAGAAAAAATGCTCCAACATTAGTAGAGTTTTTAGAAATGAAAAAAGAAATAATGGAATCATACAAGGTAAAAACTAAGATTTCTGGTAATGTTTCATATAAAGATGACGAAAATAGAAAGAATAATGAAAAGGTAACGATAGATGGAGAAGCAATTTTACAAAAAAATAAGGAAGGAATATATGATTTTGATTTTGAAATAGACTTATCAGGAAATGGTGAAATTCAAAAGGCATTAGAAGATGCTCAATATGATGAGTATAAATTTGAATTTATAACAAATGGTAATGAAACATATACAAAAGCTTCAAATGCAGATACAAAAAAATGGGTAAAATCTTTAGTAAATGTTAATATAGCAACAGATACAGAATACTCTTTAAATGATTATGTTGAAGAATTAAAAATTCCTGAAGAAAATTTAAATATAAATAGTTATTCTGAAATTCAAACAGTATTAGAATCATTGTATAAAATGTATGGCGAAGATAATTTTAAAGTTACTGGAACAAAGAATAAAAAATATGAATTGTCATTAGATTTGGCTGAGATGCTAAATGCATCTGATGAAAAACAAAATGACTTGTTGGAGTTTTTATCTGTAGGAAGTATGAATTTAAATATTGCTATAACATATAAAGAAGATAGATTATCAAAAGTAGAAACAGAAATTGATTTTTATATGCAGAATTCTGAAACAGAAGAAAGTATATCTGCTAATATAGAAACAGAGTCAACATTTTCTTCAATAAATAGCAATATCAAATTGAGTATGCCAAAAGCATCACAAATAGAAAAAGGAGATTAGAATGGGAAAAATTACATGGAAGCCAGGGACATTAGTATATCCAATACCAGCAGTATTAGTCAGTTGTGGCACAATGGAAAATGCAAATCTATTTACAGTTGCATGGACAGGTACGATATGTACAGATCCTGCTATGACATATATATCGGTAAGACCAGAAAGATTTTCATATGATATTATCAAAGAAAATATGGAATTTGTAATAAATCTTACAAATGAAGAACTTGCGTATGCTACGGATTTTGCTGGTGTTAGAAGCGGCAAAGACATGAACAAGTTTGAAAAATTAAATCTAACAAAGGAAAAAGCGACAAAAGTTAATTGCCCTATGATAAAAGAAAGTCCAGTATCAATAGAGTGTAAAGTGGTAGAGATAAAAGAATTAGGCTCTCATCATATGTTTATGGCAGAAGTGCTTGCAGTAAACGTAGATGAAAAATACTTTGATGAAAATGATAGATTTTGCATGGAAGAATGTAATTTGATCACATATTCTCATGGCAAATATTATACATTAGGTAAAGAATTAGGAAAATTCGGATATTCAGTTAAAAAGTAAAAATGTATAAAGTCCTCTTTATTGGAAATAATTACAATAAGTAATTATCAATAAGGAGGATATTTTTATGAAAAAAATATTAATTAGTATACTTATTATAAGCACAATATTATTTTCGTCAAACATATTACTTGCAATGAAACATTATGAGCAAGTAGACTTTGTAACTGGGCTTGTAACAGCATCAGCACTAAATGTAAGAACGGGTCCTGGTACAGGATATAGAGTGATAGGAACGGTATATAAAAACGAATATATAAGAGTGTTTGCTAAAATAGGGGATTGGTATGTAGTACAAACACCAAGCGATCAAATTGGAGCTGTAAGCACAAAGTATGTAAAGAAAATAGTTGCGAATGCAGGAGTGAGTACAGAAAACAATACGAATAACCAAACACAGACATCAAATGGAACAAGTGCAACAGCAGAAGAAATAGAACTGTTAAAATTAATAAATGCAGAAAGAAAAAAGAACGGGTTGGGAGAATTAAAATTTGACGAAGAACTATTAAAAGTAGCAAGAGCAAAAGCGAAAGATTTAGTAGATAATAATTATTTTTCTCATAACTCACCAACATACGGTTCTCCATTTGAAATGATGAAATCATTCGGGATAACATATAAGGCTGCTGGTGAAAATATTGCAGGAAACTCGACACTACAAGGAGCAGTGACAGCGTGGATGAACTCAGAAGGGCATAAAGCGAATATATTAAGTAATGCATATAATTATACAGGAATAGGAATTGTGGAGTCACCGAAGTATGGAAAGGTACTTGTTCAGATGTTTATGGGTAAATAATAAATTGCCCCGCCACTTTTGGTAACATTTCTTACCTTTTTACCCTGGTTTAAAATGATGATAAATAGATAATAAAAAAAGCGGTGTTTACCGCTTTTTTATTTATTCTTTTTCATATATTAGTAATGTTTTTTCATGTGTTTCTTCTTTGATTTGTTCTGGGTTTGCAATTACACTAATCATTTGTTCTTTTGTTCGTAAACATTCTTCACAACCATCTGAATAGGCTAGTATGTATTTGGCATTATCTAAATTTATAGAATATGTTTTTATAAATGGAATTGCTTTCTTTTCGCCCGTTAATGCTCCGAAAGTATATTTTCCAGTAAACAAACGCCAAGTGTTATTTCTAACTCTTTTTCTCCAAAATTTTCTGTATTTAGCATTGTTCCAAGTCCATGTTCCACGGCGAAGCTTTAAGAAAAGTGAAGGTTTATATGGAACTAATGCAGTATTTGTTGCGCTAGAGTCAAAAACTATATTATAGTCTTTATCGAGAATTCTTATTGTAGAATCTCCGATTGCAAAACACCATAACATGTTATCTACAAAAATTCCACCAACAGCAACACAAGCATAATAGTCATTTTTTACGTAATCTATTTTTCTGTTTTTATTCAAAGTTGCTATTTCAGAATTTACAGTTTTTAAAACATTCATAATGTGCGCATTTGTTATTTCTAAAACAGTAGAAAGGGAAGATGCTAAGCTAACAAATCCTTCCGCACATATTTTTGCGGCTGCCGTAGCACCACTTGGATTAGGATATTTTTGTATTAATTCAACGGCTTGTTCATAAGTCTCAGGGTAAACAATAGGTGTGCCATCTTTTAAATCTCTAGTAACGCCATCAGCCACGCAAAAAGCATTTTCAGAAACTGTAAAATAATCTTCTAATACATGTTCTAAATTGTGTTTTGACATTATTGCAAAATCATATGTTTTTGCAAATTTTAGTTTAAACATCTTTTTTCACTCCTTTGCAAGTAAGTATATCATAAGTTGTCGAAAAAATGCAAATTATAGCTGATAAATATAGCAGATAACAAGAAACATTTACATAAATATTGCCTTTTGCAGAAAAATATGATAAAATATGCATAGTTTAATAAAGGCTGAATCTCGTTTTGAGAGCCGAGGAACCGTTTTTGGGGTGTATCTATTTATAGTAGGAAACTTTCTATTCCGAACCCGTCAGCTAACTTGGTAAGCTTTTTAGAGAGAATTTTGTTGAAGTTATAGGGTCTCTCTATAACTTTTTTTGAGGAGGAAATGATGTATAAAGTTAGTATTATTGTTCCAATGTATAATGTTGAAAATTATTTAAAAGATTGTTTGAATAGTATTTTGAATCAAACAATAGGTTTTGAAAATCTTGAAGTTATTATTGTTGATGATAATTCAACAGATAAGAGTTTTGAAATTGCAAAAGAATTTTCAGATAAGTATGAAAATGTAGCTTTGTTAAAAACAGAAAAAAATACAGGAGTCGCTGGACATGCAAGAAATATTGGACTAGAACATGTACATGGAGAATATATAATGTTTACAGATGCAGATGATTTTTATTCTCTTGATGCGTGCGAAACTTTATATAACTTTATAAAAGAAAAGGATGCAGATTTTGTTACAGCGAATTATAAGAACGCAGATGAAGACGGAAAAGAGTGGGAACAACCAATTTTTAGCCAAGAAAAATATGATACGTTTTTGCTAGATTCTTATGACTATATTAATTCTTTCTTTGTTTTGAATTCTTCTGTATGCAACAAAATATTTAATGCTGAATTTGTGAAAAAGAATGAATTGAGATTCTTAGAAGGTGTTCCAGCAGAAGATGCATTTTTCTCATATTCTTCAATGATGTGTGCAAGCAAAATATATTATAACAAGAGTGTAATTTATTTTTATAGAGTTAGAAATGCAAGTAAAACACTTTCGGTATCTTGGAATTGTTCTAAGAACTATTTCGAAAATATTAATTCGGCATACAAGAGTATATATAATAAGTTTTTAGAAAATGACAGATTAGATTATTATAGATTCTTTTATGCCAAAAGTATGACTTATATGTTATATAAATTTATAGATTCTGTATCATTAACAGAAGAAGAAAAGATAGAAGTATTATCTGAAATGAGATGGTTCTATAAATTAAGTTCTGAATTAGATGTGCCAGCATGCCAAAAATCATTAAGTTTAATAATAAATAAAATTGTTTCTGGTGAATATAAAGATGTAATTGATATATGTGGAGTTATATCTGATATAAGAAAATATATGTCAAAAGAAGACAGAGAAAAAATGTCAAAACCAACCACAGAGTTTTATAAAGAAATGTTAAAATAGTGGAGGAAAATATGGATAAATTAATTAGTGTTATAATACCAGCATATAATGTAGAAAAATACTTAGCTAAATGTTTAAATACAGTGTTAGAACAAACTTATAAAAATTTGGAAATAATAATAGTAGATGATGGTTCTGCTGATAATACAGGAAAAATCTGTGACGAATATGCTGAAAAAGATTCAAGAATAAAGGTTATACATAAAGAAAATGGGGGCGTTTCAGCTGCAAGAAATGATGCTATTGATATAGCTACTGGTGAATATATAACGTTTGTCGATAGTGATGATCTTATTGCTAATGACTATTGTGAAAAAATGTTGAAAGAAATTTTAAATAATAATGCTCAAGTTTCTATTTGTATGGTAAAGAGATTCGTAGAAGGTGAAGAATTTCAGATTGAGCCTAATGAAAACGTGAATGTATATACGGCTGAAGAAACGATATACAATTTAATGAGTGTAAGTAACTTTTATGATTATGCGTGTGGAAAAATGTATTTAAGAACACTTTTTGATGGAATTAGATTTCCTTTAGGTAGACGTTATGAAGATTCTGCAACCAATTATAAATTGTATAGTGCTGCAAACAAAGTTGTAGTAATAGAAGAAGAATTATATTATTATTTAACAAGACCAGATAGTTTTGTTGAATCAAAATATACCAGCTCAAAACAAAATGATAATTATTTGTTAATTGAAGAAAGAACAGAATTTTTGATTAATAGATTTCCTCATATGAAAGAAATGTTAAATGCAGGATATATTAGAAATGCCTTAACGTTAATTGAGAGAACGTATTTGTCTGGAAATACAGAATTAATGAATTCTGAAATTATTGAAAAATTAGAAAGAAAAATAAATGATATCTTGAAAAATATTGATAAAAATGCTTTCGAAAATGTATTGAGTAATTATAAATTGGCTTCACTATATTTATTCCTTGAGAATAGAGAAGTTTATGCAAAAGTAGTAAAAGAATTATATACAGCAAAATATGGAGGATAAATCCTCCATATTTTTTTATTTCACTTTTTCAGCAAAACTATTATTTACTATCAAATCATATGGTGCTTTTTCTGTAAGCTCGCCAGCTTCAATCATAACATCTTGCAATCTATTAAACGATTCTTCTGTCATTGAAGGTTCTAATTTCCATGCATCGATTTCTTTGTATCTTTCTACTACTTTTTCAAGTACAGCTACATCAACTTCTGGGAATGATGGCAATACCACTTCAGCAATTTCTGCTGGTGTATGTGTTTCAACCCATTGCAATCCTTCATAAATTGCATCTGTGAAGTTTTGGATTAATTCAGGATTTTTTTCTAAAAAGCTTTTCTTTGCAAAGTAGGCTGTATATGGGATTTCGCCAGCTTCTGCACCGATAGATGCGACGATATAACCTCTTCCTTCGTTTTCAAACACAGTTGCAGTTGGTTCGAATATTGTTATATAGTCTCCTGTGCCGCCAGCAAATGCACTATTCATCATGTCATAACTTATGCTATTGTCGAAATTTAAATCTGTTGCTGGATTTATTCCTTTTTGTTTTAATACATATTCAAATGTCATATAAGGTGCGCCGCCTTTTCTACCTGGCAATACATGTTTTCCTCTTAAATCATCCCAACTAAAATTGTCTGTAGCTTCTCTAGATACTAAAAACGAACCGTCTTTTTGTGTCATTTGAGCAAACACTTGAATGTAGTCATCTTTTCCTTCGTTATAGACATAGATAGATGCTTCTGGCCCTGCAAATCCTATATCAACTTGGTCTGCAAGCACTGCTGTCATAACTTTATCTGCACCTTGGCTGTTTATTAATTCTATATCTATACCGTGTTTTTCAAATATTCCTAAATTGATAGCTGCATATTGTGGTGCATAAAATACTGAATGAGTAACTTCACTTACGGTAACTTTTGTAAGTTCTTCTTGCTTATTATCTGTTTGAGTTTGGTCTGGTATGTTTGTATCAGTTTGATTATTTGGAGTGCATCCAATTAAACAAGTACTTAAAATAAGTAGTATACTAATCATGAAAAACAAAATGCGATTTCTTTTCATTTTTACCTCCTAAAATTTGTTATTGATAATCACAAGAAATTATATGCAAGCATCTTAACTTTTGTGCATAATAAATCGTAAAATTAATTTTTCAAGCAATAGAACAGCTTGATACATCAATGCTGCAACAACACCAAGCACAAGTACACTTGTCATTACTAAATCTAATTTAAATACCTGGCCACCATATACTATTAAATAGCCCAAACCTGCTTTAGATACCAAAAATTCACCCGAAATAACACCGACTAATGATAGGCCAATATTTACTTTTAATGCGTTTATTAATGTCGAAATGTTAGATGGAAGAACAATTTTGAAAAATATTTGCCATTTACTTGCATTAAAAGTTTTAGCCATTTTTATGATGTTTGGATCAGTATTTTTAAATCCATTTAACATTTCTAAAACGGTTACTACTAATGAAATTGCAAGTGCCATTGTAATTATGGCTGGAGCGCCAGCACCTACCCATACAATTATTACTGGGCCAAGTGCGACTTTAGGCAAACTATTTAAAATTACTAAATATGGATCTGCAACTTTACATACAAAATCAGACCACCATAATATACAAGCGATAATTGTTCCAATCGTTGTTCCGAGTAGAAAACCTATTATTGTTTCATAGCATGTCACCCATAAATGATACAATAAATCATTATTTGGAGCATTTAGTAATGTTTCCCAAATTCTGCTTGGTTGGCTGGTTATAAAAGAATCTATTATACCTATATTTGCAAGAATTTCCCAAGCAACAATTAGTAAAAATAAAGATAAAATTTGACATGCAAATATCAATAGTTTTTCGCGTTTCTTGCTTAAAAGATATTTTTTTCTATCAATTGATAACTCGTTAATCATTTGTATTCAGCTCCTTCCAAATGTTGTCAAAATACTTACTGAATTTTTCGTTTTCTCTACATTGAAGGGGTGTTCTATTTTTTATATCAAAAGTAATGTTATGGACATTTTTGATTATTGCAGGTCTATTGCTTAAAACAATTACTTTGTCAGACATACTTATACTTTCAGGGATGTCATGCGTAACCATAATTGTAGTTTTTCCTTCGTTTTTTATTATGGAATAGACATCCTCGGTAACAGATAATCTCGTTTGATAATCAAGGGCAGAGAAAGCTTCATCAAGAAGCAATATATCTGGATTAATAGCTAGCGTCCTAATTAATGCTACTCTTTGGCGCATACCACCAGAAAGTTGAGAAGGATATCTATCTTTAAATTCATATAAATCATATTTCTTAAGTAATGAATAAATATATTCTTGAGCTTTTTCATCTAATGCTTTTTTTATCTCTAAGCCAAAAGTAATGTTTTTGTAAATTGTTCTCCATTCGAGCAAATAATCCTTTTGTAGCATGTAACCAATACTATTTGAGATATTTGTAACTTCAACATCATCAATATAGATTTGCCCTGTTGATGGTTTTTCGAGTCCTGCAATGATTGAAAGAAGAGTTGATTTTCCACAACCACTTGGCCCGACAATGCTGGTGAAAGTACCTTTTTCAAAAGTGTAATCAAAATTTTTTATGGCAATAGTTTCGCCATTATCATCTTGATAAATTTTGCTGATGTTATCTAATTTCAATCCTTTGTGCATAATATTCACCTCGTATAAAGTATCTCCCTATAATATATGGTTTTTCGATAAAAAAGGTTAAATAATATTGCATGTATATTATAAAAAATAAAGCAATATAAATATAAAGATATTGTATACATGAGGTGGATTATGAAGAAATTTTTTATTATATTCTTAATAGTTTTTGAGTTGCTTGCAAGAAACATTACATTTGCTACAGAAGAAGTTAAAATAAATGCGAGAAATGCAATTGTTTATGATAGAAAATATAAAAAAGTTTTATATGAAAAGAATATAAATGAAAGAGTTCCGAATGCATCAACAACTAAAATGTTGACTGCAATTGTTGCATATGAAAATGCAGATATGAACGAAACGGTAACGATAAGTAAAAAAGCTGCTAATACAGGGGGATCGAGAGTTGGATTAAGAACGGGCGATAAAGTTGTTTTGGGAGATTTAATGCATGGTTTGTTAATATGCTCTGGAAATGATGCAGCTGTTGCAATTGCTGAACATGTAAGTGGTTCCGAAGAAGAGTTTTGTGAAAAGATGAATGATAAAGCTAAAGAAATCGGAGCGATTAATACTAATTTTATGACGCCACATGGTCTTGATAGGGATAATCATTATTCTACAGCATATGATTTAGCGCTTATTGCCGATTATGCTATGAATATTGAGTATATAAAAAATATTGTTTGTAAGAAAATGGCTAATATAAAGATTAATGATTATACTAAAACGCTTACTACGACAAATGAAATGCTATCGGTATATGATGGAACAGATGGAATAAAAACAGGTTATACAAGTAAGGCTGGAAGATGTCTTATAACTTCTGCAACACGAGATGATTGGCAACTTATTTGTGTTGTTTTAGGCTGTGATACTAAGAATTTAAGAACTTCTGACTCCGTAAAACTGCTAAATTATGCATTTGATTCGTATAAATTTTTTGATGTTGCGTCAATTGTGGAAAAGAAACATACAATTTTTGTTGAAAAAAGTAAAAACTTAAATTATGTAGTAGACTTTGGGGAAGAATATATTTTGCCAATGACTAATGAAGAAATTGAAAAATTGAATGTTATGTATGAACTAGAAAAGAATTTTTCTGCTCCGTTTTATAAAGGTGAGAAAATTGGAAATATTAGGATTTTTTGTGGTGAAAAATTACTAAAAACATTTGAATTAATTAATAATTCGAATGTTTTACGAAAGACCCCTGAGGATTATATAAAAAATCTTTTAAATGATATGAGCAAATATCTGAAATTGTAAACTTTTTGTTGATATTTTCTGTAAAATGTAGTATTATATTAATGTTAAAATAACAGGAATGTTATACTCATATAACAATATATGGAGGTAAAAATGAAGAAAATATCAATTGCAATGGCTATAATTATGATGCTTACAATGTTGTTTGCTACGATAGTATTAGCAACAGAGGCAAAAGAAAATACTCTTATAATTGGAGAAATGACAAATCTTAGCAATGCATCAGAAACAACACTAGAGAATTTAACAACAAAAGAAGAAAAAATTGCATATTATACTGAAAAATATGGAGATGAAACAGAAGGAAGAGTAGCATATTGGATTTCTATAGCACAAAAATATAGTATTCCAGTATTTTTCTTATTGCTTATATGGGGTGCACTTAACTTTTTTATCATAGGAAATAAAAAATTACAACAAAGAGAAAAAGGTTTTAGTATCATAATAGGTTCAATAATAGGAGCCATAGTTTTTCAAGCAATACCATTGATATATGCTATATTTGTAGCAGGTAGATAACAAGTATAAGTATATAAATCATTAAGTGTTTTTATAAAAAATATAAAGATTTAAAGTTGTACAATTATTATTCGCTATATTTGTAGCAGGAAGGTGATAAAATGAAAGTACTTTTTGCAATAGGTAATGCTCAAACATCTAAAAGTGTAGCAGATAAATATTTTCAAACATATGGTGAACAATTAGAATATAAAGATGTCTTTTATTTTAGAGCATTATTGGAAGAAGTAAGAAAAGATTCAAGCTATGATAGAATAGTTGTAAGTGAAGAATTAGAACCAATTAAAGCTGTTACAATTGAAGAAATAGACAAAGTTATATTTTCAAACATGGATGTACTTACAGATGAAGCGCAAAATTCTTCAATAGCATTTATTGGATCAGATAGAAGAACAAAATCAGATTCGTTGATGGCTAGATTTTATAATTTGGGAGTATATAGCATATTACTAGGAAATGATAGAAATATAACATCGCTTTGTGACGTTATAAAAGAGCCTAGGACTAAAAAAGAAGCTAGGGAATATTTAGATATGAACCCTGCAACTAATGCTCCGACAAGTGGTCAATCATTGGCCGATGACGAAGTTGATGAAGCTCAATTTAACAATATATTAAAACATTATGAAAAATTAGGTGAAAATACGGATCAATATGTTCCTAGTTTTGAAAGAATAGAAGAACAATATACTAAAAAGCAATTAATGATTATTGCGGTTGGATTATGTATGCATTTACCAAACGTTGCAGAAGTTATTGCTAAAGATCCTAGATATGCGCCAATGTTTAATGTTGGAATGAGTAAAAAGACTGTACGTAAGCCAAATATGCAAAAAAATAATCAGAAAAAAGGAATATTAAATTTCTTAAGTTCTAAGAAAGAAAATCAAAGTTCAAATCAAGTAATAGAAGAAAGTTCTAGAATGCAAGAACAAGAGCAACAAAAAGCTAGATTGGCAGCGCAAAAAGCAGAGGAAGAAGCTAGAAGATTAAGAGAAGAATCACAAAGAGAAGCTCGAGAACAAGCAGAAAGATTAAAGAGAGAAGCTGAAGAAAGAATTGCTGCTGATGAAGCACAATTAAAACGTAAAGAAGAAGAAGCTAGAATGGCAAAAGAAGCTGCTGAACGATTAGAAAGAGCAAATGAGGAATTAAGACAAAAAGCGTTAGCAGATCAGAAAGCTAGAGAAGAAGCATTAAGAAAAGAACAGGAGCAAGAAGAATTAAGAAAACGAGCGTTAGCAGAGCAAAAAGCTAGAGAAGAAGCCCAACAGCAAGCAAAAAAACAAGAAAGTAATACAGAAATAGAGATAGATTTGTCAGCATTACAAGTTAATAATGCAGATAAAGAAAAAGAAGAAGCGCAAAGAAGAGAACAAGAAGAGCTAAGAAGAAGGGCACTAGCAGAACAAAAAGCTAGAGAAGAAGCGCAAAGAAGAGAACAAGAAGAACTAAGAAGAAGGGCACTAACAGAACAAAAAGCTAGAGAAGAAGCTCAAAAACAAGCTCAACAGCAACCAATAAGTACTACAGAAGTAGAGATAGATCTATCGGCATTACAAGCTAATAATGTAGATAAAGAAAAAGAAGAAGCTCAAAGAAGAGAGCAAGAAGAGTTAAGAAGAAGAGCTTTAGCAGAACAAAAAGCTAGAGAAGAAGCTCAAAAACAAGCTCAACAACCGCAAACAAAAAAACAAGAAAGTAATGCAGAAGTGGAAATAAATTTATCAGCATTGCAAAGCAATAATGCGGATAAAGAAAAAGAAGAAGCTCAAAGAAGAGAACAAGAAGAGCTAAGAAGAAGGGCACTAGCAGAACAAAAAGCGAAAGAAGAACAAGCACAAAAACAAGCTCAAGAACAAGAAGAATTAAGAAGAAGAGCTTTAGCAGAACAAAAAGCGAAAGAAGAACAAGCGCAAAAACAAGCTCAAGAACAAGAGGAATTAAGAAGAAGAGCTTTGGCAGAACAAAAAGCGAAAGAAGAGGCTGAAAGACTTGCGAGGGAACAAGAAGCATTAAGACAAAAAATTGCAGCCGATAGAGCTGCAGCAGCTGCTGTTGCAAGTGCTACTGTTGTAAACACGCCTACGGCAAGCTCAGCACTAATATCACAAGATGGTGATGATGATCCTTTACAAAGTAATTTTGATGCTAAGACATATGCTTTACCAAGTGATTATAAAAAAGTTGTAGCCTTAGTAGGAACGAATAAAGCCGGAACAACATTTTTAGCAAATGCAATCGCTAATTGTGCATCTGAAAAAGGGATTCAAACAGCTTTGTTAGATATGACTAAATCAAAAGGTTTATATTATCTATATAATAAGAGTGATTCAAGGAAAATACAAATTGCAACTGATTGTATTAAAAACTTAAGTGAAGGTCGTAATACGCCTGTTGCTGTGGAAAAAGGAAAACGATTAGCAGTATATACTTCGTTACCTGGATTAGGTGAAAATAGAAAAAATTTTAAGCATAAAACAATTGTTGATACTATAAAGAAAACTTGTAATTTACTTGTAATCGATTGTGATTTTACTACTCCACTTGAATATTTTGAACAAGCTTCAGAAATTTATATTGTACAAGATATGGATTTGATAAAATTACAAGAAACAACAGCATTCCTAAGAGAATTTAAAAACAGAAGTATAGATTGGTCAAAATTGAATGTTATTATTAATAAGTATGTAAAAAGTTCTTTTACACCTAAAAAAATAGTAGAGGTAGGCTTAGCTTATTATAATGATCCTCAAATGACATATACTGAAGAATTTGAAGTTATAAAATCATATATAACAGTTCCACTTACTATAGAAGATTACGCTAGGTATACGGAGGATGTGGCAAAAGATAAAATTGTGTACAAAAATTATTCGGTACAACTTAGAAGTGCAATTGATCAAATTTGCCAAAAAATATATCCATCTGGAAATGATTCGGGTAAGAGAAAAGGATTGTTTAAGTAGTTAGGAGGAATAAACGTGGATTCAGAAAACACAATATTTTTTAAAGTTGAAAAAGAGAAAAAAGTAAATTCTAAACAAATTTTAAGACAAGTATATGAAGCTTTAGTTGAAAAAGGATATAATCCGATTAATCAAATTGTAGGTTATATACTATCAGGTGATCCAACATATATTACAAGTTATAAAGATTCTAGAAGTTTGATTCGTCAACTTGAAAGAGATGAATTGTTGGAAGAATTAGTAAAAGAATATATAGGAGTAAATGAATGAGAATAATGGCTTTAGACTATGGTGATGCCAGAACAGGAGTTGCGATTTCAGATGCATTAGGAATAACGGCTCAAGGATTAGAGTCGATTGATTCTAACAACAAATTTAAGTTGATGAATAGAATTGCTGAAATAATAAAGGAATATGCAGTGGAAAAGATTGTTATCGGATATCCATTGAATATGAATGCTACTGTTGGACCAAGGGCTCAAAAGACAGATAGTTTCATAAAAGAGTTGGAGTCGAGGTTCCATTTGGAAGTAATAAAAGTTGATGAGAGATTGACTACAGTTGCATCACATAGAACAATGACGGAATTAGGTATAAAAAAAGAAAAAAAGAAGCAAATTGTTGATACAATGTCAGCAGTATATATATTACAAATGTATTTAGATAAAATATAAAAAAGAGAGGAGAAATTAAAATGGATGAAAATTTAAACAATGGATTAGAAGGTATGGAGGAATTTGATGAATTAGATAACATTATCGTATTAAACGATGAAGATGGAAATGAAGTAGAATTTGAATTCCTTGATGTTGTGGAATTAGATGGAAAAGAATACGTAATATTATTGCCAGTAGAAGAAATTGAAAATGGTGAAGTAGTAATATTCAGAATTGAAGGTGAAGGCGAAGACGAAACATATATCGGACTAGAAGACGAAGCTGAAGCAGAAAGAGTATTCTTAGCATTTAAAGAAAAAGCAAAAGACGATTTCGATTTCGTTGATGGAGAATAGTTTTGTAGTAAAACGGGTTGCGGCAAGCCGCAACCTTTTTTACTACAAAACTATGCAGAAGAGAAACGATTTACGTCTGACATAGAATGTACACCCGAAGGGTGAACAGAGTATGTCCGACGTAAATTGTTGCGAATGGGTAAGTGGTACACCGAAAATTCGAGAATCATTTCAAGGAAATGTAACGCAGTTCGGTGAATAGTGAATAATGAATAGTGAATAGTGAATAGTACAGACAAACGCGTATGCGTTTGTCAGAGGAGGAAAATAATGCAACAACTAATACAAAAAACAGAAAAACAAGTTGAAGATATTTTTAAACAAATAGATGAAATAGAATTAATAAACACAGAAAGAGTTTTAAAAGCTTTTTCAAATCACAAAATAAGTGAAGCTCATCTTAATGGTACAACAGGATATGGATATGGTGATGTTGGAAGAGAAGCAATTGAAAGCATGTTCTGCGAATTGTTTGGAACAGAAGAGGCTTTGGTTAGAACACAATTTATTTCAGGCACACATACAATTTCGACAACATTATTTGGAATTTTAAGACCAGGAGATACAGTGGTTAGTATCAATGGTAAGCCATATGATACATTGGATGAAGTAATAGGTATAAGAGAAAATCCAAGTTCATTAAAAGCATTTGGTGTTAAATATGAACAAATAGATTTAAAAGATGGATTGTTTGACATTGAAGCAATAAGAGAAAGAGCAAGTAAAAAAGACATAAAGATGATTATAGTTCAACGTTCAAGAGGATATGCATTTAGAAAAGCATTTACTATTGAAGAACTAGAAGAAGTATTTAAAGTTATAAGAGAAGTTAATTCAGAAGTAATAATTATGGTAGATAACTGTTATGGAGAATTTGTAGATGTAAAAGAACCAACTCATGTTGGAGCGGATATTGCGGTAGGTTCTTTAATTAAAAATATTGGTGCAGGTATTGCGCCAACAGGAGGATACATAGTTGGTAAAAAACATCTTATAGATTTAATTAGTGATAGATATAGTGCACCTGGCCTTGGAAAAGAAGGTGGAGCAACATTTGGATTAAATAGACAAATATTGCAAGGTTTATTTATGGCACCACATACGGTTTGCCAAGCTTTAAAAATTGATGTGTTTGCATCTGCTTTGTTAGAACAGTTAGGGTACGAAACATATCCTAAGTATAACGAGAAAAGATCTGACATAGTTCAAATGATAAAATTTAACGATGCTGATAAATTAGTTAAGTTTTGTCAAGCTATTCAAGCCAATTCGCCAATTGATTCTCATGTAGTGCCAGAACCTTGGGACATGCCTGGATATGAAGATAAAGTTATAATGGCATCTGGAGCATTCACAGCAGGTTCTTCTATAGAAATAAGTTGTGACGGCCCAATTCGTCCTCCATATATAGCTTATTTACAAGGTGGACTTACTTATGCTAGTGGAAAAATAGCAGTAATAAATGCGGTTAAAAATATAGAGAATAAATAAGGAGCAAACTTATGAAAGTTGTTGTAATTGGTGGTGGACCAGCTGGAATGATGGCTGCCATAACTGCACGAAAAGAAGGTAATGAAGTAATATTACTAGAAAAGATGAGAAGTGTTGGTAGAAAGCTTGCAATTACAGGTAAAGGTAGATGCAATATTACTAATAATGCAGAGATTGACGATTTTATAAAAAATATTCCTGGTAATGGGAAGTTTTTATATAGTGCTTTCAGCCAATTTTCTAACGTTGATTTAATTAATTTTATTCATGAGTTAGGAATAGAGACAAAAGTTGAAAGAGGAGAGAGAGTATTTCCGAAATCAGATGATGCGTTAGAAATTGTTAATAAGCTAAAAAGTGAGATAGATAAATTAGGAATAAAGTTAATAGTTACTTCTGAAGTAAAAGAAATTGTTACTGAAGAAAATAGAGTAGTATCAGTTGTAACTAATAAAGATACTTTTAGTTGTGATAAAGTTGTTTTGGCAACTGGAGGAAAAAGTTATCCTGCAACTGGTTCGACAGGAGATGGATATATATTAGCTGAAAAAATAGGACATACATACATTGAACCTAAAGGCTCCCTTGTTCCCATGGAAATATATGAAAATTACGATTTGCAAGGCTTATCTTTAAAGAATGTTGAGGTAACAGTTAAAGATGAAAACAAAAAAGTATATGATGATTTTGGTGAAATGTTATTTACTCACTATGGAATTTCAGGACCAGTTGTTTTGAGTTCAAGTAGTCACATACTACGAGTAAAGAATGTTGAACAAAAATTTATGGACAAAAAAATAAGTTTTGAGATAGATTTAAAACCAGCATTATCAGAAGAAAAACTTGAATTAAGAATCCAAAGAGATTTTGAGAAATTCACAAAAAAGCAATTTAAAAATTCATTAGGTGATTTACTGCCTAGCAAAATGATACCAGTAGTTATATCACTTTCAAAAATTGAACCAGAAAAACAAGTGGATCAAATTAGTAAGGCAGAGATAAAATCATTAGTACAAATTTTAAAACACTTTAAGCTTACAATAAAAAAATTCAGACCAGTGGAAGAAGCTATTGTCACCGCTGGAGGAATTAATATAAAAGAAATAAATTCATCAACAATGGAATCTAAAATAATAAGTGGATTATATTTTGCTGGTGAAGTAATAGATGTAGATGCATATACAGGAGGCTTTAATTTGCAAATTGCATTTAGTACAGGATATGTAGCTGGAAAGTTAATGTAACGTGTCGACAAATGTCGAATGTGGACGATGAAAAAATATTGAGTTCGTCAAAATATGATAATATAATACAATAGCTGTCATATAGAAAGGAGAATGTATGCTGGGGAATTTTTCAACTATAGCAGAGCACGTAGAAGCAAAAATAACAGAAAAAAAGTCCGTCTTTATTGCAAATGTTTTTCCTATAACTGATGAAGAAGATGCAATGAGGAAGCTAAACGAGATAAAGAAAAAAGAACGAGATGCTAGACACAATGTTTTCGCATATAGAATTGCAAATGGTTCGGAGCGATATTCGGACGATGGTGAGCCAAACGGCACAGCGGGGATGCCAATACTTTCTATTTTGAGAGGAGAAAATCTCCAAAACGTGCTTGTGGTAGTTACAAGATATTTTGGGGGAATTTTGCTTGGAACAGGTGGATTAATGCATGCGTATAGTGATGCGACAAAATTGGCAATAGCTGATGCTAAGAAAAAAGAGATGGTGTTACATTCTCAATATGAAGTCAAAATGAATTATGAATTATATCAAACTATAGAATATTATTGTAGAACGAATAATATAAAAATTGTAAATAGTGTTTTTTTGGATGTTGTAGTATTAGAAATAGTTGTAGAAAAAGAGAATGAAGATAATTTTGTAAAGAAAATTGAAGAATTATCAAATCGCACTGCAAATATTAATGTTGTAAATAGTGGTTTCTATGCGTAAAAAATAAAATATGGAAAAAAATTCCAAAAATATATTGTAATTTCCAAAAATTGGTAGTATAATTTTAAACGTAAGATAGAGAAGAAAATAATTAAGGAGGAAATAATATGCATAGTAAAATTACTGTAGTTATTGCAGACGATAATCAAGAGTTTGCAAAAATGGTTTGCAAGTTTTTAAATAATGAAGAAGGGATTGAAGTTGTTGGAGTTGCCAATGATGGAAAAGCCGCTATAGATTTGATTGTGGCAAAAGAACCTGATGTTGCATTATTAGATGTGATTATGCCGCATGTTGATGGAATAGGTGTATTAGAAAAGATATATTCGATTCCTATAAAGAAGAAACCAAAATGTATAATGCTATCTGCTGTAGGACAAGATACAATAACACAAAAAGCAATAGCAATGGGTGCTGAATATTATATGATGAAACCATTCGATTTAGATATGGTAGTTAAGAGAATTAAAGAGATAAATGACGGATATAAAAACATTGAACCGAAATTTGTATCGAGAGAAATAAAATCTCCATACATAACAGTACCAGCAGTAAAAACTATGGAAACATTAGAAGCTCAAGTAACAAACCTAATACATGAAGTAGGTGTACCTGCACATATAAAAGGATATCAATATTTAAGAGAAGCGATAACACTTGCAGTAAATGATATTGATATAATAAATTCGATTACAAAAATGTTGTATCCAACACTTGCAAGAAAATTTAAAACAACTCCATCTAGAGTTGAAAGAGCAATAAGACATGCGATAGAAGTAGCATGGTCTAGAGGAAAATTAGATGTAAATAATAGTATGTTCGGAAATACAATATCTGCAAACAAAGGTAAGCCAACAAATTCAGAATTTATAGCGATGATTGCGGATAAGTTGAGGTTAGAAATAAAATCTGCGTAAGCTATGAGAGAAAATAGCTTTATATGTTAAAACTATGTTAAAAGAACCAAATACAGCGCAAAATTATTTAAAATTACTAGAAACAATATGCGAAATATAAATGATTAGAGATAAAAGTAAAAAATCACGGTTATGTTTTTTCAAAATCGTGATTTTTTTTGCTTTGCTTGATACAACGCAATATAAAGACATTTTAGAAACTTCTATAAATGAGTTAATATTACAAGTTCTTTCATTTGTTGCAGAGCAAGAAAGTGTAGAAAATACAAAATTAGGTTACATAACTATTGAAGTGTGGGTTATATTGTGGTATAATATAAGCGTAGGATGAACAAATATGTGCATTGTTAAGGAGGGTTTCTATATGATGAATCCTATGATGGTGAATCTGGAAGAAGTAAAGGTGAATCTGTATGCAGCTATTCGGGTTGCTGTCCGGATCATTATTACAAACCGGGTGGATGTTGCCCCAGAGGAGTTGGACTCCTTGTTCGAATTGGAGAATGCTTTTTACTATGGGTATGCTGACTTCGAAGCTATCGTTGGGCGTGAAGACAAAAAAGGTATCTGGCTTAAAGCCAGAGAAAACCGTTTGGTGTTGGAAAATATGGAGAATCCGTATGTATCCCCTTATTATATCGCTTCTCTTCCTGAACACGAGAGGAAAGAAAAGCGGATAGAGTGGGAAAAACAGCATCAGAAGGAGGAGGTTATGGCAATAATGAAGGAACTGGAAGTCTTGGTGGCAATGATAATTGCCGCCGGATGAGGCCATCATTCAAAAACCAAGAGGCGGAAGCACAGCTATTGTGCTCCGCCTCTTGGCTTTTTATTTTTAAAAAGAGGTGTGCAAAACTGGAGGTGAAACAAAATCGATTTTTATATCGATTTTGTCGCACTTCCATTTTGCATACACCGACTGTTTAATATATACATGATTTTGTAACTCCTCGATTTTTCGTGCGAGCTAATCTGAAAAAAAGAAATAATAAAACAAAAATCACTCTATCCATTTGCACCGGTTGAGTGATTTTTACTTTTAATTGGGCAAGTCACATTGTGACAACACCTCATCTTTAATTTAATTATACTAAAGTATAATTAAAAGTCAATATAACTGTATTGGTTATTTTATATATTATCATTCATATATGATTACTTATGACATTATCATATATGAATGATAAGGATTATAAAAACTTATAATAATTATTGAATTTTTTTGTAAATTGTGATATTATACAAATGAAAATAAGAGAAAGAGGAGGCGATGACTTTGAATATGAATCGAGAATTAGTAGATAGTGTTGAAAGTCTAAAAGTAGCAATCGAAAGAGTGAAGAAAGCTCAAAGAGAGTTTTCGAAATTTACACAAGAACAAGTTGATAAGATTTTCTTGTCGGCAGCGATGGCAGCAAATAAGATGCGAATTCCGCTTGCTAAAATGGCAGTTGAAGAAACTGGTATGGGAGTGATTGAAGATAAGGTTATTAAAAATCACTATGCAGCAGAATACATTTATAATGCTTATAAAGATTCAAAAACTTGTGGTGTGATTGAAGAAGACAGAGCATATGGGATAAAGAAAATTGCAGAACCACTTGGGTTAATTGCAGCAGTTATTCCGACAACTAATCCTACCTCTACGGTAATTTTTAAAACATTAATATCTTTAAAAACAAGAAATGGAATTATAATTAGCCCACATCCGAGAGCTAAAAATTCTTCTATTGAGGCTGCAAAAATAGTTTTAGAAGCGGCAGTTGAAGCTGGTGCTCCTGAAGGAATTATTGATTGGATCGATGTTCCATCATTAGAACTTACAAATATGATAATGAAAGAAGCAGATACAATTTTGGCGACCGGTGGACCAAGTATGGTAAAAGCCGCATATTCAAGTGGAAAACCTGCACTAGGAGTTGGAGCAGGCAATACACCGGCAATTATTGATGAGTCTGCGGATTTAATTCTTGCAGTAAATTCAATAATTCATTCAAAAACTTTTGATAATGGAATGATCTGTGCATCTGAGCAATCTGTAATTGTTTTAGAAAGTGTATATGAAGCTGTAAAAGATGAATTTGCAAAAAGAGGATGTTATTTCTTAAATGAAGAAGAACTAGATAAAGTAAGAAAAACAATAATTATAAATGGTGCTCTAAATGCAAAGATAGTTGGACAACCAGCATATAAGATTGCACAACTTGCTGGAATAGAGGTTCCTGAAAAAATAAAAATATTAATTGGTGAAGTAGAAGATACAACAATAGCAGAAGAATTTGCACATGAAAAATTATCACCAGTATTAGCAATGTATAAAGCAAATGGTTTTGAAGATGCATTAGAAAAAGCACATAATCTAGTTTGCGATGGTGGACATGGACACACATCATCAATTTATATAAATGCAAATAAAGAAGTAGAAAAATTAAAATTATTTGAAAATAAAATGGAAACATGTAGAGTTCTTGTAAATACACCTTCTTCACATGGTGGAATTGGTGATATATACAACTTCAAACTAGCTCCATCGCTTACACTTGGCTGTGGTTCTTGGGGTGGAAATTCAGTATCAGAAAATGTAGGAGTAAAACATTTAATAAATATTAAAACAGTAGTTGAAAGGAGAAAAAATATGCTTTGGTTTAGAGTTCCAGAAAAAGTATATACAAGAAGAGGTTGTATTCCAGTTGCACTTCAAGAATTAAAAGATGTATATGATAAGAAAAAAGTATTTATTGTAACAGATGCTTTTCTATATAATAATGGTTTTACAAAATGTATTACAGATAAATTAAATGAATTAAATATTATGCATACAACATTCTTTGACGTTGCTCCAGATCCAACACTTGCAAGTGCTATCGAAGGAACAAAAGCAATGAATGAATTTAAACCGGATTGTATTATTGCAATTGGTGGTGGATCTGCTATGGATGCTGCTAAAATTATGTGGGTTATGTACGAGCATCCAGAAGTAGACTTTATGGATATGGCAATGAGATTTATGGATATTAGAAAAAGAGTATATACATTCCCTAAAATGGGTGAAAAAGCATATTTCGTAGCAATTCCAACATCGGCAGGAACAGGTTCAGAAGTTACACCGTTTGCTGTTATAACAGATGAAAAAACAGGAACAAAGTATCCGCTTGCAGATTATGAATTGATGCCTAATATGGCAATAGTTGATGCAAACGTTATGGATAGTGCACCAAAAGGATTAACTGCAGCTTCAGGAATTGATGCTGTTACTCATGCGTTAGAAGCATATGCATCTATGATGGCAACAGATTATACAGATGGTTTAGCTCTTAAAGCATTGAAAGTTATTTTTGAATATTTGCCAAGAGCATATGAAAATGGTAGTGATTTAGAAGCTAGAGAAAAGATGGCAGATGCAGCAACAATGGCTGGTATGGCGTTCGCAAATGCATTTTTGGGAGTATGCCATTCAATGGCACATAAACTTGGTGCATATCATCACATACCACATGGAATTGCAAATGCACTATTGATAACAGAAGTACTAAAATTTAATGCTGAAGAAGCGCCAACAAAAATGGGAACATTCTCACAATATGATCATCCACATACACTTCGTAGATATGCAGAAATTGCAGAATATCTTGGCCTTGGCGGAAAAGATGATGAAGAAAAATTAGAAAACTTGATTAAAGCAATTGAAGAACTAAAAGAAAAAATTGGAATTAAGAAAATAATAAAAGAATATGACATAGATGAAAAAGTATTTTTAGAAACTTTAGACGATATGACAGAAAAAGCTTTCGATGACCAATGCACAGGTGCAAATCCAAGATATCCACTGTTAAGTGAGATAAAAGAAATGTATTTAAATGCATATTACGGAGGTGAAAGATAATGAATTTTGAAAAAGTTATTGCGGAAAGACCAACTAAAACAGTTTATAAAGATAATGGAAAAACAATAAAACTATTTGTAGAGAATTATTCAAAATCAGACATCTTGAACGAAGCGGTGAATCAAGCGAGAATAGAAGAAACTGATTTAAATGTGCCAAAACTAATTGAAGTTAAAAAGATAGAAGATAGATGGGCAATAATATTAGAGCATATAGAAGGTGTTACTTTAGAATCATTAATGAAAGAAAATCCAGAAAAAGAAGATGAGTACTTAAATCTTTTTGTAGATACTCAGCTTAATATATTAAAGCAAAGAGCGCCACTTTTGGGAAGAATAAAAGATAAGATGAAGAGAAAATTAAAAAATGCACAAAACATAGAAAGTAATACTAAATATGATTTGCTTCATAGATTAGAGGGAATGCCTGTTGAAGACTCTGTATGTCATGGAGATTATAATCCATCAAATATAATTATAAAAGAAGATGGAAGTGTATATATAATAGACTGGGCGCATGTAACACAGGGAAGCATAGTGTTTGACGCGGCAAGAACATATTTGTTATTCAATATGGATGGAAAAACTGAATTGGCTGAAAAATATTTAGAATTAATTTCAAGCAAAGCAGAAATTAGTAAAAGAGAAATATTGAGATGTGTTCCAATTGTTGCAGCAACACAAAAAACAAAAGGTAAGGAAGAACAACAAGAATTTTTAAGCAAATGGATAGATGTAGTAGACTATGAATAAAACAATAGCCGCCTGATTTTCAGGCGGCTATTTCATATACTAATACCCAGTGATTTCTTCTAATGATTCGTCGTTATCGATCCATTCTTGAACATCAATTACTCTAAAGTTTTCTTTGTCATCACGAATTACAACTTCTTTAATTCCAGAATTTATTACAAGTCTTTTGCACATTGCACAACAACAAGAATTTTTTACATATTCACCAGATTCAACTTCAATACCGGTTAAATATAAAGTTGCTCCAAGCATTTCTTGTCTAGATGCACTTATTATAGCATTTGACTCAGCATGAACACTTCTACACAATTCATATCTTTGACCTCTAGGTATATTTAATTTTTCGCGCATACAAAAACATAAATCTGTACAATTCTTTCTTCCTCTAGGTGCACCATTATATCCAGTCGATATTATTTCATCATTTTTTACAATAACTGCACCAAAAGCTCTACGCAAACATGTACTGTTTACAGCAACAGTTTCAGCAATACCAAGATAATAATTATTTTTACATAAACGTTCCATCCTCATAAAACCCTCCTAATAAAATGAGCATACTATAATCTAAAATAAAAATCAATTGTTTTTATAACAGGAAAACCATTGACAAATTTTCTTACAAAATAATCCAAAATTTTGAAATGGTATAGCATTTTAAAATAAAGTATATTATAATTTTGTTATGTGACAAAAAGGAGGGTATTATGTTAAATTCTATAGATGACGTTATAGGCTTGCATACTTCTGCTGGAAATATTGAAGATGCAATAAAGAAAATTCATATAGATAACAAAGTACTTCCGCTTAACACATTTACTTTAAGAGTTACTAGAGGTAATGCTTCAAAAGAAGAAGTTAGACGTTGGAACGTAACTATAAATAATGAAATAAAAAAAGATAGAGGTATGCAAAAAGAAATTAGAGAATTTCTTTCGATATTTAGAATGTTTGAGAAGCTTAAAATAAGAAGCGGATATCTTGAAAAAAGTGAGATGCCAGATTTTGTTTTAGAGAGAAATAGCAAAAAGATAGGCATAGAAATTACAAGAATATATGTTGGAAATGATTGGGTTGCAGAAAAATTAAATGAAGACATTCAGGCATATAAACTTAGAAAAAACGAAATAGAAGGATATATTCAATATAGGAAATTTCAAAACAGAATAAAAACTTATTCTATAAGGGGTGGCATAGTGATAGCACCTATGTATGATGAAGTTTCTATAAATGATTATATAATAGAAATAAAAAATAAGTTGTTCGAAAAAATAAGAAAATTAATTGACGATTATACGAAATATGATGAAAATATAATTTATGCAGAAATAGTGACACCTAAATTTTTTAGAACAGATGAAGAAATAGAAAAATTGAATGAAGAAATAAAATTTTACATAGCACATTTAGATGGAATAAACGATAATAAAGAATATAAACTTGTTTTATCTAATAAAGATAAATGGACAATTTTTAACTTAAGAAATGGCACATATACACAAATATAATGTGTGATATACGGAGGGAAAATGAAATCTAGAAAATATGACTTCTTTAAAAAGAAAAAATTAAATTATTCAGAATTGGATAATGAAATAAAAATAGAAATTGCAATATTGGGTGGACTTGACATTTTTACAGATGCGCATGTAAAAGGGGTTGTAGACGCAACTGCTAAGATTTGCGAGGAAATGGGAATGGAATATGAAAAAATGAAAAGGTGTGTTTTGTGCGCATACTTGCATGATGTAGGAAAAATACATATACCATCAGAAATTTTACAAAAGAATGGGAAACTTACAGATGAAGAATTTGCAAAGATGAAACAACATACAGAGTACGGTTATGACATTTGCATGAGGTATAATCAGTTTAGAGAATTGGCACCTATTGTTAGAGCGCATCATGAAAGTTTGGATGGAAGCGGATATCCAGATGGATTAAAAGGAGACGAGATACCAGAAGAAGCAAAGCTTATAAAAGTAGCTGACGTGTATGATGCACTAACAAAGAGAAGACAATATAAAGAAGGGTTCAAAAAGAGTAAGGCTATTGATATATTGTTAGAAGATGTAGAAAAAGGAAAAACAGCACCAAAATATTTGTATTATTTAATTTTAAATATTCTTTCAGAGCTAGAGAGCGTATTACAGGAATATGAAGAGCTTATAAAAGGAGTAAATAATGAAATTGAAATATTAAAAGAATTAGAAAAAATATATAAGCAAATATACGATCAAGGATTTACACCAAAACTTGCAAAAAAACTTTCTAAATATGAATTAGAAAGCGGATACGATATGAGTACGAATGCAAATCTATTAGTAATAAAGCAACAAAAATTGGAAAGAATGCAAAATGAATTGAAAGATTTAGAAGAAGAAGAAGAGAAACTAAGAATACAAGCAAAAACAACAGAAAAATTAATCAGTGACGAAGATTGGATAGAAAAGATATAAAAAGCAAGTAGTGGTGAGCCACTACTTGCTTTTTATATCTTTTGAAAAACATTTTTCTGCCCTGGGCGAAAAGGCGTAGCCACGGCTTCGCATCGAAGATGCGAAACGGACGACCTGGGCAAAAAATGTATATCTTGTTTAGTTTTATATGCGAATGATTTTTTCATATTTTTGTGAGTATCGAAGTTTCCAAAGGAAACATTTTCGCTGACGGAAGAGGGCGAATAAATATAGTGAATAACGAATAGTTAATAATTAATGGTTAGCTTCTGATTTAAATTCAGATAATTATTCACTATTCACTATGGTTTTTAAATTTATACTCCTGACAAATCAAACTTCGGCACATATTCCTCTTCACAATCAGACAGTTCTTGTATATATCCGTTTTCAAAATCTCCAAGCATATTTAAAACCATTTCGTATTCTTTTTTTGAAATTTTTCTATTTAATAAATTATGTTCTTTTGCTTTATAGGTTGGGAAATATTGCGCCATGATGCTTATATAAATATCTTCTGGCAAATTGTTTTTAATCCAATTTAAAATCTTTTTAGTTTGTGTTACATTACCAGGTAGAATTAGATGCCTAACTATTATTCCTTTTTGCAATATTCCGTTATCATTAAAAACATTATTTGGTACTTGAGATAACATTTCTAAAATAGCTTTTGAAGCTGTATCAAAATAATTCGGAATCTTTGAATATTCTAATGCGACAGTATCATCAAAATATTTTAAATCTGGCAAATAAATATCCACATATCCATTTAATCTTTTTATTGTTTCTACATTCTCATATGAATTTGTATTATAAACAACAGGAATTTTTAATCCATTTGTTTTAGCAATATCTAAAGCTTTTATTATTTGAGGTACATATGGAGTAGGAGAAACGAGATTTATATTATTTACATTCTTATCTTGTAATTCTAAAAATATATCTGCAAGTCTTTCGATAGAAACCTCTTTCCCGAAACCAGAATGGCTAATTTCGTGATTTTGACAAAATATGCAACTAAGATTGCATCCGGAAAAGAAAACCGTTCCTGAGCCGTTTTCGCCGCTAATACAAGGCTCTTCCCATTTGTGGATAGAAGCAAGAGCAAGTTTAGGCAAAATACCGCACTTACATCTGCCTAAAGTATCAATTCTATCAACATTACAATTAAAAGGACACAAATTGCAGCCCATAGTACACCTCCAAGAAGGATTATATAACAAATAAAGAATAAAGAATAGGGAATAAATAATAAATAAAATTTTTTTCAGTGTTCAATCTTCTTTATTATTTTATATTCTATGATGGAATGAGAAACAATTTACGTCCGACATAGAATGTACACCCGGAGGGTGAACAGAGTATCTCCGACGTAAATGGTTGCAATGGCTAGATACTCTTGCTAAAATTATGTAAATATGCTAAAATAATAGTAATAGCCAATTGTTTCTGGCTTTCTGTCGCGTATATATCCTTTAAAAGGAGAATTCGTTGAACAGAAAAGTTGTGACAACTAAAGTCATAACAGAAGCAACTCGTTACTATTCTTATCTAGTCTAGGACCGCCCAAAGGGCAAGGAGGAGCGACCATGGAAAGCAATAAGAATCTGTTCGGTACCAACGACACCATCGACACCATCGACACCATCGACGATACTGCTGCTGTTGAGGCAATGTATCGCCTTATGGTGGAAGCCGACGCTAAAGCCAAGAAGGCTATTTTGGAAGAGGGCTTCGAAGTCTGCGACGAAACCACTGCGGTGGGATGCGCCGTCGACGAAGCAGTGCCGATGATGTACGATTTTTGTCTGGACTTTGCTCGGTTCTGGGCAAAGGCGGGCAAGATGATCCGCCAGGGCGTAAGAAACGGAGATGGCCTTTCCGAGGTCATCTACGATCACGCGATCAGATCGATGTATTATGCTGAGACTCTGGTCGGAAAGACCGAGGTTAATCTGGAGGAACCGCTGGTACGGCGGTTCCTCCATGAAAAGGGCTGGCGTGAAGACGCTAGCCAGAATGGGCTATTCTTCTTTGACCTGCGCATGTGGGTCATAAAGAGTCTGAGCAAATAAGAAAGGAGTTGCTGAGGGGCACACGCTGTGTGCCCCTCTTTCTTTATGCATTTTTCGTCAGACACAAAAGTTCACTCAGCGAACATTTTGTAGCAGACAAGCACTTGAAAAAATTATGTAAATATGGTAAAATATATATAACGAATCTATGCTTTAGTTCGGCTCTATATGTAGTGTTATAATACCAGTAGCAAAACGCACATGTAGAGAATACCTATGGTTGGGTACTGCCGCTTGGGTAGTGCCACCATAGCTAGAAGCAGTACTATGTTTCCTACTTTGATGAGAGCGCACTAACTGGGCGGAGGTGCAGCATGAAATTTATGAATATCTTCAGAAATATCATTCGGAAAGAAGAGCAGATCCCCAAAACACTCGAAGAAATTCGGGTAGAAAAAATTATCAGCGCGATTGCTGATAAGATCTGCGCTCTAGTCGCAGTAGAGTTAGCAGAGTATAAGCTCACCCTCCTGGCATGGAACCCATTAGAGGGGCAGAAACCCGCTTTGCCAAGGGTGACATTGTCCTTCCAGGATTTTGCCTTTGAAGGGCAAAAAACTTACTTGAGAGTAGGGACAAGGAAACTTTGGGAAGAAATTCCCAAAATAAAGTATCCCCTTATGGAACAAGAGCTTCTCAAAAGAGGGTGGACAAAAAGCAAGGAGTATACATACACCTTGCACTACGAGGCGCCGTGAGGCGCCCTTTTTTATGCCTTTTTGTATACTTTCTGTCGGACACAAAAATTCACCCAGCAATCACTTTCTGTCGGACACAAAAATTCACTCAGCAAACACTTTTCAGCGGACACAAATAAAAAGAATAAAGAAAATTGAATAAATAATAAAGAAAAAAAATTGGTGTAGCAACAAACACAAGTACATATTATTGACTTTTTGGGGATAATTATATATTATGAAAATATAATTTTAGATAAATTTTATGGAGGATATTTTATGATAAATAATGCTAAAGAAATTTTAGAAAAATATGGTCAAACTCATGTTTTAAGTGCTTATGAAAGATTAGCAGATGATAAAAAAGAAGAACTTTTAAATCAAGTTTTAAATATTGATTTTGAAAAGATTGCTGAACTATATGAAAAGACAAAAACAAAACCTACAACAGGTAATGATATTATAGAACCAATTTCATATGTTGATTCTAATAAGTTGTCAGAAGATGAAAGAGAAAATTATTTATCAAAAGGTGATGAAATAATTGCTAGTGGAAAATATGCAGTTGTTATGGTTGCTGGTGGACAAGGCACAAGACTTGGACACAATGGTCCTAAAGGAACTTTTGATATGGGACTTGATTCTCACAAAAGTTTGTTTGAACTATTCTGTGATAAATTAAAAACAGCTAAAGATAAATATGGAGTTATCATTCCATGGTATATAATGACAAGTAAAGAAAATAATGATGATACGGTAAAGTTTTTTGAAGAACATGATTACTTTGGATATAAAGATGGAATTAAGATTTTCTTTAAACAAGGTGAGTTTCCAATGATAGATACAAATGGAAAAGTAATTATAGGCGAAAATGGGTTAATAAAAGAAGCGGCCGATGGACATGGTGGATTATTTGAAGCAATGGTTCGAAATGGCGTTTTAGCAGATATGCAAGCAAATGGCATTGAATGGATATTTAGTTGTGCAGTTGATAATCCACTTGCGAAATTAGTTGATCCGCTTTTGGTTGGATATTCAGCAGAAAACAATATGAAAGCTACATCAGTATCTATTGTTAAAAATTCTGCTAAAGAGCGTGTTGGTATATTGTGTAAAAGAAATGCAAAACCATCTGTTGTTGAATATACAGAAATAACAGATGAAATGGCAGAAGCGGTTGATGAGAATAATGAATTTTTATATGGTGAAGCACATATAATGATGAACTTATTCAATATAGATGTTATAGAAGGAATTGCAAAAGAAAAATTACCATATCATAGTGCATTTAAAAAATGTAATTATATGAACGAAAGTGGAGAAATGGTTATAGCAGAAGAACCTAATGCATACAAATTTGAAACATTTATTTTTGATGCTTTTGATAGACTTGAGAGCTTAGGTGTGTTAAGATATAAAAGAGAAGAATGCTTTGCTCCAATAAAAAATGCAGAAGGAAACGATAGTCCAGAAACAGCAAGAAAATTATATAAAGATTATTATAATTTATAGAATACCAAGGAGGAAATCTAAATGTGGATGATATCATTAATATTAATAGTAACATTAGTTTTAACAGTGACAAATTATTACTTAGGTGCCAAACTATATATGGTACCACAAAACCCTAATTATTTTAGTAACGTAAAAGAAATAAATGTTAAAAATTTAAAGGATATCATACCAGCTCCTAGATACGTTTTGACAATAACTCTTTTGAATGCAGTTTTAATAGGAATGTTTTATGCAGTCTGTGAAATATCTAAGACAGAAGCTTGGATTCCTTTTGTATATGCAACTGTATTGATTTTGCTATATATTATTGAATTATCAAGAAGTATTTCTGTTAATGAAAACACATTGATATTATCTAGATTTTTAAAGTCTGATATAGTAATCCCTATAGCTACAATTGAAGGTATGTATATATATAGCTTCAATAAAAAGTTCCTTAAAAAGCATGCGCTTACTACAAAATTAGTTATAACAGCGTCGGGTAAAAGATATAAATTCACTATATCTAGTTTGGAAAATAAAGCTATACTAAATATGATGAAAAGTTCTTTTGGAATAACTGATAATAAAATGTTTATAGCCAAACAATAATTAAAAACCTCTTACAAATAGAGATGTATATTTTTCATTAAAATGGAAAAACTTACATTATAAATTTGTAGGAGGTTTTATGATTACTAGAATAAATAAGAATGTTATTTGTATAAAAGATATTCCATCGAATTTAATTGAAGAAGCAATATTTATTTTAAAGACAAGTAATGGTAAAGAAAAAAGTTTTTCAATAAAATCAAGAAATAAAGATATTATTATGTCAGAAGTAAATGAAATTATAAAAGATTGTTCTAATAAATTAGAAGTTGAACAAGAAGTTGCAAAGATACAAGAAAGAAATGACAGAGAAAAATTGAAAAGAATTAAAGCAAATGTGATAACGATTGCAATACTTATTATGATAGTTTCGTTTTTTATTTCTTTAATAAAATAGTAAGCATAAATATTGGTCAAGCGAATATATTTTATTAAAGAGGTGATGTTTTGTGGAACGAGTAATTGACAGAAGTGCATATAGAAGAAATATATCTACGGTTAAACCGATAAAAAAAGAAAATATAAAATATGCTGAAAAGAAAATAAAAAAATTTTTGTATCAATTGTTAATTAGCGCATCGATATTTCTTTTTCTAACAATTGCAAAACTTTATAAAATTGAACCTATTATGGCCTGGGTTGATTCTAATGTAATGCTAAAAATAGATATAAAAGAATTCTTTGAATATGGACAAAATGCGATTATAGAATTGAATAGATTTGTACAAAATTTAGAAAATTATAAAGAGATTCCAGAGAACGATAAAATTATCGAAGAACAAATAAAAAATGAAAATATTATAAGTGAAGGCATAAGTGATGAAACAAAATTTGAAGAAGCTGTGGAAGGAGTTAATCAATTAGTTGAAGATGCAGAGTACATAAAAGAAAATTATAAATTAAAGCATGCGATAATTGGAACAGTTACATCTGAATTTGGTGTTAGAGAAAGTGAAAATAAAATTGTTACACCATATCATTCTGGAATTGATGTTGCGGCTAATAAAGGTACAAATATTTATGCATCAATTGGTGGTGAAGTTATAACAGCTACGACAGATAATGCATATGGCAAGTATATTATGATTCAAACAGATGATGTTGTTACTTTATATGCACATTGTAGTGAATTAAAAGTAAAAAAAGGACAAAAGGTAAAGCAAGGTGAAGTGATTGGAAAAGTTGGTAGTACGGGGTGGGCAACAGGTCCGCATTTGCATTTTGAGATTAGATTAGATGGAAAATTGGTTAATCCTGCAGATGTATTAGATTATTCACAAATGGGTGCGAAATGACAATAAAAATTCATTACTATCTTATTTTATTTGTGTTTTACTTATATGTAATAGATAGATTAGAGTATTTCTTCGTGTTCTATATATTTGTAATAATTCATGAATTGGCTCATATAATTACAGCAACAATATTAAGAGTAAAAGTAAAAGAAGTCGTATTATTATCTATAGGAGTAAATGCGCGATACGAAGATGATATATCTAGCTTAAAAGAATTTATAATAGCGATTATGGGACCAATAGCAAGCTTGGTGCTTGCTGTTTTTTTATCTAATAGAATGTATTCAACAATTAATAGTGTTATTTTTATTACCAATATAATTCCTATATATCCATTAGATGGTGGTAGAGTATTAAGGATAATTCTTATAAAATGTTTTGGATATAAAAACGGAATAAAAACATATGGTGTTGTTTTAAAAATATTAATTTGTGTTTTAAGTGTTGCTACTATAATTTTTACAGTATATTTTAAAAATTATTTTTTCTTGTTCTTTTGTATATATGTTTTTTTGCTTATAGATAAGGAAATAAAACGTGAAAGAGTTAGATTGATAATAAATGAGTTAATAGGGACACAATTATGACTTTTTGCTTTACAAGTAATCTAAAAACAGATAAACTAAATTAGAGGTGAAACTTAAATGTCAATAAAAAAAGGATATTCGTTAGTAGTTTTGGTAATAGCTATTGCGGTAATATTAATTTTATCTAGTGTCTCTATAACAATGCTTAAAACGTCAAGAGAAACAATGGAATCTTCTGATTTTATATATGATTTAACTACTGTGGAAGAAATGGTGAAACAATATTATGCTGAATCAGGTACTTTGCCGATTCTTTCCGAAACACCTATTAGTGTTCCTGACGAAATGAAATCACAATTAGATATACTTGATAATGAAAATTATTATGATTTAGATTTGTCAAAGATAGGAAATGTTGCGATAGTTGACAGAGAAAGAGGTTTTGTGGTAAATGAACAAACACTACGTGTATATTGCAAAAATCCATTTATATACGAGGAAAAGAAATATTATACGTTAACAGATGAATTTATGGGTAGGGAAATTGGATACCACGAACAAGAGGAAGAAATAACGGTAGCAGGAAATCCTATTGTGTGGAGCAAAAACGCAAGAATGAGAGTTGTTATTCCAAGAAAAGCATTGTCAGCTAAAGATGAGGGTGAAACGGCGGAAGAATTTTGGGAAAATTGGACATTTAGATGGGATTTTGGACCTAAGTCGATAGAAAATATAAAGACTTCAAGTACGGCTAGATCATTTGTATATGGTGATACTTTAGTTGTAAAAACGAATGGAGTATATACGATTTACGTTAAGGATTCAGAAGGTAAGGAAACTACAATAAACGTTGTAGTAACAAAAGTTGATGATATTAAGCCGAAATGCTCTGTTGTAGAAGGTCAAGTAGAGATTTTGGACAACGAAACGGGTATAAAAGGTATTTATTATAAAACAAGAACAGAATATGATGGAAATAAAGAATATGCGGAAGATGTTGGTGAAGGCGAAAGTCAAGGAAGAAATGAACTGGATTTCTTCTTGTTAGGTGGAAAAGGTGCAAATCTTATAGAAAATATGCCACTTGATGTTCAAAATTACAATAACAGATATACTGCAATTCAAGAACAAAGAAATACTGAAATTGATAGATATAATAGATTAACAGCAGTAGAACAAGAGGCAAATTTAGAAGAACATCAAAGAATTATGCAAGATATAGTAGACGCGGAAGAATCTCTAAAGAGAGAATATCCATATTTGGTCGATTCGAATGCGGATCAAATACAAGGACAATTAGTGCTATATGTAGAGGATCAGGCGGGGAATGCTACTGTAATCGGTGATGCAGAGGTAATTAGTTTTAATATGTTGACAACAAAATATAATTTAGGAACAGTTCTTGGAAGATAACAATAAAAAGTGCTTAAAAATCGCAAAGTGTGATTTTTAGCACTTTTTTTGATTATATGCAAAAAAACTCAAAAACTATTGATTTTTATGAAAAAATATGCTATTATAACGGAGCGGTAAAACCGCCTTGCTTCGTGTAAGGCACGGGGCCATAAGACCAAAAGGAGGTGTAAAATATGCAAAATAACTACGAGACAATTATGATTATTAATTCAGCTATGGAAGAAGCTGCTATCAAAAGTGCTGTTGAAAAAATTAAAGATTTAATAAGCGCAAATGGAACAGTTGAATCTGTAGAAGAATGGGGTAACAAGAAATTAGCATATCCAGTAAAGAAACATTCTGAAGGATATTACGTATTAGTAAATTTCTCTAGTAACCCAGAATTTATTGATGAACTTGAAAGAGTTTACAATATTACAGACGAAGTGTTAAAACACATTGTTATTAAAAAAGATTAATTCAGAAGGAGGACTTAATTATGAACAAAGTAATCCTAATGGGGAGATTAACTAGAGATCCAGAAGTTAGATATACAACAACTAACAATACTCTTGTAGCAACATTTCCTATTGCTGTAAATAGAAGATTTGCAAGACAAGGTGAAGAAAGACAAGCAGATTTTATAAATATCGTAGCTTGGGATAAAACTGGTGAATTCTGCAGCAAATATTTCAAAAAAGGAATGCAAGTTGCTGTAACAGGAAGAATTCAAACAAGAAATTATGATGATAAAGATGGTAAAAAAGTTTATGTAACAGAAGTTGTTGCCGAAGAAACATATTTTGCTGATAGCAAAAGAGAAGGTGGAGAAAATCCATTTTCAGGAGTAGATGCTCCATTCAATGCAACAGAAGGTCAAAGTGACTTTACACCAGTTACAGATGATGATTTACCATTCTAATACCGAAATTTTAAGATAGGGGGTAAGACTAAGATGGCTGACAAAAAAGGAAATAGAAAATTTAACAGAAATAACAACAATGATGATGATTCAATGCCAAGACAAAGAAGAATAAAGAAAAAAGTTTGCATGTACTGTGCAGATAAAAACTTAGTAATAGATTACAAAGATACTGATAAATTAAAGAAATTTGTTAGTGAAAAAGGTAAAATATTACCAAGAAGAGTAACAGGTCTTTGCGCTAAACATCAAAGAGAAGTTACGACAGCTGTTAAGAGAGCTAGACATATTGCTTTATTACCATATTCAGTTGAATAAAAAGAAAACCCGGTGAAAATATTCGCCGGGTTTAAATTTTGTATTGCAATACTTTTATGAAAAATATATACTAATTATTAGAAAAATATAATTAGGAGAGAGAACGAATGAAAAATAATAAAGGTGTTACACTTATATCAGTATTAATAGTATTAATAGTTATAATTATTATAGCTTCTGTAAGTATTATTTCAGGGAACACATTACTTGAGGAATCCAAAGAACATGTAGACGAACAAGAATATACAGCTGTTTTGGATGCTGTAAGAAGAAAGAAATCAGAAGTTTCTACTAGTGGAATTCTTTTTCCAGCAGGAAATTCATATGTAGGAATAGAAAATCCAGTTGTAGGAAGAGATGCTTCAAATGTGGAGCAACATGCAGGTAAGGACTGGTATTTGCTAGAAGAAGCGCATTTGGAAGAGTTGGGAATAGAAGGTAATAAAAGAACATATATAGTAAATTATAAATTAGAAGTAGTATTGTTAGCGAATGACAATTATGAAGAAGGAAGTTTATATGAAAAAATAAGATCCTATGATTAATAGGATCTTATTTTTATTAGAAAATTAATTAATATTTTGAAATATCAATTTTACAAACAGTATTTGTAGATAAATTACCAAAACATTTACTGTATTCAATAAAGGTTTTTGAATCATCGCTAGAGTAAAATTCGACAGTTTTTAAAGCTCGATTTAAGTTAAGCATAGAATTAGATTCTAAATATTCTTTAGTATCTAATGCTGAATAATAACCAATATTTACAATATTTATATTGTTTGCAATTGTCTCTTTAATAGTCTTTTCTAAGATTGGATAATGGGTACAGCCAAGTATTAAAGAAGAAATATTAGAATTCTCAAAAACGTTAAGATAATCCTTGGCTACAAGTTTAGCCACCTCAGTATTGGCAAAACCTTCTTCTACCAAAGGTACAAATAGAGGGCAAGCTTTGCTAATAACAAGCGAATCGTTGTGAAAAGCAAGAATGCTTTCTTCCCATGCGTTTGAGTTAATGGTTCCTTTTGTAGCAATTACTCCGATTTCTTTATCATCTACAGCCTTTGCTGTTGGAGTTATTATGCTTCTTATCGGGATATCATATAAATCTTTTAATACATCGTATGCACATGCACTTGCTGTACCGCAAGCAATTATAATCATTTTAACATCTTTAGAAATTAAGAAATTTACAATTTGCTTAGAAAACTCTATAATAGTTTGTTTTGATTTTGAACCGTAAGGAAGTCTTGCTGTATCTCCAAAATAAATATAGTTCTCATTAGGTAATAAATTTAAATATTCTTTTAATACAGTAAGTCCGCCGCAGCCTGAATCGAAAATACCAATAGGTCTGTTGTCCATAAAGCACCTCCAAGCAAATTATAGCACAGTGATATTTTTATATCAATTAAAATTAATCATCACAAGGGTTTGGGTCAATTTTACAAGACGGTACAATATATCCTTTTAGACAGTCAAAATCTTTTTCTGGTCTTACACATCTTTTTTTGTGTTTTACATCATTTGCCCAGATTAAGACTTCATATTTTCTATTTGGACATAAAGGCCCGAAAGTAAAATCTCCTTCTTTGTCTGTAAATGTATGAGAGATTGGTGCTCTATATTCTTTTTCACCCATTTTGATCACTTCAACAAGTTTTACTACTGCATCTTCAATAGGGTGTCCTTTTACATCTTTTACAACACCATATATTACTTCTCGATTATCTTCAGGTAAAATTATCTCTAAATCAAATTGCTTCCCTGTGGCGAAGATTCCATCGACTTCAATATCATCATGATGAATTTTATCCATAAAATCAATCCTTTACAATATATTGAGTTTTCACTCTGCTATATAATATGTGTAGTTTATACAAGATGTTACAGTTGCCATATGGCTGATTATGTATTAAAATATCTTCATTAGGAAATAATTATTAGTAAGGAGGATAAAATATGATTCATCATATAGAAAACAATCAAATAAATAGTGAAGTTTTAAAAAGTGATAAACTTGTTATAGTGGATTTTTATGCAACTTGGTGTATGCCATGTCAAATGTTAACACCAATATTAGTAGAAATAGATAAAGAAAATGAAGACGTTGAAATATTTAAAGTAAATGTCGATGAAAATCAAGAAACGGCTATTAGATATGATATAGTTTCAGTACCAACACTTATATTCTTTAAGGACGGAAAAGAAGTTGAAAGACAAGTAGGACTTGTTGAGAAAGAGAAGTTGGAGAAAATAATAAGAGGTGAGTAAATTATCGTATGTCTCAAAGTTTCCGAAGGAAACTTTTTCGCTGACGGAAAAGGGCGAACCGCCGCCCGCGCTAGCTAACCGTCTGCGAAAACGAACTGCGTTACAGTTATTTGCTATGAAAATCAAATTTTCGGTTTTTAGTGAATAGTTAATAAAAAAGAAAGTATGTCGCATAAAGGGGGAACCTAAAATTACGACATACTTGGTTATATAAAGAATAAAGAATATATAATAATAAATAAATATATTTTTTATTTATTCAATATTCTTTTTTCTTTATTCTTTATTAAGAACTACCATTATTATGATATTGCAAAATTGTGTATTAGTTGTGAATTGGTAGTGAAATATATTTAAATTTGTTTATTTAGTTCAAAATAAAATTCAACACCGCCTTCTGCGTTCTGAACTCCAAAGTTTGTATGATGCTGATTCATAATGGCTTTTACAAGCGAAAGACCAAGGCCGGTTCCGCCATTTTCACGATTCCTTGAAGAATCCGTTTTGTAAAATCTAGTCCATATTCTTTGTAGATTTTCATCAGAAATGTGTTCGCCACTATTAAAAACTAATACTTTTACAGAATTATCAGTTTCTTCAATTTTTATTTTTATTAATTTGTTTTCGTTTACATGTTTTATTGCGTTCTTTAAGTAATTATCTAAAACCTGTTCTATTCTGAAAACATCACCTTGAACAAAGATATCGTTTTCGTTTTCAAACTCTATAGCTATATCATTCTCTTTAAATATGACTTCCATTTTATTTAGAGTGTTTTTTATCAATTCCGAAATGTTGAAAGTTTCGATTGTTATCTCGTTGGAACCATATTCAAGTTTCGATAAATCAAGTAGGTCGCGAGTTAATTCACTCATTCTGTTTGCTTCATCAAGTATAATATTACAGTAATATTTTTGATCATCTAGAGTAGCTGCAATACCATCTGATAGTCCTTCTGCATAGCCTTGAATAAGAGCAATAGGTGTTTTTAACTCATGCGAAACATCAGAAATAAATTGGCTCCTCATTTCGTTTAGCTTAGATTTTTCTTCTATATCTTTTTCGAGATCAATATTAGCTTCTTTTAAATCTTGGATGGTTTTTTCGAGATTTTCAGATAATTTGTTTATGCTATTTCCTAGCGTTCCTATTTCATCTTGAGTAGTAACAGTATATTTTTGTGAAAAATCTAAATTTGACATTTTTTCGGCGATTATATTTAATTCTTTAATTGGCTTTGTAAATGCTTTAGAAACAATCAATGTTACTATACAACTGATTAACAAACTTACAGTTCCAACAAGAATTAAAAAACTATTTGAAATGCTTATACTTTCTCTAATGGATTCTAGAGGAGTTCTTATATAAATAAAATAATTATTATCTAGTTTTCCGATAAGTCCTATAAAAGTTGAACCGATCTTGCTATCAGAAAAAGTTATAACAGCATAGTTTTGGTTTTCTTCAAAAAAAGTACTTAAATTTTTGTGATTAATAATTAAATTTTTTCTAGGTGCATTTATAAAAATGTTATTTTTCATAAAATCTCTAGAGGTTGAATACATTGTATGATCTAAATTGTCCCTAATTACAATTTCGTAATTTCGTAATGAATCAATTTTATCCAAATTAGAAGATATATTAGATAATGAATGAGAATTTTTGTTTATGTCGTTATAAATATCTATTAAAGATGAACGTTTTTGCATTAAATAATATTTTTCAAGAATTGTACAATTAAGTAATAGTACAAAAAGTATTACAAAAATTATAATGCAACTAACAGCCATAAAAAATTTGATATTAATTGATTTTTTCATAGGACACCTCCGTTATAATTCGAACTTATAACCGAGACCGCGTACAGTTTCGATATGAGAACCTTTTTTACCTAATTTTTTCCTTAATTTTTTTATATGACTGTCGATAGTTCGAGAATCGCCAAAATAATCATAATTCCATACGGCGTTTAATATTTTTTCTCTAGATAAAGCGACACCGATATTATCTGTCAAATATTTAAGTAGGTCGAATTCTTTCATACTTAGTTCTAAATCTTTTCCATCTAGCAGAGCAACATGGGCGACAGGATCAATTTTAATTCCGTCGAATTCTTTTATTTCTTCAGTATCAGGATAACATCTTTTAAATAAAGCTTCAATTCGTGCGACTAAGATTTTAAAGCTAAATGGTTTTGAAATGTATTCATCAACACCTAAATCAAAACCGAATAATTCATCACGTTCTTCACCTCTAGCGGTAAGCATTATTACTGGTACTGTCGAAGTTTTACGTATTTCTCGTAATGCAGACCAGCCATCAAGAACTGGCATCATTACGTCTAGTAGTACTAATTTTATATCATTGTTAACTGAAAAAATATCTAATGCTTTTTGGCCATTTTCGGCTTCTAATATTTCATAATTTTTTGTTGAAAGAAAATCTTTTATTAATTTTCTCATACGAGATTCATCGTCAACGACTAAAATTTTAGGATTATTCATATTTTCATCTCCAATAAATTATATTATAGCTACATTTTAAAATAAGAATGTGTATATATTGTGAAAATTAATGCAAAATTTTAAGGAAAAAGTTTATATCCAACAAAAAGTATTAACATATGTGCTGGATAAAAAATATAAAATAACCATTTTGTGTTTGGACCTTTTTTACCGTTAAATAACCATATAAATAAGAGCGATATTAGGCAATATAGTTGTAATATAGAATTATTTATAACGTAATGTAAAAATGTAAAACTTGCCAAAATAATGAAAGCTATAAATTTATTGTGTGCGAAATAATATAAAAATACGGTTAATAAAATTCCTAAAACGCCATAGTCAACTTTTATATAAAAAGTAAGTAATATTAGTATTATGCTTAAAGGAATTTTTATAAAATAACTTTTTATATTATCGTTGCAATAAATTATTGTTAATGCGAATACAAACGCAAATAATACATTTAACATAGAAGAAGTTACATGAATATTAGTCATTAACCAAAAAGGAATCTGCGATAAAATTGCAAAAAGCAACAATAATAAGATATGCTTTTCTTTGTTTTTTGTGTGCTTAAAACCTATACCAATTTGAAATGCGAATATCGGAAATGCCAATCGCCCAATAATTCTAAATAAGCTTTGCTCTGGAAAAAATACATAACCAACATGATCTATAAACATAAATATAATTGCAAATATTTTTAAAACGAATGATGACATAAATTCGCCTCCTGTAGTGATTATTTTATAACAATTTAATATATATTTCAATTATAGAAAAATACACTTGAAAATATTAATTGGTTTGTATATGATTAGGTAAGACATTTGTTATTAGGAGGGACTAGAAATGAAAGGTAAAATTGTAGTATATGCTGGTCCTATGTTTAGCGAAAAATCTGCAGAGTTGATTACTGCATACGGTAGAGCGCAAATTGCTCATAGGAGTGTTTTGGCATTCAAACCACAAATGGATAGTAGATTTGGCCAAGATGTAATTAGAAGTAGAAAAAATGGTGAAATTCCTGCGATTAACATATCAAGTGTTGGTGAAATTGCAAATTATGATGTTGATGTCTATATTATTGATGAGTTTCAGTTTTTGACTGGTGATGTAATGGTTATTGATGACATGGCTAATAAGGGAAAGAAATTTTTTATTGCGGGACTTGACAAAACTGCTGAAGGTAAGCCGTTTGGTTTGATGCCGGAATTGCTTGCTATTGCCGATGAAGTAAAAAAATTGACTGCTGTTTGTGTTGACTGTGACAAAAATGATGATGATGAGGCAATTAATTCTTTTTACTTAGGACAAAAGGATAAAGACATAGTTATCGGTAATAACGAATATATTCCATTGTGCAGAAAGCATTGGCTTGCTAGAATGAATGCAAAGAAAAAAGAAGATTAATTGTTTTCTTGAATTAAAGGAGATTATCGCGAAATGAAAAAGTTTACTATTAATAATTTAAAAAACTTTGAACTTGACCACATTTTTGAGTGTGGTCAATGTTTTAGGTGGAAAAAGCAAAATGATGGTTCATATATAGGTGTTATAAAACAAGGTGTAATAAAAATAAGTAAAGATAATGATTGTGCACAAATATGTGCTGAATTGTCAGGTGATATAGAAGAAATATGTAAAGAATATTTTGACTTAGAAACGGATTACAAAAACATACAGACGATTTTGTGCAAAGATGATGAAAATATGAAAAAGGCCATAGAATATGGTCAAGGAATAAGAATATTAAACCAGGATATGTGGGAAATGCTTATAAGCTTTATTATTTCAGCGGCAAATAACATTCCGAGAATATCAAAAACAATTGAAAATATTTCGAAAGAATATGGTAAAAAAATAGAATTTGAAGGTAATACGTTTTATTTGTTTCCAACCCCCGAGGAACTTTCAAAAGCTACTAAAGAAGATTTACGCAAATTGAATCTAGGTTTTAGAGATAAATATGTGTTTGAGGCAACCCAAAAAGTTGTAAATGGTGAAATTAATTTAGATAAAATTGAAAAAATGCCGTTAAATGATGCGAAAAAGGAATTAATGAAAATTCCTGGCGTAGGGGCCAAAGTTGCAGATTGTATATTGCTATTTTCAATGAAGAAAAAAGAGGCCTTTCCGGTGGATACATGGATAAAAAAAGTTATGAATGAACTATACTTAGATAGTACAAACATAACTAAAATAAACGAATATGCTAGTAAAAGATTCGGTATGTATGCAGGAATAGCACAGCAATATCTTTTTTATTACAAGAGAGAGAACTAGTCACGATTTTGAATTACCGTGTTTAAAAAGTCCATAACTAAACTTGCAATGACAACTTGTGCAAAAATAACACATGAAGTAGAAACCATTGACGAACCAATTAGATATAGGTCGAATTCTTGAGCTACAAAAGCATTATATCCAATTATTGCCATTCCGGCAATGCACATAGTGAAAACAGGAATACAACCAATCATAATAACTTTCTTAGAAAATGAATTTATAGAATTTAAACTTTTAATAATTTTACTCATCATAAAAACCATCCCCTTTGTTTATCTTCCGTGTAACATAATTATAACACATAATTCGGAAGAAATCAAACCAAAAACACTGGGAAAAGCTTGAAAAACTGGGATTTTTGTGTGAAAAAGTTACGGAAACACAGGTTTATATAATTTGAAAAAAATAAAAAATTTTTTATTTTTATTTAAAAATAGGCTAAAAATAGGTCAAATTGTTAATATTTACCTAAATAATGCTTGATTTTTTATAGCTTCTATGCTAAACTGTTTCTCGTAAATCGATTAAGATAAGATAGACAAAAGGAGGTGCTACGACATGCCAAATATTAAATCTGCAATAAAGAGAGTAGAAACTATTAAGACAAAAACAACTGAAAATACAATGATTAAAACTGCATATAAAACAGCTGTAAAAAACTTTATGAATGAAGTTGAAAATGGAAATAAAGAAAAAGCTACTGAATTATTTAAGATAGCTACAAAAGCTGTAGACAAAGCTGCTGATAAAGGCGTTATAAAAGCAAATACAGCATCAAGAAAAAAATCTTCATTAGCAAAAGCATTAAATACAGTTAAATAGTTTATAATCCCTATAACAAAACGATATACTTCGGAAGGAGGGAAAAATATGTCAGAAATTAGAGTTAGAGATAATGAATCAATTGACAACGTGTTAAAAAGATTTAAAAGAGATTGTGCTAGAAATGGGGTTCTTCAAGAAGTTAGAAAAAGAGAACACTACGAAAAGCCAAGTGTAAAAAGAAAGAAAAAATCAGAGGCAGCTAGAAAGAGAAAATTTTAATAGCTAGATAAAAAGGAGATGACCGTATGCTTAAAGAAAAGTTAATGGAAGACCTTAAAATTGCTATGAGAGAAAAAGATGAAGTGCGAAAAAGCACTGTTACATTGATAAAAGCTGCTATTCTTCAAGTTGAAAAAGATACACAAACGCAATTAGATGATAATGCCATCATAGAAATAATTGCTAAAGAAGCTAAAAAAAGAAAAGATTCTTTAGCTGATTACGAAAAAAGTGGTAGAGAAGATTTAATATCTCAAATAAATTCTGAAATTGCCGTTATTAAAGAATATTTGCCTGAAGAATTATCAGTTGAAGAACTTACTAAAATTGTTGAAGAAACAATTGCGGAAGTAGGAGCTTCTTCTATAAAAGATATGGGAAAAGTTATGCAAGCCGTAAAAGCAAAAACAACTGGTAGAGCAGATGGTAGAACGATAAATGAAATCGTAAAGAAATTATTAGGGTAATAAATAAAAAGTGAATAAAAATATTATCAAGAGTGGACGAGAGAATCGGCTCAAAGACTCCACAGCAACCTGCTGAAAAGTAAGGTGCTAAAACCGACAAAGCGGACGCTTTGGGTGATGAATACAAAAAACCGTAGTGCCGCTTGGCACTACGGTTTTTTGCGTGAGATGGTCAATGTAGTACAAGACTTCTGTGCGGCTCAAAGCTTCCGAAGGAAGTTTTTTTCCAGGGCGAAAAAGTGATTTCGCCCGCGCAGCGGCGCCCTGGGAAAACGAACTGCGTTACAGCAATTTGCTATGAAAATGAAACTTACGGTGTATGAAAGAATAATAAAATAGAGAAAAAGGAGAGTTTTTTATGAGAAAATTTTTTACAAGTGAAAGTGTTACAGAGGGACATCCAGATAAAGTCTGTGATTATATCTCAGATAGTGTATTAGATGCAATATTAGAACAAGACCCAAATGCTAGGGTTGCTTGCGAAACATGTGCAAATGGAAATTATGTATTAGTAATGGGAGAAGTAACAACAAGTGCAAATGTTGATGTTGAAAATGTTGTTAGGAATGCAATTAAGGAAATTGGATATGACAAAGATGAATACGGTTTTAATTATAAAACATGTCAAATAGATGTAAAGTTAAAAAAACAATCTTCTGATATTGCTCTAGGCGTAGACAATTCGTTAGAAACAAAAGGTGGCGAAGAGCTAGGACATGGTGCTGGTGATCAAGGTATGGTCTTTGGATATGCATGTGATGAAACTGATGAATTGATGCCAATGCCAATATACTATGCACACAAATTGGCTAAAAGATTGATGGAGATTCGAAAAAATAATGAAGTTTCTTACCTAAGACCAGATGGGAAAACTCAAGTTACAATAGAGTATGAAGATGATAAACCACTACGCGTAGATACGATTGTAATTTCTACACAACATGATGAAGATGTTACGCATGAACAAATTGAAAAAGATTTGAAAGAAAAAGTAATAAACGTTGTCATTCCTGGAAATTTAATTGATGAAAACACAAAATATTTTATTAATCCAACAGGTAGATTTGTTATAGGAGGACCAGAAGGAGATAGTGGGCTTACGGGTAGAAAAATTATTGTAGATACTTACGGAGGCTACGCAAGACATGGTGGCGGGGCATATTCTGGAAAAGATTATACAAAAGTAGACAGAAGTGCTTCGTACATGGCAAGATATATCGCAAAAAATATTGTGGATAATAAATATGCAAGAAAATGCGAAATACAAATCTCTTACGCAATTGGTGTTGCTAAGCCGATTTCTGTATATGTAGACACATTTGGTACAAATATGATTCCGGAAAATGAAATAGAAAAAATAATTTTAAATAATTTTGATATGACACCAGATGGCATCATAAAAACATTAAACCTAACTGCCCCTATATATAAGAAAACAACAAACTATGGACACTTTGGAAAAGCTTGTCTTTCATGGGAAAAATTAACTAAATTAACTTCTGATTTTAATTGACAAAAAGGGACAAAAATAGTAATCTAAAATTAGGTATATTATAATAAAAATAGGCAGGAGGAGAGTTTTTTATGGGAATAAAATTAACTGATTTAATTGAAAATGATGATCCGCAAGATTCATTAGTTGAAGATAAATCAAAGAAAACGATGAAGCTTTTAACCGTGGGGGTTGCCGCGTTATTACTTGTTATTGTAGTAGTTGTTGTAATAATTTTGAAAAATGTAATAGCTACAAAACAAATGGGTAGAATAAAAAATATTGCAAATGATGCTGCGAACTTGAGTACATTAGTTGCTACGACTGGTATAAAATATCGTAGCAATATAGATAATGTGCAACTAGTTGGGACTTCATTAGAAAATGAAGAAGATGCATTCCATTTAGATATTAATGGAAAAAGAGAAGAATACAGATATGGATATTATTACTTGACTAATCAAGAGGTAAATGAGTTTATGCCTACTCTAACAGAGAAAGGTGAAGAATATGTTGTTAACTATACGACTGGTGAAGTAATAAATATAGCAGGTGTAGAATGGGGAGGCAGAAAATATCATTCTAATATGGATATTACAGCTTTAGCAAAAGGTGAAGTTCCACCTTCTGATTCTATGGTGTATATAAATACTCCACAAGATATGGAACTAATTAGACAAAATCCAAATGGATATTATAAATTGTCTGCTGATATTGATATGAGTATGTATTCACAAGGTAATGGTTGGAAACCAATCGAAAATTTCTACGGTGTATTTGAAGGTAGAGGATATAAAATAAGTAACTTAGTAATAAATAGAGATTCAGAAAATTATTGTGGTTTGTTTGGACAAGTTTATGATACGGCTATTTTATCAGAAGTTGTATTAGAAAACGTAAATGTTAACGGTGGAGCTAACACGGGTGCATTGGCTGGTAACTGTACAGGAACAATTTCTAACTGTTCAGTAACAGGTATTGTTAATAGTTCTGGAAACTCAGTTGGTGGATTAGTAGGTTCTTATAATAGTAATCAAATAAGCAATTCATATGCTAATGTGAGCGTTACTGGTTCAAAAGATGTTGGGGGGCTTGTTGGAACATTATATGGAGGAAGAATGTTGGCATCGTATTCTAAAGGTACAGTTACTGGCATGAATAACGTTGGTGGTTTAATTGGTGCAATAAAACCTTCAAGAGAAACAGAAGTAAGCGAAACATATGCAGATACTAGAATTAAAGCTACAGAAAACGCTGGAGGATTAATTGGTAGTATTGAAATTTTAAATAATTCAATTGTTAATACAGTAAACTCTTATGCTATTGGTGCAATAGAAGCTGCAAACAATGTTGCTGGTGGTTTTGTAGGAAATATATATGCTGCAAATGGTCCAACAATAAAGTTTGAATCTGTATATACTGCAGCTGATGTTTCAGTAGATACAAATATACGAGGAGGATTTGTTGGTAAAATTAGTCTTCCGGATGATTTAATTATTAGTACAGGTTGTTTATGGGAAAAAGACTCATACACAGATAAAGACTTAAAAGACATTGGTCAAAGTAATATAACAAAAACATTTGAATCTAAAACACCAGATGAAATGTTAACACAATCAGCGTATGCAACTTGGGACTTAACAAATGTTTGGAACGTTGGTGAAAATACAAGGGCATATTTCAAATGGCAAACAGAATTAACTAAAAAGAAATAAAATGGTGGTGTGAACAAATGAAAAATTCAAAAGGTATATCTATGATTACTTTAATTGTTACAATTATAGTCATGCTTATATTATCTAGCATAGTTTATGTTGTTAGTACTGATGGAAGAGAAACAGCAGATAATGCGAAATATGCTAATGAAATAAAACTGCTACAAGAGGCAATGCAATCTAGATTTGCAGGATACATGAGAAATTCGGAAACATATCCTCTAAAAGGAACGGTTGCCAAAACATCTACTTCGGAAATTGTTACTCAACTAGAAAATATTGGAAGAGAAACGGCAAATACTGACGAAGTAAAAAATGAAATAAATGATTTTTTAAATAAGAATTCAAGCAATTCAGAATATAATAGAATAATTAATTATACAGATATGTTATCGCTTGATATAACTAATATAAGCGATAAAACGAATTATTCTTATATTGTTAATTATTATTCTTTAGATGTCATTGGACCAATAAAATAATTTTTTATATAATAGGAAAGTTTTTGATTACAGTTTATCTGGAGTAAGTGTACCAAGTAAAAAATATACTCAAAATCTTTCCTATTATTCAAGAATAATTACATATTTAAGTCGAGGAAAAATCGATACATGAAAATTAAAAATCTTTGATTTTTAAATTTTCATTTTTCTTATAACTTGAGGAGGAATAGAGAAATGAATAATAAAGGAATAAACATGATAACCTTAATAATAACGATAATTATAATAATAATTCTTTCATCAATTACAATATATCATACTACAAAAACAACGTCGGATGCTACAAAGAAAAATGTAATGGAAGAAATGAAAAATGTTGAGGATGTTATAGGTATTGCAAAAGCAAAAGGAATGATTGGTGAATTTATTCCTAATTCATTATATAAAATATCAGACGAACAATTAGATTCGAAATATAAAGGAATTCTTACAGCTGATCAAATTCAAACAATTAAAGATATTAATAATGATGATACAGTAGATCCATTGAGAAAATACTATTTGTTAGATCAATCAGGATTTGATTCTGAATTTAGAAATAATGATATTGCATCAGTAAGTGGATTAAAAAGGGAATATTTAGTTTCATATCAAGATAGAGTAGTTATCGTGATTGATAATGGTTCACTAATTTCATCTGGAAAAATAGATTCAACGCAACCAACAAATTCAGAAATAAAAGTTGTATTTACTCCAAACGGAAACAAAGAATGGGCAAGATCACATTCTGCTGAAATTTCTGTAACTGGTGAAAATATAAATTCTATGAGCTATGCATGGACGAAAACAGCTAAAGAGCCAGCTTCAATAGATATAAACAATAACTTCTCTGGCAATACAACAGTGAGTTTAGTAGATGAAACAGGAAATAATTGGTATATATGGGTTTTAGTAACATATACAGAAGATGATGTACAAAAACAATATATCCAAAGAAGTAATGCTTTTTACATAGACAATACGCCTCCTTCAGGAGAATTAGAAGTAAATGAAGTAAAAAAATAAGCGAATTTAAAAAGCTTAATTGTGAAAAGAGGTACATATGAAAAAGATATATAAATTTGGAATAGCGATTTTTATACTAATGATGTTTTATGAGCTAAATTCTTCAGTAGTTTATGCTGGACATACTTCTACATGTAAAGCAACAGCAACAACTGGAGCGTATCAAAAATATGAATATTCATCTGGTACAAGACATAATGTAAAGTCGTACTGTAATGATTGTGATGGATATTTATATCAACAACCAGGTGATTGTAATATTTCTTCAGGAGATTGTAAAAATGAAAAGAAATGTAGCTTGTGTAAGCATTCTTTCGGTTATGGTGATCACAACTATGAGAACAATGGATATTGTAACGGGAAAAAATGTTCTATTTGTTCTGGCACAACTGGTTATACGTCACATTCCTATGGCAGTTATGTTAATTATAGTGATACACAACATAGAAAAAAGTGTTCGAGAAGTGGTTGTAGAAATCAATATTCTTATCAAGCTCACAGCCTTTCTTCTTCTTATACAGTGACAGCCGATACGCATACTTTAGTTACTTCGTGTTCGGATTGTACATATTCAACCACGGGTACAGCGCAAGATCACACAGGAGGAACTAAAAGTTGTTTTGCGAAAGCAATATGTTCGGTATGCTCAGAGCCTTATGGTGGATACAATGATCATACTTGGTATAATTATACTTATTTCTCAGAAAGTTTGCATAAAAAAACATGTAGCGTTTGTTTTACTAATCCAACAGAAAGTCATGATTGGGTTGCTGCAACATGTACAACTGCTAAATATTGTAGATTATGTGGGTATGAAGATGGAAATCCATTAAATCATACTGGAGGAACACATGCAAATGGCGGTAAGTGTACTCGAAGTGGATGTGGCGTGATTTATCAAACTCATAGCAATAGTAATAGTAGAAAAAGATATGATACTAGTGATACACAACATTGGCCGATATACTCATGTTCATATAATGGATGTTCTTATGAATATTTAGGAACTAAAGTTGATCATAGTGGTGGAAAGGCAACATGTCAAGAAAGAGCAATATGTTCAACTTGTAATAAAGTCTATGGTGATTATGGCTCACATTCATATTCGAACTCATATACGGTAGATACAAAACCGACATGTACAGCGGCAGGTTCGGAATCACAACACTGTACGATAAAAAATTGTACAGCGACACGAAATTCTAGAGCGGTTCCTGCAACGGGACATAATTGGGTAAGTGATGGAAATCAAAAACATAAATGTAATAATGGCTGTGGCGCTACTGGAAATCATGAGTGGGATACTAATCACAAATGTACAGTGTGTAAGTATCAAGGAACACACGATTATAGCATAGCAACAGATCAGTATTATCCTTGTGCTAGTCCCGTAACAGAACATGAAAGAACATATTTGTGTATATGCGGAAGTAGTACTAGAAAAAATTTTGCTCATACATATAACACGGGAGATTCAACACATCATCAATGTATATACTGTTTAGCTAAACTTGCACATAATTGGGGGGCTCCTTATGCGAAGGTGAGTGAATCACAACATAGTAAAACTTGTTCGGACTGTTCGGCTAAGACGAATGAAGCGCATAATAGTAATACAAGGCAAGCTAATTGTACTCAAAAGGCAATATGTTCTCTTTGTAATTCTGAATGGGGAAGTATAAATGCTTCAAATCACAATTATAAAAATAATTGTTTAAAATGTGGAACTGCAAATGCAAGGTGTACAAGAAGTGATTCTCATATAGATTCACATGATTGTTCTATATATGTAACACCGCCAACAGTTACTACAATACATAGATGGAAAGAAACTTCTATACGAGCTGTTGCGGAACACAGTAGAGGGTATTATACACTTTCAGGAAATCCAACTGCTACAAATGTAGGAACATACACTGCAACAGCAACTTTAAAACCTGGAACAGAGCCAACGTATAGATGGAGTGATACAAGAGGAACAGAGAAAAAAACATTTACATGGCATATATTAGATATACCAGTAGGAACAATAACAGGACCAAATGCAGTACAGAAAAAAGAAAATGAAACGGCTACATTTAAAGTTGATGAAAAAGAGGGAACACATAAACAATACCAATGGTATTACAACACAACAAATAGTTCAACAGGTGGCACAAAAATAGATAACGCTACAAATGCAGAATATTCTGTAGTAGTGAATAGAAATATGAATAATAGATATTTTTATTGTGTAATATCAAACAACTCAGAGTCGTCAACTTCATTGACACCAAAAGCAAGTGGTAC
>JAFXCN010000013.1 GCA_017521465.1 Clostridia bacterium | reverse complement strand
CCATCTCCCCCCCCCACTTTACACCGTAAACTCCGTTTAAATGGGGCGGGGCTATATGGGTGGTTTTTTTATATTTCTTCAATTTTCTTGCGCAAGCTTTCGATTTCTTCGATTTTGTTGATTTCGTTTCTGATTTGTGTTGCTCCTGGTAGTCCTTTTACATACCATGCGATTTGTTTTCTCATTTCTCTTATTGCTGTATATTCTCCTTTATGTTCACATAGCATGTCTAAATGTTTGTTTATCATTTGTTTTATTTCTTCTATTGTTGGTTTTTGATAACTTGTATCGTTGGTTAGATATTTTGTTATTTCTTCAAATATCCACGGATTTCCGTTCGAACCTCTTCCGATCATTATTGCATCGCAACCTGTTGTTTCGAACATTCTTTTTGCTGTTTCTCCGTTTGTGATGTCCCCATTTCCTATGACTGGTATTTTTACTGCTTCTTTTACTTTTTTTATTATTTCTAAATCCGCTGTACCTGTATAAAATTGTTCTCTTGTTCTGCCATGGACAGTTATTGCACTTATTCCATTTTTTTCTGCTATTTGTGCAACTTCTACAGCATTTACATGTTCATCGTCCCAGCCTTTTCTTATTTTTATTGTTACTGGCACTTTTGCTTTTTCTACTACTTTTTTAGTAATTTCATCTATTTTTTCTGGATATAGCATTAATTTTGAACCATCTAAGTTTTTTATTACTTTTGGAGCTGGACACCCCATATTTATATCTATAATATCCGCTTCTTCTGATATTTTTTCTGCCATTTCTGACATTATTTCTGCATCTGATCCAAATATTTGAATGGCTGCAGGTCTTTCTCTTTCGTCTATACTCATAAGTCTTTTTGTTTTACTGTCATCATAAAATATTCCTTTTGAGCTTACCATTTCTGTGTATACAAGTCCTGCGCCATGTTCCTTACACAATATTCTAAATGGCAGGTCGGTTATACCTGCCATTGGCGCAAGAAATATATTGTTTTGTATTTCTACATTTCCTATTTTTATTGGTTTTATATACATTCTTACCTCCGTCTATTCTAAAAATAGATTTTTCTGTCTTCTGCTTGCTACACTTAAAACGATTCCTATCGCTATCATGTTTGTAAGCATTGCACTTCCGCCATAGCTAATGAACGGAAGGGGTATTCCTGTTATTGGCATTAATCCCATTGTCATTCCTACATTTTCTATAAAGTGTGCTAGCATCATTCCAAATACACCTGTACATATTAAACTTCCATATAGGTCTTTTGACGTTTTTGCTATATCTAATATTCTAGCCAATAATATAACAAATAAAATTATTACAACAGAAGATATTATAAATCCCATTTCTTCACTTATAACTGCATATATAAAATCTGTTGTTTTCATTGGTAATATTCCAAGTTGCGTTTGATTTCCTTCAAATAATCCCATTCCCCAAAGTTGGCCAGATCCTACTGCAAGCTTTGATTGAATTATATTATATCCCGCCCCTCTTGGATCTAATTGCGGATTTAAAAATACATCTATTCTGTTTTTAGCATGTTGCGGAAGTACATATACATATGCAACTGGAATTATTATTGCAACCGCAAGCATTGCACATATAACATATCTCCATTTTATCCCCGCAACAAATAACATTGTAACTAATATTACTAATATAACCATTGCCGTTCCATAGTCTGGTTGCATTATTATTAACGCTACTGGTAACAGAACAAAAGCTAAAATTGCTAATATGCTTAGTGGTTTGTTTAAAGTTTCTCTCTTTTTAAAAACCTCTATTACTTTAGCTGTTCCAAGTATTAAAACAATTTTTGCAAATTCCGATGGTTGCAAACTCATACTTCCAATTCTAAACCAGCTCGTTGCACCATTTATTGGTGTAGTAAACAGTACTGCTACAAGTAAAATTAAAATAAGCATATACAGCGGTAGCCACAGTTTTCCTAACACATTGTAATCTATCATTATTATGAACACTGCACCTACAACACCTGCCATAAACCAAATTATTTGCTTAGCACATTCACTTGTGTCACCATCTATTCCACCATTTGCACTATATAAAGCAACAACTCCTACTAAAAATAGAAGCACGACAATTGAAATTATGACATAGTCCATCTTTTTAAAGATCTTTTTTATCATCATGTCTCCTTAATTTAAACAAAGCGAAGAATCTTTATTTGTTAGACTCCTCGCCTTTTTATTATTTTTTGGTTGATTTTTTTGATTTTGATTGTGTTTTTTTTGTTGTTTCTTTTTTTGTTGGTTGTTTCTTTTCTTCATCTTTTTGTTGTTCTTCAGTTTTTTCTTCTTTAACTTCCTCTTTTGTTTCTTCAACAACTTCTTCGGTTTTTGGTTCTTCTTTTATTTCTTCATCAACTTCTTCTTTCTTTTCTTCAGCTTCAGCTGTTTCTGTTTGTTCTTCTGATTTTTCTTCAACAATTTCTTCTGTTTTTACTTTTTCAGTAGCTTCTTCAGTTTTTGATTCTTCAATAACTTCTTCTACAACAACTGGCTCGTCTTTCTTTTCTTCAACTTTCTTTGCAACTGGTTTAAAGTTCTTTATTGGTATGTTTGCAACTAACGCAGGACCATCTAAACCATCTTCAAATAATCTTGTTAATTCAACTTCCATAAGTTCTTCATCTATATCAACATATTTCTTTATTACTTCAACAAGTTCTTTTTTCATCATTTCAAAGTAATCAGGAGAAACGCTCGCCCTATCTTGATATAACACAAGTTTAAGTCTTTCTTTCGCCTTAACCTTTGAATTTTCAGTTTCTTTTTTTTGAAAACCTTTTATAAAATTTATAATTGGCTCAAAAACTTCCTTTAGTTCCATCAATTATTGCCCCCTCTTTAATTTTATGATTTTTGGCATTACTTTATTTAGTTATTGTGAAAAATTTTTTAAATTTTGCCCAAAAACCATCTTTCTTACCTGGTATTGTAACTGGAATGTCTTCTCCTAAAATTCTTCTAGCTGTTTCCATATAAGCTTTTCCTGATAATGATTTTGGATTTGTTACAGATGGTTCACCCTTGTTTGTTTGAACTATTACATTTTCATCATCTGGAATAGCACCAATAAGTTTTATAGATAGTAGGTCAACAATGTCACTTTCATCCATCATATCGCCTTTTTTTACTAATTTAGTTCTAATTCTATTTAAAATTAATTGTGGTTTTGGAAGACTACTTGATTCAAGTAATCCAACAATTCTGTCAGCATCTCTAACAGCTGAAACTTCTGGTGTTGTAACAACAAAAGCTCTATCAGCACCAGCTATTGCATTTTTGAATCCTTGTTCGATACCAGCAGGACAATCTATAATTACAAAGTCAAATTCTAACTTTAACTCTTCGCATATTTTTTTCATTTGTTCTTCGTTTACAGCATTTTTGTCTCTAGTTTGTGCTGCAGGAAGTAAAAACAAACCTTCATATCTTCTATCTTTTATAAGTGCTTGTTTTAATTTGCAATTTTCTTCTACAACATCAACTATGTCATAAACAATTCTATTTTCAAGTCCCATAACAACGTCTAAGTTTCTAAGACCAATGTCAGTATCAACCAAAGCTACTTTTTTACCCATTATTGTTAATGCAGTACCTAAATTAGCAGCACTTGTTGTTTTACCAACTCCACCTTTTCCCGATGTTATAACTATTACTTCTCCCATAATTATCCTCCATTCTGGTCTAAATAAGTTTTCTTCGAAAGCCTTATTTCCGTACATATAAATGATATATTTTATCCTCTTAAAAGTCAACAAAAAAGCACAAAAACTTCGATTTTTGTGCTTTGATTTTTAAAATTTTAAGCGACTTATCCATAAAATATTTTTAGTCCAAAAAAGTCCCTCTGCAAAAGTAGAGGGATAAACTTTTTTAATAATACAAATCAAGGTCAACAAAAAACCATATCGCAAAAATAATAAGTGCGAGAACAGAAATCATAGCCCACCAGAAATACAAAGCATTATTCGGATACTTCTCGATACCATCAGGTAGAGTAACGTAAATGCCATTTTCGTTACCATCTGTCAGTGATTCTCTAATCCTCATAAGCACATTAGTTTTTTCTAGAGGTGTTGAATCCTCAGGCAAAGCATCAAGCTCTGCATACGCAATCTTCATATTCTCATACCAAAAACCAATATCATTCTTAGGTTGTTTAAAGAAAATTGAAACAATTCCTTCTGTCAATCCATTATTTTCACAATATTCAATCGCCTTGCCAAGCTCACGTTTTGCAACTTCTACAGAGCTTGCATCAGCAGCACGCTTAATATACTGCTCGCAATTCACATCAAATCTGTGTTCATTTACCCCAGTAGCTATAGTCCAACCAATAAATGAAAAAAGTGAAACCAGAGCTAAAAGGCCTACTACTAGTCGCCGCATACAGTCTCCTCCTTGGGCATTTGCCCGTTTGTCTTATTATAGCAAAAGCTACGATGACATTATATCATCGTAGCTTCATTATGTCAAATTGTTATTTCATAAATACTTTGTATGCTAAATAACTCATATATACATCATATTTACTCGTTGCTTCATAAGGTGAATGCATTGATAAAACCGGAGTTCCGCAATCTATTACATCCATTCCTTTGTTTGCAAGGATATATGCGATTGTTCCGCCGCCGCCTTCATCAACTTTTCCAAGTTCACTTATTTGATATCTTACACCATTATCTTCAAATAATTTTCTAAGTTCAGCAACAAATTCTGCGTTTGCATCATTTGCTCCACCTTTTCCTCTTCCACCTGTGTATTTATTCATTCCTACACCTTGGCCAAAGAAAGATGCATTTCTCTTGTCTGCAACTGATGCATAAATTGGATCAAATGCTCCATCAACATCTGCTGATAACATTTTTGATTTTGAATATACTCTATGCAATATATTAGTTGTTTTATCTTCACCAACTAATGCTAAAACTTCTCCTAAGAATGTTTCAAATGCAAGTGATTCCATTCCTGTATTTCCAACACTTCCTATTTCTTCTTTGTCTACTAATAAACATACAGCTGTCTTTTTAGGATTTTCTATTTCGCAGATAGCTCTTAATGATGCATACGAACAAACTTTATCATCTTGTCCATAACCTGCAACCATACTCTTGTCAAATCCTAATGATTTAGCTTTCATTGCTGGAACTATTTCTAATTCTGCACTTAAGAAATCTGATTCTACAATTCCATATTTGTCATTTAATATTTTCATTACATTTAGTTTTACTTTTTCGCTTACTTTATCATCTTTGTATGGAATGCTTCCTATTAAAAGATTTAAAGCTTCGCCTTCAATTACTTCAGGAGCTTTTTTCTCCATTTGTCTTCTTGCCATATGTGGAAGTAAATCTGTAATTAAGAATGTTAAATCGTCTTCTTCATCACCAATCTTTACTTCAACAACACTTCCATCCCTTAAAGCAATAACACCATGAATAGCAAGAGGTAGTGTTACCCACTGATATTTCTTTATTCCACCATAGTATTGTGTTTTTAAATATGCAAATCCTGTATCTTCATATAATGGATTTGGTTTTAAATCAAGTCTTGGAGAATCTAAATGAGCTCCAACAACATTGATTCCATTTTCCATTTTTTCTTTACCTATTACAGCTAAAATTATATTTTTATTTCTGTTGATATAATAAACTTTATCTCCAGCTTTTAATTTTTTAAATTTTTCTAAAGGTTTAAATCCATTTTCTTCAGCTATTTTTTTAGCTTCTTTTACGCATTCTCTTTCTGTTTTTCCATTATTTAAAAAATCAATATATCCGTCACTAAATTTTAAAATTTTTTTCTTTTCAGCTTCTGTTAAGCTTTCCCAGCCATTTTCTCTTTTGGCTAATAATTTTTCTTTAAGTTTTTCACCACTTGTTTTTTCTGCCATTTTTATACCTCCTCTTTTGCATTACATTTATAGTTATTATATACATATATCCAAATTTTATCAAGTTTTTGTATTTACATTATTTTTGCTTTTAGATAAACTATATGTGCATTAATAAAGTTCGTTTGGAAAATATAATAATATGGAGGAAGAAATATGTTGTCGATTTTATTATTATGTTTAAAAATTTTTATATTTAGAATAATTGATGTTTCAATGGCAACTTTTAGAACTGTAATTGTAGTAAAAGGAAAATCTCTTTTAGCTGCTCTTATAGCTTTAATCGAAGGAATGATTTGGTTCTTAATTGTAAGAGAAGCATTATCTTTTGAAGCTGCCAACATGATTGAATCTTTATGTATCGCAGTAGCCTATGCAGGTGGATTTGCAGCAGGTACTTATATCGGAACTCTTGTATCTAAAAGAATAGAAGGTATGGTTCAAGTACAGATAATTACAAGTTCTAAAGACGATAGTGTGATTCAAAAAATTCAAGATGAAGGCTATGCTTTAACTGTAATAAAAAGTGAAGCAACAAAATTTTCTGGAGAAAAATATATGCTTTTTGCAGAAATTAAAAGTTCTAAATTAAATTCATTTAAAGAATTAATTCAAGAACTTGATTCAAAAGCATTCTTAATGGTTAATGAAACAAAACATGTTTATAATGGATTTATAAAAAAATAATGTCGTTTGTTTGATTTAAATAAGCACATATAAAAAGGAAGTGCGACAAAATCGATATAAAAATCGATTTTGTTTCACTTCCTATTTTATATGCTTTTTTTATTCAGCATTTGTCATTCTTTCAAGTTCTAATAATCTTTCCCATCTTTCATCAACTTCTTTTTGAAGTTCTTCAATCATCCATTCATTTCCTTCTTTAAATAAATGTTTGAATCTCTTTTGTGGTTTTAAGAATTCTGATACTGGTAATTTATTTTTTGGTTTGTAGTTAACAGTATATTTACCATCAACAACTTCATATAGTGGCCAATAGCAAGTTTCTACTGCTAATTTATTTATTATCATTAAATCTTCAGTATTATATCCCCATCCTCTTGGACATGGAGCAAGTACGTTTAAGAATGCAGCACCTTCTGTATAAATTGCTTTTTCTGCTTTTGTTGTAATATCGCTAAAATTACCAATTGCAGCAGTTTGAGCAACATATGGAATATGGTGATTGGCGATTACTTCTGTTAAATCTTTTCTTTTTTGTTGTTTTCCTGGAACAACTTTTCCAGCTGGAGAAGTTGTTGTATCAGCAAAACGAGGTGTTGCAGAAGATCTTTGAATACCTGTATTCATGTATGCACCATTATCGTAACATACATAAACCATATCATGTCCTCTTTCCATAGCACCAGATAATGATTGTAAACCTATATCATAAGTTCCACCATCTCCACCAAATGCGATGAACTTTGTATCTTTATCTGCTGGTAATTTACCTTTTCTTTTCATTGCTTTGTATGCAGCTTCTGCGCCAGCAACTGTTGCACCAGCATTTTCAAATGCACTGTGTACAAATGAATCTTTCCAAGCTGTATATGGATAAATAAATGTAGATACTTCTAGACAACCTGTAGCACTACCAATTACCGCATGGTCTTCTTCTTTTAATCCACGAAGTATTGCATTTGCTACAACTGGAGCTCCACAACCAGCACACATTCTGTGTCCTGATGATAATCTGTTTGGTTTTTTAATTGCTTCTTTTAAATTGTATGCCATTATGCTCTACCTCCTTTTAATCCTAAATAACGATATGGATCTTCTACTTTTCCAGCAGCTTCGATTTCTTGTAAATCACTATAAACTTTTTCTATATCTGTAGTTCTAACATCTCTACCACCGATACCATAAATGTAGTTTACAACTTTAACGTCTGTAACTCCATTTACTACCATAGCAGAAGTAACATCTGTAAATAATGGTCCACCAACTCCGTTTAATCCATCAGCTTTATCCATTATTGCAACAGCTTTAACATTCTTTAATGCTTCTGCAATTTCTTTTCCTGGGAATGGTCTAAACATTCTTGGTTTTACAAGTCCTGCTTTTACACCTTTAGCTCTTAAATCATCAACTACAGCTTTTGCTGTACCAGCTGTTGAGTTTAATACAACTATTGCATATTCAGCATCATCCATTTGATATTTTTCAATGAATTCATATTTTCTTCCTGTTAATTTTTCAAATTCTTCTGATACTTCTTTAATTACTTTAGCTGCATTTCTCATTCCGTTTGCTTGTTGATATTTGTGTTCAAATAAGTATGGTTGAACATCTAATGGTCCAACAGCAATTGGTTCTTCTCTGTTTAATAGATAATGTTCTGGATGATATTCTCCAACAAAATTCTTTACAACATCATCTTCTATTAATTCAATATTTTCAATTGAGTGTGATGTGATAAATCCATCATAGCAAACCATAACTGGTAATTGAACATCTTTGTGTTCAGCAATTCTTGTTGCCATTATGAAGTTATCATAAGCTTCTTGGTTTGTTTCACAATATAATTGAACCCAACCAGAATCTCTTGCTCCCATTGAATCTGAATGGTCATTGTGTATATTTAATGGTCCTGATACAGCTCTATTAACACAAGCCATAACCATTGGAAGTCTTAAGCTTGATGCTATATATAAAACCTCCCACATTAATGATAATCCGTTAGCAGATGTAGCTGTCATAACTCTAGCACCTGCAGCTGCAGCTCCAACACAAGCACTCATAGCACTGTGTTCACTTTCTACTGGAACGAATTCTGTATCAACTGATCCATTATTTACAAAAGTTGAAAAATATTGTGGTACTTCTGTTGAAGGTGTGATTGGGAATGCAGCAACAACATCAGGATTGATTTGTCTCATAGCATTAGCAACCGCTTCATTACCGCTTAATCTTTCTCTAATACTCATTTTTCGTTTCTCCTTTCACCAACGTGCAACGCACGTTGTACTATTCACTATTCATTATTCGTTATTCACTTTTCATGCGAATTAGTATTATTCCATTTCGATTGCACCGAACGGACATGCCTTCATGCAAACTCCACATCCTTTGCAGTAGTCAAAATTGAAGTCTTTTCTCTTTCCTTCTTCGTCTACTGGTATTGCACTATCTGGACATGTTGGAACACATAGTCCACATTGTTTACATTTTTCTTCTAAAAATACTGGTTTTTTTGATCTCCAGTCACCTGTTTTAAATTCTTCAGCGTTTCCAGCATCATATATTGTTCCACCTAAAGTCATTTCTTCCCATGTTGAATTTGGATTTATGTTACATTTCTTATCTGACATTGTTTTCCTCCTATTCTTTGATTTCATTTAAAGCCATTCTTAATGCCGCCATGTTACCATCAATTACTTCTGGTTTTTTAGCAAATTTATGTTTAAATGATTCAACCATATCGTCTAAAAATACTTGTTCATCCATAATACCACTAACTTTTACAATTGCTGCAAGCATTGGTGTATTTGGGAAGTATTTTCCTAAAGTTTCTTCTGAAACTTTCTTTGCATCTATAGTACAAACTCTTCCTTTGTATCCTTTTAATAAAGGTCTTACTTCATCTGGAGTTTTTGTTGTATTTATTACGATTGCACCTGTTTCTTTAAGACCTGCAGTTACATCAACACATTCAAGCAAACTGTCATCAACAACTACTACGTAGTCTGGCTCATAAATGTTGCTGTGTACTGTTATTTTTTCATCACTTATTCTGTTATAAGCAGTGATTGGTGCTCCCATTCTTTCTGGTCCATATTCTGGGAACCCTTGTATGAATTTTCCAGTATTAAATGCTGCATCGGCTAAAAGTAATGAAGCTGTTTTTGCTCCTTGTCCACCTCTACCGTGCCATCTAATTTCTACTAAATTACTCATTTGTTTCCTCCTTCTTTCATTCATTCTAATTCATGATATAGTATAATTCTTATCCCCCGTAGTGTCAATTTATTATTGACTATTTTTCCATTTCTTATATACTTTATTCGAGGTGAAAAAAGTGGCTGTAATTTATTATTATGTTGAAAAAGAAAAGGCACCTGATTATTTAAAATATGGTATCAAACTTTCCGATAATTTTTCTAAAGAAGTGAACATAAATGGATATTTAAAACAATGTTTTTTTGGTCTATTAAATCCAAAGGATGATGAGTTTAAGTATAATTCTGATAATTATGAATGTTTAAAATTAGAAATTCCAAGCAATAATTGTAGAGTTTTTGATAATTCTTTGCAGGATGATGAAATGAAAAATTCACCATCTGTCGAACTTAACAAATACGTTTTTGGAAAGTTTAAAATTCCTGAAGTTGCAATAACAAGTTCCGTACTTCCAGAAAACATTTCAATTTTAAATAAAGAAATAGATTGTCCTGTACTTTTTGATAATTCTAGAGATCTATTCTATCAGCAAAAAGTTCAAATTATGCTTGATGAAATTTCGCCAAAAGAAGCTTATCTAGCCTTAAAAAACTATATTGATAATATGTATTGATTTTTACATCATTTTGTTTTATTATTACAGCAATTGGGTACAATGTACATTTTAAATTACATTTGTATATAATATTTTATACATTTACCAATATTTTAGCATTGAATTTATGTTAACTTTTAGATATATTTGTATTAAGGAGATTTGTAACATTTTGAAGGGAGGCTTTTTATGAAAATTGAAAAACTTAATGAAGATAAAATCAAAATAACTTTAAGTGTAGACGATTTAGCAGAAAGAAATATCGACATTCAGTCTTTTATATATAATTCACCCGAATCACAAGATATGTTTTGGGATATGATGCAAGAAGCTGAACAGAAATACGGATTTAATGTTGATGAATCTATGATATATGTCGAAGCATCTTCTGCTGGAGCAGGAATATTTACTTTAACTGTAACAAAAACAACAGGTTCTTTAAATCTTCCCGCATCTAAGACAAAAACAAAATTTAAAAAAGGAAACTTTAAATTAAAAAGAAAGGTAGTAGCAGTACAACAAGAAAATTCTATCTACATATTTTCTTCATTTGAAGATATTTGTGAATTTTGTAATGCTGTTGATTGTTCAAAAATACAAAATAATTCATTATACAAATTAAATGAACAATATTATTTAAAAGTATCTAATATGCCTTTTAACTCTATTTTAGAATTTGCAACATTAGATAATTCTCCTGAATTAACTTTTGCTCGAATTCAAGAATATGGAAGTGTTATTACTGAAGATGAGGCATTACAAAAAATTTCGTTACATTTTACAAAGAAAAAGAAAAGAACAAATAAAAAGTGCTCTTAAGAAAAGAGCACTTTTCTTTCGGGGTGTGGCTCAGTTGGTAGAGCGCTTGGTTCGGGACCAAGAGGCCGTGCGTTCAAATCGCATCACTCCGACCAAACTAAAAAAATGTCTATTTGTTTTTCAACCGACCTGATCGTATGTAAAAAGGAAGTGCAACAAAATCGATTTTGTTGCACTTCCTTTGTTATATACATCTATTTTGCTAATATTAATTTCATTTCTTCATTTCTTTTTACTTTGTTTGTTGATGTCTTTATTAATGGTACATCTGTTAAAATCATATCTTTTATATATTTATATTTTGGTAAAGTTTTATTTATTTCTTTAACTTTTTCCCAAATTATTTCTCTTAATTCTTCTTGTGATACCTCTCCATATTCTGCTTTTGCTGTTTTTTCATCATATACAATTTTTACAGAAACCATAAGATCGTTTGCATCTTCAATATCTGGTTTACCGTATACAAAAACTTCTTCAACTGCAGGTATTTTATTAACCAATGTTTCTAATTCGTCTGGGAATACCTTTTTCCCGTTTTTAAGAACTATAACATCTTTCTTTCTTCCAGTTATGAAAATGTATCCATCTTTGTCTCTGTATGCAAGATCACCTGTATAGAACCATCCATCTTTTAAAACTTCGTCTGTTGCTTCTTCATTCTCATAATAACCAAGCATTACATTTTGTCCTTTTACTCTTATTTCTCCTACACCATTTTCATCTTGATTTACAATTTCGAACTCTGTATGTTCCATAGGAAATCCGATAGAACCATATCTTTTCCTTTTATCATCTTCAGCCGCGATAACTGGAGAAGTTTCTGTAAGCCCATATCCTTGAACTACATCAATTCCAAAACTGCTGAAGTTTTTAGCTAATTCTTTATCAAGCGGTGCACCACCAGCTATGATTAATCTTAAATCTCCGCCTAATTCTTTTAAAACACTTTTAAATAATTTTCTTCTAATATCTATTTTAAATGTTCTAAAGAAATTAGAAACTTTTCTAGCAATAGCAACAATTTTTTCTTTTCCTTGTTTCTTTATAGCTTTTTCAATTCCTTGATACATTTTATCAATTAGAAGCGGAACACCTATAAATACAGAAACTTTATATTCAACCAAATTATCTTTTATATATCTTAAACCATCTGTAAACACTGTCTTTATTCCAGATGCAAGCATTACAAGAAGTCCAGTTGAACCAAATATATGATGGAATGGCAAAAATGCAATATTTACATCATGGCTATAAAATGTTTCAACTTTAAGCATATCATGAATATTTGTAGCTATTCCCTCTTGATTTAGCATAACTGCTTTTGATTTTGATGTAGTTCCAGATGTAAAAAGAAGTATACTCATCTTTTTAGAATCAACTTTATGATTTTCAAATTGTTTTTTAGTTTTCTTGTTTTTTCTACCTTCTTCTAGAAGATTTTTCATAGAAAGAAAACCGTTTTCTTTATCCATACAGACAAATTTTTCAATAACAGTTTTGCCTCTTTCTTTTATACTTTCCATCAATTCTTTATATTTTCCATCAAAAACAATAGCTTTTACTTTACTTCTTATTAGTGAATCTTCAAGTTCGCCTAACTGAAGCTCTTTATCTAATGGAACAGAAACTATCCCACCCAACAAATTACTTAAATGAGCTACTGCCCATTCATATCTGTTTCGCCCCATTACTGCAATTCTAGAGTCTTTAAGTCCAAGATTGTATAAAGATGAACCGAAAGAATTAATATCTTCTAGAAAATCTTTATATGTTTTATTCTCATACTCTACTTTGTTCTCATCTTTGTGCTTTATAGTAAAAGCGATATTATCTTTATATAACTTTACTGAGTTATATAAAACTTCTTTTATATTACTAAACATTGGAACTTCTTTTGCTTTACAAATAGACATACTTTTCCCCCATTCTTCTACAAATATATTAACACGAAAACTCACTAAAATCAAACAACTGACCGTGTTGTTCTAGTTTGATTTTATTCCATTATTTTACAAAATATATTTAAAATAATTATTTTTATAAAAACACTTGCTTTTATAATAAAAACGTGCTAAAATACATTACTGTAGCACCGGGGTGTGGCTCAGTTGGTAGAGCGCGTGGTTTGGGACCATGAGGTCGCACGTTCGAACCGTGTCACCCCGACCATACAAAAAGCTTTCAGATAACTCTGAAAGCTTTTTTGTTTTTTATTTTATTCAGAATATTTTTTATTAAACTTTCTATTGGAACATATTCAAATATGTTTCTATAAAATTTTTAGATGGCGAATATAAATTTTGTGGTAAGTCGCTTAAATCAAACCATTTCCACTCATCTTCTTTAGTAGGCTCCATTATTTTTAATTCACCGCTGTGTTTTTTAGCAATTACATGCATTGTTATATAGTGTCTGTCTGGTTGGATATCGTCTGCTGCACCAAACAACTCTAGTTCATCTATATCTAAATTCGTTTCTTCTTTCACTTCTCGCTTTGCACCTTCTAAAAAAGTTTCATTATATTCTTGTTTTCCGCCTGGTAAAGACCAGCAATCTGTTTCGAATATTCCACCAGTATCTTTTTTATTTTTTACTCTATGTCCTAATAATATTTTATTGTTATCTAATATCATTACACCTATTCCAACTTTTATATAATTATCCATTTAGCAAAATCCTTTCTTATTTTTTATCTACTACTGATTCTTTTTTACCTTTTATTTTTGATAAATCAAAAGTTACTCCAAACATAAATTTCACAACCCATAGAACAAACATAAACATTAGTATTGGCATTACACATGTTGTTATTATTAGTATTGCTACTGCATCAATAAATTTATTTAATATTTGTTTTAATTTTTCTATTACGTTATTTACACTATTTTTTGTGTTTTCTACAAGATTATCAAACCAATTACCACTTTCGGCTTTTTCTTCCACAACTACATCTATATTTTGCGCATATTGTATAGTATCTTTATAATCAGCCTCTATTTTATCTGTTATTTTTACACTGAATGGGATTATAAAAAATATAACTAAACCAAATGCAGCAATTCGTATTGCTATGTCTCTTAATTTTATATTTTCTAAAAATATGTATATTATAAACAAAGCACACGCAATTGGAATTATTATGCTAAATGTTAAACTGCCTGTCAATGTAAGTAGCATTTTTTCTAACATTATTGCTCCTACTACAATTAATAGGTATGTTCCAATTTCAGCTACTTGAGATGCTATTGGCGTAGTAAAATCACCTGGTATTGCATCAATTGTTAATGCTGCAACAGACGCTGCTGTGGTTATTCCCATTGCTGTTAATTTTTTATTATCTAAAGATTCAATCGTTTTTTGATGAAATTCTACAGAACTTGCTTTAGGACTAATTACAAAATTTGATATTAATGCTACTACTATTAAAATTGCTACCCAAACTATTTTTATTACTAATTCTTTTTTCATTCTCATCCCCCTTATTATTGTAAATTATATATCATGTAGAATTTTTACACAATAAAAAAAGGCAGAGTATCTCTCTGCTTTTCCTTTTTTATCTTTCATATGTTCTTCCGTGTATATTTCCTGTTGTTATTAAATTTTTATCAGTTCTATTTAAATATTGTACTGGAACTACACCAGCTAACAGATCTGAATTACTATATGTATAGCCATTTTTGCTCATCTTATTTTCAACATCACGTTTGTATTCTGTCACACCAGTGTCTCTTATTAAACCATACATATTCTCATCTCTTCCAAAATGCCAGCCTAAATGGCCTACATAAGGCAAATCTATTTCAAGTGAACCTTCACCTCTACAAACTCCCACATATATTTGCTCTTTCATACAAAACTTAGTCAATCTAGTCATTATTTGATCTTTGCTTGTTCTAAGAAAAAGCTGCTTTTGACTACCAATGTCAGCATGAATATGAGCTAATACACTAAAACCATCTATTAATAAAGCTAGTTTTCGTGCACATTCAAAAGGTTCATCCTGTATATTTTCTGGTTCCCTTAATTCATCTATCACATTTTTTAATCCTGCATATCTTTTAGATTTTTCACATTTTGCATCCACAAATGTTTCTAACATATCTGTTATAGCATCAAAATCAATTGGTTGACTATTTAAACCTCTTATTATTATCTCTCTTGGACTCTCATTCATAAAAAAACTCCTCTTTCTATATTATCAAATCAGGACTGTATTCAATACAGTCCTGATTTGTTTTATATGTTCGACATTTCCTGTCTTAACCTATCCTCAAGCTCTTCAAAATCCTTCATCACTTGTTCTCTAGGATAGGTTGATTCTTTATCAAGACCGTGGCCAATTTCAATAAAATCATAATTAATTTGAATAAAAGCATTCATCTTACCTTGATTTTCTTGTTTTTCTGTATTTCCATACATTTCGTAAGCATAAACATCAATTGGTGATTGCAACTTCGATTCACACAACTGATTATGCACATTCATAAGATTTGTAGCAATTTGAGCTTCTATTCTCTTTAGCGCTTCGTCTAAATTGCCACTTTCTAAACTTTCTCTCCATGATCCTGCAAGTTCTCTGTACTCCATTTTTTTGTACCTCCACGTATATCCAATTTACTATAATATTATATCACTTTTAATAGTTATGTCAACTGTTTTATTATTCTTTTGTTTTACATCTTACATATCCCATTTCTTCCCAATAGTTAAAATCCAAATTCAATCTAAATAACAATTTTGGTTTTGAACCGGCTCTGTTTTTATCCACAACACATGCATAATATTTTGTGTTCAAAAGATCCGGCATTTCTATATCATGATAATCTTCACCCTCTTCAACTTTTGATACTTCATAATCTCCATATGTTGCACGAGGAACCTCTTTTATTAAACATAAATTATCTAATACTTCTTTTACAGTTCTACTTGTTGCAATATCATTAATATTCAAATTAAGAGGTGGTGTTGTATTTTCTTGAAGCTGCATCGTTGATCCAATAAACAAATTATATCTTTGTGCCATACTAGAAAGAACTGTTGCTGTTTTCTTTTATTCTTCACTATTTCCTATGTTTTGTATATCAGTTTTTAGTGTATCATATATTACATATTCAATACCTTCTCTGTAATAATAATCCATTATTATACTTCTCAATTCGTCATTTGTATGATCTGCTACATATACAAAGAATATTGAGCTTTGATTTGCAACCCAATCTGTAGCAATCACAGTTTGATTAAATTCATTTGAATTCTGTTTTAATCTTTCTATAAATTCTTCATCTGTTTCATTTTCACCTTTTAAAATAAAACCATCTTTATCAACTTCTACATTTGCACCTTCATTTGCTCTAAACTTCATTCCTAAAATTTCTGCTTCTCTCTTATGAAGTTTTTGACCATGAAGACCTTGCATAATTTCACTATTTAGTATCGTTGTTATTAAACAAAGTTTCATTTTTTCTTCTGTCATTTCGTTTGAAATTAATAAAACTTTCTTATGATTAACAAATGCTAGATATGAAATAAAATTTATTATGAATCTACTCTTACCAGCATTAGAAGGCATAGCAAATGCCATTGTTTCACTTTTTCTTATTCCTTTAAAAGTTCTATCCATAAGTGGAAAAGGAAGTCTAAGTCCAGTCTTCAAATTATTATTACCTTCTAGCATAAATTTCGTTATATCATGATTCATAACCCCTTCTTTAACACTGCTTAAAAGACCTAAGTTATCTACCCTTGTCTTTATTTCATCAATTGTCATGTCTGGGTATCTTTCATAATTTCTAATAGCAACAACTTTTTCTTTTATAAGTTCAGTTGGTGAAAATGAATATGCTTTTTTTAAAATAAACAATTTTTTCAATCTTGTAAATACTTCTTGAATATCTCCATTTTTCTTTAATGCATATGCTTTACAAACATCTATAATTTTTTCTGTCTCTTCATTTACTTTAGGAAAAGAAAATGTTTGTTTTACCGCTTCTGGTGTATATACTTCACCAAATTTGAAAACAACTAATTTATATATATTCAATATTCCTGGCGCTGAAAAATATGCTTCATCGTTATAAAAGTGGAACATTGAAATTCCTTTTGGGTTATTTAATAACATTCCAACATACTCAATTTCTAATTTTTCATTTACTAAAATATCTGGAAATTTTTCTACTGATTCTGCTGCCATAAAATCACTCCTATAATAATATTAAAAACCTTCATGTCTATTATAGCATAAAGAAATATTTTTCTATATGTTTTTATCATAATTATTTTTTCTAATTTTAGTGTGAATTTTATGTAGAATCGTATACATTTTAATCAAAAAATGATATAATGCCTTTGTTAAATTTTACTTACGGAGGTACGGTTTATGCAACAAATTGTTAGCTCGATGAGAAGGGCTATTGAAGATTATAATATGATTGAAGAAGGAGACAGAATTGCAGTTGGTCTTTCTGGTGGCAAAGATAGTATTACTTTATTACTAGCATTACACAACTTAAGCATCTGGTATCCTAAAAAATTTGAAATTGTTGCTCTTACTATTGATCCAGGTGGAGATATTTTTGATACAACGGAACTTGAAGAACTTTGTAAGAGTCTTAATATTGAGTATGTAATTGAAAGAACAAATATAAAAGAAGTTGTTTTTGATATAAGAAAAGAAAAAAATCCTTGTTCTCTTTGTGCTAATTTAAGACGTGGTGCTTTAAACGGCGTTGCTGAAGCTCATGGTTGTAACAAGGTGGCACTTGGACATCATCAAGATGACGTTATTGAAACATTCTTTTTAAGTTTATTCTACGAGGGTAACATACATACTTTTGCTCCAACTACATATTTATCAAGAAAAAATATTGTAACAATCAGACCTATGATATATGTTACTGAAAAACAAATTAAAGGATTTGCTAATAAAAATCCTTTACCAATTATGAAAAAGAAATGTCCACATGATGGATATAGTAAAAGAGAATATATAAAAACACTAATTAGAACACTTACAAATGACATTCCTAGATTAAAAGCATGTATATTCGGTGCAATTGAAAGATCTAACATTCCAGGTTGGAACAAAGATGAGAAAATTTAGGAGGTAAAAATGAAAAAAATATTATTAGTTTTATTTTTTATTTTGATTATAAGTTCTACTATTAATGCAACAACATTATACGAAACAGTGACAAGTAATCAAATCGCCACAGGTACAACTCTAAAAAAATATGTACGATTTACTGATAAAGGTTGGCTTAATATAAATGTTCTCGAGGTAGATCTCACAGATAAATATACTGATATTACTTTACTTACTTCATTAAATGGTGTTGGAAAAACTCAAAATTTAAAAACTATGGCAACTAATATTACTGATAATTGTATAGCTGCTATTAATGGTGACTTCTTTGCAGCAAGTTCTGGTAAAGGGCATTCTATGGGACTTGCCATAAATAATAATGAAATTATTAGTTCTAGTTACTATGGTAATTTAGAATCAGATTCATTCGCAACATTTTTATTAGATGAAGATTATTCTCCTCTATACGAATTTGTTTCTAACAAAATAACATTAACTTCTAAAAAAACTAAAGAAAGTATTGAAATTTCTGAAATTAATAAATATCCAGATTACTACAACATTCCTGCAATATACACACCAGCTTGGGGAACACATTCTATTGGTTCTACAGAAGAATTACCAATGACAGAATTAGTAATAAAAAACAATAAAATCTCTGAAGTTAGAATTAATGAACCTGCTGTAGAAATTCCTAAAAAAGGATATGTCATTTCAGCAACAGGTGACGGTGCAGAATTTTTAAAAGATAATTTCAAAAAAGGTACAAAAGTGGAATTAGATATTGAAACTTCTATTGATATTGATGATATAGAATTTGCAATTTCAGGCGGTGCTCAATTAATAAAAGACGGAAAAATTCCTGATAAATTTTCTTCAAATATTTCAGGGACACATCCAAGAACTGCTATTGGAACATCAAAAGATGGCGAAATGTTGTATTTAGTTACAATTGATGGAAGACAAAAATCTAGTGTTGGTATGACTCAACAAGAACTTGCGGAATTTTTATTAGATATTGATGTTTATAACGCTATCAATTTAGATGGCGGTGGTTCGACCACTATGCTTGCTAGAAAATTAGGAGATACAGCCCTAAGTACAATAAACTCTCCAAGTGGTGGCTCATTAAGAGCAATTATAAATGGTGTAGGAATTTTAAATTCTTCTCCTTCATCTAAGAAAGTTGAAAATATTGTAATAGAAGTTTCAGATACTAATGTTTTTAAAGGTAAAGAACGTGAAATAGTTGTAAAAGCATATAATAAATATTTTGATCCAATTGAAATAAATCAAGACGATGTAGAATGGTCATTTGATGGCGTTCCTGTTACTGTTGATGATGGTATTCTAACTGGTGATACTGTTGGTATGACAATGCTACAAGCTGAATATAAAAATAAAAAATCTGAAATAGAAATAAATATCTTGAGTAATCCTCATGAATTAGCTATAACTCCAAAAAAATCTACACTTTCAAGCGGTGAAAATGTTTCATTTAAAATTGAAGCAAAAAATAAAAATGGTTATTATTCAACCTTAAACGACAATGAAATTACATGGCAAATTGAAAATTATTTTGATGTAGACGGTATTGAAAATAAAATTCCTAAAGATGCATCAATAAAAGAAAATATTTTTACAGCTACAACTGCTGGTGATTATATAATTTCAGTAAGTGATAACGATATAAAAACTTATGCTTTAGTTACTGTAAGTGGAAAAACAAAAACTATTATTGACGACTTTGAAAAAGTAAATTATAACTTTGATCCATATCCAGATGAAGTAATAGGAAATGCTGAAAGAACAAAAGAAGAATCTCATGAAGGAAAATATTCTTGTAAGCTTTCTTATGATTTCAATCAAGATATTCAAATCCGTGCAGCTTATATAGAATTTAATGATGGTGGAATTGATATTCCAGAAACAACTACAGAAATCGGATTTTGGGTTTATAATGATTCTAAAAAAGACGAGCAAATAAAATTAAAAATAAAAGATGTTAATAATAATAGTCATTTAATAGTGGTACAAAAAGGAATAACACATGAAGGTTGGCAAGAATTTAAATATTCATTAAAAGATATTTCATTACCAGCAAAACTAACAGATATCTATGTTGCACAAGATAAAATTGATATAAAATCTTCTGGTTATATTTATATAGATGATTTAACATTCTATGGTGAAACAACCGCCGTATCAACTAATACAAGATTACCAAAAGATATAAAAGGAATTGATGAATCTCAAAAATATGTTGAGTTAAAAAATGAAGATAGTTTTAGAATAGCTCTTTTTGATGAAATAAAATCTAGTAACTTAATGATTGAAAATTTAAGAAATAAAAAAATTATAAATTCAATCAACAAAAATTCAGAAATTGTTATATTTACCTCACAAAATAATAACTCAATGTTAGCAAATGTTAGCGTTGAACAAATAAATTGTTCAAACTATTCAAAAAAAGATTATAAAAATTCAACATTCATTACAATTAATTGTTTAAAAAATGGAATAAGAAATACAGATAGTAACCAATGGACAAATTTACAAAAAGATATTAAAAACACTAAAAAAGAAAATATATTTATAGTAATGAATGACTCTTTAGATAATTTTAATGACGAAGCTGAAAAAAGATTATTTATAGATGTACTTTGTGAATTAAGAATAGAAACTGGAAAAAATATTTGGGTATTGCACAAAGGAAGCTATACAGATTATTCAATGAAAAGAGGAATAAAATATTTAGGAATAAATAATGATACTTCCTCTCCTAATGAAATTTTAGAAAATACAAATTATTTCTTGATAACTGTAAATGGAAATGAATTGAGTTATGAAGTGAAGAGTGTGTTTGAATAAAATGTTGCCATTCGGTAATTTGATTATCATTCCAAATTAATGTAACGCAGTTCGTTTTCGCAGACGGCCGCTGCGCGGGCGGCGATTCGCCCTTTTCCGTCTGCGAAAAAGTTTCCTTCGGAAACTTCGATCCGTACGGAATTTTTCTGATATTAATTTATAAAAAGTAAAAATTTTTTATTCGAACGCTTTTCGGAACGAAGTGTACAATTTCTTCAAAAATATTGCGAGCGCAGTTTTAAACGCTTGCGTATCACGTAGCGAGCTTTTATTTTTGTTAGAAATTGTAGCAAGTGCAGATTTAGTGAGAATAAACAATTTTTAGTTTATACTTAATATGTACAATAAAAAAATAAATTATTTTTACTTTTTGAAATACACCACACATCCGATATACGAATTTGAAGTGCGCAAAAATTCATATATTTTTCCTATCCATTCGCAACATTTTTACGGCGGACACATTGCGTTTCGCTGGAAACCGCGAAACACCCTGTGGGCCGACGAAAAATGTTTCTCTTTTCGGGATTTAAAATAAACGGTGGACTAAAAGTCCACCGTTTATTTTAAATATCAATCTTAACAACTTCTTCAATCTTGTTCATTATTTCTTCTACATGTTCTGGTGTGTCGCCTTCTGCTTTTATTGTTAAATTTGGTCCTGTGTTTGAAGCTCTAACAAGTCCCCAACCATTTTCAAAAATAACTCTTGCACCATCAACGTCAATTACTTCATATCCAGCATCAACAAAATATTTTCTTGTTTTTTCAACAATATCAAATTTTGTTTCATCTGTAACTTTAATAATATGTTCTGGTGTACCAACATATTTATTTATTCCTTCTAAAAATTCAGAGAATTTTTTATCTGATTCAGATAATATTTTTAAAATTCTAGCAGCTGAATAGAAAGAATCATCAAATCCAAAATATTCATCATTAAAGTAAATATGTCCTGCATATTCTCCTGCAAAAATTAAATTATTTTTTCTAATTTCATCTTTAATATTTGGACTACCTACTTTTACAAATCTTGGAACTCCACCTAATTTTTTAACTTCATCATATAAACTTTGAGTACATTTAACATCTAATATTGCTTCAGCACCAGGATGTTTTGGCATTAAATCTCTCCATATAACAATCATAAATTCATCGCCGAATAAAATTTTTCCATTTTCATCGATACAAATAATTCTGTCAGCATCACCATCAAAAGCAATACCTATATCACAATTATTTTCTCTTACAAACTTTTCAAATTCTAACATGTATTTTTCTTGAGATGGATCTGGATGATGTATTGGGAAATTTCCATCTGGTTCTACACACTCATATAAGGCATCTTCTATTCCTAATTTAGTTAAGAATTTTTCTATGAATATTCCAGCAGCTCCGTTTCCACAATCAACTGCTACTTTTAATTTTCTATTACCTAATTTTACTCTATCTGTAATGTAATCTATATAAATGTCTGTTAAATCTTTATCTTCGATTTTTCCTACTTCTTCTGAAACTTCAAAATCTCCTGCTTCTATAAATTGTAATAATTTTTGAATATCATCACCAAACATAACATCTCTGCCAAGAGCACAAATTTTAAAACCATTGTATTCTTTTGGATTGTGACTTGCTGTAATCATTATTGATGGTTTAACATTTAAAATTTCTCTTGCAAAATATGTCATTGGAGTCATGCAAATTCCAATATTAATAACCTTCATTCCTGTTGATATAATACCTTCTGTTAGTGCTTTATATAAAGTATCAGATGATAATCTAACATCTCTTCCAACTATAATTTGAGTTTCGCCAGCTCTTTTCATCATACTAGCAAAACCTTTACCAATTAACATTGCAGCATTTTCGTTTAACTCAGATGGATAAATGCCTCTAATGTCATAACTTCTAAAAATATTTCTTTCTATTTCTATCATTAATCAATTCTCCTTTTCTCTTGTTTTATACAAAAATAGTATCATATGTTGTTTGTCGTATGCAAGCACAAATGAAAAGAATAAAGAAAAAAGAATAAAGAATATTTATTATCTATTCTTTATTCTTTATTCTTTATTCTTTATTCACTATTCTTTATATGTCTAGGTTCGTTACATACTGTGCATTGGCTTGGATGAATTGTCTTCTTGGTTCTACTTCATCACCCATAAGTATTGTAAAGATTTCATCTGCTTTTGCAGCATCTTCTAATGTAATTTTTACTAATGTTCTGTTTTCTGGATTCATAGTTGTTTCCCATAATTGATCTGGATTCATTTCTCCTAGACCTTTATATCTTTGAATTGATGTTCCTTCTTTTCCTACTTCTTCTAATTTTGCAGCTAACTCTTCATCTGTATAACAATAAATATCCTTCTTTAAACCTTTTTTCATAATCTTATAAAGTGGTGGTTGTGCTGCATATACTCTTCCAGCTTCTAATAGTGGTCTCATATATCTAAAGAAGAATGTTAAGAGAAGTGTTCTAATGTGTGCTCCATCAACGTCGGCATCGGCCATCATTATTATTTTTCCATATCTAACTTTTGATAAATCAAAATCACTACCAATACCAGCACCAATCGCCATTATAACTGGTGATAATTTATCATTATTATAAATCTTATCAATTCTTGTTTTTTCTACGTTAAGCATTTTACCCCACATTGAAAGGATAGCTTGGAATTTTCTATCTCTTCCTTGTTTTGCGCTACCTCCCGCAGAGTCTCCTTCGACAAGGTATAATTCACAAAGTTCTGGATCTTTTTCACTACAATCTGCTAATTTACCTGGTAATGAATTACTTTCAAGAGCTGTTTTTCTTCTAGCTAAATCTCTTGCTTTTCTAGCAGCTTCTCTAGCTCTTGATGCACTAATACATTTTTCTAAAATTGTCTTAGCAACAGAAGGATTTTCTTCTAAATATGTTGCTAATTTTTCATTCATTATTGAAGATACAATACCAGTTACATTACTGTTTCCAAGTTTTGTTTTAGTTTGTCCTTCAAATTGAGGTTCACTAACTTTAACACTTATTACAGCTGTCATTCCTTCTCTTATATCTTCACCCATCAAGTTAGAATCTTTTTCTTTTAATATATTATATTTTCTAGCATAATCATTGAAACATTTTGTAAGAGCTCTCTTGAATCCTTCTAAGTGAGTTCCACCTTCTGGTGTAGGAATATTATTTACAAATGTATAAGTATTTTCTGAATATGCACCTGTATATTGAATAGCTATTTCAACCGGTACTTCGTCTCCACCTTCTATGTAAATAGGCTTTTTATTTAAAGGCTCTTTCGCTTTATTTAAAAATTCAACAAATGATACAAGACCACCTTCATAATGGAATTCATTATAAATTTCTTCTTCTGGTCTTTCATCTTTTATTGTTATTTTTAAACCTTTATTCAAGAAAGCCATTTCACGAAGTCTTTGAATTAATGTATCAAGTTCATAATCTAAAGTTTCAAAAATAGAATCATCAGGATAGAATGTTACTTTTGTTCCTGTTTTCTTAGTGTTTCCAATTTTCTCTAATTTAGTTTTTGTCTTTCCTCTTTCATATCTTTGTTTATAAATACCTTCACCATTAGAAACTTCTACTTCTAACCAGTTAGAAAGGGCATTAACAACGGATGCACCAACACCATGAAGTCCTCCAGATACTTTGTATCCGCCTCCACCGAATTTTCCACCTGCATGCAATACTGTATAAACAACTTCAACTGTAGGAATTCCCATTTTAGCATGAATACCTATTGGAATACCACGACCATTATCGGATACTGTAACTGAATTATCTTTATGTAATACAACATTTATTTCAGAACAAAATCCAGCTAGTGCTTCGTCAACACTGTTATCAACAATTTCATATATTAAATGATGTAATCCTCTTACAGAAACTGTTCCAATGTACATACCAGGTCTTTTTCTAACAGCTTCTAACCCTTCTAAGACCTGTATACTATCCTCATTATAAGAATTTGTAACTTTTTCGTCTTTTGCCATTTTTATTTCTCCTTATATCAATTTATACTTTCAAACATATAGTTTTTATTTATTCTTTTTTCCAATGTACTAATAGAAAAATCAGAAAAATATTCTTTTATTTTTCCTTTTTCATTAACTATTATCACTGTTCTTTTCTTTTTATTTTCATCACTAAACTTAAATGTAAAATTTCTATTTTCTTTATTTTCATTTAATTTAGATAAATCAAAAATTCCAATAATATCATTTGTAGATATTATTTTATCATTTTCTATGTGTAAAAGCATATTTACCTCTCTTCAATAAATACAATTATACAATTTTGCCACTATCTATATTATATAATTTTATATTTTTTGTCAAACAATCATATTTTAATATAAGATTTATATCCGTACATGTTATAAACACTTGATATTTATTTACGCTATTAAAAATTGCTTGTATTCTATGTTCATCCAATTCAGATGTTATATCATCTAATAATAAAATTGGACTATCTGAAACCTCTTCTTCTATTATTTTCATTTCGGCAATTTTTAATGCTAAAATTGCTGTTCTATGCTGTCCTTGAGAACCATATAAATTTAAACTTTTATCATTTATTAAAATTTCAAAATCTTCTCTTTGAGGACCTTCACTTGTATATCCTCTTAGTAAATCTAAATTTAAATTCTGATTTAAAATTTCTAAAAATTCTTCTTTTGATTTAAATCTAGTAATATATTTAATCTTTATACTTTCTTTCTCATTAGTAAGTTCTGGATGGATTTCTTCCAATTTTTCTTGTAATTTCTGTACATATTTTTTTCTATATTTATATATAATTTCTGCTTTTTGAGCAAATTGTTCATTCCAAATATCTATTGTTTCCAACTTTTTAGATTTTAATAAATTATTTCTCTGTTCTAATATTTTATTAAATTCACTAAGTTCATGTAAATATTTAGGCTTTAATTGACTTATTAATATATCTAAAAATTTTCTTCTTAAACTTGGGCCTTGCTTTAAAATTATAATATCATCTGGCGAAAAGATAACAATATTAATATTTCCAACTAATTCACTATTTCTTGAAAGCTTTATACCATTTAATTTTATTGTTTTCTTCTCTTTTTTATTTAATGCAATGTCTAATTTGTTTAAACGATCATTTTTTTCATAAGTAATATTTATTTTAGAAGCACTATCTTCAAAATTGATAAGCTCTCCTTCTTTATTAGTTCTAAAAGATCTTCCGAAAGCTCCAAAATATAATGCTTCTAAAATATTAGTTTTTCCTTGTGCATTATTTCCATAAAAAACATTAACATTTTCATTTAACTGTATTGTTTGATTTTTATAATTTCTAAAATTTTCGAGATAGACCTCTTTTATAAACATATTCTCGAAACTCCTTTTTAACTTCTTTTGTTTTCTTACTCTTTAAGTCTAACTGGTAAAACCATATATGTATATTTATCTTCCATTGTACTTTTTATGATACATGGAGAAATATTACTTCCAAAGTCCATATAAACTTCTTCATCTTCAATTGCCTTTAACGCATCTAACATATATTTAGGATTAAAGCCTATTTCTAATTCTTTACCAGTAGTTTCTACCATAACTTCTTCTTTAGCATCACCTATTTGTGATGTACAAGAAACTATAACATTACCTAAGTTAACAAACATCTTTATAGGATATTTCTTTTCTTTCTCTCCTGCAGATATTGAAAAAATTGAGGCTCTTTCAATAGCACTTTGTAAACTACTCTTATTTACCTTTATTCTTGTTTCTTTATCTTTAGGTATTACATTGTTATAATTTAAGAATTCACCTTCTAATAATCTAGTAACAACTTTACAATTATGCATTTCAAATAAAGCTTGATTTTTAGTTATACCTATTTTTATCATATCTTCTTCATCTAACAAATTTTTAGAAACTTCATTTAAATATTTACCTGGAACTATAGTTGAGAAATCTTGACTATCAGTAAAAACTGGTGTCGTTCTTAAAGCTAATCTAAATCCATCAACAGCTACTAAAAATAATTTAGATTCTTTAACTTCTAATAAAGCGCCTGTGAAAATTGGTCTGTTTTCTTCAATACTAACAGCGAACGCTGTTTTTTTAATCATATCTTTTAATACTTTTTGAGGTAATTGTATTGTTTTTTCAACATTTATTGTTGGTAATGTTGGGAACTCTTCCGCATTCATAGTAGAAAGTTTATAAAGCGAACCCTCACATTCTATAACTAAAAGATTTTTTTCATTTATATATATAGTAATATCTGAGTTAGGAAGTTTTCTTATAATATCACCAAACATTTTACAATCTACAACAGCTTTTCCTTCTTCTAAAGTATCTACTTCTTCGATAGTGTATTCCATTCCTATTTCAGAATCATTAGTTGTTAATACAATAATATCTTTTTTAACTGTAATTAATATTCCGTCTAATATAGGAGTAGTTGTTCTTCCTACGGAAGTGCGAGTTACATTATTTAATCCTAATAATAATTTTTCTTTTTCACAAATAAATTTCATTTTTAAACCTCCATTTTTACAATTAAGTAAATATATATAATAGTAATAATAATAAGTCATGTTAGTTGTGTGGATAACTAATCAAAATATGATAATGCGTAATAAATTTCGTGTTGATAAAATGTTGATATGAAACAAGAGTTATTAACAAAGCTAACACTTTTATTAAAGAAATTATTTAATAACATCTTATTTACACATTATTCACATTTTAATGTTAATAACCAACGTATTGCTTCCGTAAGTAAAGATAACTTTTTGGGAACCAAAAAAATGCTTATGTAAATATTAAGAATTACCAACGCTTTTATTCAAAATCATTTTTCTAATGTTATCCACAATTATTTTTGTGTTAGGATTTAATTTCATCTCATCCTCTACTTTTTTTATTGCATAAATAACAGTTGAATGATCTTTTCCACCAAATTCTTTACCAATATCTTTTAAAGAAAGACCTGTTAATTGTTTTGATAAATACATTGCTATTTGTCTTGGAAATGCAATATCACTTGTTTTTCTTTGAATTTTAAAATCATTTTGGTCAAGATTATAATAATTTGCAACTGCATATTGTACATAATCGACTGTTATTATCTTATCATTTGATCTTTGTAAGTCTCCTATCGCCTTCTCTGCAAGAGACATTGTTATTTCACTGTTAGTTAGTGATGCCATTGCTACTATTTTATTAAAGATACCTTCTAATTCTCTGATATTTGATTCTACTTTTAAAGCTATTGTTGATAAAATTTCATCGTCTATTTTTATATTTTCTAATTGACTTTTCTTTCTAAGTATTGCACATCTAGTTTCATAATCTGGTTTCCCAATATCTGCAACTAGTCCCCACTCAAATCTAGATTGTAAACGTTCTTCTAATGGATGAATATCTTTTGGTGGTTTATCACTTGAAATAACCATTTGTTTTCCATTTTCATATAACGAATTGAAGGTATGGAAAAATTCTTCTTGGCAACGTTCTTTTCCTATAAAGAATTGAATATCATCTATTAATAATAGATCAATATTTCTATATTTATTTCTAAAATCTTCGGTAGTGTTATTTTGAATAGCATTAATAAGTTCATTTGTAAATTTTTCAGAAGTTATGTAAAGTACTTTAGCTTCATTGTTTTGTGATAGTACAAAATTACCAATAGCATGCATCAAGTGAGTTTTACCAAGACCTACTCCTCCATATAAGAACAATGGATTATATGCTTTTCCTAGACTTTCAGCTGCAGCAAGTGATGCTGCATGAGCAAATCGGTTATTCTCTCCTATTACAAATGTATCAAAAGTATATTTTGGATTTAATGGATTATTAATGTTTTGAACAACTTTTTGTTCATGTTTTTCCTGAATAGAATCATTTTCAAGTACAATATTAATACTATATTCTTTATTTGTTAGGTGTCTAAAACCAGCTTTTATCAATTCTTTATATCTGGCATCAACAGTGTTTTTTTGAAATGGCGAAGTTGCTTTTAAGTATACTGTAGTGTCGTCCATTGAAATTGGTTCCAAAGTTTTAATCCAAGTGTCAAAACTTATTCCAATCATTTCTGGTTGTATAATGTCTAGAACCCTAGACCAAAATTCATTTAACATTTGTATGCCCTCTTCCTAAATAAATTTACAAAGTTACTAACATTTTTTCCACAAATGTTGATAAAAATGTGGAAAAGTTTTTTTAATAACGTGAAAGTGGCTATTTCCTCAACAATTTACGACAAATAGAATGTTAAATTTTGAAAGTGTTGATATAAATAGGCTTTCATGTAAAACTCGTAGTTTCTCAGAGTTTTTAATACGAACAAAAATTCGAAAACGATAATTATTTTTATGTAGATTATACATAAAAATAATTATGTATAAACAACTTGAAACACTATATTTTTCAATATGTTCATAAGTTACTAACATTATATATTTATATAAAAATAAATGCAATAATAAATAAAAAAAATTTAAAATTCGTACTTCCGTAAATATAAATGAAAAAAAAGATAACTTTACATAAATATAGTAACTATAATATTAATTGAAATAATGTTAATAAGTGTAAAATATAGTTGACAAAAATATTAAAACCGTTGTATAATACTAACGCTGTTACATTAGTAATAGTCTTATTATTTGTTAAAAAAATAAAATATATATATGACAATTGCATGGGAGGTGCTAGTATGAAAAAATGTACATTTCAACCAAAAAACAAACAAGAAAAAAGAGAACATGGATTTAGAAAAAGAATGAGTACAGCAAATGGTAGAAAAGTTTTAAAAAGAAGAAAACTTAAAGGCAGAGCAAAACTTTCTGCATAATTTAAATTCATAGTATAACAGAAGGGCCTAGAAGGCCCTTTTTTACTAAATAAAATATATTGAGAGGGTGCTATAAATGAAAAGCACATTATCATTGAAGAAAAATAATGATTTTCAACGCGTACTTCAAAAGGGAAAATGGTATAATGGTAAATTAATAAGTATTTATATTTTAAAAAATAATAAAGATATAAATTTTATAGGTATTGCTGTTGGAAAAAAAGCTGGAAAAGCAGTAAAAAGAAATAGAATAAAGAGAGTTATTAGAGAAGCATATAGAAAAATTGACCCAGAAATAATAAAAGGTAATACGATAGTTATTGTGTGGAAATCTAAAAATGTATATGAAAATTTAAAATTTTGCACAGTAAAAGAAGATATGATAAAATGTTTTTCGAAAGCTGGTATATTATTATGAAAAAATGTGCTATTTTTTTGATAAAAATATATCAAAATACATTATCACCATTTATAGGGAAAAACTGTAGATTTACGCCAACATGCTCAGAATACACAATTGAAGCCATTAATGAATATGGAGTTATTAAAGGGTGTATAATGGGATTTAAAAGAATTTGTAGGTGTAATCCTTGGTCAAAAGGTGGTTATGACCCAGTTAGAAAGATAAAATAGAGGAGGAATAGCATTGTTCAATTTTATTGCTAGCATTTTTGGATATTTATTATATTGGATATATAATATTGTTGGAAATTATGGTATTGCTATTATAATTTTTACATTGTTGACTAAGCTGATTTTATTGCCACTTACTATAAAACAACATAAATCACTAGAAGAAAATAAAAAAATGCAACCATTATTGCAAGAATTACAAGTAAAATATAAAGATGATCAACAAAAAATGGCGGAAGAATATCAAAAATTGATGAAAGAGACTAAATTTAATCCTTTTTCGGGTTGTTTGATATCTTTGTTACAAATACCAATATTATTTGGATTGTTATTTGCTGTAGGAAAACCTCTTACTAACATCGTAAAAATGCCACCTGAGCAAATAAAACAAGAAATAATATCTATTATGCCTGAAAATTATGAAGGTGATTATGAACAATATATAGCTCAAAATAGATATGCAGAAATAGAAGTAATTAAGCAAAAAGGAATATTTAAACTTGATTTTCTTGGAATAAACTTAGGCGACGTTGCATCTGAAAATAAAGAGAATTGGACATTATATGTATTACCTATATTAACAGCAGTGGTTACATGGATGTCTGTATATACGTTAAATGGTAATCAACCAAAAGAAAAACAAGTTGTAAAAGATTCAGAAGGTAATGAAGTAGAAATGCCAAACATGCAATTGATGAATATAATGATGCCTGTAATGTCTGGATATATTGCATTTATTGTGCCACAAGGATTAGCGTTATATTGGTTTACAAGTAGTATTTTACAAATTGGCATTCAGCTAATAATGAAAAAAATGTTTATGAAAGAAGAGAAATAGGAGGAAATAAAATGGCAAGAGTTAGTGAAGGTATTGGAAAAACATACGATGAAGCAGTACAAGATGGGTTAAATAAAATCGGGTTATCAAAAAGTGAAGTTTCTATAGAAATAGTAAAAGAGCCAAAAAAGACATTTTTTAGCATATTAGAACCAAGACAAGTGAAAGTAATAGTTACAGAGATAGAAAAAGCACAACCAAAAAATGAGAAAACTACTGTGGAAAAAAGAGAAATAGTTGATGCAAAACCTGAAGATATAGAGGCTGCTAAGAAAAAAATTGAAAAGTTTTTAAGAGACTATTTTGAAAAATTAGAAATTGAGTTAGATGTAGAATCAAAATATGAAGAACACGTATTAAAAGTTGATATAAACGGTGAAAAAGCTGGTTTGATTATAGGATATAGAGGAGAAACATTAGAAGCACTACAAATGTTAATTTCAACTATGATAAATAGAGGAAAAGATGTACATATAAAAGTATTAATAGATGCTGAAAATTATAGAAAAAAGAGAGCAAAGACATTAGAAGAATTAGCTTTAAAGATAGCGAGTACAGTAGTTTCAAAAAGAAAGAGCTTTGCGTTAGAACCAATGGTAGCTTTTGAAAGAAAAATAATACATGAAACATTACAAAATCATCCAAAAGTAAAGACATCAAGTACAGGGGAAGAACCATACAGAAAAGTAGTAATATCATTAAAATAAGAGAAATGCAAAACAGGAGGTGAAACGAAATAGATTTTTATATCTATTTCGTCGCACTTCCTTTTTCATTTCTCGGATGTAAGAAAGACGATTTTTGCGCACTTCTAATTTGTCCTTTTGATGTAACGCAGTTCGTTTTCCCAGGCCGCCGCTACGCGGAAAAAATCGTTTTTTCGGCCTGGAAAAAAGATTCCTTCGGAATCCTTAGAAGCACACAAAAATTTGATGTGAATATATAGTTTTTTCTTGCTAAATTTACAGAATGTGATATAATTATGTAACGTAAAAAGAGGTGAATTTATGAAAACAATAGCAGCTATATCAACTCCAGCTGGACTTGGAGGTATTGGGATTGTAAGAATAAGCGGGAATGATGCTTTAGAAATTACAAAAAAAGTATTTAAACCTAAAAAAAATAGAGAATACAAAAGCCATACTATAAGATATGGCTATATTATTGATGAAAATAATAATATTGTTGATGAAGTTCTTGTGTCATATTTTAAGGCGCCAAATACATATACAGGCGAAGATGTTTGCGAAATTAATTGTCATGGGGGAAGTATTTCAACAAAAAGAATATTAGAGTTAGTATTAAAAAATGGAGCTGTAATGGCTGAAGCAGGCGAATTTACAAAGAAAGCGTTTATAAATGGTAAAATGGATCTTTCGCAAGCAGAAGCAGTTATAGATGTAATTAATAGTAAGACGGAAAAGGAAAATAAGGCGTCTGTAAATCAATTACAAGGATTTTTAAGTAAAAAAATAAATGAAATAAAACAAAATGTTATAGATATATTAGTTGATATTGAGGCAAATATTGACTATCCAGAGTATGATATTGAAGAAGTAAAAAGAGAAAATATTGAGAAAACACTTGAAAAATCAATAGAAGAATTGATTAAATTAGAAAAATCTTTTGATAGTGGAAAAATGTTAAAAGAAGGTATAACAACAGCAATAGTAGGAAAACCAAATGTTGGAAAATCGTCTCTTCTTAATGCACTTTTAAAAGAAGAGAGAGCTATAGTTACTGAAATACCAGGCACTACGAGAGATACTATAGAAGAATATATAACAATAAAAGGAGTTCCATTAAAAATAATAGATACGGCGGGAATAAGAGAAACAACTGATAGAGTAGAAGAAATTGGTGTTGAAAAAAGTAAGAAAATTTTAAATGAAGCACAATTAGTTCTTATATTGTTAGATGGTACTAAAACATTGGGGCAAGAGGATTTAGAGTTGTTAGACTTAGTAAAAACAAAAAAATATATTGTTGTAATTAACAAAATAGATGTTGAAAATAAAATTGATAAAACAAAAATAGAAGGTGAAATAGTTGAAATTTCAGCGAAAACACTTGAAGGATTAGAAAATCTTGAAAAGACAATAGAAAATATGTTTTCATTTAACAATATAGAAGTTGAAAATGAAGCAATAATAACATCTTTGAGACATAAGCAATTGATTTTATTAGCAAGAGAAGAGCTTGAAAAAACAAGAGATGCAGTTATAAATGGATTGCCAATTGACATGTTATCAATTGAAATACAAAATGCAATACAACATCTTGGAGAGATTACAGGAGAGGCAGTTTCAGAAGACGTTATCAAAGGAATTTTTAGTAAATTCTGTGTAGGAAAATAAAAATGTTTCACGTGAAACAAAAGGAGAGAAGTATGGAATACAAAGCTGGAAGTTATGATGTTATAGTTGTAGGTGCAGGTCATGCGGGATGCGAGGCTGCGCTTGCTGCTGCACGTCTTGGAATGAAAACTTGTATATTTACAATTAATATGGATAGCATAGCTAATATGCCATGTAATCCTAATATAGGTGGAACATCTAAAGGGCATCTTGTTAGAGAAATAGATGCGCTTGGTGGAGAAATGGGCAAGAACATCGATAAAGCTTTTATTCAATCTAAAATGCTAAACAAAGCAAAAGGTCCAGCAGTATATTCACTTAGAGCACAAGCTGATAGAAGAAAATACCAAGAAGAAATGAAACATGTTTTAGAATTACAAGAAAATTTAGATGTAAAACAAGCTGAAATAGTTGAATATATAGTAGAAAATAATGCGATAAAAGCTGTAAAAACACATATTGGCGCTATATATGATGCTAAGGCGGTTATTTTATGTTCTGGTACATATTTAAGAGGAAAAATATTTATTGGCGAAGTTAATTACGAAAGTGGGCCAGATGGAGTATTTCCAGCTAATAAACTTACAGCTAGTTTAGAAAAAATAGGAATACAAACAAGAAGATTTAAAACTGGAACCCCTGCTAGAGTAAATAAGAGAACAATTGATTTTAGTAAAATGGAAATACAACCAGGTGATGACGAAATAGTACCATTTTCTTTTGAAAATGTTGGACTAACGAGAGAACAAGTGCCATGCTATTTAACATACACAAACGAGAAAACACATGAAATAATAAGAAAAAATCTACATAGATCACCTTTATATGGTGGAGAAATAAAAGGGACAGGACCTAGATATTGTCCATCTATAGAAGATAAAGTTGTAAGATTTGCTGATAAAGAAAGACATCAAATTTTTGTTGAACCAATGGGTGAAAACACAGAAGAGATGTATATACAAGGAATGTCTAGTAGTTTGCCAGAAGATGTTCAAATAGCTATGTACAGAACTATTCCAGGACTAGAAAATTGTGAATTTACAAGACCTGCTTATGCCATTGAATATGACTGTATAGATTCTACAGAATTAAAGTTAAATTTAGAATCAAAAATAGTTTCTGGATTGTTTTTTGCAGGACAAGTAAATGGTTCTTCTGGTTACGAAGAAGCTGCAGCACAAGGGATTATGGCAGGAATTAATGCAGTTTTAAAAATAAAAGGTGAAGCTCCATTTATATTAGATAGATCAGATGCTTATATTGGAGTATTAATAGATGATTTGGTAACAAAAGGAACTAATGAACCATATAGAATGATGACTTCTAGAGCTGAATATAGACTACTTTTAAGACAAGATAATAGTGATGCAAGATTAACACCAAAAGGGTATGAAATTGGCTTGATTTCAGAAGATAGATATAACAAATTTTTGAAGAAACAAGAAAATATAAACAAAGAAATAGAAAGAGTTAAAACTACAAATATAAAACCAACAGAAAGACTAAACGAAATACTAATTAAAAATGGATCTACGCCAGTTAATACAGGAATGAAACTTGCTGAATTAATAAAAAGAACAGAATTAAATTATGAAAAATTAGCTCCGATTGATGAAAATAGACCAGAATTAACAGCAGAAGAAAAAGAGGAAGTAAATATAGAAATAAAATATGAAGGTTATATAAAACTTCAACAAGAACAAATTGATAGTTTTAAAAAAATGGAACAAAAATTAATACCAGAAGATATTGATTATTCAAAAATGTTGGGCATAAGAATTGAAGCTAGACAAAAATTAGAAAAGTTTAGACCAATATCGGTTGGACAAGCTTCAAGAATATCTGGAGTTTCTCCGGCAGATATTGCTGTGCTATTGATTAATATTCAAGTAGAAAACGGCAAAGACTAATCATATCAATGTATAGGAGAAAAACGCATCAAAATTCAAAATAAGGTAAAAACATTTTTAAAGAGTGAAACTATAAGTTTGAACGACAAAATTCAAAAACAAGGCAAAATAACGTCAAATAATATAATTAGCAACTAAATGGAGGAATTATGAAAACTTTATTAAAGAAATTTGCAGATAAAATTAATATTTCTTTGAGTGAAGAACAAATCGATAAATTTATAAAGTATAAAGAATTATTAAAAGAATGGAATGAAAAAATAAATTTAACAGCGATTACTGCTGATGAAGATATTATTATAAAACATTTTATAGACTCATTAACAATTGAAAAATATATAGACAAGAACAGCTCTATTATTGATGTTGGAACTGGTGCGGGGTTTCCGGGTATTCCAATAAAAATAGCAAGAGAGGATATAAATCTAACATTATTAGATTCTCTAAATAAAAGAATAGTGTTTTTGCAAGAAGTTTTAAACGAAAATAAAATAGAAAATGCAATATGTATTCATGGACGAGCAGAGGATATTGCAAAAGATTTAAAAAGTAGAGAAAAGTATGATGTTGCAACGGCTAGAGCTGTTGCAAACATGTCTACATTGTTAGAATTGTGTTTACCTTTTGTAAAAGTAGGTGGTAAATTTATTTGTATGAAGGGAAACAATATAGAAGAAGTAGAAGAGGCAAAAAAAGCTTTAGAAATACTTGGTGGTGAAATAGAGAAGATAGAAAATTTTGTTATTCCAGATACAGATATAGAGAGAAATATAATAGTAGTAAAGAAAGTAAAAGAAACACCAAAACAATATCCAAGAAAAGCTGGAACGCCAGCAAAACAACCGATAAAATAAAAAGAAGAACTTAAACGTTCTTCTTTTTGTTTTAAGTGAATAACGAAGAGTGAATAGTGAAAAGTAGACAGATGCGTTATAGATGCATGTAAAACAATCCTGTCTATTTTTCCTAAACATAAATTGTTTATTCTCACTAAAATTCATCTTACTACAATTTCTAACAAAAAAATTAAGTTTATTAAGATTATATGTTTCACGTGAAACAATATCAAAAAATGAGCATAAAAATTATTTAGTTGAACGATTTCGGAAGTGAAGCATACAGTTTCTTTGAAAATTGAGGTTCCATTCTTTAAGAAAAATTTTATGGTGCGTAGCCTATACCAAAAATTTTTTTAAAGAATGTCGTCAATAACTTCCTAGAAACTGTTGCAAGCGGACGTTTAGTGAAAATAAATCATTTTTATGCTCATAATTGAAATATAACAAATGTTTCTTTAATAATATATTGTGTTTATTTTCCAAAAACTCTATACAAATCCTAAATCAACATATATAATTATTTTGTAAAACAAAAGAAAACGAAATGTTTCACGTGAAACATTTTATTAAACGGAGGTAGAAATGGGAAAAATTATTTCGATAGCAAACCAAAAAGGTGGGGTAGGAAAGACTACAACCGCAGTTAATTTAAGCGCATGCTTAGCTTTACAAAAAAAGAAAGTTTTGTTAATAGATGCAGATCCACAAGGTAATGCAACAAGTGGGGCTGGTGCAAATAAAAATGTAGAAAAATCTACATATGATGTAATTATAAATCAAACTGATATAAAAGAAGTTATACAAAAAAGTGCTGTAGATAATTTAGATGTATGTGCTTCTAATATAGATTTAGCAGGAGCTGAAGTTCAATTGGTTTCTCAACTTTCAAGAGAACAAAGATTAAAAGAAGCTTTAGAAAATGTAAAGGAAGAATATGATTTTATAATTATAGATTGTCCTCCATCATTAGGATTAGTAACATTAAATGCTTTAACTGCTTCTGATACAGTTTTAGTTCCTATTCAATGTGAATATTATGCATTAGAAGGATTAGGGCAATTAATGAGTACAATAGACTTAGTACAAAAACATTTAAATAAAACATTGGCTGTTGAAGGTGTAGCACTTACAATGTATGATGCAAGAACAAATCTGTCGATGCAAGTTATAGAAGAAGTTAGAAAATATTTTGGAAATAAAGTATATAGAAGTGTTATTCCAAGAAATGTAAGATTAAGTGAAGCGCCAAGTTTTGGACTTCCAATTGCATTATACGACAAACATTCAAAAGGTGCAGAAGCATATACTAATTTAGCAAAAGAAGTAATAAAAAATAATAAGATAAAATAAGAAAGGATGAGAGTAATGGCTAAGGGAGGATTAGGAAAAGGACTTGGAGCTTTGTTTCCATCAAATGTAGATGTATCAACTCTTTCAAAAGATGTTTCACGTGAAACAAATGAAGGCGTTATTGAAATGAAAATAAATGAAATTGAGCCAAATATAGAACAACCAAGAAAATTATTTGATGATGATAAATTAGAAGAATTAGCAGAATCTATTAAAGAACATGGTGTTATTCAACCTATTATTGTTGCAAAAAAAGATGATTATTATCAAATTGTAGCTGGAGAAAGAAGATGGAGAGCATCTAAAAAAGCTGGCTTAAAAACAATTCCTGTTGTTGTTAGAAATTATGACGATAGAAAAATAAGAGAAGTAGCTCTAATAGAAAATATTCAAAGACAAGATTTAAATGCAATTGACACTGCTAAAGCAATAAAAGAATTAATGGATGAGCATAGTTTGACACAAGATGAGATTGCAAAAACATTAGGAAAGAGTAGAAGTGCTATAGCAAACACATTAAGGATATTAACACTTGATGAAAGAGTTCAAGAGATGGTTCAAGAAGGTAAAATATCAGAAGGTCATGCTAGAACGTTAGCTTCAATAGAAAGTCCACAAAAACAATATAAATTAGCTTTGGACATAGTGAATTTAGATTTAAGTGTTAGAGACACTGAGAATATTGCCAAAGACGAAAAAGAATCTACAAAAACAAAGAAAAAGGCACCTGTTAAAAAAGGAAAATTAGAAATAATTTGTAAAGATTTAGAGAACAAATTAAAGAAAGTATTAGGCACAAAAGTTACATTAAATCCAACTACAAAAAGTAAAGGTAAAATTATAATAGAATACTATTCTTCAGAAGAATTAGAAAGAATATTAGATATATTAAATGTTAAAATGGATTAATTAAAGGAGGATCTATGATTTTAGATTTTACAAAAAGCGAGTATTTTGGTGTTTTTATGCTTGTTTCTGTTCTAATATTGGTAATTATTACAATTATTCAAATCGTAAAATCCAAAAAGTTGGAGAAAAGATACAAAAATTTTATATCTAAATTAAGTAGAGGAAGCAATTTTGAAGGAATGCTAAGAGAATATATTGAAACAGTAGAAAGAGTTGAAATAGAAAATAAAGAAATAAAACAAGCAAATCAAAAGATTGAAAAACAAATAAATAAGTGTGTGCAAAAAATAGGTATAGTAAGATACAATGCATTTGTTGATACAGGAAGTGATTTGTGTTTCGCCTTAGCATTACTTGATTTTGAAGATAATGGAATTGTAATAAACGGAGTATATTCTAGAGATAATACAACAACAACATATGCAAAACCTGTTCAAAATGGAACTTCTAAATATACTCTTTCTAAAGAAGAAACTGAAGCAATAGAAAAGGCTAAACAAAGTTCTGAAAGTTATTATATAAAAATATAATAAAAACAAAAGATAAAAAACAAAAAAACAAAAGAATTTGGAGGATATGATGGATGCAGTCGAGAAGATGTTAGATGAAATAGAAGCTAACATACAGCTAGTGTCAAGCGAATTAGTTTATAGAGAAAATTTGATAGAAGAATTGCAGGCACTTAGACAAGAGTTTGAGTCAAAAACACAGAGAGACTTTTTGCTAGAAGCAAAGATCAGAGAATTTTATATAAGAAGTTGGGAATATATTACTGGAACAATAGACAATCCATTGCCTCAAAAAGAAATTACTGTGCCCAAAATAGAATTAGAGGGTGATATTTCGGGAAATGGAGAAAGTTTATTTCAAAATGCAAAAGAACAAATAGATATAAAAATATTAAGGGCAAAATTATTGGAAGCAAAACAAGAGACAAATGTTGATGCTATTAGAGAATTTGTGAATTTTATAGAAGACAGATATAATGAATTGCAACGATATTCAAGAGATTTGGAACAGGATATAGTAGCTGTAAAATATGAAATAATGTTGGGATATTTACAAGATAATAGATTGGAAGAAGCTAAAGAATATTCAAAAAGTTTTAGCACAGATATGAGAATATATATTGTAGATAAATTAAAAGATAGATTAGTTCCGCTAATAGATGAGGGGAAATTAGATGAAGCTTCAAAACTTACGTCTTATATTTATGATGATAAAATGCAAGAAAACGATATAAATCTTTGGTTTTTAATTGCTAAAATAGAACTTAAAGATTTTGTAGAACCAACCCAACAGCAAACGACGAATTTGCCTGTAGTTCAGGAGAAAAAAAGTTTTTTTACAAAAGTTAAAGAGAAAATAGAACAAAGTAAAAAAGATAAGGAAGAAGCCAAAAAGAATAATATAAAAATTTTTCGCATAAGTTTTGATCCTAAAAATGCTGAAACAGGAATGAATAAAAGAGATTTTGAAAAAATAAAAAGATATATTCAGTCAAATGCGAATAGAGCTAATCCTGATAAGTTTAGAATTATATTAGAAAATGGAATTACAAAAATACCAAGCTATGCATTTGCATCTTCTTCACTTGTTGATATAAATTTTCCTTATTCTTTGGAAAGAATAGGGGATGGGGCTTTTGAAAAAACAGGTTTAAAAAAGGTAGATTTAACTAAAACTAAAGTAACAGTTATTCCAAAGAAGTGTTTTGAAAATTGTAAAAAGTTAGAAGAGATACAATTGCCAGAAAAATTAACATATATTGGAGAAGCTTCTTTTAAAAACAGTGGTTTAAGAAAAATAAATTTAGAAGAAACAGAGATTACTGAAATAGAAAATGAGGCTTTTGCTGAGTGTCAAGAGATAGATGAGTTTAAATTACCAAATACACTTGTGACTATGAAAAATACTGCTTTACGAGGAACTCGAATTAATAAATTTGATATGAGGGCTATGAATCCTAGAGTATTTCGCGATGAATGGTTGTCAAATTTGAAAGGTGAGTATGTAAGTTTGCCTGCAATAGAAGCATGCACTGAAATACCGAAATTTAGAAATATAGATTTTACACAAACAAAAATAAAAAGCATTCCAGCATCTTTTTTTGAAAATTGCACAGCAATAGAAAACATGGTTTTTCCAACGTGTTTAGAAAATATAGGGGGTCGAGCATTTGAAAATAGTTCTATCCAAAATGTTGATCTTAGTAAAACAATGGTAAAAATTATACCAAGAGATTGTTTTGGTAATTGTAAAAAATTAAAAAGAATATTATTTCCTGATACGATAGTAGAGATTGGAAAAAGAGCCTTTGATAATTCAGGAATAGAAGAGGCAAATTTTCAAGATACAAAACAAAAAATTACATTTGGTGAACATGCTTTTAGAAATTGTAAAAGACTTAAGAATATATTTATGCCAAAGGAAAAAGCAGATCAAGAAAGAAGTTTAAGAGAGAAATATATTAAAGAAACGACAAAAGAAAAGGCAATTCAAGAAGATGGAGAGAAAGAATAATAAAATTTAGCATATTGAAGATATTTATATTGACAAAGTCTAATAAAAATGCTATCATAATCAATGTCGACACGACAAATGGAGAGGTGGTCGAGTTGGTTTAAGGCACCAGTCTTGAAAATTGGCATACGTGTGAGCGTATCGTGGGTTCGAATCCCACCCTCTCCGCCAAATAAAGCACTTTGTTTTAATAAAAGCGAAGTGCTTTTAAAAAATGGAGACATACCCAAGCCGGTCGAAGGGGACAGTTTGCTAAACTGTTAGGGTTCGCAAGGGCCGCGAGGGTTCGAATCCCTCTGTCTCCGCCAAAGAAACTGTTTCTATACAGTTTCTTTTTTTTGTGTGTATCGAACAAAAACGATTCGGACCCGCGAGGGCAACGACCGTTAATAAAACGATTCAGTGAATCGTTTTTAGGGAGTTGACTGACTGAGCTTGCGAAGGAGGTCTAGGATGCGAAGCAGACGGCGAATCCCTCTGTCTCCGCCAAAAAGAAACGACAATTTTCGTAAGAAAGTTGTCGTTTCTTTTTGTACTATTCATTATTCACTATTCACTATTAACTATTCATTGTCGTTTCTTTTTCTACTATTCACTACTCATTCATATTTTGGGATGCAAAAAGGAAGTGCGACAAAATAGATATAAAAATCGATTTTGATTCATCTCCTGTTTTGTTGCCTCTTTTCGAACACACACTTTGCAGAAAATGTCTAAAAATGTAGAAAAATCAAACTAAAAAGTTTGATTTTTTAAAAACAAAATATCATAAACGATTTACTTTATGGAAACTATATGTTATAATGTCGCATGAACTAAAAATGGAGATAAAAATTAATAATCTACATCTATATTAAAAAATATATCGTCATCAAAAAATTCAGATAAAGAAATTTGAAGACCATCACAGATTCTTATAATAGTCAATAATTTTATATCTTTTGTATGATTGTTTACGATATTATTAAGTGTAGATTGTGTTAGCAAAGACATTGTCGCAAGTTTATTTACAGTAATATTTCTATCTTTTATATATTGAAATATTCTATGAGTGATAGCTTCATTTAATTTCATACGACACCTCTCTTTGTTATAATATTTTTTGTCTACCAGAAAAATTATATCAACTAACCGTATAAAGTTATTAACCATACATGGTTGATTTTTGATATATCATGATGTATAATATGCACAGAAAGAAGGAGTTTATATGAATATTAGACCTGAGTCTTTAGAATTTTTAAAAGTATCACAAAAGCTTAGTGGAGCTGTTTTATTAATAACTAACAATGAACATTCTGTAATTGAAATAAATCAAAAGGGTGAAATTTCTTACGAAAACAAAAAAATAAATGATGAAATGAAAAATTTGGAAGGTGACAGAAAAAAAGATCGTAACGAAATGATTAAAATTTTTGCTAATGATCCGTATAATTATTCTGCCCAAATAATAAGAAGACTATACAAAGCTGGAGAACCTGCAGGTTTTTTAGCATATTATAGTGAAAAAGGAGACTTTTCTGACTCTATCGAAGAATTTGCGGATACAGCTAAATATTTTATTGAGAGAATGTTAGATGAACATCAAGAAGTTTTATAAAAAAATAATTAATTAAGGGGATACAAGAGTATCCCCTTTTGTTTTTAGATTTTTTACTTCACGTCTACCATCGAATCAGCTTCTAATTGCTTTACTAATTTAAAACATAATTCAATTGCTTCAGCTTTTGAAAGAATTCTATTTGGTTTAAATTCATTTTGATCATTTCCTTGTACAATTTCATATGCTGAAAGATTCTTTACTGACTGTAAAGCCCATTCAGGAATGTCAGATAAATCTTTATAATCTAGATCTTCAGTTACATCAGGAATTTGTAAAACATTATCAATCATTACTATAGCTTCTTTTCTAGAAAGTGGTTTATAAGCATTTAAATATAGAGAATTTCCTTCTGCTGAACCTTTTATAATACCTTTAGAATAAGCAAGTTTTGCAGCTTCAATTAACCAATCAGGTGTTGAAGTTGCATCAGCAAATTTAACATCAGAAATCTCTATTTCTGCATCTTCATTACTTTCTGTTATAGCAAGTAAAAATAAGATAAAGTCTGATCTAGTCATTTCTCTGTTAGGATAAAAATAAAATCTACTTCCAATTTCTTCACCTATAATTAATCCTCTAGCGGCTAATTGAGAAGCTGAATAATTAGCCCAGTGGTCTTGCATATCCATATAGTAAAAAGGAATAATATCACTAGCAGGTTCTGAAATAGTTATAGTTACTTTAGCAATATTAGAATCGCTTGTGCCGTCATTCACTTTGTAAGTGAAGTAATCTTCTCCAACAAAATCCAATGTTGGTGTATAAGTGAAATCAGGAGATGTTTCATCTGAATGTACAAGAGTACCGTTAGTTGGTTGTTCAACAATAATATAGGTTAATGTTGCATTTTCAATAGTAGATGAGCCTTGTAAATTTGATGTTAATATTGTGTTTTTGTCCATAGTAATTGAAATATCTAGAGCTGTACAAGTAACTTTTTCATCATCGCCATCTTCAGTGCCAGTACCAGGTTCGGTACCAGTGCCATCGCCATCTTCAGTACCAGTACCAGGTTCGGTTCCAGTGCCATCGCCATCTTCGGTGCCAGTACCAGGTTCGGTACCAGTGCCATCGCCATCTTCGGTGCCAGTACCAGGTTCAGTACCAGTACCAGGTTCGGTACTAGTGCCATTGCCATCTTCAGTACCAGTACCAGGTTCAGTTCCAGTTCCAGTTCCATTTTCGGTACCAGTACCATTATTAACTTCGGTTCCTAACACACTACTAAAAGTAAGTGTGGAAAAAATTAATGTTAATAGCATGAAACATGCTAAAATTCTTTTATTCATATAAATTACCTCCAATAAAATTTTTGTAGAACTAATAGTATTTTTTGCACGAAATAAATATATATGTATTAATTATATTGGAACAGTTAACAAAAATTGGAAATTTTGAATAAAATAGTTTGACAAGCTATATAAATAATAGTAGAATAGAAAAGCTTCGCCTCAAAATTTTGTCGAAAATAGTACATTTTTGTAGATGAAGCAATAGGAGGAAAATATGAGTAATAAAAATAATTCAGAAATAAGCATAGGTCAAATCTTAAAAATAAGTTTATTAATAGTATTTTGTTTAATTTGTGGAATAGAAATACACAAAAATGAAAAAGATATTATTGAAGAAGTTTCGAATGCAACAGAACAAGAGTATGAACAAGGTATTGTTGAAAATAATGAAGAAGATTATATACATTATGAAAATATAAAATATTTAGATCGAAAAGAGATAACAAATGTTGTATCAAGAGGAAGCTATATAGATAGAAAGAATAAAGAAGAAATAATAAATAATAAAGATGAAGAAAATAAAGAATCAATAAGCAATAATATATTAGAAAAAATGGAGAATGAAGAAAATCAAAAGAATAATGAATATGGAATAAAAAATAAAGAAGAAATTATCGTGGAACGAAAAGCGAATACTTATACAGAAGAACCACCGGTAGAATACAAAAAAGTGATAGAGGCAAAAGCAACTGCATATTGTCTTTGTAAAAAATGTTGTGGAAAGTCAGAAACACATCCAGAATATGGTGTAACGGCTTCAGGTTTAAAAATTATACCTGGCACTAATATGAAAGTAATTGCGGTAGATCCCAATGTTATTCCGCTTGGAACAAAAGTATATGTAGAAGGATTGAATGGGGCAAAGGATTATGGTTATGCGATTGCTGCAGATACAGGGAGTGCGATAAATAGTTTAAAAGTAGATTTGTATATGGAAACACATGAGAAAGCATATCAATGGGGAAGAAAAAGTGTAAAAGTATACGTTATAGAATAAAAAAGCGGCAAAATAATTTGCCGCTTTTTTATTAGTGAATAATGAATAGTGAAAAGTGAATAGTACAACACTTCCTTTTTACATGCCGAATAGTTCTCATACACCGATAATAAGAGTATCATTCAAAATAAGCGTAACTTATGTTCGTTTTCCCAGGGCGCCACTGCGAGAGCTAAATCGTTTTTTCGCCCTGGGAAAAAGCTTCCTTCGGAAGCTTATAGAGACACACATAAATGAGATTTGCAGTTTCTTTTTTACTTGCTTTTTGCGCGCTGTAGTACTATACTTATGATTATAAGGAAGGTGTAATGGGTGGATTTATATAGTGAAACACAGATGATTTTAAATCAATATCATCTAAAGGCAAATAAAAGATATGGTCAAAACTTTTTAATAAATCAAAATATAGTTGATGAAATAATTGAAAAATCAGAAATTAATGAAAATGACGTGGTAATAGAAATTGGACCAGGTCTTGGAACACTTACTAAAGCTCTTGCTACTGTAGCAAAAAAAGTTATAGCAGTAGAGTTGGATGAAAATATGGTAAAGATTTTAAAAGAAAGACCATTAGGAAATAACATAGAAATAATTCATGATGATATTTTAAAAGTAGATTTAAAATCTATAATAGACACAAATGAAAGTGTAAAAGTTGTGGCAAATCTTCCTTATTATATAACAACACCGATAATAATGACATTGCTTGAAAATAAATATAATTTACAATCAATTACTGTAATGGTTCAAAAAGAGGTTGGAAGAAGAATTTGTTCTGAACCAGGAAGTAAAGAATATGGAGCAATTACGGTTTCGGTAAAATATTACAGTGATGCCAAAATAATAATTGATGTGCCAAAAGATAATTTTTTACCAGCACCTGAAGTAGATTCTTGTGTTATAAAATTAGATATTAGAAAAACTCCAATCGTAGAATTAAACGATGAAAAATTATTTTTTGAAATAATAAAAAATGGATTTTGTCAAAGAAGAAAAACAATATTAAACTCATTAACATCAAATGGAATAACCAAAGAAAAATTAAAAGACATATTAGATAAACTTGAATTAAGTGAAAAGTTAAGAGCAGAAGATTTGAGTATTTATGATTTTGCTAATATATCTAATATGGTAGGAGGAAAAAATGATTAATACAAGTTATGTAGTAATAATTGATGATACTTCAGAGGTTTTTGAATTAGTAAAAAAACTTTTTGTTTCTGAGAAAAATATTAAATTTATACAAACATCTTCAAAAAAAGAAAAAGTTAAAAATGCACTTCAAGAAAGACCTGACTTAATAATTGTAAATAGTGATGATTTAGAAATCGATGTTTTAAAATTGTGTGAACAATTAAGAAAAAATGATGATAATGATATTATTCCAATTATTGTTGTTGGAGAAAATAGAGAAGCAGATTATAGATTAAAAATATTACGAAAAGAAGTGGAATATTATATTCCTAAGCCTCTTCATGAAGGATTCTTCTATTATACAGTTAAGAATATTTCAAGACTAATTTCATCAAATAGATGTATAAGTGCATTAACAGGACTTCCTGGTAATATACAAATAGAATCTGAATTAAAGAGAAGAATAGCTTCTAAGAAGACATATGCTGTTTTATATACTGATTTAGACAATTTTAAAGCATATAATGATAAATATGGATTTATGAATGGCGATGAGGTAATAAAATTTACGAGTAATATTATACAGGAATGTATACAAGACTATGGAAAACAAGGTGATTTTCTTGGTCATGTCGGAGGAGACGACTTTGTTGCAATTTTAGATTATGAAAATGCATCGAAAATTGGTAGAGCTATAACTAAGAAATTTGATGAAGGAATTACTCAATATTATAGTGTTGAAGATATTCAAAGAAATGGTATAAAAATTGCAAATAGAAAAGGAAAATTAGAAAAGTTTCCTTTAATGTCAATAACAGTTGCAATGGTAAGTAATCGATATAGAAAATATAATTCAACACTAGAAATAGGTGAGGAAGGCGCAAGTGTTAAGAAAAAAGGGAAAACTATAAAAGGAAGTACATTCCTAGAAAACAGAAGAAAAACACCTATAAAACATTAAAAATAATGTCTGGCGATTTTTGTTTATGCCAGACATTTTAAATAGGAGGAAAAATGTTTAGTGCAAAAGAATTTATTATAAATAATATAAAATTTAGATTATATATAGTGGTAGCTATTATAATATTTAGCTTAATTACATATATTCAAGCATTGGTAGTTTATGAAGAATTTGATTTTGGAAGTATTCTTGAATTATTAACATTAATATTTACTATAATTTCAATTAGAATGATATCTAAAGAAAAAGTTCCGGAAACAAAAATGATTACATTTGCAGCTATTTTGCCGGAAGTAGCACTTATAACATTTGATATAATCAATTGTTTTGTGCTTAAAAATGGATTTTTTGATATTAGAATGAATTTTTTTACAATAATTCTTCCAATAATATTTTTATTAGATATATATAGATTTTTAAAAAAGATTGATGCATTAGAAGAAAAATTACAAAAAGATATTTTTTATGGAAAAGAAACAGAGTAACCTACTGGTTACTCTGTTTCTTTATGATTAACTATACTTTTATATTTATTTCTTCATCAAATAGTATAGCGTAATTTTTTTCTCGTTCTTCAATTTTTTTAACAGATTGTAGTGTTTTAAAAATAAAGAATATATTCAATATTATTAATAAAAATTGAAAAAATAAATTTATATAATACTTAATTGTAAAATTTTTATAAGCGATTAAGTTTTCATGTATATATGTATATTGTGAAATATCAGATATATCCAATGTTTCATATAAATTACTAAACGTACTTTGAGTGTATTTAGAATTTAAGTATATTTTCCATAGAGCTTGTATACTAATTAAAAGAATAGTTAATATTAAAAAAGTATTAAAAATATTTGTAATTTTCGTTTATCTTCTAGACGAGATACTAAAACAATATTTAAGATTGCAAGTGAAATAGTAGAAATGATTTGAATATTAATAAAAGTATCTTTTAAATTTAATATAGGATCGTCAAAAGGTGTTTTATAAGAATATATACTGTAAAAAACAAATATTAAAATAGATAAAAATATAATAATAAAATCTGTTATACAATAATAATTATTGTAGTAGCGTCTATATGGGCGCGTTCTAAAGCGAATTCCACCTGAACCGCCACCGCCACGACCACCAAAAGCCATGTAAATCCCTCCTTTGAAAGTATAATTAATTTTAACATAAATATAATAAAAAAAACAATAATTGTAATAAATAAAAAGTATCATAATATAATTTATTGAAATATTTTTTGAATTACGATGATTTGAAAATGAAAATACCAAATTTTCATTTTTATAGGAGGTGATAAATTTGTTCATTACAATTAAATTTAAGAAAATTATGGGATTGATTAGTTGCATAATTGGAATCTGGTTATTAACATATGGAGTAATAAATGTTAATAACCAAAAAGTAATTTTTACATCAAGTGAAATATTTGAGCCTAATTATATTATTGTGATAGACGCTGGTCATGGAGAACCAGATGGTGGAGCGGTTTCAGTAAACGGAATTAGAGAGTCAGATTTAAATTTGCAAGTAGCAAAGTTATTAGAAGAAGAGTTAATAGGTTTAGGCTATGAAGTTATAATGACAAGAAAAGATGAAAATAATATTGCAGATAATGATTTGCAAAGTAGTACTATAAGAAAAATAAAAGTGTCCGATATAAATAATAGAATAGATATTACTAATAATAGTAATGCAGATATGCTTATATCAATACATATGAATAAATTTTCATCTGAAAAATATTACGGTTGGCAAACTTTTTATAAAAAGAATTCGTCATATTCAAAAATATTAGCTGAAAATATACAAAAAGGGATAAATAACAATATCGAGAGAGAAAACAAAAGAACAGAATTACCAATAGAAAATATAAAATTAATAGACAAATCTAAAATTCCAGCAGTTATTGTTGAATGTGGATTCTTATCAAACATTGAAGATGTAAGATTACTTCAGACAGAGGAATATAGAAAACAAATAGTTAATGGAATTATTGAGGGGATTGAAGAATTTTACAGCATAGATAAATAAATATATAAATTCTGCAAATAATAGGACAAAAGGGAAATTATTTGTAGAGGTGAACGATGGAAAACTTTGCAAAAAAACTTGCAATTAATAATAAAATTCAAAAAAAATCGAATGAAAAAACTTTTCCGATTATTAATTTGAATAAAGATTTTGATGTTATTGAAAAAGCATATAACATCTTAAATGAAAGTATATTTTTGAATGTTCCAATACCGCCTAGTGGAGAGTGGTTGTTAGACAATTATTATTTAATAGAAGAACAATTTAATAGTGTAAAAAACGATTTGCTACTTGAAAAATATAAAGAGTTACCATCAATAAATGGAACTAGTAGAATATTGTTTTTAGCTAGAAAAATAGTAGAATATACAGATGCAAATATTACAGAAGAAAACGTAGGAATATTTTTAAGAGCATACCAAAGTAAAAAAAGTATATTAATGAAAGAACTTTGGCTTATGCCTGTAATGCTAAAAATAGCAATAATTGAATATATCTCGGTAATATGTGAAAAAATATTAGATTCGCAACTTCAAAAGTTTAAAGTTGAAAGTTTAGTGGAAAGAATAATAAAAAATAAAAGTATACAAGAACAAAATTTTTTGAAATATAAAAATATAAAAATAGATACAGAAGCGACAGCATATGTAGAACATTTAATATATTCTTTAAAAAGATATGGTAAAGAAGGAAAAAAATATACAGAAATTCTTGAAGAAGAAATAAAAAAAGTAGGTACAAGCACGAATGATGTTGTTAAATTTGAACATTATGATATGGCTATACGAAGAGTATCAATGGGCAACAGTATTACAAGTATAAGAAATATTTCAAGATATAATTGGCAAATAATCTTTGAAGATATAAATGGAATCGAGAAAATTTTATTAAAAGACAATTGGTATGAAAATTGTGATTACGAAACTAGAAATAGCTATAGAGCAGAAATACAGAACATTTCTAAAAAAACAAAAATATCTGAAAAATATATAGCATCTAAACTTGTTGAAATAGCTGGGGAAGAGCATATTGGAGAGTTTTTGATTGGTGAAAAGAAAAATGAATTATATAAGGCGTTAGGATATAAGTATAGAGAATCTAAAAATATTTTAGCCAAATATTTGCTTGCAATATATTTACCAACAATCATAGTTTCAATATTAGTAACAAAAGAGTATTTTTTATTGGCTCTAATTCCTCTTTCAGAAGTATTTCTTAATTTGGTGAATAAAATTGTATCGAAAAATAAAATTCCTAAAAGGCTACCTCGTGTAGAGAAAATTCAAGAAAACGTTTCAACATTTGTTGTAGTTCCAACACTTTTAAATAGCACAGATAGAGTAAAAAAAATGATACAAAATTTAGAAATATATTATCTTGGAAATAAAATGGAAAATCTATATTTTGCATTATTAGGTGATGCTTCAGAAACTTCAAAAGAGAAAATGGAATATGACGATGATATTATAAAAGTTGGAACGGAAGAAGTTGAAAAATTAAATAAAAAATATGGAAAAGAAATTTTTTTCTTTTTGTATAGAAAAAGAGTTTATAACGAAAAGCAAGGGACTTGGCTAGGATACGAAAGAAAAAGAGGAATGCTTACAGAATTCAATAACTTTTTGCTAACAGGAGAACAAGGCACTTTTATTACAAATACAATTACTAAAAATATGGATATTAAATATGTAATAACGTTAGATGCAGATACAGAGCTTGTAATGGACTCTGCAAAAAAATTAATCGGAATAATGGAACACCCATTAAATAAACCAGAGATTCAAAAGGGTATTGTTGTAAAAGGATATGGAATAGTTCAACCAAAAGTTGGAATATCACTTGAGAGTTCAAAAGCTTCAATATTTGCTGAAATTTTTGCTGGAAGCGGAGGAATAGATATATATTCAACAGCAGAGTCGAATATATATCAAGATTTATTTGGCGAAGCTATATTCACAGGAAAAGGAATTTATAATGTAAAAGTATTTAATGATGTGTTGTCTAAAGAAATTCCGGAAAATACGGTGTTAAGTCATGATCTGTTAGAAGGAAGTTATATTAGATGTGGTCTGGCTAGTGATATTGAAGTAATAGACGGTTTTCCTGCAAAAGTTAATTCATATATGTTAAGGCAACATAGATGGACAAGAGGAGATTTTCAAATATTAAGATGGATATGGCAAGGACCGCTAAATTTATTATCAAGATACAAGATTTTTGATAATTTAAGAAGAAGCACAGTAAGTGTTTTTACACTTTTGTTAATGTTTTTAGGTTTTTATGATTTAGCATTATTTACAATATTTTTTCCGTTAATAATTGATATTTTTGAAAAAATAATTAGTTTATTTAATAAGAAAAAAATTTGTAAAAATAAAAAGTACAAGCCAATAATATCAGGTATTGTTGGAAGTTTATATAGATGTACGTTGAATTTTATACTATTACCGTATAATGCAGTATTAATGATAGAAGCGATAATAGTTACTTTATACCGAATGTTTATTTCAAAAAAGCATTTATTAGAGTGGGTAACAGCTGCTGATGCAGAAAAATTATTAGGGAATAATTTATCAACATTTATAAAAGAAATGTTAATAAACACGTTAATAGGGGTAGCATTAATGTTAGCATCTGTTAATTATTTTTCACACTTTTTAAATGTCACTGTAGTAATCTTCTTTATATGGTCTTTAGCGCCTTTAATAAGCTATATTATTAGTAAACCAATAAATCATGAAATAAGAACAGAAAATATAAATGATAAAGAATTATTGGTAGATATCGCAAAAAGAACATGGAATTATTTTGAAACATATATGAATAAAGAAAATAATTTTTTACCACCGGATAATTATCAAGAGAAAAGAAAAAATGAAATAACAAAATTAACATCTTGTACTAATATTGGACTCGGATTACTTGCGATAATGGCTGCGAGTGATTTAGGATTTATAGATAATAAAAAGAAAAAAGAAATGATAAAAAACAGTTTAGATACGATTGAAAAATTAGAGAAATGGAACGGACATTTATATAATTGGTACAATATAAAAAATTTAGAAGTCGTTATTCCAAAGTTTGTTTCAACAGTAGATAGCGGAAATTTTGTAGGATATTTATATGTTTTAAAAGGAATGATGATAAAAGATAAATGGGAAGCGGATTTAATAAAAAAAGTGGATAAACTTATAGAAGATACTGACTTTAGTAAGTTATATGATGAAAAGAAAAATTTGTTTTCAGTAGGATTTGATGAGAGAGAAGGTGCTTTAGTAGATTCATACTATGATTTGTTAGCATCTGAAGCAAGACAGGCTAGCTTTATTGCAATAGCCAAAAGAGATGTTCCATATAAGCATTGGTTTAATTTGGGAAGAACACTTACTACATTGAATGGTCATAAAGGTTTAATTTCATGGGCAGGAACAATGTTTGAATATTTTATGCCTTCAATAATTATGAAAAATTTTAGTTATACATTAATGGATGAAACATATGAATTCTGTATATATAGTCAAAAAAAGTATGCGCAAAAACTAAATATACCATGGGGAATTTCAGAATCGGCTTTTAATATACAAGACCTAAATTATAACTATCAATACAAAGCTTTTGGAATACCGTGGCTAGGAGTAAAAAGAGGACTGAAAAATGAAATAGTAGTTTCACCATATAGCTCTATAATGACAATTTCAAAAAATTACAATTCAGTAGTAAAAAATTTAAAAGAACTTATAAAAATAGGAGCATATGACAAATTTGGATTTTATGATTCAATAGATTATACAAGAAATAGAATAGGGCAAAATGATTATGCAGTTGTAAAAACTTATATGGCCCATCATCAAGGTCTTATATTATCTTCGATAAATAATTTTTTAAATAAAAATATTTTTATAGAAAGATTTAATGAAAATCCAGAAATATTGTCTGTGCAAATTTTATTACAAGAAAGAGTGCCAGAAAATGTAGTGTTCACAAAAGAGAAAAAAGAAAAAATAAAAGTACAAAAATATAAATATTATGAAGAATATTCAGAAGAAGAAGTAAAAGAAGAAAGAGCAATAAATATTTTGTCAAATGATAAATATACTCTTGTTTTAAATAATAAAGGTGAAGGGTATAGTAAATATAAGGAAGTATTTTTGAATAGATGCAAAATTGCACAAAAACAAGGAAATATACTTTATATAACGAATAAGACAAATGGTGAAACATGGTCTACAACATTAAAACCAGAAATAAAAGAACCGGATGAATATAGAGTAACGTTTTCGCCTGCTAAATGTGAGTTTGTTAGAAATGATTCCGGGATAGAAACAAAAACAAAAGTGATAGTCTCGCCAGAGGACAATGCAGAAATACGACAAGTAGAAATAAAAAATACGACAGATACAGATGTGGATATTGTTATATCAAGTTTTGTAGATCCTGTTTTATGTACAAAAGATGCTGATATTGTTTCGCCAGCATTCAATAAATTGTTTCTAAATCCTATAAAATATGAAAAGGGAATAATTATTGAAAAAAGAACTCGCTCTAACGATGAAGATAAAATATTTTATTTAAATAGTGCGTTTATAATAAGTGATGAAAATTTAGAAATGAATATAGAAATTAATAAAACCAAAATAATTGGAAGACAAAATGATATAAAAAATCCAGATATAATAAAAGAAAATTTTAGATGTAGCAATAAAGTTGAAATAACACCTAATTTAGCAATAGGATTTCAAAAAGAATTAAAAATAAAAGCGAAAGATTCGATTAAAATAAATTTTGTAACAGGTATTTCTAATGATTTGGAGATGTGTAAAGCAATATACGAAAAGTATAAATCTAATGAAATAGTCGAAAGAATGTTTGAACTCGCAATATCAAAAAGTGTAATAGAAAACAGATTTTGGGGTTATACAATGAAAAATATTCTTTTATATAACAAGGTTTTAAGTAATGTTATAGAAAAATCTAATACACGAGAAAAATATAGAAAATATGTTGAAGAAAACAAACTTAATCAAAGAGATTTGTGGAAGTTTGGAATATCAGGTGATTTGCCAATCATATTAGTAAAAATAAAGAATCCAGATGAAACAGAAATAATAAGTCAATTAGTAAGTGCAATAGAATATTTTAATAGAAAAAATATAAAAGTTGATTTAGTTATAATAGATGAAGAAAAAAATAAATATGAACAATATACGTATGAAAGAATATATGAAATAATAAATTCAAAAGCACTAAATTATTTATTAAATATAAATGGTGGAATTCATGTTATAAAAATTAACAATATTAATAATGATGAAATGAATTTGCTATATGCATGTAGCAATATTATATTAAATGCTCATTATGACTTATTAGAGGAGGCAGTATGATAAATAAAAATGAATTATATAATAATGGATATGGTGGATTTAGTGAAGATGGAAAAGAATATATTTTGAAAGATATAATAACACCTACACCATGGAGTCATATTTTAACAAATGGTAGAATTGGTACAATTATAACGAATGGTGGTGGAGGAAGCACTTGGTATATAAATAGTAGAGAAAACAAATTAACATCTTGGTCAAATGATACAATAACAGATAAAGCTTCAGAAATTATATATTTAGAAGATGAAAAAAATAAATGGTCGGTAATGCCAATAGAAAAGAATAATAATGAATATGAGATAGTATATGGCTTTGGATATGCAAAATATATATTAAAAAATGAAGAATATGATCAAGAAACAACAGTATTTGTTTGTAATACTACAGATGAAAAAGTTTCATTAATAAAATTAAAAAATATAACAAAAAATCAAAAAAATATAAAGATAAATTATTTAGCTGAAATGGTTTTAGGAGTGGATATAGAATATACAAGAAAGCATATTGTGGCCAAATCAGAAGAAAATAGATTAAAACTTTATAACAAATATAATGAAAATTATTCTGATAAAGAAACATATATAAAAATAGTTTCTGATAAAAGTGTTTTTGTGAATTTTGAAAAAGATTACGATAATTATAAAAATATAAGTGCTGAAATTACAGTTGAACCAAATGAAGAAGTTGAAATTGCATGTGTTCTTGGAGTAGTAAAAAAAGAATATGATAATAAAAAAATAGAATATTATAAAAAAGAATTAATAGATATAAAAAATATGTGGGAAGAATATCTTATGCCTATTCAAGTAGAGACTCCCGAAAAAATGATCGATATAATGTTAAATGGTTGGCTTAAATATCAAGTCCTTGTAAGTAGAATGTGGGGAAGAGCATCATTTTATCAATCTGGTGGTGCATATGGTTTTAGAGATCAGCTTCAGGATGTGTTGGCGTTGACAATGTCAAATCCTGAATTAGCAAAGATACAAATATTATATCATTCAATGCATCAATTTATAGAGGGAGATGTACTTCACTGGTGGCATCCAGAAAAGGATAACGGAATAAGAACAAGATACACAGATGACTTGTTGTGGATGGTATATGCAGTTTGTGAATATATAAAAGTAACAGATGATTATAAAATATTAGATATAGAAACAAATTATATAAATGGAAGGTTATTAAAAGAAGATGAAAATGAAGCATATATAAATGTAGAAAAAAGTGAAGAAAAAGATGGTATATATGAACATTGTAAAAAAGCAATTGAAAAAATATTGAGATATGGAACACATGGTTTATTGTTAATTGGTTCAGGAGATTGGAATGACGGAATGAATAATATTCACGGTGAAAGTGTTTGGTTATCATTTTTTATGTGTGATATTCTAAAAAAGTTTATTAAAATTTGTGAGTATAAAAAGGATTTTTCTACAAAAGAAAGATATGAAAAGGAATTAGAATATATAACTGAAAATATTGAAAAAAGTGCATGGGATGGAAAATGGTATAAACGAGCATATTTTGAAAATGGAAAAACATTAGGTTCGAATCAAAATGATGAATGTAAAATTGATAGTATTTCGCAAAGTTGGTCGGTAATATCAGATGTTGTTTCAAAAGAAAGACAAAATATGGCTATAGAAAGTTTAGAAGAATACTTGGTGAATTATGAGAATAAAATAATAAAATTATTAGCTCCTGCATTTGATAAAACAGGTTTAGAACCAGGATATATAAAAGCATATATACCTGGAGTTAGAGAAAATGGTGGACAATACACACACGCTGCAATATGGGCAGTTATGGCAGAAACGATGTTAAAAAAAGCAGATAAAGCGATGGAACTATATAAATTTATATTGCCAATAGAACATTCAAAAACAAAAGAAGAAGCTGATAAATATAAAGTAGAGCCCTATGTAATTGCAGCAGATATATATGGCGCAGAAAATTTAGCAGGTATGGGAGGCTGGACATGGTATACAGGCTCTGCAAGTTGGGCGTATAAAGCGGGAATAGAAAATATACTAGGTTTAGTAATAGAAAAAAATTCTATAATATTTAATCCGTGTATACCCAAAGAATGGAAAGAATATAAAATAAAATATAAATATAAAGGAAGTATTTATAACATAACAATAAAAAATCCAGAAGGAAAAAGTACGGGAATAACAAAAGTGTTGCTAAACGGAAAAGAAGTGGCAGAAAAACAAGTGCCGTTGCAGAAAAATGCAGGTGAACAACAGATAGAGGTGATAATGTGACAACATAAAGAATAGTGAATAAATAATAGGTAAAAAATAATATTTATCAATTATTATTTATTCATTATTCATTATTCTTTTTTTTTCTGTTCGTCTTGAAAAAAACACTCTGTTATCATATACTTATTTTCGAATTAAAACATAAGTATATAAGGAGTAAATAAATGCAAAATAATATATTAGAAGGATTAAATAAAGAACAATACGAGGCCGTTACTCATGTTAACGGTCCTCTTTTAGTTATAGCAGGGGCAGGAAGCGGTAAGACAAGAGTTTTAACACATAGAGTTGCTCATCTTATTTCAGAAAATAATGTAAACCCATGGAATGTATTGGCAATAACATTTACAAATAAAGCTGCAAAAGAAATGAAAGAAAGAATAGAAAAAATTCTTGGTGAGGATGTCGCAAAAGATATGTGGGTTGGAACATTCCACTCTGTATGTGTAAGAATTTTGAGAAGAGAAATTGAAAGATTAGGATTTGATAGAAACTTCTTAATTTTTGATACAACAGATTCAAAAACAATAATAAAAGAATGTATAAAAGAATTAAATTTAGATGATAAATTATTTGGCGATAAATATTTAATGGGTGAAATAAGTAAAGCCAAAAACGACATGATAGATACTATAAAATACGACAATATGTATGCCTCTGATTACAGACTTGGAAAAGTCTCAAAAGTATATTCATTATATCAAGAAAAACTAAGAAAAAATAATGCAGTAGATTTTGACGATATAATAAACCATACTATAAAAATATTTAAAGAAAACGAAGAAGTATTAGAATATTATCAAAATAAATTTAAATATATTTTAGTAGATGAGTATCAAGATACAAACAAATCACAAGATATGTTAATTAATTTACTAGCAAGAGAGAGTAAGAATATCTGCGTAGTTGGTGATGACCAACAAAGTATTTATAAATTTAGAGGCGCGGATATTACAAACATTCTTAATTTCGAAAAAAATTATGCAGATACAAAGATTATAAAATTAGAGCAAAACTATAGATCAACTAAAAAAATTCTTACACTTGCAAATGCTGTAATAAAAAACAACAAAGGAAATGTTGATAAAAAATTATGGACAGAAAATGATGATGGTAGTAAACCAAAATTCTATCAAGGTAACGATGAATATGAAGAGGCTAACTATGTGATTTCACAAATAAAATCACTTAAAAGAGAAGAATATTATCCATATTCAGATTTTACAATTTTATATAGAACTAATGCTCAATCACGTGTATTCGAAGAAATTTTGATGAGAGAAGGTATTCCATATAAGGTTGTTGGTGGACAAAAATTCTATGAAAGAAAAGAAATAAAAGACATAATCGCTTATTTAAGATTAGTTGCAAATACAAATGACAATGTTAGTTTGAAAAGAATTATAAATGAGCCAAAAAGAGGAATTGGAAAAACAACACTAGAGCATGTAGAAGAAACAGCAGAAAGATTAAACATGTCAATGTTTGATGTTATAAAAGATGTAGATAAGTATGTAGCAACAAGAGCAAACGCTTCTTTAAAAGATTTTGCAAATTTTATATTAAAAATGCAAGAAGATATAACAAGCATAGAAAAATTAACAACTAGAATTTTAAAAGAGTCTGGTTATATGCAAATGCTTGAAAATGAAAAGACAACAGAAGCCGAAGGAAGAATTGAAAACTTAGGTGAATTTTTAAATGTAGTAATAGACTTCGAAGAACAAAATGCAGAAAACACATTAATAGACTTCTTGGAAAATTTAGCGTTAGTTACAGACTTAGATAATGTAGATGAAGAACAAGAAAATGTACTTTTAATGACGTTACATACTGCAAAAGGACTAGAATTTAAAAATGTATTTATGGTAGGAATGGAAGATGGACTATTTCCAAGTTATCGTTCAATAGGAGAAGAAGCTGAAATAGAAGAAGAGAGAAGACTTTGCTATGTAGGAATAACAAGAGCAAAAGAAAATCTATATCTTACTTGTGCAAAATCAAGAACCATTTTTGGAAGTACATCTTATGCAATGCCATCAAGATTTTTAACAGAAGTTTCGAGTGAATTAATGGATGGTGAAGTAAAGAAGAAAAAGCAAGTTGAAGAAAATTATTATGATAATTACGGAAGTTATGAAAGATATGAAAGCAATATAGACAATGCTATTTACACATTTGGCAAAAGTGTACAGACACCTCAAAGTGCATTTGCTTTTAGAACGGCGGAAAGCTTTTTGCAAAAAATAAATGCAGATGAAACAGTTGACTTAGGTAAGTTTGAAATTGGTCAAACTATACAACACAAAAAATTTGGGACAGGAACGATTACTAATATTGAGCCAGAAGATGATGATCTAAAAATAGAAATTTCTTTTGAAAAAGCTGGAACAAAGAGATTAATGGCAAAATTTGCAGATTTAAAAATTATAGAATAATTGCTCAAAATACTTGAATGATTGACATTAAATAATGCAAATGATAGTATAAAATAAGAAACGAAAGAGGTGTTACATATGATAAAAAATAAAGGTGTAAGTATGATTGAATTAGTAATTGTTATTGTACTTTTAATAATGATTGCAGCATTTGCAATTTCTTCAACCAAAACAACAAACTTGCAAGCAGAAGCAACTATGTTGTATACAGAAATGAAAGCTTTGCATAGTGGAATTAGATCCATCAATCAGGAGTATACATATGGAATAATAGATACTTTTGAAGAAGGAAAGCATTATAACGAAAAAGATGGAGAATGGTATGTGATTTATGGAATCAACGAACCAGAATATTCGCCAGAAATTATCGAAAATGTAAATGTAGATGAATTAAAAAGAACCTATTTAGTTAAATTTGAAACAGGAGAAATAAAACTTAAAGAACCTACAACTATTGGCGAGTTTAAAATACAAACATATGAAGATATCGAAACTGTAATGGAAAGTGGGGCGATATAAATGCTTCAAAAAGGTGTATCATTAATACAATTAGTTATTGTAATAATAATAATGTTAATACTGGCATCATTCGCTCTACTATCTTCAGATGAAGTAACAACTGAAGCAAGAATCGCAAGAGATTATGAAAGTTTGAAGAAGGTTAAGGAAGCGGTAGAACATTCTGTGAATCTTATGGAAATAAATCCAAAAGAATATGTAGAGGCAGAACTTTTTGTTACTAAATTTAATTCAAGTGATTATTCAAGAATAGGATTATCAAGTTCACTTGAATTATCAAATAGGGTATATGAAATAAATATGGCAAATCAAGAAAAGTTAGATCTTGAAAATATAACAGAAGAAAGAACATATGTAGTTGATTTAGATAATAAAAAATATTATATTTTGGATGGAATTTCACGTGAAGATGGAGAAAAAGTTTATGAATATTTGGACGTACTAAGATTATATAATTTATTTAACTAATAAAAAATGTGGAATAAAAAAAGTCGAAAAAAAGAAAATATTCGAAATAAAGAATAAAAAAACAATAAAAACAGGATTTTTCTCTAATAAGCTCTAATATTCTTCTGAAATCGTCGCAATGTGAGTAAAAAAACGAGAAAAAAGAGAAAATAATGAGAAAAAAACAAAAAAATAGCAAAAATAACAAATAAAGTGATTTAAAAAGGCTTTAGTGCGACAGAATTTGTTTGCTTACAATAAAATAATATAGTAAAATGTAAATAGTTTGTAAACAAAAAATAAAAGGAGATGAAATTTTGCTGAGAGTTTCGAGTAGAACAAAATTAGCAATAAATATTTCAATAAAAATAATAGTTGCTATGTTAGTGGCTTCTTCTCTTATGTTTGCACTACTTCTAGCATCGTATAAGCCGGTTTACAAAGTTAGCTTAGACGGTGAAGAATTAGGTTATGCGACTAGCAAATCAAAAATACAAGACAACGTAAATGATTACTTACAAGACGGTGACAGTGAAAACGTGGGATATGTATTAATGGAAGAGAAACCAACATACAGCTTAAAACTTGCTAAAAAAGAAATAAAAACAGAAGATGAAAGCATATTAGCAAAGCTAAAAGATTCATGTGATGTTTTTTATAGAGTATATGCAGTTGAAGTAAATGGAGAGCAAGTATGTCTCGCTGATAACATGGAGCTTGCACAATCTGTTGTTGATAAAGTTATGAAAAAACAAGAAAACTATACAAAACAAGCAACAGTTAGAGTAGCCGAAAAATATGAGCAAGAATATGAAGCAATTGCTGAAGACGATATAGATGTTACTGTTGCAAGCATAATTAAACCAATAAAAGCAGAAAATGATGCAGTAGTTAGAAAGAATAATACATATGCAGCTGCAAAAACAGTTTCTCAAGAAGTGTTAACTTCGTTATTAGAATCAACAAAAGAATTGAATTTTTCAAAACCAGTTAATGGTGGAGTAATAACATCAAGATATGGTTGGAGAAGAAATGGTAAAGAATATCATACAGGGCTAGATTATGGAATAGGCATGGGAACACCGATATATGCAGCAGAAGACGGAGTGGTAACATGTGCTCAATGGTCTGGAAACTATGGATATTTAGTAAAAATACAACATGCAGGTAACTACGAAACAAGATATGCACATTGTAGTAAATTTGCAGTAACAGTAGGAACAGAAGTAAAAAAAGGTGACGTAATAGCTTATGTAGGAAGCACAGGAAGATCAACAGGACCTCACGTGCACTTAGAAATAAGATACGAAGGTAAACACTTAAATCCAGAAGATTTTCTATAATAAATAAAAATCAAAGCGAACGATTTTATCGTTCGCTTTTTTGTGCGTGTATTTTCTGCCCTGGGCGAAAAAGTGAGTGTGTAAAAAGGAGGTGAACAAAAAGCGATTTTTATGTCGCTTTTTGCGCACTTCCTTTTCACATGCGAACGATAAAATAGTCGTGCGTTGAACAAAAATGTCCGACTAAAAATGTTTCAAACATATGGAGGTATATAAAACACACAAAATATTAACATAATATTGAAAAGCACCCTCAAAAATGGTATAATATAATTGATCACATGCGTGATATGAAGCCCCCCACCTGTAGGGGGAGCTATCGAAGGCTCCTAGCAGCCAAATAAAGAGCTAGGGAACAGGAGAAAAAATGGACGTAGTACAGTACATCTTCGGTGCTTTTTTAGCAGTCGCATCGGTGATTTTCCCGTATCTTGTTGCGGGATTCCGCCGTGCTGACCAGCGGTATGGTGGAGGCTGGGCCTTTCTCACAGTGATTGCCGCCATCGTAGTTGGCATATTGCTGTGCGGCATTAAGTCGTACTTCACGTACGGCATATTAAGTGCTGTAATGGCAGCGTTGCCAGTGCTGCTGTTAGGAATTATCCTTTTCTGTCTTGCTGCCATGTCTGACTGTGGGGGGATAATTATCATGACCCTCTTAATCGACCTGGCACTGTTCATATGGCTTCTGGTTGAAACCTTCGGGGAATACGCGATGTATTTTCCTGGGTAAGCGCCCCGCGGGGCGCTTTTTTTATGACTTTTTTACCTAGATTGAAAAGTGAGTGCGCGAACGAAAAATGTTTTGAACAATACAAACACAAAAACACGAGAAAACAAGAGAAAAGTCGAGATAATTTAAGAAAAAACCGTAATTTTACACAAAATAAGTCAGCGGCAATCTAAGGCAACTTTAGGTAAGTCTACATAATCTTCGAACAAGTGCCAAAAATTTGATATACTATAATCGTAGCGAGATGCTACAGTGCATCGTGACGATAATCTGAATGTTCAGAATATTGAAAAACGATGCTGTCACAAAAAAAAATGGCGACAGCTGGCTTTTAGCCAGCAGAAAGGAAGGTACTCCATGTTCAATTCTAAAAATATTTCAGATGTCCTTAATAACGACCGGAAGAATGTAGGCTTCGGCGGCGGTACCGCCGACCTCTTCCTGCAGGTGCAGGAGGGCTCTGTACGCGTGCTCGATTACGAGTACGATTCGGAGGAAATCCACAGCATCTGCGGCGGACGCCAGTACTACCGGAGCCGTGCAGGTCTGTCCGGTGCTGGCTGGATCCGGGACTACGGGGATCTGATCCCCGTTGGTCTCTACCGGGTTGACGTCGCTCACACCGACGTCAACATCCCACAGGAGGTAGCAGACGGTATCACCGTAATGCTGCCCCATGTGGGGCATGAGCCGGACAAGGAATACTTGTACCGGCACCCGGTGGTAGTCACCCGTCAGGGTGACTGGGAGCACCCAACCACCATGGTTTACTGCCGTTTGGATGATATCCTTGCGGTAGTCAAAGCCCTGGTGGAGGGCAAGGAATCCGAGCTCGGTGTGGTGAAGGACTACGTAAAAACCTTCACCAACACCGAAACCCTGGTGTCCCGCCAGGAGCGATTGAATCTTGTGAATTGCTTCGGCAATTCCAGATTCAATCCGTGGGTATTTGTAGTCGACGGAGGAAACTTCAATGACTGCACCACGGCAAGTGCCGGGGCAGGCAATTTCGAGTGGGGCTGGTGGAGCGATTTGGGCTTCATCTGCCATGCCGAAAGTGGCAGCTTCTACAAGCTCTACAACTATGGTGAGCACGCCTATGTCGGTGAGCGTGTAGAAGGCCTCGACGACGAAACCTTCGCCCAGGGGGGCGAGGTGCTTGAACAGTTCCTTCCCAGGAACTGGAGGGTCAGTGGCAAGACCATTTACCGTTACACCCGTGACGGTAAGGGTGTAGTCACCTTCAACTCGGAAACGGGTGAAGGTGGCTATATGCCCAAGATTCTCTTCTTGGGGAAGAACAAGGAGGTGTAATGTAAAATTCCTTTCGAGGGAGGGTGTCCAAACTGGGCGCCCTTCCTTCTTTTTTGCCATTGAGAAACACTTTTCGTCGGACACAAACGTCCACCCAGCGAACACTTTTCGTCGGACACAAACGTCCACTCAGCGAACACTTTTCGTCAGACACAAACGTCCACCCAGCGAACACTTTGCGTCGGACACAAACGTCCACCCAGCGAACACTTTGTGTCGGACACAAACGTCCGCTCGGCGAATATTTGTGTCCGACAGAAAAATCCTGTCAGCGTTCATTTTTTCCCGGACACAAATATTCAAATTTTTTCAAAATTATCTCTTTTTTTACATTGACTTTTTGTCGGTAATAATACATAATTAAATAGTACAGAAAGTGTGTATCCGTAAGGAAGGATGTGTATTTTAAATGAGTAAGAAAGTTCTAATTGTAGATGATGAAAAGGCAATTGTTGATATACTTAATCACAATTTAGTTAGAGAGGGATATGAAACAGCGCAAGCATATGATGGTGAGCAAGCTGTTGAATTAATTGAAAAGGAAAAACCAGATTTAATTTTGTTGGATGTTATGCTTCCAAAGAAGGACGGCTTTTCAGTTTGTAAAGAAGTAAGACAAAAATCAAATGTTCCAATTATAATGGTAACGGCAAAAGAAGATGTTGTTGATAAAATAATAGGTTTAGAACTTGGCGCAGATGATTATATTACAAAACCTTTTAGTGTAAGAGAAGTTATGGCAAGAGTAAAAGCAAATCTTAGAAAAAGTTATGCATTTGAAATGAATAAAGAAGAAATGCCTGCTGAAAGTACTACAAATGCAATGCAGTTTGGATCATTAACATTAGATACAGATAGATATGAAGTTAAAGTTGGCGAAAAAGCGGTTGAACTCACTTTAAGAGAGTTTGAACTTTTAAAATTCTTAGCTACACAAAAAGGGCAAGTATTTTCTAGAGAAGAATTGCTTGAAAAAGTATGGGGATATGAATATTTTGGAGATGTAAGAACTGTTGACGTAACAGTAAGAAGAATTAGAGAAAAAATCGAAGCAAACCCAAGTGTTCCAGAGTTCTTAGCAACAAAAAGAGGTATTGGATATTATTTCAATACTACTGCGTAAAAATATTGCGGGCGACCTTTGGTCGCCCTTTTGTTTTAAATGTGATATTTTCTTTTTTATCGAAAAGTCACGAAGGCCGTAAAATAGAAAACTGTAGATTTTCTGTTTTCTTGTAGAAAAATATTAATAATGTCGAAAAAGAAAAGAGGACATATATGTTTAAGAGTTTACAATCAAAAATAATTTTGTTAATGTTTTTATTTATTTCAATTGTAATAATGATTGTTGCAGCATTTTCTATGATAAAAATGGAGCAGGTTTATTACAGAGGATTCGTAGAAGAAATGCTTAATACTATTTCAAGCTTCGGATTAAATATAAATGATTTAAGTGAGAATGAACTTCAGTATGAGGGTGTTAATAAGGAAGAACTGCAAAGAGAAAATCTAAGAAAAATTTACAATAATTTTAGTATATATTTCTCATTAAATAATATTAGCAGAAAAGGAATGATACTGGACAAAGAAAAAAACATTCTTTTTCCAAGTGATAATAACGAGTTAAATGAAGTTGCTCAAACATGTATAGATGATGCGATGAAAAGTATAAGTAACTATGCAGTTTCAAATAATCCAAAAGAAGAGAATTATTATTTTTCTTATATTATTGAAAATAATAAAGAAGAGGAAAAAGATATAGAGTTTATAATTTTAATAGAACAGAGTAAAGATTATATAAATAAGCAATTAGATGAAGTTTTAATGATATATTTACTTAGTATAATCGTCGTTGCTTTTATTACAATTGTTATAGCAGCATTGTTTGCTTCGAATATAATAAAGCCAATAGAAAGTATTAGAAAAAAAGCTGAAATGATTGCAGACGGTGAAATAGAACAATTACAACTTGCTGACAAGAAGAACGCAGGATATGAAATTTCAAGACTTATCGAAAGTTTTAACATGATGACAACTCAAATAAAAAACAATTTAAATGAAATTTCAAGTGAGAAAAATAAACTTGAAACAATATTACTTCATTTAACAGATGGGGTTTTAGCTTTTAATTTAAAAGGTGAATTAGTTCATGCTAATTTAGCGGCAAAAAAAATGATGAAAATTAAGGATGAAAATTCATTTGAAGATATATTTAAAAAACATAAAATTGATATAAATATGGAAAAAATTATATATCTTGAAGATTGGACTTCATCGGAACAGATGGTTAATATAGGAGAAGCATATGTAAATATGTTCTTTGCACCATACAGAGATGAACAAGAACGTGCTGGAGGAATTATTGTTGTAATTCAAGATATAACAGAGCAAGCAAAATTAGATGAAATGAGGAAAGAGTTTGTTGCAAATGTCTCGCACGAATTAAAAACTCCGTTAACATCAATAAAAACATATTCAGAAACTTTGCTTGAGCAAGATTTAGATCTAGAAAGTAAAAATAAATTTTTAAATGTAATACTTACAGAAGCAAATAGAATGACAAGACTTGTTAGTGATTTGTTACAATTAACAAAATTTGACTATAAGAAAGTTGCTTGGAATAAAATATCTTTTGATTTGCCAGAACTTGTAAAACAAATATGCGAAAAGCATAAAATACAGGCTGATAGTAAGAATCAAATATTAGATTGCTTCATTACAGCTAACGTGCCAGAGGTTTATGCGGATAGAGATGGAATTGAAAGAGTTGTAACTAACATTATAACTAACAGTATAAAATATACTGGTGAAAATGGAACCATAAAAGTATACGTTGGCGCAGTTCATAACGATGCGTATATAAAAGTAATTGATAATGGAATTGGTGTTCCAAAAGAAGACTTGCCAAGAGTTTTTGAAAGATTTTACAGAGTAGACAAAGCAAGGTCAAGAGAAATGGGAGGAACAGGACTAGGACTTCCTATAGCTAAAGAAATAATAGAAGCAAATGGCGGAAGCATAGTTATGAATAGTGAAGTTGGAAAAGGCACTGAAGTAATTATGAAAATCCCATGTAATAAGGAATAAACAATTGAAATAATAGCGAAACTGTTATATAATAGACCTGCTTTAGAAAGGAGCATGTTATTATGGAAAATAACCAAGGACAAAATGAAAAAGAATTGAAAAATGATGAAATTGTTCAAGAAGTAGAAAATAAAGCAGTAAACAACGAAGAAAGAACATTCGTAGAAAAAAATGAAGAAGAAAAAAATAAAAAGACTAAAAAAGAAAAAGTAAAGAAATCCATTGCCCGAGAAACAATGGAATGGATTGGGAGTTTCTTTATAGCATTTGCAGCTGCAGTTATAATAAAGTATTTTATATTTACGCCAACACTTGTAAAACAAGGTTCAATGACACCAACAATATTAGATGGTGAAAGGGTTTTAATTAATAAACTTGTAAAAACATTTAATGGTGAATATAAAAGAGGTGATATAATAACTTTTGAACAGCCTGTGGGAGTAGATTTTGAAAATGGAGTAGCGGAGTATAATCCAATAGACGGTTTTCGTGAATTTTTCACTCACGAAGTGTTAGAAGTGGGAAAAGTAAGTTATATAAAGAGAGTTATTGGTATTGCTGGAGATCATGTATACATTGAAAACGGAGAAGTGTTTGTAAATGGTGAAAATATTGAAGAGCCATATTTACAAGATGATGTTATAACTCCAAGAAAAGGTGAATTTTATGATATAAAAGTTCCAGAAGGATACGTTTTTGCTATGGGAGATAACAGAGAAGGTTCAACAGATTGTAGAGTTTTTGGATGTGTTCCATTAAATGAAATAGAAGGAAGAGTGACTTATAGAATATGGCCTTTAAAAGCATTTGGTAAAATTGATAAATAAGGCGGAGTTCGATGATTGAAATAATAGGACATAAAAGTCAAATAGAACAAATAAATCAATTAATAGATAATAAAAAACTTAGTCATGCATATATTTTTGAAGGGCAAGAAGGTATAGGAAAATTTTTAGTAGCCAAAAAGATTGCCGCAAATATCTTAAATGTAAAAGATTTGGAAAACGAAGCTGCAGATATAAATATTATAGAGCCTGAAGATGGACTAATAAAAATATCAAAAATTAGGCAACTTGGTGAAGAAATAATATTAAAGCCAACAGTTTCAGAAAAAAAAGTATTTATAATACGAGATGGCGAAATGATGAATGAAGCTGCACAAAATGCATTATTAAAAGTATTAGAAGAACCACCAGAATATGCTGTTATAATAATAACAACATCTAGTAAAGAAAAATTAATTAGAACAATAAAATCAAGATGCACATCTTTTAAATTTTTACCTTTATCAAATGATGAAATAAAAAGATTTTATAACAATGAAGATATCGATGAAAACATAATATCTTTTTCTAGAGGAAGTATTGGTAAAGTTGAGCATTTAAAAGAAAAAGGATATGTGCAAGATATAATTAATATATATGAAAGCTTAAAAAATAAAAACTTATTACAACTAAATAAAGCTTTTTTAAAATTGAAAGAGTATAAAGAAGAAATACAAGAAATATTAGAGCTTATAATGTTAAAGTATTTTGATGAGTTAAATGAAGATTATGCAAGACGAATAAAACAAATTGATATAATAGAAAAGTGTAGACAAAATTTAAAGAAAAATGCAAATTTTGATATTGCTTTAGATAATATGATGTTAGAACTTTGGAAGTTAGAAGCAAATCAATAAAAGTGCAGAAGGAGTTTAGCGTGCAAGAAATAATAGGAGTAAGATTTAAAAAACTTGGAAAAATATATTTTTTTGATCCAGACGGAATAAAGGTTCAAAAAGGTAAAAACGTAATAGTAGAAACGGCAAGAGGTTTAGAACTTGGAGAAGTTGCTGTTGCAAATAAAGAAATAAGTGAAGATAAACTAGTTGCGGCACTTAAAAAAGCAATAAGAATAGCAACTCCAGAAGATGAAAAAATATATCATGAAAACGAAAAGAAGGCTGTTGAAGCATATAAAGTATGTGAAGAAAAAATAGCAAAGCATGGATTAGATATGAAGTTAATTGATGTAGAATATACTTTTGATTCAACTAAATTGTTATTTTATTTCACAGCTGACGGAAGAATTGATTTTAGAGAGCTAGTAAAAGACTTAGCAGCTATATATAAAACCAGAATAGAACTTAGACAAATTGGTGTTAGGGATGAAGTTAAAATGCTTGGTGGATATGGGCAATGTGGAAGAGAACTATGTTGCTGTAATCATTTAAGTGATCTAAATCCTGTGTCAATAAAAATGGCGAAGGAACAAGGATTATCACTAAATCCAACTAAAATTTCTGGCGTGTGTGGAAGACTTATGTGTTGTCTGAAACATGAACAAGAAGTTTATGAAGAAAAGTTAAAGAGATTACCAAATGTAGGTGCTTTAGTAAAAACACCAGATGGAAAAGGTACTGTAGAAAACGTTGAAACACTAAAAGAAATTGTTAGAGTTAGAATTAATGATAAAGAGGATGTAATTAGAAAAAATTACGAATTAAAAGATATTGAAATATTAAGAAATACTCGTAAGAAAGATAACGATGAAGATGTTAATATGGCAGAGTTAAAGGAATTAGAAGAAGGTTTTAAAAGAACGGATGATATTTAAAGGAGGTGAAATAAATGGCTTATAAAATTAACGAATCTTGTATCAAATGTGGAGCATGCGCAGAAGGATGTCCTGTATCATGCATTAAAGAAGGAGATGCTACATATGTAATAGATCCAGCACAATGCATTGAGTGTGGAGCTTGCGCAGGAGTATGTCCTGTAAATGCACCAGAACAAGAATAATTTAACTTTTAAACTAATAAAAGGACATCTCAAACAAAACATTTGAGGGTCCTTTTATCGTTTATTTTTAAATTTTTTTAAAAATTTAAAAACATGTTTTATTTGATTTGCTGTGCAAACAGAATTTAAAAGACATTCTATTTCTTTTAATGAGCAGTATAGATTACTAAAAAAACTATGCATATATATCACCTAATATATAATATGAAGAGGAAAAAAATATGGAACTAAAAAACAATGAAAGAATTGATGATTTACAATATAAAGGTTTAAAAATAATTCAAAATGAAAAAGATTTTTGTTTTGGAATTGATGCTGTGCTTTTATCAGATTTTGCAAAAGGAATAAAAAAAGATTCATATGTTGTTGATTTGTGCACGGGGAATGGCATTGTAGCAATATTGCTTAGCGGAAAAACAAATGCAAAAGAAATTGTTGGAATTGAAATTCAAGAGCATGTTGCTGAAATGGCAAATAGAAGTGTAGAAATGAATAACATACAAAATAGAGTTAAAATAATAAATGAAGATTTAACCAAATTAAAAGAAAAAATAAAAGCTGGAACTGTTGATGCAATAACTGTAAATCCTCCATATAAAGCAAAGAATAGTGGATTAATAAATGAAAGAGATGCAAAGACAATTGCTAGGCATGAGATATCATGTACATTAGAAGATATTATTATTGAAGCAGCAAGAGAATTAAAATCTTCTGGGAATTTATATATGATTCATAAAACAGAAAGATTAGTTGATATACTTTCTCTTATGAGAAAACACAAGATAGAACCTAAAAGAATAAGATTTATACACCCAAATGTTAATGAAGCGCCAAATCTAGTATTAGTGGAAGGAGCAAGAAGTGGTAAAGCGTTTTTAAAAGTAGAAAAACCATTATATGTTTATAAAGAAAATGGAGAATATACAGACGATATAAAAGAAATTTATGGATTGGAGTAATATCATGGGAAAAGGAATTTTATATTTAGTTGCAACACCAATTGGAAATTTAGAAGACATGACGTTTAGAGCAATAAAAACATTAAAAGAAGTAGATTTAATACTAGCTGAAGATACCAGAAAAACGATGCATTTATTAAATCATTTTGAAATATCAAATAAGCTAATTAGTTTTTATAGACACAATGAAGGGACAAAAATTGAGCATGTCATAAAATTATTAAACGAAGGGCAAAATCTTGCACTTGTCTCAGATGCTGGAACACCAGCAATTTCAGACCCAGGAGAAGATTTAGTAAAAGCTGCAATAAGTGAAGGAATAAGAATAATTCCGATACCGGGATCTGTTGCGTTTATTCAAGGATTAATAGGTTCTGGTTTTGATACAACACGATTTGCATTTGAAGGCTTTTTATCAATAAATAAAAGAGTTAGAAGAGACAGATTAGAAGAACTAAAAAATGAATGTCGTACAATGATATTTTATGAGGCGCCACATAAATTAAAAAGAACACTTACAGATTTGTTAAATACATTCGGTGAAGAAAGAAGAATTGTATTAGCAAGAGAAATAACAAAAGTGTATGAGGAATATTTAAGATTTACTCTAAAAGAAGCGGTAGAATATTATGAAGAAAAAGTAATAAAAGGCGAATTTGTTATAGTGCTTGAAGGAAAAGAAAAAGAAGAGCCAAGTGTATCAGAAGAAAGTATAGAAGAACTAATGCAAAAATATTTAGACGAAGGACTTGATAAAAAAGAAGCAATGAAAAAAGTTGCAAAAGATAAAGGAATGACGAAGTCAGAGATTTATAAGGCATTACTATAAAAAGTTATTGATTTTAAATTTTTTATATTGTATACTCTAAACCATGAAGGAAATGTGCAGAGCGGTTAGTCATCAAACTTCATAAAACGGTTCCATCCGAATTATGAAAGGAGATGATTGCTATGTTGCAAACAGATTACATATTTTTTATAATTGTAATTTTTGTAATAGCTTTCGTCGTAAAAGGAATTTTAGGACGAAAAAAATAATCGCCCTGTCCTAGTCCGATAGGCGATTATATCAACTAAGGCTAACCGCGTTAAGCGGATTTCCTTCATATTTATATTTTAATGCATTTTAGTTGATTTGTCAATGTAAGACGAAGTGTGGAAAATGGAAGTGCGAAAAAATCGATATAAAAATCGATTTTTTTTCACCTCCAGTTTTCCACACTCTTTTCTTATTGCACTTCTTTTGCGCATTCTGCACAAATATTTTTACCTTTAAATTCTTTTATATCTGATGTGTTACCACAGAATACACAAGCTGGCTCGTATTTTTTTAATACGATTGTACTATTTTCAACATAAATTTCAAGAGAGTCTTTTATGTCTATGTCAAGTGTTCTTCTTAATTCTATTGGTAATACCACTCTACCTAATTCATCTACTTTTCTTACTATTCCTGTTGCTTTCATTAAAATCCCTCCTTGTTTTGATATGTTAAATCTTACCATATTTTTGAAAAATAGTCAACCGAAAATTGGAAATAAAAAGTAAATTTTGGAATATTTTGTAATATTCATATTTACCATATAAACAGAATAGTATTAATTGGAGGATAGAGTATGAATATTATTTGGTCATATATGATATTGATAGCATTTGTATTTTGCATTGTAAATGGTGATGTAGAACAGATTATAGAAGTGCTATTTTTATCTACGGAAAATACTGTTTCACTATTTTTAAGACTTTCGGGAATGATTTGTATGTGGTCTGGTTTTATAAAAATTGCAGAGAAAAGTAGATTGATTGAAAAGATATCAAAATTTATAAATCCATTAATAAGAATTCTTTTTCCAGAGCTAAAAAATGATAGTGAAGTTTCAGGTCATATTGTAATGAATATGACAGCAAATATGATAGGACTCGGAAATGTTGCAACACCAATTGGTCTTAAAGCCATGGAAAAAATGCAAGAAAAAAATAAAGAGAAGCACAAACTTTCAAAAAGTATGTTAATGTTTGTTGTGCTAAATACGGCATCGATACAACTTATACCAACTTCTGTAATAGCAATAAGAGCTGCTGCAGGTTCTGAAAATCCAACAGATATCGTGTTGCCAACCATCATTTCTAGTGTAGTTTCAGTTATTGTTGGAATATTAATAGTAAAATTTTTATATAGGAGGAAAGTTTGAAAATAATTGAATATATCTCATATGTAATGATACCAATGATGATAATAGTAATAATTTCATATGGAATGATAAAAAAACAAAAAGTATATGAATGTTTTATTGAAGGTGTGAAAGAAGGCTTAAAAGTTGTAATAAATATTTTTCCAACATTAATTGCAATTATGATTGCGATAGATTTATTTAGAGAGTCGGGTGCAATGGAAATATTAATAAATATAATTTCGCCAATTGGAAGAGTATTTGGAATACCTAAAGAAGTTGTGCCGCTTGGAATAATGAGTTCAATTTCGGGAGGAGCATCAATGGGGCTTTTATCAAACACAGTAGAAGCATATGGAGTAGATTCCCTTATAGGAAGAATTGCAAGCACAATTTTGGGAAGTAGTGAAACAACAATATATGTTTTAGCAGTATACACATCAGCAGTAAATATTAAGAATGCAAAAGAGGCAATGTGGATTGGACTCGCTTGTGATTTTGTTGCAATTTTTACAGCAGTGTGGGCATGTAAACTTTTGTAATTAAATGTCGAACAATGTCGTAGCCTGTCGAAATCGTTGTGGGAGTAAGAAAAAAAGATATTATTTTTTTAAAAAAGTATTGACAATAAAATTTAAAGGTGATATAGAATGGTCAAAAGTAATAAATATATCGAGGTAAGAAATTTATGATAAATAAGATACTACTACTCTGTATTTTTATATCTTGTTTATTTTTAACTAGCAAACTAGATGTACTTATAAAAGCTAACAAATATAAAAAGCGAAGTATTTATATTCAAAAAACTAAAGAATCGTTTCTTAAACAATTTATTTCAAAATTCAATTTTATAAAAACAAAAGAAAGTTTTTTATCTAAGCAAGGAAATCCATTTAAATTAAATAGTTTTAAATATTATATTTTTAAAATATGTTTAGCTACCATTATGTTTTTTGGTGGTTTAGTAAATTATAATTCAATATTTTATGCACTGTTTTTTGCGAGCATTGGATATTTCATAATTGATATCTTTATATTAATTATGAAAAAGAAAAGAGACACAGAAATATGTAATGATATATTAAATGTCACAGATTCAATAAATTTACAGCTTTCAGCACATATGCTTATGAAAGATGTTTTAAAAAAGCAACATGAAAATTGCAAGAATAAAGATTTTAAAAAAGCAATGATAATATTTTCAGCAAGATATGAATTATCAGAATTAAATATAAATGCAGCAATAGATGATTTAGAAAACAAGTTCGATATTTTAGAATTAAAAATGTTTTGTAATGCATTAAAAGAATACAACAAAATGGGAAGTATAAACGAAATATTAGAAAATTTATCAGAAACATTAAAAGAAAAGAAAGTAGAAATACTGAGAGCAAACACAAAAGAAAAAGTATTATATATAACATTTGGAGTAATCGTCGCACTAACAAATATAATTTTTTTGACAATGTATCCGCTGTTCGTATCGGTGGGGAATGGGTTCAACAACATATTCAAATAGTAACATGGTACCGTGAGTATCAAAGCTTCCGAAGGAAGCATTTTTCCAGGCCGAAAAAATGGTTTCGCCCGCGCAGCGGCGGCCCGGGAAAACGAACTGCGTTACATTAGAGTGAATAATGAATGGTGAAGAGTGAATAGTACAGCTTCGCTGAACAGTACAGCGCTTCGCGCAGGAAAGGAGAAAAAATATGAACAAATTAAAAGAAATCGTAAAATCACAGAGAGGATCAGAAATATTGCAGATTATATTAATTGCAGGAATATTACTTGTATTAATAATTACATTATTCTATCCGCAAATGGAGAGCTTATTTACAAACATGATGGATACAATTGCTAATTGGTTTGAAAATGTTGGAAGCAAGCCATTCCAAGTGTAGGAGGAAGAATGAAAAATAAAGTAAACATTTTATTAACATCAATAATTTTAACAGTAATAGTATATGGAATTTCAATTTATATGCAGAAAAAGTTAGTTCAATATGTTCCAACAATTAAATGTTTAATTGTCACAGATGATGTTGAAGCATATTCGCAAATCGATAGTTCACAAATAAAAGAAGTGGACATGCCTGTACAAATTGTTGGTACAACACGAGTAATTAAAAATATTGATGATGTAGATGAATTGTATTTAAAAGAAAAAATATATGCAGGACAAATATTAATAAAAAATCAATTTGATACTAAAGAGAATCTTTCAATATACCAAGCTGATGAAGGAAAAGAAAAGGTTTCAATAAAAATTAAATCAGCTGAAAATGGAGTCTCTTATAATATAAAAGAAAACTCTAGAATAAATGTATATGCCACAATAAGAAATGAATATGCAAATCAATCGTTAGAAGGATTAGAAAAACAGTTTGTTGGTAGCGAAGATGACGGATATTGTATTGTAAGTTTATTAAAAGATGTAAAAGTTTTAGGAGTTTTCAATATAGATGGACAACCTATCGAAAATATTTTTGATTTAGAAACACCAGATACAGTACTAGTTGCTGTTACGCCTGAACAAGCAAAACAAATAAATTTAATAAGAGATATTGCAACATTTAATCTTACAGCATTGGGTGAAGCTAAGGAGGTAAGTAATGAAGAAAATATGGATAGCGCTAATAATACTATTTAACATCTCATCAATAGCATATGCTTTCTCAGATACAACAAATCATTGGGCTAGAGAATATATAGAATGGGGAAGTAATGAAGAGATAATAAATGGATATTTTGATAATACATTTAGACCTGATGAAAATGTAAAAATAAATGAGTTTTTAAAAATGCTTGTTGAAGCCTCTAAATACAAAAAAGAAATTACAGGAAAGCGTTGGCCAGATTGGTATATCGCTACTGCTAAAAAATATAAATGGATAGATGAAAACGAATTTTCGGATTATGAAAAAGTAATAACAAGAAATGAAGTTGTAAAGATTATTTCAAAGTATATTAATTTGAGTGATATAAAAAGAATAAAAACAAACATTATAGATTTAGATAGTGCAAACAAAGAAAACGTATTAAAACTTATGAATTTAGGAGTAATAAGAGGATATGAAGATAATACATTTAGAGGAGATAAAACAATAACAAGAGCAGAAGCAATTAAAATTATAAAAGAAGCTGTAAACGCACGTCAAAAAGTTATTAACGAGAGAGAATATTCACTGAACAATAATGCTTTCGAATATACAAATATAGGAAAAGATAAAAACACAAGTTTATATAGAAATAGATACGAAATAAAAAATAATAAGCTATATTTTTATGATGACGGAAGGTATGCTAATTTAGATAAATATAAAATAAATGATACTTATATAGACGAAAATAAAGTAATTAAATTATTAAAAAAACTAGTTTCAGAAGATACGTATACATCGGTAAACTATGTGCCTGACAAATATACAATTAATCAGTTGGTTATAGCGCATGGCGATAGAGAAGAATACATATATAATGGATTACCGAGATTCTCATTTACATTTTATGAAGATAAACTATATGATTTGAAAAAAGTTACTATGCAAGAAAATTTTTCTGATAAGTGTTTCTTAAAAATAAAAGTATCAAAACTTTGGGTATGGCAAGATGAATTAGAAAATAAAACATATATAAATAAATATAAATTTAAACGATTAAAAGCATGCATAGAAGTTTTATTTGGTGAACAAGAAACCGAAGAGCTTATGCCATATATAAAAGAAAAAGTAATCGAAGAATTTGAAAGCAATGAAAAAATTATAGATAAAAAAGAAACAAAAAGATATGTAATAAATACATATGCTACTGACAATTCGGGAGTTGAATTTTACATATCAAAAAAATGATTTCAATTTTGCAAATAAAATTTGCATGTAAAAATATACAATAAGGGGAAAGAGCCCTTAATCTTTCCCCTAAAGCCCCTAAAGGAGATTAAATGAAAAAATATATAAGTTTAATAATGTTAATAAGTATACTGTTTTTAAATCAAGTATCGCATGCTTATAGCGAAGAATTTGACACAATGATAGACATTATGGGTATCGAAAAACAAACAAAAAATGGTTATGCATTAAACGAAGAAATATATAATCAATATAATCAATTTGTTTATGGAAGTCCACTTAATATAAGCCAAGGACAACGTTGGAAGAATGTAGAAAAAGGACTGTGGACTAAAAACGGTGGAGCTTGGAAAGGTTCTGGAACGAGAGGAGAATATTGGGTTTTAGGATACAATGTATTTGAAAATGAAATTCACAATCACAAATTTCCAGTAGACATAGAGCCACCTACGCCTCCTACAAGTTGGAGATATGTAGAACTTTCTGATGCAGCTACTTCTTGGAATGACATATCAAAATACTTAGACCAAGATCAGAAAGATTACATGCTAAACACTAAATTAATGAGAAATGATAATACATACGATTTAACAGCTACAGATATTGGACTAACTAAAGCCAGAGTAGAAAATTATGCAACATGGAAGACAAATGGAAATATATATACAAGGCGATATGATATGAACAATAAAGAATGGGCGGCAAATTTTATAGTTCCGCCAATGGCAGCAGATGCGGACTTAGAATCATATATAAAATTTCCAAATGGGAAAGAATATACGATTGGCAAAGAAGAAAATATAGTGCAAATACCAATAGAGTATGGTGCAGATGTAATAAATCTTACAGAATATTCAAAAAAAGAACATGTTAAGATTTTAAAAAGTCAATTATTTATTGATGGGAATTTAATATCTGAAATTTCTGATAGAAAAATATTACACATATCAGATGCTAGTAAAATTTCAATAGATAAAAATCTTTATAGCGACAATGAAATAGAAGTAGAAGTAATGGTTAAGTCAGTACTACTTACAGAATTTTTTGCAGATGGTGCTCTAGTAGATATAAAAAAAGAAATTATAAAAATAAAAATAGAAATACAAGAAGAGGAAAATAAAGAAAAAGATGTAAAGAATGTTTATGATAGTGAGTTTTCAGAGTTTCATCCGCCTGAAATAACAAGTATTGTGTTAAGTAGGATTGATGGTGGTGATACAAAAGAATTGCCAATAGCAAAAAAGACAAACACACAATTTATTTGTGCAGGACAAATATTACAAATAGATTTAAAAGCTATAAATTTACCAGAACGTATTACGTTGCAATTTGATGGAAACACATCTATTAATACATTAGATGACTTAACAAAAAAGTTTGAATGGGATGATCCTGTAGCCAGAAATTTGAAAAAGAGATATTCAACACTGAAAAAACTAAAAGAACAATATGATGGTTCGGTTATAGCAAATGTGGTAAATGAATACAGCAATGGAGATAAGGACTTCAGAATAACATATGTTATACCATATAGAACAAAGCAGACATTGCATTCGTGGAGTACATTACGAGAATTATCAAATGACGCTTTTAATATTGATGAAACAAGACTATTTTCAAGAATACAAAAGCCATATGAATTAGTTTTTAAAGTCAGTGGACCATTAGGAACAACAACTAAGAGGGTAAAACTAGATGTGTTTGAAAGATGGGATACTTTATATAACAGAGATTTAACGCCATATATAAAAAAGTAGGTAAATATGAAAAATAGAAAAGGAAATGTATTGCTTGTTTCGGTTCTGTTTATTGCAGCAGTACTAATAATTTTTGTATTTATAATTTCAATATTTATAAGTCAAGTAAATAGCACATTATATAGAATAAAAACAGAAATGTATAGTATAAACCGAAATGGTATAATTGCTGTAAATAAAAATGTTGCTAATACAGGAAAATTAGATTATAGCGAAAAAGAATATAAAAAATATTTTATAAATTCCTTAAAAGAAAATTATAATTTAAATGACAAATTAGAAAACGGTGAAGGCCTAATAGAAAAAATTAGAATAAAAGAATATGAAATATTAAAAAAGAATACCAAAGATTCTTTTACACGAAAAAGAGTTGAAAACATTACTTTGCATACAGTTTTAGAAATAGAAATAAAACCAATAATAATGAAAGAATTTTTAGATGAAATATTTATATTCGATATTCATGAAGATGTTGTATTGAATGGAGTAAAGATGTGATAAAAAATAATAAAGGAAGTACTATTATAACAACTCCAGTTGTTATAGCTATTGGAATGATTTTAATAAGTACATTAATTGTGTTCACAGTTAAAATATTGATGCCATATATCTGGTATGAAAAATTATCAAGTACATGCATTAAATATATCTTTGTAATGGAGGATTATGGATATCTTACAAAAACAGAAAAGAAAAATTTAATTAAAGATTTAGAAAAACAAGGGTTTGAAGAGAAAAATCTAAAATTAGAAGCAACTAGTAGGTTACAGAAATATGGAGATCCAATCTATTTAAATATTAAATATGAATATGATCTAGATATTCCGATGATTGATTTAGAAACTATTAATATGGAAATAAAAAAATCATCGGTAAGCAAAAGATAGTTACCAATGATATTTTTCGTTATTTATAATTTTAAAACATCTAAAAATTTGTTCTGTTAAGAATAAACGTATCAACTGATGTGGAAATGTTAGTTTAGAGAACGAAATTACAAAGTTACTGTTAGTAACTAACTGATCATCTAAACCGACGGTTCCGCCAATAATAAAACAAAATGAACTATATCCACTAACAGTTGCATCTGTAATCTTTTGGGCAAATTGCTCGGATGAAAGCTCTTTACCTCTTAAATCAAGAGTAAATACATAGTCAGTTGGTTTTATATGTTTCATAATTTTTTGAGCTTCTAGATTTTTTATTGCTAAAACTTCTTTTTCAGAAGGATTGTCTGGAATCATTTCGTCTGGAAGCTCAATAATATTAATGTTTGCGTATTTAGAAATTCTTTTTAAATATTCATCAATACCTTGTGTTAAATATTTTTCTTTTAGTTTTCCAATACAAATAATTTTTATATTCATAAATACTCCTAAGCTAATTCTAATACATCATCAATCTTATCTCTATTTGCAACAGATAAGTTGCAAGAAAGATCTAATTGTTTTAACTCATTTAATACTGTTTGATAAGCAAGCTCCGGAAAATTGTTTTCCTTGCTTAAATGTCCTAAAATGATATTATTTACACCTCTTTGACATAGATGACATATAGCTTTGCCAGCTACGTCGTTTGAAAGATGTCCGTTTTTCCCACTAATACGTTGCTTTAAAAAGAAAGGGTAAGGACTACATTTTAAAGTTTCAACATCATAATTAGATTCTAACAATAAAATATCGCTTTTTTCCATCTGCTCTAAGATAGTATTATCTATGTATCCCATATCAGTTGCTATAGTTATCTTCTTGTTTTCGCAAGATAGGCTAAAACCACAAGGATCTGCAGCATCATGTGGAATAGAAAAAGGATAAATATTAAATTCACCTATATTAAAAATATTATTTGGTTCGAAAGTCAATTGATATGCATCAGGAACTTTCAAACTATCCATCATCTTCCAGGTTTTTTCTGAAGCATATACTGGAACATGATACTTATTAACTATTGTAGTAATACCTTTTATATGATCTATATGTTCGTGAGTAACTAAAATTGCATCTATTTCATCAAGAGAAACATCAAGTTCGGCAAGTGCTTTAGATATTTTTAAACAACTTACGCCAGCATCGACTAAAATTTTTGTGTTCTTAGAAGAAACAAAAGTACAATTTCCACTACTACCACTAAACAAATTACAAAACTTAATCATTAGTAAACCTCTTTCTGTGAATAATTAAATCAGTCAACAATAACTCTTTTAATTTTTGCACCAAGCTTGTTAAATTTTTCTTCTATGTGTTGATAACCCCTATCAACATATTCGATTCCATAGACTTCTGTTGTTCCTTGAGCTGCGATTCCAGCTATTATTAATGCAGCACCGGCTCTTAGGTCACAAGCTGTAACAGGACAGCCTGTAAGAGAAGGAACACCTTCAAATACAGCAGTTTTTCCATTAACTTTTATATTAGCACCAAGCTTGTTAAGTTCATCAGTATATTGAAAACGAGAATCAAATACACCTTCAGTTATATAGCTTGTACCATCTGAAATTGAAAATAAAACTCCTGCTTGAGGTTGCATATCTGTAGGAAAACCAGGATATGGCATAGTTTTTATTGACGCTTTTGTTGGTCTTTCTGTGCAAGAAACAGTTATTTCATCACCGTCATCATTTTCAACAACAGAGATTCCCATTTCAATTAATTTAGCTGAAATAGAATCCAAGTGTTTGGTTATACAATTTGTAATAGTAACATTACCGCGAGAAGCAGCTGCGGCAATCATATATGTACCAGCTTCAATTTGGTCTGGAACGATTGAATATGTAGAACCGCCAGTAAGCTCTGGAACACCAGTAATTTTTATAATATCTGTTCCAGCACCTCTTATATCAGCGCCCATCGTATTTAAAAAGTTTGCAAGATCAACAACATGAGGTTCCTTGGCAGCATTTTCAATTACAGTAGTACCTTCGGCTAAAGTTGCGGCAAGCATTACGTTGATTGTTGCTCCTACACTTACAATATCAAAATAAACTCTGTTGCCAATTAAACCTTCAGTATCTGCTGTGATAACGCCACCTTCAGATTCAACTGTTGCACCTAAAAGTTCAAAACCTTTAATGTGCTGATCTATTGGCCTAGAACCAAAATTGCATCCTCCAGGAGAACCAACTTTAGCCTGTTTGAAACGGCTTAGTAGAGAGCCAATAAAATAATATGAAGCTCTAAATTTTCTTGTGATTTCAAAAGGAACTTCCGTTTTATTTATATTCGTACAATCAATTTCTATTTCTTCATCTGAAATAAAATTAATTTCAGCGCCTAAATCTTTTAATATTTCACAGCAAAGTTTAATATCACTAATATTAGGCAAATTATCTATTCTACATTTTCCGTTAATTAAAACTGTTGCTGGCAATATTGCAACGGCAGCATTTTTAGCACCGTTTACAGCAACTGTTCCGCTAAGCGGAGTGCCACCTTCTATAACTAATTTTTCCATAATAAACTCCAATCTATGTATATTTCAATTAAAAGTTAATCTTGTTCATCGTTATGATAAGTTTTTTTAGAAGTATAAACCTCCTTAACATTATCAAGTTCGCAAACTTTTTGTATCAATGATTCTTTTTCTTTTGGATTATTTAATTTTACTAAAAATTTTAATAATGTATATTGTGAAACATCATCTCTGATTTGTCTAATGTTTAAAACAGATGCATTTTTGCTCTCAAATAGAGCATTAACATTGCCAATTGCATCTGGCGTAGATTTTGCAGTAATTGTAAATAAAATTACTTTTTTGTTTTTGTGCAAAAGTTGTTGCAATGGTGTTGTAAGAGATAATGTAAGAAAGGCAAATAATGTAGCAATTAGAGCAGCTTCGTAAAAACCAGCTCCAATTGTAAGACCGATACAAGTGATTAAAAGCAAACTTGCAGCGGTAGTAATACCTTTAACTGAAAAACCATCTCTAATAATAGTACCTGCACCAACAAAACCTATGCCGGCAAGTATTTGAGCAGGTAATCTAGATGGATCGATGCTATTAGGAAATCTATCAAACAAATGAATACCTAAAGCCATAACCAAAGTAGAAGACATACATATAAGCATATGAGTCTTTATACCTGCAGGTTTATGAATTAATTCTCTCTCAAGACCAATTATCAAAGAAAGAACAGTTGCTACCAATAATTTAACTAAGATATCTAACATAATTGGACTTGTAAAAAAGCCTATAATATCCATAAAATCCCTCCCGTTTATTATATGATGGTAACCCACTAAAATATATCATAAACAGGAAATGTTTGCAATATCAATTATCGGTCAAAACATCGCAAAACCAAAAACGATAAGTTACATTATTTGAATTTATATTTGACAACTCTTCTTCTGAAAAGAAAAGATTTGGAAAAATAATAGCCCACCAAAAAACAAGTACTATAAAAGATTTTTTGAAATTCATAAAACACCTCCACAGAAGGAGTATGCACGAATTTATAAAAAAATATACCAAAAAATGGAAATTAGTTGTTGACACTGAAAAACAAATATGGTAATATTTTCCATGTAGTCAAAACAAAGGAGGAGAAAAGATGCGTGAGAATAAAATAGTAAAAGCTTGCAATTTTTATGTAAGCGAATGGCATTTGTTTGCAGCACTATTACCCTATCTAAAAGAAGAACTAGAGAAGAAAAATGAAATAGTAATCATATCACAAGATAACTTAGAAAAAGGAATCAAAGAACTTGTAGAGAGAATAAATATAAAATTTGAAAATAGCAAAGGATTAAATGAAATAATGTGGCTTAATAAAGAATTTGTACTGGAAATAAGAGAAGATGTAAAACCTTTAAATCTGGTGATTCAAGGCACTATACAATTTATAGAGGAAGTAAATAACTACCTAAAAGAAAATATGATAAACATATATCGTGAAGTTAGAATAATAGATTGCTATGAAATATATGATAGCAATACGATGTTGTACAATATATTGGACAAGCATGAATATGTCTTTAACACAGGTGGAATGCATGACAAAAACGACATATTTCCAGAATACAGAAAGGCTAAAGTTTCGGCTCATTAAAAATAAAAAGAGCGTTGCTTATGCCGATAAATTTTATTAATTGATCTATGATGGATTTTTTAGATTCTTGTAAAAAAGGTTTTAGCGATAAAAGAAGATTAACAATAGGATCATTTTGATTAGATTGCATATGTTCCATAATTCGTTTAATCTTCATGATTGTTTCAATATCTGGCATCTCAAAAGAAGAATCAGACTGTTTCTTTTGGGAGGTAGAATCACAGTCATCACTAGACTTCGAATCAGAAGAAGACTGTTTCAACATATTAAAGATAGATTCAACCTTCTCAGGATTCGAACCTAATTTGTCACTAAACATTTTAGCAAAATCAGAAATATTATCCATTTAGATAAATCCCCCCTTTTTATATAAAGAATAAAGAATAGAGAATAATGAATAAATATTATTTATTACCTATTCTTTATTCTTTTTTTTACTACTATTTTCTCTTCTCCTGCACTAGTGCAACCAGCTTATCATAATCTTTTGCGCTCATCAGTGATTTTGCTTTTTCAAGAGCAGATTCAATTTCTTTGTCACTCATAGTCCCCATCATATTTAAAAACATTTTCATAAGAGTTTCATTATCCATAAAAACACCTCCGATAGAATATATATGCAAAGAATTAAAGAATAATGAATAAAGAAAAAAGATATTTTTACTGTAAGGTATATCATGTGAAATGCTTGTATCGAATGAAATCATTCCCTGGGCAAAAATGTCCGCTGACAGGATTTTTTTGTCGGACACAAAACACCTGATTTTGGACGATTCGTGTCCGACGAAAAGTGTTTGCTGAGCGGACGTTTGTGTCCGACGAAAAGTATATGCTGGGTGAACGTTTGTGTCCGACGTAAAGTGATTCTAGTTTGCATAAAATCTTGCAATTGCTCCCGAAAAGTGGTAAAATTAGCGCGAGGTGAGAATATTGATGCTAAAGACAAAATATCAGTATACGTATTTTGTGTATCCTTTTGTTGTAAAAGAGAAAGAATATTCAAAATTCATTACTAACATGATATTAAGTGATAAATGGAAAGCGAAGATTTTTAATAAGGTTGATGATGTTGAAGTAGATACTCATTTTATGGGGACGGCCAAAAATAGGATGTTTCCAACTTTGAAATGGTCTCTCAAAGAGAAGAAAGAGTTCAATCAAAACACGATAGCTAAAAAAGCGAAGACTCTTAGTGAATTACCTAGTTGTATGCTTGAATATCAATTTGATGAAAATGCTAAAGGTAAAGTTGAAGAGAAAAACGCTATCTTTTTTGAAATATCAAAAATAAGACTGATGTGCTTTAAGGAAGGAATTTGTTTCTTGCTTATAAAGGCAGAGATAGAAGATGATGAGTTTAGCAACTTCAATAGCTTGTTGAATTTAAATTATAAATTTAGAAATGTAACACCTCAATTTTTACGTATTAAAGATTATGATTATATAAAAATACAATCAGATAAATTTAATACAGTAGAAGATATTAGAAAATTTATAAGTAGAATATGTGTAGGATATGAAGAAAGTGATATGCAAGGAGCATATACTAATAGAATGTTTGTTTATTCTTATGCTTGTATTGATGAATCAGAATGGAATAATCAAAAAGATTTTTCTTCTATTAGAGATGCATTCCTAAAATATAAATATGTACTTTCATCAGATTACAATTCTGAATTTGCAGATAATATAGAGAATGAAAGTACATATAGTAGATGGAAATATTCTATGTATGGTTTTACAAAAATGTCTGGAGTAGTATTTTCTTCTGCAACAGACCATTTTAATTGTACAAAATTACCATACTATTATGAAAACGTTTATTTATATATAATGTTATATGCTTTTTATCAAAGATTATCTTATGTATTATTACTTAAAGAAATTGAAAATATAAAAAACAAAAATTTAGTAAAAAATAAAATATTAAAGATGGCAAAAACAAGTGCGCTTGGACAAGTTTCGAGTGCTGAACATGGCATGATGTTATGGCAAAATTGGAGCAAAACATTTGGACTTGATGAAATGTATAAAAGCATGATGGATTGCTACAATATTTTAACGTAAGAAAGGAATTTTAAATGATAACTTGTGGTACTGACATAATAAAAGTAAATAGGGTAAAAGAGTCAATAGAAAAAATAGGAGAGACTTTTTTAAAAAGAGTTTACACTGATGAAGAAATAGAATATTGTGAGTCGCGTCGAATGTGTAAATATCAAAGCTATGCTGCAAGATTTGCTGCAAAAGAAGCAATATATAAGGCTATTTCGCCAGATAAAGAAAATGAAGCTGCATGGAAAGATGCAGAAGTGTGCAAATACGAAAATGGAAAGCCTTATATAAAATTATATGGTGAACTAAAGAAAATAGCAGATAAAGAAAATATAAAAAATATAGAACTAAGTTTATCACATGATGACGATTATGCCATTGCGTGTGTAGTTATTGATAAGGAGAATGAATAAGATGAAAATTTTAATAGGTGGCGCTTGGCCATACACAAACTACAAATTACATTTAGGCCATGTTGCAGGACTAATTGGTGGAGATTTATTAGCAAGATATCATAGAGAAAAAGGCGATGACGTTATATATGTTTCAGGTTCTGATTGCCATGGAACACCAATAACAGAAAGAGCAAAAAAAGAAAACACAACACCTGCAGAGATTTCAGAAAGATATCATGAAGGATTTACAAAAGCATTTGAAAAATTAAATTTCTCATATGATTTATATACAAAAACACATACAGAATATCATGCAGAAAAAGTTAAAGAAATAATAAAGAAAATTTATGAAAATGGTGCGATTTATGAAAAAGTTGAACCACAAGCTTTTTGTGAAAAGTGCAATAAATTTATGGCGGATAGAGAACTTCAAATCACTTGCCCAAACTGTGGTAATTTAACAAAATGTGATTCTTGTGATTGTGGTTATACACCAAACGAAGAAGATTTGCTAAACGCAACATGTTTGGAATGTGGTTCAAAAGTAGTGCAAAAAGATAATAAAAACTTATATATAGCATTATCAAAATTACAACCGCAAATTGAAGAATTCGTTAATAAAAATAAAAATAAATGGAGAGCTAACGCGCAAAATGAAACAACAAAATATTTAAAAGAAGGTCTTCGTGATAGAGCTATAACAAGAGATTTATCTTGGGGAATAGATGTACCAGTTGATGGATATGATGATAAAAAACTATATGTTTGGATAGAAGCGGTACTTGGATATATCACAGCAGCAATGAAAGTTTGTGAAGAAAGAGGACTAAACTGGGAAGACTACTGGAAAAATCCAGATAAAGTATACATGGTTCATGGAAAAGACAATATAGTTTTCCATAGCATTATTTTCCCAGGACTATTATTATCAATGAATGATGGTATGGCACTTCCAGACACAATAGTTTCATCAGAATATTTAAACTTTAATGATGAAAAGATTTCTAAGAGTAAAGGAAATGCGATTCCAGCTGAAGATTTAGCAGATAAATTCAACAGCGATACAATAAGATTCCACTTAATAAACAATGGACCAGAAAAGAAAGATACAAGTTTTAACATGTTAGATTATTTAACAACTCATAACAACGAAATTGTAAATAAGTATGGAAACTTTGTTAATAGAACACTTAAATTTAAAGGAATAAGTAAAATTCCAGTAGCAACAATGGACGAAAACATTAAGAAAGTTATTGAAGACACTTATGAAGAAGTAGGAAAAGCAATTGAAAAATTAGAATTTAAAGATGCTTCTTCAAAAGCAATGAACTTAATTGAAATTGCAAACAAATATTATGATGATGAAAAGCCATGGATAAAATATAAAGAAAATATCGACGAATTTAATAATGTAATTTATACATGTGCTAACTTAATTGTAAATATTTCAAACATCATGGAACCATTTATGCCAAGTGCATCTGAAAAAATTAGAAAAGTATTTAATATAGAAAAGGCAAAATGGGAAATGATGATATTAGAAAATGAAGTTGAGTTAGGCGAAATAGAACCACTATTTGTTAGATATGATGAAAAAGATATCAAAATGGAAGAAAAGAAAGAAGAAGTTAAAGAGCCAGAAGATTTAATAACAATAGATTATTTAGATAAAATAAAATTAAAAGTTGCGAAAGTAATAGAAGCTGAAAAAGTTGAAGGTTCAGAAAAATTATTAAAATTAAAAGTAAGCCTTGGAAACGAACAAAGACAAATCGTTGCGGGATTACAAAAATACTATGCTCCAGAAGAACTATTAAATAAGAAGATAGTAATAGTAGCAAATTTAAAACCAGCAAAACTAAAAGGAATAGAATCACAAGGAATGGTGTTAGCTGCTGGTGATGGTGACGTAGTAAAAGCATTAGTAGTAGACGATGCAGTAGAAGACGGAGCAGACGTGCACTAAAAGTGCAGTGAATAACTAATAGTGAATAGTGAATAGTAAAAAACGGTTTAAAACGGCACGCAAATTTCTACTTTTCACTATTCGCTATTATCTTTTCACTGTGGCAAGCTTGCTTGCTACTTTTGAATTACGTTACAGCAATTTGCCATGATAATCAAATTTTCTGTGTATATACATTTGACAATTCACAAAAATGTTGTATAATAAAAATATAAAGAGGTGTTAGTCACTGATGTGACTTGCCCGTTGGAAATAGATCACTCTAAAGCCCTGGGTAAAGGATATAGAGTGATTTTTTATTGTTATTTTTTTCTTCTATTAAGTAGGTACTTAAAGAAGGATGCTAGTAATAGAATTTCAATTAACCGAGCTGCACTATTTTCTGTGCGTCTCAAAGTTTCCGAAGGAAACATTTTCGCTGACGTAAAAGTTGAGTATCATTCCAAATGGGTGTAACGCAGTTCGTTTTCCCAGGCCGCCGCTGCGCGGGCGAAAGCATTTTTTCGGCCTGGAAAAATGCTTCCTTTGGAAGCAGAGATACACACAATAGAAACATAAAAAGGAGAAATGGATATGATTTTTTTCGATTCACACGCACATTTATGTGATGAAGCTTTTGATGAAGATAGAGAAGAAGTAATACAAAAGTGTTTTGATTCAGATGTAAAATTTATTACGGAAATAGGCTATAGCGAAGAAACTTCAAAAAAAGCTGTTGAGCTTGCAAATAAATATGAAACAATTTTTGCAGTGGTTGGTGCGCATCCGGATGAATGTAATAAAGATATAAATTTATCATATATTAGAGAACTTGCACAAAACAAAAAAGTTGTTGCAATTGGAGAAATTGGCTTAGACTATCATTATGATAATTTAAATAAAGAAAACCAGAAAAAATATTTTGTTGAACAAATAAAAATTGCGAATGAATTAAACTTGCCTATTTCAATTCATAGCAGAGATGCGGATATGGATATGCTTGAAATATTAAAGCAAAACAAAATAAATGCAGGGTTTATAATGCATTGCTTTTCTTCAAGTGTAGAAGTAGCAAAAGAAATTATAAAGCTGGATGGATATATATCAATATCTGGAACAGTAACATTTAAGAATGCAAAAAATGTAGTAGAAGTTGTAAAAATAGTTCCAGAAGATAGACTGCTGATAGAAACAGATTGCCCATATTTGGCACCACAAGCATATAGAGGAAAAAGAAATGACCCTTCATATGTAATTGAAACAGCAAAAAAAGTTGCAGAATTAAGAGAAAAAACATTAGAAGAAATTGCAGAGATAACAATGGGAAATACAATGAGAATATACAAAATATAAAAGGAAGCTTTTGAGCTTCCTTTTATATTTTGTAGTGCTAAGGAACTGGGTGCATCAAAGCTTCCGAAGGAAGCATTTTCGCTGACGGAAAAGGGCGAATCGCCGCCCGCGCTAGCTAACCGTCTGCGAAAACGAACTGTGTTACAGTAATTTGCTATGATGCTCAAACTTTCGGTTCGTTTGCTCGGATGCTTGCGAAGCTGCTTTTCCTTTTTCTATGAAATATTAAATTTATGTTACAAACTATTGCTTTTATTTACAAAGAGGTTGTATTTATAGTAAAATAAGATTATACATGCGGTAATTGGATGTATGGGAGGGAAATTAATGAATAAACCAATGAAAAAGATAGTTTTTGGGTGTTTATCCTTTATCATTGTAGCGACTACAATGATAGGTTGTGGACCAAATAATGTGAAAGAAAAAGAAACTGAAAAAATAGAGCTTACATATATTGATGAAGATGGCACTAAAATAAATAAAAGTGATAAAGTGGTTAATGAAACTAAAAAATTAGGCGAACTTGAATTTAAAAATATATCTATTAAAGAGTCGGGAAATCTTACAAAATTAGAATTCGACGCGTACAATTCCTCTGAAAAAATTTTATATGAAAAAGAAGTAACAATTGTTTTGTTAAATGAAAAAAATGAAGAAATAAAAAGATTGAAAAATTTCTACATAGGTACAATTTCTCCAAAACAAACTGTAAAAGGAAGAAGAGAAATTACATTAGATCACACAGAAGTATATGATATAAAATTTTTAGAAAATAAGTAATATAAAAAATATATGTAGTTAGGAGAAATAGAAATGAAAAAAAACAATAAGGGTATCTCGTTAGTATCATTAGTAGTAATAATTATTTCAATGATAATATTGCTAAGCGTAGTTGTTACAGTGGGATATGATTATATACAAGAATCAAATAGAGCAAAAACGGAAGCGGTTGTTAAATTTATATCCGATGCGGCTTTGCAATTACAAAACGATAAACAGATAGAAGTAACAATGTACTATATAGGCCATCCGTTTAAAACAGATAATCTAGATAAAATAAAAGGATTGCCAGAAGATTTTACAATAGAAAGCCATGACATTTGGTATTTGGTTGATGCTATTTCGGCGGAACAGTTAGGCGTTTTGGATAGCGAAAAATATATTGAAAAAGATTTAAAAAATCCATCAGCAGAAATGGTAAAAACGGTTTTGGTAGATTATGTCACAGGTGAAGCGTATTTGATAGAAATAGATAGGAATTTTCTAGCTGGAATAATAAAAGACTCTATTTGTAGCGGAGCTTCGGGCGGAACGCATTTATATTCTGTCCAAACATGTACGAAGGGGTCTTTTTGTTTAAAGTGTGGAGCGCCTAATGTGGGACACGAAAGTGCTCTTGGACATGATTTTGCAGAGCCGACATGTACAGCAGCGGCAACCTGTAATAGATGTAAAGAAATTGATTCGTCAAGACCGGCAACTGGACATGAATTTGAATCAGACGGAAGAGGCGGAGAAAAATGGACAACAGACGCTATTAAGCACTGGAAGCAATGTATAAAATGTAATTTGAAAAAAGAAACAGATGATCACGAAAAAGGATATGTAAGAATAAGTATAGATGCATCGAATTACGACTCAAAATATCATAAAGAAGTTTGTGCAGTCTGCGGATGGGAATCAGTACAGATGGAGCACAAAATAAAGTATGAAGTTATAAATGATAACACACATAGAAGATTTTGTGAATTGTGTGAGTATTCAGTGGAACATACAGATTCAGGCTGGATAATAGAGGATGAAAGATATCATTGGAGAGAATGCGAAGAAACTTGTCCGGTTTCGGGAGAAGGAAATATTGATTGTATAGATGGAAATAAATTATTTTATGACGTGCATGCTGATAAAAATGATGATGGAGTGTGTGATACATGTTTAAAATCAATGGACAAAAATCCACCAAATTCTTTTACAGCAGAAGGGTCGTTTGCAAGACTTAATGAAGCAACAACATCATCGTTAAAAGTTGTAGCATATACAGAAGATGATAAAGGAATAAAAGGTTATAAGTTCGCAATTGATGAAGATGGAGATGGCATAATTAATTGGGAGGAAATACCACTAATTGAAGTTGAGGAAAATGCTATAGGAATAAAAACATTTATTAATCTTCAAGCAAATACAATATATGATATTTATGTAGTAGCGCTAGATTTTGGAAATAATCAAACAGCACAATATAAGATACCAGATACTAAAACATTAAAAGTTCCAAAAGTACAAGTAATAGGTCTTCCAAGTGGTTATGTTGCAAATGAATTTACAATAGGATTAAAATTAGAAACAGAACTTCCAAATTTAACTATAGAATATTCTACAGATGGAGGATATACATGGACAGAAGGAACGACACTTACTATAGATAAAGAAAATATAAGTTTAAGTGTTAGAGCGAAAGATGATCGTACACCAGAGCCAAATAGAGGCGATGCTGTTGTAACAACAATTGCAAATTATGATAAAACAGCACCTACGGTTATCGTTGAAACAATACCTGGAGATGAAGCGGGAGCTTTACAAACAAGTCACAAGGCTGTGGTTAAAATAGAAGATGATAAGGCGATGATTGCTCCTGGAACAGTGATAAGATATGCATGGTCACAAAATGACACTACTCCACCAACGGCATATACAGAGATCAAAACGACCAATACAATTACTCAAAAAAGTACATCAGTAGAAATAACTACACCAGCAAATTTAACCGGTTCGTACTATTTATGGATAGACAAAGGTGTAGAAGATGCTTTAGGAAATAAAACAGCGAAAAGTGTTTGCAGTAGTTTTGCATTTAATATTGACGATGAGGAAGCGGCGTTAAGCAATATAAAAATATACAATCCAACACCTGAAGTTGAAAATCAAAGTGGATTTGTAAAAACAAATGGGACAATAGCGGTTACATTCACAGCTAACAAAGCATTAGCAACTGCGCCAACAATTAATGTAGGAGGATTAAATGTTACTAATATAACATCTGATGATAAGATTAATTGGTCAGCAACAATAGTGGCAGCAACATCTATGCCAGAAGGTGAATTAGCATTAAAGATTTCAGGAATAAAATCTTTAGCAGGTAAAGAATCTACTAAGCAATACACAAATGCGGACTTAACAGGAAGTTCATTAATATATGACAGGACATTGCCAGAATTAGAATATATTAAAAAGTAGGAGATGTGTGATATGAAAAAAAATATAATATTTTTAATTGCAGCTATTATTGTAGTAATTGGTCTTGTGGGTTGTAATAAAAAAGAAAATGATGAGGTGCCTAACAATAACGCAAATAATAATATACAAGAAGAGGTAAAAGAAAAACCATTAAATGAAACATACGATTTGAACAGCGGAATAACAACAATAAAAGATAAACTTGGTGAAACAGCTACAGAATTAACGGAAGTAGAAATTATGCAAAGATATAATTTAGGAGAAATAAAAGGATTAGAAAAAACTGTTATAACAAATGTTTCGGAAAATAACCATGAGGAAATAGCAATAGTAAAACTAACAAGTGTAGAACAACAATTTCCAATACAAAAAATGATGTACGATAGGTTACAAGCATTAAAAGAAGAATATAAAGATAATTCAGAAATATATAGCACATTAGAAAACGCAGAAAACACAAAAATAAAAATTCTAGATGATGTTGCTGTATTAGTAATTTCAAAAAATGCAAATGAATTGATTGAAGCAATAGATGCTGAATTCTAAAATAGGACGCCGAAGTTGAAGATATTTAACTCCGGCGTTTTGTGTATATTAAATAATAAAATTATACAAAAAGACGAATAATTAGTGATTGAAAAAACAATAAAATTAAAATATAATTAATAAAAGAATATTTTGTAGGAGGTAATTATGAAGAAAATATTAAAACTAATAGCGATAAGTTGTGTAATAACATTTTCGCTAATAGCATGCGGTGTAAAAGAAAAACCGAATAATTTGAAAGAAGAAAGTAATAATTCTCAGGGAAATATAGAATCGGAAAAAAATAGTAATCAATCAATTGCCGAAGAAAAGCAAGAATTTACAAAAGTGTTTTTAAAGATTGAAGATATTTCTGGACTTAACAAAGAGACAACATTGTCGGATAAAGAAATAACTGAAAAATTTGAATTTGATGAGAATATACAAGGTATAGAAAAAGAAATTCGTAGCATAGAAACAGAAAATACGATAGATGAAGTGGGACTTGTGAAGTTACAAGATAATGAGCAAACAGAAAAAGTCATGCAAGTGTTTGTAAAGAGATATTTGAATTTGCAAGAAAAATATGCAAATAATGACGAAATGTTAAAAATTATAAATAATCCAGACAATTATATATTAAAACAAGAAGGTGGATACGTAACTTTTATATTGTCAGAAGATGCGAAAAAAATAGAAAGTGAATTAAATATGACAATAGAATCTCAGGAAGAAATTTAAAAAAGGACTTAAAAAAAGAACTCATGAAACACAAATTATAATATGTTTCATGGGTTCTTTTTTGCGTGGCTGGCAAGATGAACCTGTCTTGCCAGTTTTTTTGCATAGAATTAACTTTTATATGAGAATAAAATAATAATAAGGGATACTGTGTGCTTACGGAAATAAGTTTATGAGCGTTTCGGGTGAGACAATTTTTGACACTTTTAGAAATCTTGTAACAAAGTTGTAATATTTTTGTTAATAAAACTTAATAAATCGACAAAATGCGTTAGTTAATAATAAAGTCAAAAGTAGCTTCCGTAAAGGTTTTTTAAAAGGCAAAAACCCGAAACCCTACTAAAATAGCGGGCGCGCGCGCGTACGTATATAGACAAAGAAAAAAAACGAGAATATAATTTTGATAGTTGAAAGAAAGTAATACTTTAAGCGAAAAACTTAACGGAAACAGTAAGAAAAACACCCAACAAAAATTTATCGAAAGGAGAGTGACTATGTATGCATCTGTTAAAAGTGAATAGACGGCAAAAGGCGAATCTTTAGATGTTCAAAAGATTATGAGCAGATTGTAAGAGAAAAGCCGAAGCTTTATGAAAAGCAAGTAGACTATGAAATGCAGCATAGTCAGAGCAAAAATACGAAAATAAGAAATTGCGTAAAAGATAAAGAAAATTGGGGGATACAGATGAAAAATAAATCGTTAATAATAGTGATGTTAATGATGTTGATAATTTTAACAAATATATTTGCAGGTAGTGAAGTTCATGCTGCACACATATCGGGATGTTCGAGTTCAGACGTTAGCTATAAATATACTGCTACAGGAAGTACAAGTACGCATAAGGTAGAGGTTGTTTGTAACGCTTGTGGTGGAGTGGTAACTTCGAGTTCAGGACAACATACATGGGGAAGTTGGAAGTATCTAGATGAAACGTATCATAGGAGAGCATGTACACTATGTAAAGGTACTGTTACAGGCACACACTCAGATTCAAACGGAGATGGAAGATGTGATCTTTGTACTGCTGTACTTGATAATGTGGCGCCAACAGGAAGCGCAACAATACCAGCATATACAAAAACAGGTAAAGTGTCTGTAAGTGCTAATGTTACAGACACGGGTGGAAGCGGAATGTCAGATGTAAAATTCCCAACATGGTCTGATGCAGATTGGCAAGATGATATTGTATGGTATCAAGTAACTGGTGCTGGACCAACATATAGTACAACAATAGATTTAACACAGCATACACCAGGAACAGAAGGTGTATATCATATTCATGTATATGGTTATGATAATGCAGGAAATACAAGTGAAACACTTGGTGCGGTTTCTGTAATATATGATAAAACAGCACCAAGTGCGCCAACAACATCTGGAACAAAAGGTTCAGCAACAGGTGCTGCAATCTCTTCTGGAAGCTGGACTAATGGAGGAGTGTATGTACATCTTTCATCAACAGATACATTGTCTGGAATAGATCATTATGAATGGAAAAATGATTCGGGTACATGGGTAACATGTAACAATCCAGCATCATTTACTGCAGAAAGAAACGGAACACAATATTTTAGAGCAGTTGATAAGGCTGGAAATGCAAGTGCGGCAGGAAGTTTTAAAGTATGTATAGACAAAACTAAACCAAATACACCAACACTTTCAGGAACAAAATCATCAGCAACAGGAAGTGCATACACTGCGGGAAGTTGGACAAATACATCTGTATATGTACATATTTCTTCAAATGATGCAGCAAGTGGAATAGATCATTATGAATGGAAAAATGATTCGGGTACATGGGTAACATGTAACAATCCAGCATCATTTAGCGCAGACAGAAATGCAACACAATATTTTAAAGTAGTAGATAAAGCTGGAAACGCAAGTGATGCGGGAAGCTTTAAAGTAAGTATAGATACGGCAGCACCAACAATAGATAGTTTAACGGCGAGTCAAGCATTATGGGCAGGAAGTAATATTACTTTAACAGGTAAAGCAACAGATTCTGCAAGTGGAATTGTAGCATATGCATTTGTAAAAGGTTCTGGCACACCATCGTATACATCAATAACAGCAACAACATCTCAAACAACACAAACATATACTGTAACAAGTGCAGGAACATATTACTTCTATACTAAAGATCAAGCAGGAAATGTTTCTAGTAAATCTATAACAATAAAAGAAGCTTTTTATAGTGTAGGAAGCACTTATTATGAAACATTGCAAGAGGCAATAGCAGGTGCGTCGGCAGGTAGTACAATTACAGTATTAAAAAATGTAACAGATTCATCAACAGCAACTATTGGTAAAAATATAACACTTAATACAAATGGAAAAACATTAACAAGAACAAAAACAATCACAGTATCTGAAGGATATGCATTAAGCATAACAGGAACAGGTACAATTACAACAGCATCTAATGTTCATACAATAAAAAACTCAGGAACATTAAATGTAACTAGTGCAACTATAGAACACACTGGAACATCAACAGCATACAAAGCAATATACAACTATGCTGCTGGAACAATAAATATAAACAGTGGAACAATAAAATCAAATGTATATACAATAATAAATTATGGTATAGCAAATATAAAAGGTGGTTCAGTATTAGCTACTGCTACATTAGACAGTGCAAATGTGCATACATTATATACAGCAAAAGGAGCAACAACAAATGTAACAGGTGGTACAATTTCGGCAACAAATAATGCAACTTCACAAGGGGCAAGAGCAATAGGAGGAATAGGAAACAAAGTAATAAGTGGAGGTACAATCGCTGCAAAAGGACATAATGCTATTGCCATAGAAAGTTACCATACAGAAGTGTTAGAAACATCAATAAATATCTCGGGTAGTCCAGTAATAAGTGCGGAGTCTACTACAGAAACTGGATATTCTAGAGCAATAAGTGCTGGGACATCAGGAACAGATGTAATAACTAAAATTCCTATAACTATATCAGGAGGTACATTATCAGCTACTGGTATAGCGACATCATCAGTAAATGCTATATATTCATACAGAAATACAGGAGAAGTAATAGTAACAGGAGGAACAATAACATCATCAGGACGTGGTATAAATATAACAGCGGGTTCTGGGGCTTTGACTTTTGGTGATTCAAGTGCAACATTAAGTACAACAGCACCAACAGCTCAAGGCGGAACATATGGAATATATGCACCAGATGGATTTAACTTCTACAACGGTATAATAAAAAGTAACGCAGCAGCAATATTTTCAGGAACGGCAACACCAAGATCAGGATATGGAATAACAAAGACAGATGCAGATTCTAATGGAAT
>JAFXCN010000012.1 GCA_017521465.1 Clostridia bacterium | reverse complement strand
TTTACTGCTATCAGAGTGAACTGTTGCATATCCTCTATGTCCTGTTGAAATGGCATCTAAAAACACCATTGCTTCCTCGCCTTTTAATTCTCCTATTACAATAACATCATTAGACATTACTAGAGAATGTGCTGTAAGCATGGCAAGTGTTATATTTTTATCATCTGCTCTGTTTTTTAGTATTTCTCTTTGAATAATATTAGGATGTGTGCTATATATTTCTGCAGTTTCTTCATTTGAAGTTATTGAAAGATTTTCTGGAATTTTATTTATTAAGTTTCTCACAAGTGTAGTTTTTCCGCTACCACCTTTTCCACTAATAACAATATTACACCCTGCAACAATTGCTTTTATCAAAAAATTATATATATCATTATTTATCATTTCCGCATCTTTTAATTCTTCTAATGTTTTTATTCCATCCGGCCTGTGTATTCTTATTACCAAGCTAGGCGAATTAACATTTACTGGTTCAATTCCCGCTTCTATTCTTAAATTGTTTTTTCTGTCGCTAACTACAACGATGGGAGATTCATTTGTAATTTTTCCTCCGTTTCTTAATACACAATATCTAACAAAGTTTTCGTAATCATTTTCATTCAAAAAGCTTTCATTTATCTTTTTCCACACTCCGATTTCTTTCACGAAAATATTATTATAATTTGTAACTCTAATATCTGATATATTCGTATTATCTATATATTTTTGTAAAATGTGATAACCAAACAATCTATCTAATATCGCATTTATTGTAGATTCTGTATTCAAACTTGCATACTCTTTATATACTTTTTCTCTCACAATATTTTCAACAATTTCTTTATTAATATTTATATCACTTAAATAGTCCGAATAATTAGTTATCAAATATGAAATTATTTCACCTATAACTTTACTTCTATTTACCTCAAGATTTTTTTCTGAGCCCTCTACTTTTTTCTCTATTTTCAATGGATTAATTAGCATGTTCTAACTCCCCTTTACTTACAATTTGTGAAAGATCATCTCTTTTCAAACAAAACAATTCCTTAATTTTTTCCAATCTTTCATTAATTGTTAATTTTGGAATATATCTAATATTACGCAATATACTCTCGTATTCGCTTTCATTATCTTGAAAATTTTGCTTTATTCTTCCTATTAATTTTATGCCAAGTATTTTTTCTATTGTTTCATATTCAATTCCACTTTTATTTTCTTTATTAATTACTAATTCTATTTTGCCTTTCCATATATTCCACAATTCTTCTAAAACATATAAAAATTGTGTTGCTTTCTTTACAGATATGTACGAATCTTCTGTTACAAATAATATTCTATTTGCCACTTGCATTGCCCATTTAGTCGAATCTAAAAATATATTGCTACTTGTATCTATTATTATAAAATCATATTTTTCTTTCGCACTTTCAATAAGCTTCTTATAGCATTCTTCATTTAATACATTTTGACAAGAATGTACAGATGTATTACCAGTTATAACATCAATTTTTCCTGTTTTAATTACTAATTCTTCTAAAACATTTGTATCAAACCTATTTTTGGATATAAGATCTGCAATATAATTTAATCCACATTTTTTGTCTTCATCAATTAATATTTCCACATTTTCTGGTATTTTGTTGATACCTAATAATTCGTCTATATTTCCATTTAAAGTGTCTAAATCTATAAGCAAAATTTTTGCATCTGATTTTTTTGCCAAGCATTTTGCTAGATTAGCTGCTATAGTTGATTTACCAGCTCCGTTTATTCCTGATATAGCAATAACTTCTTGTTTTTGCATAACACATATTTTTGTTTCTTTTTCTTCAAAAACTTTTTGAGCAACATACTTTTCATTTTCTGCTTCTCTTAAAATATTAACTCTAGACAAAGGTTCTTCTCTGTCTATTGCATCAAAAACATCTTGCATCGTAATTTGATTGTCATTAAAGATATCAAATATACCTTTGGCCATTAACAAATTTTTAGTTTCTTCATCTATTTCATCAACGATTATTATAATTCTTGCACCAACATCTTTTTTCTTTACTTCCAAAACGAATTCATTAAACTCAAATTGCCCTTGTAATAAACCACTTAGTATAATAACTTCTGGACTTTCGCTCTCTAGCACATCAAATACAGCTTCTTGATATTGTAAGTCATCACAAACCACATCATATTTTTCATATTTTTTCAATTCGTTATTTAATGTCGGATTTCCTAATGCTGTTAATATTTTTTTCATTTCATTTCCCCCTTGCTCATATTACATTTCATTTACATCTGTATTGATAACTTCATGCTCTTTTTTTGAAACTTTAATGTCTACCATTACTTTATTTCTACCAGCATGTAACAAACATTTTCCTCTTTCTAAATTTATCAATCTATATTTTTCTTCTTCCGACAAATTTATTACATCTGAGAGTTTCACTATGTTATTTTCTTCTAATTGAAATATCACTTTCATACTTGAATTATTAATAATGCTTTGACCATATTTTCCATCATCTAATGCAAAAAAGTCTGTTACGTCCTGAGTGATTGCTGTTGTTGCTCCTCCAAATTTTCTTATTGTTTTAAACATTTTAAACACAAACTCAGCAGCATCTTTATTTTTATTTATTAATTTCCACACTTCATCTAAATAAATTATTTTTTTATTTTTTCTATTTTCTTTAATTTTGTCCCAAAACAATTCTGTTATTATGAACATTATTATCGGTATTTTTTCTTCTTCGATGTCATATATATCTGCAACTACAAGTTTGTTAGATATATCGACATTTGTATATTCATTTAAAAAACTCATACTTCCTGTAATATATGTTTTTAATATTGTTGAATATTTTTTTAATTTTTTATCTTTTTTTATAGAATTATAGACATCTTCTAACTTCGGCATTTGTTCAGAATTTTTAAATTTTTTAGTTTTTATAAAACTAGTATTTTCACATTCTTCATATAACGAATTGTTTTCAAAAAATATTCCATAATTGTTATAAATTTTTATAATATGTTCTTCTAATAAAGCTTTTTCTTCCTGAGATATATCTTCAAAAATCATCGAAAAAAATACATTTAATTTTGATATTTTACTTTTCAGATATGATTCATTTTCATCTATTGAATTTTCACGTATATCCATAATGTTTATATGTTCATTTCCAGAGAAGTTTATTAATGTACCTTTTAGTCTTTGACATAAATTAGTATACTCTCTATCTGGATCAATCACATATTGTGTTGTATTTAAAAACCTATTTCTATTAATCATCATTTTTACAAAATATGATTTGCCCGAACCACTTGCGCCGAACACACACATATTTCCATTCTTATATTTATTAGAATTAAATCTATCTATCATTACAAGGGAATTACTAAAAGAATTTAAACCTATTAAAATACCAGTATCATCATACAATTCATTAGATAAAAACGGATATGTTGCAATGAGTCCACTAGTCAAAACGTTTCTTTTCGAAAGTCTTTTCAATTCTGGATCGTTTTTTAAAATAGGAAGATTGGAAATTAAAGCTTGCTGCTGTCTATATAACGCTCGCCTGCTTTTTAAACCTAAACCAGATAATGTACTCTCAAGTTTTTGCAAATCACTTTCTAACTCTTCTTTGCTGTCAGCACATACTAAAATATATAAATATAAATAATAAAAATCTTCTTCTCCAATTTGCAATTGCTTTCGTATATATTTAGCATCGTGATATACATACGAAAGCCTATCAATGTCATTTTGATTCTCATTAGACGTTTTTATATTTGCACCAGCATTCGAAATGTTGTATGTAAGTTCTTTTATCACGTCATATGTATTTTGCTTCTCATAAAATATAGATAATTGTAGATCTATATCTAAAGACAAAAGTCTATCTAAAAATATTGCTTCCATCTCTCTTGAATAATTAGTAACAATTAATGAAGCAATGAATTTTCCATCTATTTCAATTAATTTAGGATTTTTAAAATCAATGATTGTTGGAAAAATTTCTTCGAATTTTGATTTTGTTTCATTAGTTATAATTTGGTTTGATGTTATTTCATTTCTATCCGCAATAAAATTCATTATAATTTCCTTTCATATTCTTATCTGTTTAGATAGTTCTTCATAACTTTTATAGTTTCATCATAATCGCATTTTTTTATATCATTATCGCAAAGTCTCAATCCTTCTTTCATTTTTACAAAAGTATCTTCCTTATCTATCTTTGTTGTATCAACCACAATATAAAAATTTTTAGATACAACTTGTTTTTGGCATATCACCTCTTTTAAAAAGTCGATATAGTCATTTACATTTTCTCGTATATCATTATCTTTTGTTCTTGCTTTCATATTTTTAATATACTCATTCAAATTTTTCTTCTGCGTTTGAACAATAATTTGCATGTCAAAATTGCATCTCTTTAAAAATAATTTATATCCTTCTAGTATTGCTTGTTGTTCTAAGGACGTTTTTAATTTAAAATTAGTCGGTTCTATCTTATAAACAGAAACTATTTTTTTATCTTTTAGAAGTATTCTTCCGTCATCTATTTTTTCTATTGGTATCAACTCTTGAACATCACTTGGTTTTTTTCTTTTCTCTAACATATATTAATTTCTCCTATTAAAAATATAAAAAAGGGCAGAATATCCCTAAATGGAATATACTGCCCCCAATATTTATTTTTCTACGCACATAATATATTCGTTTTTGTTAAAAGTCAACAAAATTTGCTCGACAAAAAACGACAAAAATTTACATTTAAATTTTATGAATATATTTTTATTTCGTGCATATAATACTATCGTAGGAACTTTATTAGTTAAGCAAAGAGCATATCGATATCGAAGTTTAGTAGGTGTTTGTATGTTCGAACAAAGATTATTTATTGTTTAAGTAGAACTTAGATGGTACTTGGTCGGCGATAAGAATATACTTTTTGCGAAATTAGCTATATCTGTTTGCGTTTAATATGGTTAATTAGTAGATTTTATGTTCGAGCGAAGACTTTTTTTGGTGTCGCATGCTTATATTTTTAATTTAATATAAATATATAGTATTCTTATTAAATTAAAAATTTTGCTAACGGTTGTAAATACCTTGAATGGTATTTATGGCTGTACAGATGCTATTCTTAGTCGAGCAAAGATTACTATTTGTGAAAAAATGCTTTTAAATGTCCGAAAGGAATTTTTAGGTGTGTATTTGCAAGTTTTAGTCGGCGTTAAGATTGATATTGTTCCAACCAGTGCAAAAACCTCCGGCGTTGTCGGAGGTTTTTTGCACTGATTGGAACAACTAATAGTGAAAACTAGAGAAGAATTTTTCGGCCTGGAAAAAAGCTTCCTTTCGGAAGCTTTGATGCACACATATATTTAGTTACTATTCTAGTGCTCTATGATTATTGTTCCCATTTCTAATTTTGCAATTTCGTAAGAGTTGCCAATATCTTTCTTTTCTTCTACACTTCTTAATATTATATCTGCTATTCTAAGTTGTGTTGGTGTTATTGAGTTCGCAGCAATGAATGCACTTCTATTTCCTTTTGCACCAGCATGTGCAAATCCTCTAAGGTTTCCAAGAATAATAATATTTCCTTCTGCAATGACTTCAGCACCACCGTTTACATCTCCTAGCACAACAATGCTTCCTTCAAAATCAATTCTTTGTCCTGAACGAATTGTTGATGTAAATACTTTTGTATTTGTTATTGTTGTATCTAAGTTAAAAATATTATTTATTGATGCAAGGCCCATTTGTTTTGGTCTTTCCACTCTTACTTCTATATCTGTCTTTTCTCCAATCATAGCAATTATTTCTTTTTCTTCTTCATCTAAAAGTCTTCTGCCCTCAACTATTATTGGCCCTTCAACATCTACAAAAGTTTCTTCTGACGCATCTAATATTTCTCTCATTTTTTCTTTAATATCTTTGTAATTTGCGTTTTTATCAATTGTTATTGTCAATACATTCTCTCTTTTTGTAAATAAAATTTCTGCATTCATTTTTATACTTCCTTTCATAATTAATCTACAATATTAGCACCAATTGTTGTCATATTTAAATTCTCATTAACATCGTTATTGTATCCAAAATATTCTTCCATAATTGATTTTACTGCTTGAGCTGTATAATATCCGTGGCCACCATGTTCTACTATTACAACAACCGCTATTTCCGGATCATCATATGGTGCAAATCCAACAAACCACGCATTATCCGAACCCGAGCCAGCTGTAGCAGTCCCTGTTTTACCAGCAACTTCTATTGGGAAAGAATGGAATGTTCCATATGCTGTTCCTCCCGAATCATCTGTAACTGATTTCATCCCTTCAAAAATAGCTTCTATATTTTCATTTTTAATATTTATTTTAGATAAATCTTGTTCTGTAATTCCAAGTTTTTCATTTATACTTTTTTGTACTTCTGCTCTATCTATAATATTTCCATCACTATCTATAACATCTTTTATTATTGTTACTTCATTTTTTTCGCCTTTGTTGGCAAGTGTTGCTAAATAATAACACATTTGTAACGGCGTAAAATTATTATATGATTGACCAATTGCTGAGGAAAGGGTATCACCAATGGTCCATGTTCTTTTTGTCGCATTTTTTCTACTATTTAATTTTTCCACATATTCTTTTGAAGAAACCGTTCCGCTCACTTCGCCAACTAGTTCTATTCCTGTTTTCTGTCCAAGTCCAAATTTTTTTGCATATTCTGCAATTTTATCAATTCCCATTCTACTTGCAACTTCATAATAATAATAATTACATGATACTTTTAATGCTGTTTCTGCATTTACGTTTCCATGCGCTTGTCTTCTGCTATTCCAAATCCAACATGCAGGCTTATGTCCTAAATAAAATACGCCTGTATCTTTTACGTATTCATTAACACCAATAGCCCCAGATTCCAATGCAGCAATTCCTGTTATCATTTTAAATGTCGAACCAGGCGGATATGTTCCTTGTATTGCTCTATTAAACATTGGTCTGTCTTCATTTGAAAAATACTTGTCATACTCGCTATTACTTATTCCATCTATAAACTCTTCAGGATTATAATTTGGATAGCTTGCAATAGCAAGGACTTCACCAGTCTTAACATCCATAACTACGGCAGCACCAGCTCGTGCATCATTATATTTTATACCACTAAATCCACCGCTTTGAATCTTTAACACCATTTGTTCTAATACTTTTTCCGTCATAGTCTGCAAATCTAAATCTAGTGTCAACACAATGCTACTTCCCATAGAACTTTCTGTAACTTCTTCCTCATTACTTATTCTTCCATAAGAATCCATCTCTAATCTTTTAGAGCCATTCGTTCCTCTTAAGTATTCTTCAAAAGCAGATTCTATCCCGCTTTTTCCTATATAATCATTTAATGAATATCCTTTGTCTTTTCTTTTTTCATATTCTGTAGAACTTATTTTTCCTATATATCCAATTACATGTGATGCCACATTTCCTGTTACGTAATCTCTTACAGGTTGAGTGATTATATACACTCCAGACAAACTAACATTTTTTTCTTCTATTTCTAACATACTTTCTATTGATATGTTTTTTGCAAGCATTACAGGTTTGTAACTTGTATATACATTTGTTGATAGTTCATATCGAAGTGCAATTATTTTTCTCACATCATCAATCTCTGTATGCTGAATTTGATATTTGTTTTTTAAAAATTCAATAGTTTCTTCAACAGTTGCTTCCTCTTTTATCTTATTCTTTTGTTTCCAATTTTTTATAGAATTTTCTGATTTTGTAAAAGTCATATTTTCATAATCAATTGGAATATTATCATAATACTCATCGCCATTTTTTTCTAAAATATTTGCCACTTCTAGCAAAACATTATTTAATCTTTCGTTTTCAATTTTTGTTTTATATATCTGAACAGAATATCCCAGCTTGCTAGTTGCAATTACTTTGCCATATCTATCAAAAATATCTCCACGTGGTGCATATGTTTCAGCCTCTCTAACCAGCCTTCTTTCTGACTGTTCTCTATATTCTTCACCATGAACAATTTGAAGATTAAAAAGTTGCATAATAAATATAGAGGCTATTAAAAACAGTAATATCATTAGAATAAAATATCTATTCGAATTCTTTTCTATTTTTAATACCTCCTTTCGTTTTACTACAATAAGTAATAACTATTTTTACTTTTATTTATCATCTCTCCAAACCATATTAAAAATTTATATAATATAAGAATTAATATTGTATTGTATATTATTTCTTTTACTATTATAAATAGCATGCTTTGTAATTCAAAATCATAATTTCTAAATAAAACAAAAAATAAAAAAATACTTGTTTCAAAAATTGCTGTTATTATAGAAATTAAAAATATCATTGAAACTTTATTATCTTTAGAAAAATTTTTGTTAAAAGATCCTGAAAGATATCCTACAAGCAAATACAAAATTGTATATATTCCTATTGCCCTACCAAAAGCTATATCATATAAAATTCCATAAACAAAACCATTAATTCCACCTATAAACTTGCCGCAAATAAGACCAACGCTTGCAACTAATATTATCCCTATATTTGCTGATGTGCCATTTAAAGGTATCGCTTGTAATAAATTTGCTTGCAAAAATATCGCAGTTCCAATTACAAAAATCATTATTATACCAGTCAATGTTTTTCTCACTTTATGCCTCCAAATATTATTTTACAATTATTGCAACAGTTTCTAATTTACTAAAATCCACATAAGTTTTCAAAATCGCTTCATTTTCTGTAGGATTTTTCTTTACAATGAATTCTTTAATTTCTCCAATAGCAATTCCTTTTGGGTACACGCCTCCCATTCCCGAAGTTTCTATTTTGTCGCCTTCAACAAATTCGACCCCTATTGGTATAGCTGCAATTTTTAACTTTTCCTCATCTTTTAAAGAAATGTTTCCTTTGCATATAACGGCATCTCTTGTTCTTGTACTTCTAGAACTAACCGAATTACCAGCATCTAATATAGATATTAATTTTGCTGTACTTTCAGTTGTTGATTCAATATATCCAACTAACCCTTCAGTAGTAATTACTGTCATGTTCGGCTTTACACCATCTTTACTACCTTTATCAATTACATAAACTTCTTCCCAATTGTTCATAGGCTCATAGATTACGTTTGCAACAACAACATCATAATCAGGATACGAACCTTCTATTTGAGATTTTTGTTTTAAAATTATATTTTCCGAAAGCAAAACTTCGTAATCTAACATTCTTCTTTGTAATTCTTCATTTTCTTTAGCCAATTTTTCATTTTGTTCTGTTAATTTTTCTATATTTTTTATATTTTCTTTATCTTTACTTGCCCAATTGTTTATATTGTTTGTTATTTTTTGCGGAAGTGTAATAAGGTTACTAACTAACGATTCAAATACTGTTGTATTTCTATTTTTTCCGTTAGTCATACCAATGCAAACAAATATTATTATAACGAATATAAATTTAAGAGTTCTTTTTAGCATTTGTTTTTTCACTTATACACCTCCATTTATTTATCTATACTTACGCGAATTTATCAACACACTCTTCAGATTGTCTAAATCTTCTAACACTTTTCCTGCACCTTTTACCACGCAGTCTAATGGTGTTTCAGCTATATTAACTGGAATGCCCGTTTCAAGCGCAATTAATCTATCTATATTTTTTATAAGCGCTCCTCCACCTGAAATTGTAATGCCATTTACCATTATATCTGCAGCAAGTTCTGGAGGAGTTTTTTCTAATGTAACTTTTATTCCATCTACAATTTGCATAACTACTTCTTTCATAGCTTCTTCTATTTGTGTTGAATTAACAGTAATCGTTTTAGGAAGGCCTGTTTGTAAATCTCTTCCCTTTACATCCATTTCTTCTGTAGTCATTGATGGATATGCGCTACCTATTGTCATTTTTATTTCTTCTGCTGTAGTTTCTCCAATTGCAACGTTAAATTCTTTTCTAACATAATTTATGATAGCTTCATTCAATTCATCACCAGCAATTCTAAGTGATTTGCTAGTTACAACTCCACCAAGAGATATTACAGAAATTTCACTAGTTCCACCACCGATATCAACAATCATTGTTCCTGTCGGTTCACCTATTTTTAGTCCTGCGCCAATCGCCGCCGCCATAGGTTCTTCCATCAAGTATGCTTCTCTAGCTCCAGCATTAACAGTTGCTTCTTCAACAGCTCTTTCTTCAACTTCAGTTACTCCAGATGGAACACACACAACAACTCTAGGTCTAGCTATAACATATCTTTGACACGCTTTTTCCACCAAGTGCTTTAGCATCATTCTAGTTGCAGTAAAATCTGCTATTACACCATCTTTTAATGGTCTTATTGCATTTAAATTTTCAGGTGTACGACCTAACATTTCTTTAGCTTCAGTTCCAACTGCAACAACCTGACCAGTATATTTGTCTATAGCAACAACAGATGGTTCCCTTATTATTATTCCTTTTCCCTTTAAATGTACCAACGTATTCGCTGTTCCTAAATCGATACCAATATCCTTGGCAAAAAAACCTAACATATGCTTTCTCTCCTTTTAAAACAATTTCATTCTCTTTAAGCTGCAAAAATTATCTCCACCAATAATTATATGATCAAGTATTTCTATACCTAACATTTGACCAGCTTCATACATATCTTTTGTAAATTCTATGTCATTTTTACTTGGTATAATACTTCCTGTTGGATGATTATGCACAAGTATTATTTTGTTTGCACTAGATTTTATCGGTTCTCTAAATAATTCTTTCGCATTAACAGAAACTTTATTTAATGAACCAACACTAATAGTAACTGTCCTTAAAACTTGATTTTTGTTATCTAATAAAATTATTTTTATAATTTCATATTTTAAGTCTTTCATCTCTGCCATTACAATTAAACTTGCATCTTCTGGCGAATTTATTTTTTGTCTTGTTTTAATTTTTTTATACGACAATCTTGTTGCGAGTTCACCAAGCGCTTTTAACTGAATGGCTTTGACTTTACCTATACCTTTTACGTTTTGTATTTGTTCAAGAGATAAATTTCTAAAAAGCGCAATTCCTACATTTTCATAATCATAACTTAATATTTCTTGTGCAATTTGTATGGCTGTCTTTTCCCTTGTCCCCGTTTTTAATATTATTGCTAACAGCTCTGCATCAGATAAAATCTCTGGACCATATCTTTCTAATCTTTCATATGGTCTTTCACTAATAGGCAAATCTTTAATTTTCATATTGGCAATCCTTCCTTTTTTGAATTGCCCCCTGTTTTTATAATTTCCTATAAATCAAAAGTGCCACTAATACTCCAATTATACTAGCAACATTTAATTTAAAAATAACTCCAAATGATAGTTGAATTATGCCAATATCTAATTGTAATGGCTGGGTTAATCCAAAAGTTTCACCATAACTCATCCAACTTAAAAAAGATACACTAGAAGCCAGCTCTCCTAAAAGACCTCCAAGTATTATTCCTGAAAATAATACTATCCAAAATAACCAAAATCTACCATCTTTCATTATGTTATCCCCTTTTCTTTTGTTTTCTGCTCTAATTATATAGTTTTTGATATCCTATTTCAACTCTTTTTTCCGTAATATTTGAGGTCTTTTTTCTAGTGTTTTTTCATATCTTTTTAAAATTAAATCTTGACAAAACAGTCTACATAATATACAATGCATTTTACACAAAATATATAAGGAGGCTCTTAAATATGAGTTGTTTGACTGCCAAGGAAATCTCTGAACTGAACATTAACAAGGATGAATTGGAATTTGATCGCCTGTATGCACTTACAGACGACAAAAGTTTGCTTCATTATGTTAAAAATCACCGTCGGGGTTTCATTCGTAATCGTAGAGTAATTACTGAGCCATTTTTCGTTCCGGATGCACGCATTATTAATTCGGAGTATGTTTGTACTGATTTTTGCGGATTTTTTCCCAACTATAACAAAGGTGTTCTGCTGAATTCTCACACCGGTGAGATTGAAGTAAAAGGTTTTGGCGCATGGGGTGTGAAAGATAACTATTTTATGTTCCGTGTAAATGGCAAAGAAATGTCTGACCATCGTTGGGGCATTTTCTCGCTGACCGAACATGAACTCATTCATGAAGCAAATATGACCATTACCGAAAGAGATGAATTTATTAATTCGCTTTAACCAAAAAACACCACCGTCACATTTCATGTGACGGTGGCTTTTTTTACATTATTCCAAATTTTCTGCTTGTTCCTTTTAATTTGTTTGTACAAAAACCTTCCCATACAAGGTATTCTGCTGTATTCTGTCTTATAATCTCACAAGAAAATTGTCCTTTTTCTTCTTTTATAATTCTTATTATATCGCCTTCTTCAACAGACAAATTCTTTATAACTTCTGAGTTAATAGCGACGTATTTCTCTGTTATATAAACTTTTACTTTCTCATCTATAAGGTTTGAATCTTTTATTTTATTATCATAAATTTTAAATTTAACAATTGCGGTATCTTTCAATTTTCCCTTTGAATCTTCTATAATATGAAACATCTCTGGATAATCCAAAAAGTTATTCATGTTTTCTGCTATATAACTAGGAATTTTTATTTCCCCACTTGTAACACCTGTTTGAACAACCTTATTTGTTTGAATTATAAAAGTGTTCATCGTTTCATAATTTAGTTCTTTTTCTCCAAGAATCATTTTTGAAGAAACTTTTTCTTCTTCGCTATTTTCTTTTTCTTTCTTTTTTATTACGTGTTCAACTTCTCCACCTAAACTTGATTGATATGTAATTTCAGTTGCAGCTGGGAAGTCAATTTCAATATTTAAATCTTCATTTATACTTTCTTTTATATCAATTCCTGAACCTTCATCATATTCTTGAACGCCCAAATTGATATTTTCAACTTTATAAATATCGCTAATTCTAGGAATTTTTCTTTCTGTTATTCTTGCAACAACTTCACCATTTTCAGCAAGAGTTTTTAATCTGGCCGTATCTAGTTCTTCCATTTCTGTATAATTAGCTCCATTTTCAATTCCTATTTTAGCCTTATTAAATTCTTTCTTTTCATTTTCATCATATACAATTTCGGTAACTAAACACTTATTCTCTGTAAGCCCACCTTCAGAAAGCTTAGATCCAGAAACATACACATATGAATCTCCTGATTCTCTTTCAAAAGCATACATTCTCGTTTCAAATTTAGATTCTTCCTTATTAATATGAAATCTTACTTTACATCCCATATTCAAAAGTTTAGATAACATGTCTTTAGAAATATTTTTATTATCTACACCTATAATAAGTTCAACTGTAGTTCCATTTTTTATAGCTTCTTCGAATGATGATAATAACATTTCAAGTCCAGTATCTTTAGCAAACCCTGCAACTATCCAAATCTTGTCAAACTTTTCTGATATTCTTTCTATTAAAATCTCACTTAATTTAACTTCTTTTGGTTGATTTAAAAATCTAATTTTCATGTTTTAGTCCCCTTTATTTAAATTTACATTAATATTTTACCATAAATTTACTTTATATGCAATTATTTTTGTTAATTTATGTAAACATAATTTGATTCTTAACATATTCTATATTAATAATCCCTTAAGTATAAATTTAATTTATTTGGAAATAATTATTTCAAGAGAAACTTTGAGGAGTGATATACTTTGATGATAAAAAGAGGCGATATGTTTTATGCCGATTTAAGTCCCGTTATCGGTTCTGAACAAGGCGGGATAAGACCCGTACTTATAATACAAAATGATGTAGGAAACAAATACAGTCCAACTGTAATCGCAGCAGCAATCACATCACAAACTGGTAAAAGTAGACTACCAACACATATAAACATAAACTCAAACGAATATGGCTTAATGAAAGACTCTGTAATATTAGCAGAACAAATTCGAACAATAGACAAATCTAGATTAAAAGAAAAAATTGGTCAAGTAGACCCTGTGACAATGAATCAAGTCAACAGTGCTCTCGGCGTCAGTTTCGGACTATAAAACCACCCATATAGCCCCGCCACTTTTCACCGGAAAATCCGGTGAAAAGTGGCG
>JAFXCN010000011.1 GCA_017521465.1 Clostridia bacterium | reverse complement strand
CGCAGACGGCCGCTACGCGGGTGGCAATTCGCCTTCTTCCGTCAGCGAAAGTGCTTCCTTCGGAAGCTTTGATGCGTACGGAAGTATTCTATAATTTAGACTTCAGTTTCACTAATATGTTCAACGCATCTATCGGTGTTAGTTCATTTACATTCACCTTATCTAACTCGCTTGCTATTTCTCCAAGTTTATAATTAAATAAATCAAATTGCCCTATGTTGTTAGATTTTTTATTTTCTTTTTGGTTTTTACCAATGAAATTTTGTTCTTTTAATTCTTTCATAATTTGATTAGCTCTTGTTGTTACTGAACTTGGTATGCCTGCTAATTTAGCAACATGCACACCATAACTTTCATCAGTTCCTCCCCTAATTATCTTTCTTAAGAAAATTACATCTTCACCTTTTTCTTTTACAGCAATACAATAATTCTTTATACCTTCCATCTTTTCTTCTAAATCTGTAAGTTCATGGTAGTGTGTTGCAAACAACGTTCTTGCACCTATTTTTTCTTTATCACTAATGTGTTCTACAACAGCCCATGCTATTGATAATCCATCAAATGTTGATGTTCCTCTTCCAATCTCGTCCAATATTAAAAGACTTTTCTTTGTAGCATTTAATAATATATTTGAAACTTCATTCATTTCTACCATGAATGTTGATTGACCAGTTGATAAATCATCTGATGCACCAACACGAGTAAAGATTCTATCTACAATTCCTATTTTTGCATACGATGCTGGTACAAAACTTCCTATTTGCGCCATCAATGTAATCAACGCGACTTGTCTCATGTATGTAGATTTACCAGCCATATTAGGACCTGTTATAATATTCACTCTATCTTCATCAGTATTAAGTGTAGTATCGTTAGGTACAAAACTACCACTTGGGATTAAACATTCAACAACAGGATGTCTTCCATCTTTTATCACAATATCCTCAGATGCATCTATTATTGGCATAACATAGTCATTTTTATCTGCCACTTCTGCAAGTGATGATAATACATCTATATTTGCAACAGCATTACTTGTTTTTTGAAGTCTTGTAATTTGTTTAGAAATTTCCTCTCTAATACTTACAAATAATTCATATTCTAAATGTACTACTTTATCTTGTGCACCTAATATTGTATTTTCAACTTCTTTTAATTCTTCTGTTATATATCTTTCTCCATTTGCAAGTGTTTGTTTACGAATAAATCTATCTGGAACAAGAGATACACTTCCTTTTGAAACTTCTAGATAATATCCAAACACTTTATTAAATCCAACTTTCATTGTTTTAATTCCGGTTACTTCTTTTTCTTTTGCTTCAATTGCTAGTACCCAGTTCTTACCTTCAGTAGCTGCAGTTCTAAATTTATTAACATCTTCATTGTATGTAGATTTAATAATTCCACCTTCAGTAATCGCAAGTGGTGGCTCATCAACAATTGCATCATCAATAAGTTTAGCAATATCTTGAAGCAAATCCATTTGGTTATACAAATCTTTTATTATCTTTATTTCACTATTTTCTATTAGCTTCTTAAGTTCTGGTAATTGCATTAATGAATTTTTTAGAGCTATCAAATCTCTTGCATTAATTGTTCCATACGCAATTTTTCCTGTAAGACGCTCTATGTCATAAACCTTCTTTAATACTTCTCTAATTTCGCCTCTGCCTATAATATCACTTTTTAATTCGTTAACTCCTTCTAATCTATCATTAATATCAGCTATATTAGTAAGCGGTTCTTCAATCCATTTTCTTATAAGTCTACCGCCCATTGAAGTAACTGTTTTATCAATCACCCAAAGTAAGCTACCTTTTTTGTTTTTATCACGAAGCGTTTCAGTTAGCTCTAAATTTTTTCTAGCAGTACTATCTAAAATCATGAATTTGTTTATATCGTAAAACTTAATATCGTTAATATGTTTCATATCAACTTTTTGTGTTTCTGCAATATATAACAACAATGCATCACACGCTTTAGTTGCATAAGTTTTCTTTTTCACTTCATCTGAAATAAGCGAGCTTGTTTCGCTAACATCATATTCCCTTAACGAAATATATGTATTAAACTTATTTTTTATAGTTTGAATTTCAATCGTATCTTGATATAGCTCATTATTTACCACAAGTTCCGCTGGTTCAAATCTTGATAATTCATCTAATAACTTAGAAAAATTGTTTCCTTCCGTAATTTCAGTGGTGTAGAATTCGCCTGTTGATACATCTGAATACGCTAATCCGTAGTAAATACCGACTCTATATATTGCCGCTACATAATTGTTTCGCTTTTCATCTAGCATATTAGCTTCAATTACCGTTCCAGGTGTAATAACTCTTGTAACTTCTCTTTTTACTATTCCTTTTGCTGTCGATGGATCTTCCATTTGTTCACAAACAGCAACTTTATATCCTTTTGAAATCAATCTTGCTATATAATTTTGTACGGCATGGTGTGGCACGCCACACATAGGAGCTCTTTCTTCTCTTCCACAATCTCTTCCAGTAAGTGTAAGTTCTAGTTCTCTAGACGCAACAATTGCATCATCAAAAAACATCTCAAAAAAGTCTCCTAATCTATACATTAAAATACAATCTTTATAATTTTCTTTAACTTCCATATATTGTCTCATCATGGGTGTTAATGGTTCCAAAATCATCACTTCCTTACGGAAATATTGTATCATTTCATGCGTTTTAAGGCAAGAAAAATGAAGTGTTAATGGCAATAAACAGCACTACTTATGTTATTATTTTTATATAACTTACATATTTTAAAGATTACATAATTTTTGTAATACTGTAATAAAATTAGGATATTCCCTTTTTAAAAGAAAAACGGCTATGTTAAATAGTCGTTTTTCTTTCTTCAACAAACCAAGTTAGTAACCAAACAGGCTTATCCCAATAATAAATTTCATATTTTTCCGAAGACGCATTTCCAAATTCTGTACATAATTTTCCAATACATTTTTTTGTTTTTAGTAACATTCTTAGGTCATAGCCTGTTAATTGAACCGCTTTCCCTGTATTAACATTCACAAATCGTGCTACTTTAATATCATTTTTCTTTTCTGCAAATTCTAAAAGTGTTTTAGTATAATAAGGCAATTCTTTTAAATGATATTCTTTAATTTCTCCATCAACACATAGTTTTAGGAATACAACCCTTCCATCTCTATCATATTTCACATCAAGTATTTCAGAAACTCGATTAGTTTCTAAATTTCTAAATCTATACATACATCTCATACAATTCGTATCTATATATTTACAAGCATGACATTCTGTATGATCAAAAAACTCATTATTACGCACTGGACAATAACCATAAAATTTATAATGACTTTCTAACGCATAATTATATATTTCGTCTGTAAGTCTATGAAGATTAAGTACTTTTTTATAAGAATATTTTTCATTATTTCTACATTTAAACGGACAAAACAAATCTATTATTTCAAAATCACTATAATAATCGTCTGAAGAAAAATATTTTAAACCATCATTTAATTCACTAATTTTTATTATATTATTCTCTATAATCAATTCTTTAAAATTATTAATATTTCTATAATTAGGTTGCCTATACCAAATAGCTTCATTAATTTGCAAAAAAATATCTACTTTCGAATCTTCACAATCAACATTGTTTAAGAATCTAATTGGATAATTCCACGAACAAACTATATTATCGTTTTTACCACCACGATAATGGCTAATCTCTTTTCCTAAAGCATCAAATATCCAAATAATTTTATATCCAAGCTTTTTATAAAAATTATTTCTATCGTTGAATTCTTCTTCAGTTATTGGACTATGTTGAAATTCTATAACCGTATTATTTATAAATACATCCGCTCTATGAATTTTGTCATTTATTTTAAACACAACCTCTTGATTCTCAATTGGAAATTGATTTTGCCAATCATAATGCCAATCTGACATATCATAATGCCATCCATCACTTTCTATACATTTGCTATTACTTTTATGCGCAAAATGATGTGCATTAATTAAACCTTTTCTCTTAATAACTTCCTCTCCACATATAGAACAAAAATATTTTTCTTCGTCTTTTGTATTAGAGATATGAACTCTCTCATTGTCTGAGTTTAAAGCAATATACATAGTTTCTCCTTTATTTTTATAACTTAAAATATTTTATATTATACCATAAAAAATGAATTTTTTCTATTCAATCAGTCGCAACAATTTACGGCAGACATACTCTGTTCACCCTTCGGGTGTACGTTCTATGTCCGACGTAAATTGTTTCTCATTCGATATTGTTTCCAATTCTCCACCCTGGCTGATTTTGTCGCAACTTCGTTGCAACAAAATGGCTTCGCACACAAACCAGAAATTCGATACCGTTTCCAATTCTTCACCCTGGCTGATTTTGTCGCAACTTCGTTGCAACAAAATGGCTTCGCTTTTCAACCAGGGTGAAAGAATTTATTTCTATAAAATGCAATAAAAAAAGATTCCCTTCCGGGAATCCGTTTTTTATTGCATTATGCTAATTCTACAACAGCACCAGCAGCTTCTAAGTCAGCTTTCATTTTTTCAGCTTCGTCTTTAGCTACGTTTTCTTTAACTGTCTTAGGAGCTCCATCAACTAATTCTTTAGCTTCTTTTAATCCTAATCCTGTAGCTTCTCTAACTACTTTGATAACTGCTAATTTTCCAGCACCAGCATCTTTTAATACAACGTTAAAAGATGATTTTTCTTCAGCTGCGGCAGCTCCACCAGCAGCAGGAGCAGCAACAACTGCAGCAGCTGCAGCAGATACTCCAAATTTTTCTTCAATTGCTTTTACTAAATCAGCTAATTCTAAAACTGTAAGTTTTTCGATTTCAGCTATTAAATTTTCGATTTTTTCCATTTTAAATTTCTCCTTTTCATTTTTATTTATAAATATATATTTTTACAACCCTACCAATTGCTTTTTCCTTACGACAAAGCAAAATTGGTATATTGCTAGGCATTTGATTTCTGAGGCGCAGAGGCGTACGTTGGTACGTTGAGCACCGATAGAAATCAAATAACGACGCAAGATGCCGATTTTCATTTGTCGGTCTTAAGCGTTTTCTTTTTGTTCTCTCACTTGATCTAATACTACTGCCACATTTCTAATATTAGCAAGCAATACAGTAGCAAGTTGAGTAAGTAACATTTCTCTTGATGGTAATTTAGCTAGCTTTAGAACTTCATCAACTGAAATTACTTTGCCATCCATTATTCCACCTTTTATTTTATAGAACTCAGATGTTTTAGCATAGTTATATAAAACTTTAGCTGGTTCTACGTAATCTTCATAACTAAATGTTATAGCTGTAGGACCTTCAAGTATATCTGTAATTCCTTCAAGATTAGCTTCTTTTGCTGCAAATTTTAAAGTTGTATTTTTTGCAACTTTGTATTCACAGTTAGCTTTTCTTAAATCTGCTCTAATTTTTGTGATATCTTCAACATTAATTCCTCTATAGTCTGTAAGGATTACTAATTTTGATTTTTCGAATTTTTCTTTTAATTCTGCTATATCACTTTGTTTTTGAGCTAAAACTTTTGCATTTGCCATTTTAGCACCTCCTCCTTTTTCTAATTAAATTTAAAAGTCTGATATATTCACTACCAAAGTAAACATATCAGACTTTTTGTCCGCTCATCTACCTCGGTAGGAAAATTTTATGCTTATAGCAACCTACTGTCTTTGGTTACAATATTTATTTAAGCTTTTACTGAAACACCAGGTCCCATTGTGCTAGATACAGATACACTCTTAATGTATTGTCCTTTTGCTGCAGCTGGTTTAGCTTTAACAATTGCTTCATATAAAGCATTGAAGTTTTCAGCTAATTTTTCAGCTCCAAAAGACATCTTTCCAATTGGGCAGTGAATAATATTGTTTTTATCTAATCTATATTCGATTTTACCTGATTTAATTTCTGTAACAGCTTTAGCTACATCCATAGTAACTGTTCCAGATTTTGGGTTTGGCATTAATCCTTTTGGTCCTAATACCTTACCTAATCTACCAATAAGTCCCATCATATCTGGTGTTGCAACGATAACGTCGTAATCAAACCAGTTTTCTTTTTCAATTCTTGGAACTAAATCGTCTGCTCCAACAAAGTCAGCACCAGCAGCTTCAGCTTCTTTTGCTTTATCTCCTTTAGCAAATACTAAAACTCTTTGTGTTTTACCTGTACCATGTGGTAGCACGATAACTCCTCTTACTTGTTGATCTGCATGTTTAGAATCAACACCAAGTCTAAAATGAGCTTCTACAGTCTCATCGAATTTAGCTTTTGGCATTTTTTCGATTAATTCTAATGCAGCTTTTGCATCATAAGATGCTTCTTTATCAATAAGCTTAACGCTATCTTGATATTTCTTTCCTCTTTTCATTTTAATCCTCCTTTGGTTCAAACGATTTAATCTTTGTTAAATCTCCCATATTTTTAAATTATTCAGCAACTACGATTCCCATTGAACGAGCTGTTCCTTTTACCATGCTCATAGCAGTTTCTAAACTTCCTGCATTTAAATCTTGCATTTTAGTTTTTGCTATTTCTTCAACTGTTGCCATTGTTACTGTAGCTACTTTATCTCTATTAGGTTTTGCTGAACCTTTTTCGATTTTTGCAGCTTTCAATAATAAGTCAGCAACTGGTGGAACCTTTGTTATAAATGTAAAAGATTTATCTTTATTAACAGTAATAACTACTGGGATTGTCATTCCAGCTTGATCTGCTGTTCTATCATTAAATTCTTTTACAAATTGCATGATATTGATACCACTTGATCCTAATGCTGGACCTACTGGTGGTGCTGGAGTTGCTTTTCCAGCTGGTATTTGCAATTTAATAACGGTTGTTTCTTTCTTTTCTGCCATCTCTATACACCTCCTACATTACATTTTCTGTATTTGAGCAAATTCTAGTTCTACAGGAGTTTCTCTTCCAAACATAGATACTAAAACTTTAACTTTCGCTTTTTCCATATTTATTTCTTCGACTACACCAACGAAACTCTCAAGTGGTCCAGAAACAATTTTTACAGTGTCTCCTACTTCACAATCGATAGTAACTTGAGCTGTCTCGAATCCCATGGCTCTAATTTCTTCTTCTGTCAATGGTACAGGTTTTCCACCTGCTCCAACAAATCCAGTAACACCTCTTACATTTCTTACAACATACCATGATTCTTCTGTAAGAATCATTTTTATAAGAACGTATCCAGGAAAAACTTTTTTTAACATTGTTTTCCTTTTACCATCTTTTATTTCGATTTGCTCTTCCATTGGCACAACAATTTCTTGAATAACATCTTGCATAGATCTATTCTCTACGGCTTTTTCCAAAGTATCTTTTACTTTGTTTTCATACCCCGAATATGTATGAGCTACATACCATCTTGCTTCTTCATTGTTATTTCCATCGTTTTGAGGCATTTTACTCCTCCTTATTATTTAATTATTAGTTTCCACCAAAAATTACTAAGCTCACTGAACCCCCAATTTAAAAGAGCTAGTATAACAGCTATTAACAATACAAAGCTAATTGTAGCAACAGTACTTTTTGATACTTGTTTTGATGATGGCCATACTACTTTTTTTAATTCAGTTTTCATATTTTGCATAAAACTTCTTTTTGGCTTGTTTTCTATTTCTGGCATATTAATCAACACCTTTTCTATTATTTTGTTTCTTTGTGAGCAGTATGTTTCTTGCAGAATTTGCAATACTTTTTCATTTCTAGTCTATCTGGATCATTTTTCTTGTTCTTTTTCTTGTCATAATTTCTTTGTTGACATTCTGTACAAGCTAGAGTTATTTTATCTCTCATTTCTACACCTCCGTATGCTTATAAGCATTTTACGCTATTTCTTTTTTCAAAAAAAAAGAACCCTTTGCGGTTTGCTAACTAATTTTACCACCAGGGTTCGTTTTTGTCAACATTTTTTAGTTCTTTTTCTATTTTTTGTCGAAATATTATAAATTTATTTTTCGTGTTCTTTTAATGTTTTATCATAAGCTCTTTCGCAATCATCCACCATCTTCTTTATTGAATAATAGTTTTGAACTGTTTCTCGACCATATTTACCATAATTTTCCTTATTTTGTTTTTGCATCAATTCCAAGATATCTTTTTTTAATGTTTCTTCAGTTGGCATCTCTAGCCCCCTACAGCAGAAATTAGTTTCAATTCCACTATCTAATTTTGATTCATCAAAAATTCCGATATATCCTTCATTTCCTGCAACTATTACCGGCATTTCACATGCCATTGCTTCTAACGCCGATCTACTTACGCCTATAAAAATTTCTCCGCATGCGGCAAATTTGTTTATATCTGTTCTTGCACCAGTCATTATTATAAGTTTTTTCCCTAATTCTTTATTGATATCGTCACATTTTTGATTTAATTCATCAAAAACATCTCCTCCACCAACAATTACTATTTCTAAATTTTCTATTTTTTCATCTAATTCTTTGGAAATGTTAATTAGTTGTCTTGCAACTAGCGCTCTGCTCTCATCCATTCGGCTTATGTATACGATTCTTCGAGAATCTTTTCTTAAATCAAATTCTTTCTCAATATCTGAGAAATCAATATTTTTTGAAAACTTTTCTGTATCAATACCATTAACCGTAACAAAAATACTAGATTCATCTACACCATAATTTTTAATAAGATACTCTTTTATATCTTCACTTACGGCGACAACATTTTCTCCCCAATTTGTCATTTTTCTAAGCAAAGGAGTAACTTTAAATGTCCAGTGAGCTGATGTTACAAATGGAAAATTCATTTTATTAAATAGTTTCCCGCAAACAAATGAGGATATTCTTGAATGCGAATGAACTAAATCTATTTTTTTATCCAAAATTGTTTGTTTCAATATTTTGCTCGATTTTAACATATTTAATGGGTGTTTATTATGTAATGGCGCCCAAATATGTTCTATTCCACTTTCGTTCAGTTCCTCAACATATTTACCACCGTTTGATGCAACATATACAACATTTCCACGTTTTTTAAGTTCTTTTGCAAGTTCTAAAATATGTGTTTCTGCACCACCTATATCCATTCCCATAGTAACTAAAAGTATGTTCATTTAAATTTCTCCCTTGTAAAATGATAGTTTTTATAATAGTAACCCAATTATTGCAACTAGTATTAAACCTGGAATTCCTAAAAATCCTACTATTAATGCTGAAATAACATTAACTTGGAATACTGAAGGTAAAACTAAACTTAATACCCATAGAACTACAGCTCCTATTAATGCATTAACTAATAAAGACATAATTACTTTTGTAGATTTTTTTAGCAATTTTAATACCACAAATAATATCACCATTGCTACTACAATCCATACAAGATTTGATAATAAAGCTCCCATTTCTTTTCCTCCTTAAATTATTTTTTTGAATTGATTAATATTCATATTTTTAATTGTCTTAATCAAATAATCATATTTTGATTGAAACGCTTTTATTTGATATGAATAATAATCAATCATTTCTTTTCCGACTGCATTATCATAATTTTCATGTGCAGTATTCAACTCTAATATAACATTATTAATACTCGTTATCAACTCTTTTTTTATTTCATCTTCCGTTTTATCTTTTATAATCTTTCCTTCGTTTAAATAATAATCTCTCATTTACATATCGCCTCTTTCTCTAGTACTATATTATGTACATAAAGAAGAAAAATATGACAAAAGCAGGCTATTAGCCTGCTTTTATTTATTATTTATTTATTCTTCATATTCAAATTCCCAGTCGAATATTTGAACTATATCTCCAACTTTTATTCCTTTTTTTCTAAGCGCAGCATCAATGCCCATTTTTCTAAGCATTAAATGGAAATATGCCAACGATTCATAATCAGAGAAATTAATTCTTCTCATAAGAGTTTCTATTTCTTTCCCGCTAACAACAAATTTATTACCTTTTCTATGAATCTCCCAACCGTCTTCATCATCTTCATAAGTGTAATATACTGTCTTATCAACTTCTTCAATTTCAATTTTAGGAATCTCTTTTAATAATTCAGAAATTTTATAAAATAATTCCTTTAAACCTTCACCTGTTACAGCTGATATTTTATATATTTCATAACCATGCTCTTTGGCATCCTTTTCAAGTCTTTCATAGTTATCACTATCTTGCAAAACATCAGTTTTATTAGCAGCAATAACTTGAATCTTTTTAGGTAATTTATCACTATAGTTCTCAAGTTCTTTATTTATTTTATAAAAATCTTCTACTGGATCTCTACCTTCTGTACCCGCAACATCTATTACATGTAATAGCAATCTAGTTCTTTCAACATGTCTTAAGAAATTAAGTCCAAGTCCAACACCTTCACTAGCGCCCTCGATTAATCCTGGAATATCCGCCATAACAAAAGAGTCTCCATTATCAAGTTTTACAACTCCCAGATTAGGTTCTAATGTTGTAAAATGATAATCAGCTATTTTAGGTCTAGCAAGTGTCATCTTCGAAAGTAATGTAGATTTTCCGACATTTGGATATCCAAGAAGTCCTACATCAGCAATTAATTTTAATTCTAATATAACTGTCTTTTCTAATCCTGGTTCACCAGTCTCTGCAAAGTTTGGAATTTGTCTTGTAGCTGTTGCAAAATGGACATTTCCTTTTCCACCTTTTCCACCTTTTAATACACATTCAACTTGTCCAACTTCAGAAAGATCAGCTATAACTTTTCCTGTCTCTTCATCTTTTATTACAGTTCCTTGCGGCACTTTTATATATAAATCTTCACCTTTTTTACCATTACATCTACTTCCGCGACCTGGTTCGCCATTCTTCGCTTCATATTTCTTCTTATATCTAAAATCAACTAATGTATTTAACCCCAAGTCAACTTCGAAATATACACTTCCGCCTTTTCCGCCATCTCCGCCGTCAGGTCCGCCATTAGCAACATATTTTTCTCTTCTAAATGTAATAGCACCATTTCCTCCATTACCAGAGGCAATAGTTATTTTTGCATAATCTATGAACATTGTTTGTTCCTCCTAAAATTTCCTTTTATTAGTATACCATAATATTTCTAAGTTTACAACTAGTGAATAACGAATAGTTACTAGTTATCCTCTAACTTACGATTAGATAATTATTCCCTATTAACCATTCATTATTCACCATTCAATAAGGTTTTATAAAGACATTCGTATTTAAAACTACAAAAAAACTTGTGAGCATCTGTAAAAAGCAGCAAAAGCAGTAAGTAGCAAGGAAAAAGAAGGAGAAACACCGCAAGGCGTACGAGGGTACGCCGAGGATGTTTCTCCTTCTTTTGACACAGCTAATTGCTGATTTTCATGCTTTTTACTCTTCGATAGTTTGGATAGAAACTTGTTTCTTATCCTTTCCTTTTCTTTCAAATCTAACGATTCCATCAGCTTTTGCGTATAATGTGTCATCGCTTCCGATTCCTACATTATTTCCTGGATGGATTTTTGTTCCTCTTTGTCTAACTAAGATATTTCCAGCTAGTACAAATTGACCGTCTGCTCTTTTGGCACCAAGTCTCTTCGACTCACTATCACGTCCATTTTTGGTACTACCCATACCCTTTTTATGTGCCATTTCATTCACCTCTCTTGTTAATATATTCTATTTGATTTTTCATAAAATCTAATTAATTATTCTGCAGCTTCTTCTGCAGCAGCTTTCTTTGTACTAGCTCTTTGACTGATTTTTTCAATCTTAATTTTTGTATATGGTTGTCTGTGTCCTTGTTTCTTTCTTTCATTCTTTTTAGCTTTGTACTTGAAAACAACTATTTTCTTTGCTTTTCCGTGTTCAACAACTGTAGCTTCTACTTTTGCACTTTTCACAGTTGGAGTTCCCACTTTTATTTTTTCACCATCAGAGATAAGTAATACTTTATCAAATACAACTTTTTCTCCTTCATTGGCTTCTAATTTTTCTAATAAAACTAAATCTCCTTCAGCTACTTTGTATTGTTTGCCACATGCTTCAATTATAGCGTACATATTAAGTAGCACCTCCTTTTCATATAAAACTCGCTAATCTCTCATTTAGGTAGCCTTTTGGGCATTTATAACCTTAATTAGGCGGATTACACAACCGATATTATACTACGGTATACGTAACTTGTCAAATACTTTTTCATATTCTTTATTCTTTAAAAAGGTCGGCATTGCGCCGACCTTTTTATATACTAAATACTATTAGCATTTGTCCAATCGGGTAAAATACCCAGATTAGTTTTCGAATAAGCGATGTATCTTTCTTGGTTTCTCTAATCAAAATTAGCACATCAGAAATCCAAAAGAATGTAATACCGATTGCTGCCAGGTAACATTTACCGCCTAACACCGCTGCACAAAGATACATGCTGCCAAGCGAAAAGCAAATTAACATCACATAGATAATTGTTGCAATACAGAAATATATCTTTTTCTTATATGCTATAGATAGCATAAGTGCCGAAAATGTCAGCGAAAATACAAATATTATGCTAAAAATCCAAAATGCTATATTAACTTTAGGAGTATATACAAATGGTCCACTCTGTACCATCATATTAGAAAAACAAACCATGTATATAACATGCGTTATTCCAAACAGTGCCATTCCGGTATAAAATCTTTTTTCACCAAGTACTATGCCAGGCAAATTGTTATAATCCATCAATACTAAATCGGCAAGTGTTGAAATCAAAATAGCATACATGCAAAGTTCCCTAGACCGTGTAGGATATGCAACAAACAACGCAATTGCGATCATAGACATAAAGAATGTAGCATTTGATTTAAACTTATTGCCAAGTAAAAAGTCAAAGCCCAACCCTTTCTGTCCTTTCATTGAAAATCCCTCCAAAAGAATCTTTTGAAGGGATTATATCATATACATATTAAATTTTCAAATTATAAAATATTAAATCTTTTTTCTATTCTTTCTTTGCCTAAATTTTTAAGTATTTCATATAAGTCTGGTGTATTTCTTCTTGAGGTTAGTCCTACTCTTATTACTGTACTTATATCTCCAACATGACCTTTATAACTTTCAGGATTTGCTTTGTATTCTTTTACTTCTCTAGCATATCCAAGTTTTTCGGCAAGATCTTTCATCTTATTAAACCATGTATCTTTGTCATCATTTTCATCATATAGTTTTAAATACTCATTTAAAATATTTTTGATTTCATTCATATCTGTAATACTTTGCCATTCATATTCATGTTCTTTTTCAAAATATACTTCATCAAATAAATATTCTAAATTTTCTCTTAACTCAGACCATTTAGCAATATCTTTTCTTACTTTTGTTCCTGTTCTTTCAATGTTTAAAATAGCAGTTGTGAAATCTTTATATTTCTTCATAAGTTCTGCTAAATCTTTATCGTATTCTTCAGCCCATTCTAATCCTTCTTTATAAATTTTTTCAGCTGTGAATGTAGCTATAGTATTTTTTGAAACGTCATTTAGTTTTACTAAATCAAATAATGCACCACTTGAACTTATTTTGTGTGGATCTACTTTAAACTCTGATAATGGAGCTAATGGATTTTGTTTTCTCCAATTTTCAAAATTAGAATTTAATATATTCATTAAGTAATCAATAACAGCTTCTTTTGGAATACCATTATCTTTATAGTAAGATGCCGAAGCTTCTGGATCTTTTCTCTTACTAATCTTTCTCTTACTGCCTTCATCATCTTTCATGATTGTTGGAGTATGTATATATTGTGGCATTTCAAATCCTAATACTTGGAACAATTGCACATGAAGTGGAACTGATGAAATCCATTCTTCTCCTCTTATTACATGTGTTGTTCTCATTAAATGATCATCTACAGCATGGGCAAAGTGATATGTTGGAAGTCCATCAGATTTTATAATTACAACGTCTTGTACATTTTCTGGAAATTCAATTGTTCCTCTAATCATATCTTTAAATTTAATTTTTCTGCTCATACTTCCTGGTGATTTTAATCTAATTATATATGGTTCACCATTTTGTATTCTTTCAATCATTTGTTGTTCGCTCATTTTTCTACAAACTGCAAATTCTCCATAATATCCTGGAACAACTTTTAATTTTTCTTGTCTTTCTCTAATTTCATTCAATTCTTCTGCTGTACAGAAACATGGATAAGCAAGTCCTTTTTCAACTAATGATTTAGCATAACATTGATAAATATCTTTTCTTTGACTTTGTAAGTATGGTCCATAATCGCCTTTAGCTTCTATTTCACTTGTTGGACCTTCATCAAATTCAATTGCAAATACTTTTAAACCGTTTATAACTAAGTTGATTCCATCATCAACTTCTCTTTTTCCATCTGTATCTTCTATTCTTAAATAACAAACTCCATTAGTTTGATCTGCAAGTCTTCTATCTAAGTTAGCACCAAAAAGAGAACCCACATGTATAAATCCTGTTGGACTTGGTGCAAATCTAGTTACCATTGCTCCTTCTGGCAAGTTTCTTGCTGGATACATTTTTTCATAATCTTCTGGTGTTTTTGTTATATTTGGAAATATTAGCTCGGCTAATTCTCTACTCATTTAATCTCCTCCATTTCTTCTATCAATATGTTATACCACATAATTTTAGTTTTATCAAGAGATTGATGCTAGTATATAATTTTAGAATTTGACATCCAATTATAGGTACTATATAATTTTTTTAATTTGATTAAGGAGGAGTTTTTATGAGAACAAGAGGATTTGAAGTATGTAAGGGGTTTGAAGATAGCGATATTACTTTACCAATTAGAAAAACTAAAAATTCTGTTGGATATGATTTAGAAGCAGCCGAAGATACAGTTATTCCTTCAATTTGGAAAACTGTTTTTGCAAATATAAAGAAATTTTTAAGTGGAGATAATGACTACGAAACTTTCAAGCCAACATTAGTAAAAACAGGTATAAAATCATATTTTGGTGAAGATGAAGTATTGATACTTGCTAACAGAAGTTCTAATCCTGGCAAAAAGGGATTGCTTCTAGCAAACAGCATTGGTGTTATAGAATGTGACTATTATGGAAATCCTGATAATGACGGACATCTTATGTATGCATATTACAATCTTTTCCCTGTTGATACTGTAATAAAAAAACATGATGTTATAGGTCAAGCATTCTTTCAAAATTTTCTTATTGCAGATGATGATAAAGCGACTGGCGAAAGATTAGGTGGTTTTGGAAGTACAGATAAATAATAAAAATAAGCAACCATACCTTGGTTGCTTATTTTTTATTCAAAAACTTTTTCCATTGCTTTTTGATATATTCTCTTTGCTTCTTCATAACCATTCTCTAGTTGGTCAATCGCTTTACTTATTATAACTCCTGAATTAACTTCCATTACATATAATTCGCCTGTAGCTAATTGCGAAATATCAATGCTAACAAACCTAACATCTAATACTTGAGCAACTTTTTTAGCCAGTACTTCTAATTTTTGTTTTAAAGTTTCGTCTGTTACAGCCCCCGCTTTAGCTCCTTGACTCAAGTTATGTTTCCATCCACCTTCTTCTTTATGTTTTGCATAAATCAATTCAACATTGCCATCCAAATATATACATCTATATTCTGTTTCTATATCATAAAATGGAAGTATTACTATAGCATCTTTTCTTTTAAAAAGCTTTTTTATATTCCTTTTTACTTCAGAAAAATTTTTGCATAAATATACGCCACGACCTTTAGTGCCCAAATTATCTTTTATAACTAATTTTACATGTTGTTTTAAATATTGTTTAATTTCTTTTAGCGACGAAAAATCTGATAATTCATCCCCTCTTGTTTTGGAATTAAATAATATTTTATGTTCTAGCACAGGAATATCTTCACTCTTTAACACACAATACGTCGCATATTTATCATTACATATGACAGCAGATGCATAATTATTCAAAGGTGATTTTGTCCTAATATAATATTTTATTTTTCCATCTTTTTTTATTTTAGAAATCCAATTCTTCGAAAGCATTTCGATTTCAATATTGTTTTCATTATATATCTCTTGCATAACATCAGTATATCGCGCCATTGTCTTCTCCTTTATCCAACATTTCTTAACAAATGATAGCATATACAAAAAGCACAGTAAAGAGAAAAAAATAGAGAATAAAGAAAATTTAATAAATATTCTTCATTCTCTATTATTTATTTTAATTATTTCACTCTAAGAATATATAAAATTTCTGAAGCCTTTTTTGTAGCAGATGTTGTTGCACCAGATGCTTTTATACTACTATCCGACCCGCAATTATATACTTTTATATTTAATGTTCCATTTGTATTTTTTACATACGATTTAAAGAATTCAACGTGGCCATTTGTAACTAGTATATCTCCTTCTCTAGCATTTGCTAAATCAGCATTTCTATTAGAAGACTTTCTGTCTATAACACTTAAATAACTATTTCCACCATTTGCACCTATACTTGCAAAAGTGCTGCTTGTTTTTTGAGTAGAAAAATAATTTTTCATCGCTGTATTTCCATTAGCTAACGCATATTCGTATAGCACCCAACTAGTGAAAGAACTACAATCAACATATCGCTTTCCGTCATATGTTTTACTATTATCGGCTGGAATACTTCTAACGCCTGCTGCTAAGCTATAATAAAAATTATTATTCGCATAATATGCTTTACAATTCTTTATTATACTGATTAATGATTTAGCCGTTCTATTAAACTTCGGCAATGCATTAGTTGTAATTGATGTTTTTAAATATTGCGAATAAATGTATCCGTATTTATTGTTATATTTTACATATGACCATCCATCACTTCTCTTGTTTACCACATAAACATTCGTATCTTTTGCAAGTATTCCTAACGAACTATAAGTAGTTGAAGGACCTGTTCTAAAATTAACATTTACACTCGTATATCGATACGCATTTATTGATGTTGTGCTAGTTCCATATTGTTTTAACATATTTCTTGTTTGTGAGCCAACAATCCCATCAACTTGTATATTAACATTAGATTGAAATTTTTTTACTGCATTCAATGTATTGTTTCCAAATATGCCATCAACTGTTAATGAATATCCATTATGATTTAGCATATCTTGAAGCCATTTTACTCCTTCTCCTCTAGTATTAACTTTTAATAGAACAGTTGGTTCTTTATAGCTACTTGTATAATACGCATTCGAGAAATTGCTTATATAAAAAATAGTTATAAGGAACATAAAAAAAAGTAATATTTTATTTTTCATTTTTAAACCTCCTGTATACAAATTTAGTATAACAGCGATTTGTGATTTATGTAAACAGGTATTTTTTTGAAAAATCTCTTTTCAGCACCTGCTTTACAGACATATATGTCTCTTTTTTCGCACCACACTGTGGACCGACGAAAAATTATTCACTATTCGTTATTCTTGAAATAAAAAAAGATGGCACATGCCATCTTTTTTTATTTCAAGAATCCATTTATAATTTCGTCTTCTGCTTCTTTTGCACTTAATCCTAATGTCATTAATTTTATTAATTGCTCTCCTGCTATTTTTCCTATTGCAGCTTCATGTATTAAGTTTGCCTCTACATGATTTGCAATTATTTCTGGTATCGCGATTACTTTTGCGTTGTCTTTTACTATTGCATCACATTCAACGTGTCCAAAGCATTTGTTATTTCCTGAAACTTTAGATATAAATTCTTGGATTGAATTTTCAGTAGCAACAGAACGTGACGTTACATGTGTACTGGCATTTTCTCCATTCAATTCAACTTCAAATGATGTTTTTGCATATTGTGATCCATGTGTCATTATTTTTTCACTAACTACAAAGTTTGTATTAGCTTCTAATGTTCCTTTTGTTAATCTATCTGTTGAATCAACTCCTTTTATTTGAATTGATTCCATTTCTAAAGTACTACCGTCTTTTAAATACACTTCTGTTACAGGATTCAAAATTCTTTTTCCGTTTCCATCACCTTCGCCATAATGCTTTTCTATATATTTTACCTTTGCGCCTTCTTCCAAGAAAAATCTATGAATACCATTATGTTGTGAATCTTCATGATGATCATTGTGAATTCCACAACCTGCTATTATAACTACTTCCGCATTTTTTCCAATGTAGAAATCATTATATACAACATCACTTAACCCACTTTCTGTGATAATAACTGGTATATGCACTACATCAAATTTTGTGTTTTCTTTTACAAAAATATCAATTCCATCTTTATCTTCTTTATTTACAATATTTATATTCTCTGTAATTTTGCGTTCTATTCCTTTACCATTTTTTCTTATGTTATAAGCACCTTCAATTTCCGCTAGATTCATATCAGCAATTTCTTTTAATAAGTTAGTATCCAAACTATCCATCTATACTACCTCCTAACTTACAACATATTTTATTTCCAAGCACTAGCGGCATAACCTCTTCTTTAGTTCCAACCTTCTTTATCTTTCCACTATCTACCAAAACAATTTTATCTGCTATGTCTAAAATTCTTTCTTGATGAGAAATAATCATTGTTATACCTTTTGTTTCTTTAATCATATCTTCAAAAACATTTATTAGATGATTAAAGCTCCATAAATCTATTCCCGCTTCTGGTTCATCAAAAATAGTTAGCGCTGCTTTTCTTGCTGCTACCATTGCTATTTCTATTCTCTTCAATTCTCCACCAGATAGTGAAGCATTTATTTCTCTATCAACATATTCTTTAGCACATAATCCAACTTTAGATAATATATTACATGCTTCTGCTTTTTTTATTTCTTTTCCCGCTGATAATTTTATAAGTTCATATACTGTTAACCCTTTAAATTTTACAGGTTGTTGAAAAGCATATGCTATTCCAAGTTTCGCTCTTTCATCTATTGGCAAATTAGTAATTTCTTTACCATTAAAATATATTTCACCACTATCTTGTTTTTCTATTCCCATGATAATTTTTGTTAATGTTGACTTTCCCGAGCCGTTTGGCCCAGTTATAACGATAAATTTATCTTCATCAATTTTCAAACTAACGTCATCAAGTATCTTTTTTCCATCGCGTTCAAATGTAATATTTTTTAGTTCTATCACTTTTTGTCCTCCTTCTTGCTTTAAATATAAATTTGATTACTATTATTTTTTAACCATTTATCAATTTCTTTATAATTAGGAATATATCTTTGTACCAAGCTATAGAAATCTTTATTATGATTCTTATAAACTATATGAGAAAGTTCATGAACAACTATTGCATCAACAGCTTCTTGAGGCAACATTGCAAGTCTTGATGAAAATTGTAATGCTTTTTTTGTAGGTATACAACTTCCATATCTTCCAATAGTATCTTTTACAACCACTGTATTATGATTAAGATTCATCATATTATTCCAATATGGTAACGTTTCCATCAAAATTTCTTCTGTTTCAGTTTTCAAACGCTTCTTAATAAGTTTATCCACTCTTTTCTTTATTTCACATTCCTCTAAATTCTTTGGTACTGTTATTGTTATCATTTGTTTTTTATCATCTATATATATTTTCACATTTTTGCATTCTTTAACTTTTCTGCAAACTGTGTAATTTTCACCTCTATAAAGTATCTTTTCGTTATCAATCCAGTGTTTTATTTTTTCTTTTTTTACATCTAAACTTTTCAAATATCCTTTATAAACATTTTCTGTATTAGACATAAGAAAATCAAATGCAACTTTTTCACTCACATATTTAGGTTTAGTTATTTTTACCAAACCATCTCTAAAAAATATTTTTATATGTTTTGATTTTTTATAACTTTTAATTATATATGGTATCTGAACATTATTGATAACAACACAAGATTCTTTTGTCATTTTTTACTCCACTCTATTTCAAATTAAAGACACGGTAACTAACATGCCATCAAAGGATGTTAGTTACCATATCATTTCATTAGTAACTTTTATGCTTCTAATGACTTTTCAAATATTGATTTGAATTTCTCAACACTACATATAGTTATATCATGTGCATTGCTCAAGGATTTTGCTGTCTCATCATCTATCACCGCAACTACTAAAAACATTCTATTCGAAGGAATACCTAACTCTCTTGCAAGTTTTTCATATTTAGGAAGATGTTTATTATACTCACCTGTTTTACATTCAACCCAAAAAATTTCATTGTTCAATGTAGCCATAACATCAAACTCAAATTCAACACAATTTCTGTTTTTAACTTTAATATTAAGTGTTACACTCTTGTAACCTTCTCTACTTTCCAGTACAGTGTTTACCACATTTGCAACATAATATTCTAGCCACTGACCTGTATAAAAATTATGGATATTTCCCGAGTTTTCAGGTTTAGCAATTACCAAACATTCTGGTGCTTTACGGTATGAATAATACCGTAACAGTTTATGATCCTTAAGCAATGTAGCTAGACCACATATTGCACCCGCCGACCGTTGAGTATATTTTTTCACTCTTAAAGTAAATTGACTCGGTTTATCAATATTTCGCTTTATCTCCAGGATAAATGGCTCAACCAGAGTATATGATTTACCGATAGAGTTAGCAATCATAAGCATAGTTGGGTCAATGTCTTCTATAAATGTACAATAGAAAACATCATAACCTTTTTGTTTCAAAAATTCTTGAATATTTAGCGTAACAGCATCTTTTTCTTCAATCCAATCCAAATCACTAGGCAATTCTATGCTTTTAAACAAATCCTCATCATCTACAGAATTTCGCTTTTTCAATTCCTCTAATATACCTTCTAGTGCTACTGCAATCCGTTCAAAAAGTTTATATTCTAATTCGTTGCTCATCAGAAAGCACTCCTTTCAATAGCTCCATTAATTTGCTATTTCGCTTAATACATTTTTGTGTATAATATCACAGCCTTGTATCATAGTCAATTATATTGGTTTTATGTACACTTGTTTTATTTTGTTAATAATTTTGCTACTAAAGTTCTCTTCACTTTCATTGCACCTTTTGGACAGAATTCCTGACAGCAAAAACATTTTATACATTTTTTTCTGTCAATCTTAGCTTTTCCTTTCACAATTTCTATCGCTTTCACTGGACATACTTCTGCGCACTTTCCACAGCCGACACACTCATCTGATTTTAAATTAGGCTTTGCTTTTAATAATTTTGTCGATACTCTTCCAAATATAGTATTTTGATTTTCAAATTTAAGAGTTCTATGTGTAAGAACATTATCGTAATCTTTTACAAAATATTTATTTAAATCATCATTCAAATCTACTTTTTCAATACTTTCTGGAATATATCCTCTTTTAAACGATTCGCTTAAAGTTGGAACATCATCGATTTTCAACCCCATTATAGTTGAGCATGCTAAATCTAATTTATATGGATTCTCTGACGCTAATATAGCACCTACTTGTCTTGGTGTTCCTGCAGTTGGTCCATTCCCTTCCATACCTACAACAGCATCCACAATACACAATTTAGGCTTTAAAAATTCATTTAAATCAATCAACATATTTGCAAAATCATTATGGTTTGGGTATCTATAATGAAATTCAGGTTTTTTAGTTCCTGGTATTATACCAAACAAATTTTTTACTGCTGCTGACATTCCCATCATGCCATGAGACTTTAATTTACAAAAATTTATTATTACATCTGCATCATCCAAATAAGATGTATATGGAAACTCTTTTAATATTTTTCCCTCATCAAATTTAGCAATAGATTGTCCAAAGTTTTCGTTTAATTTTCCACCAAATTTTTTTACATCATCTATCCTTGTTGCTGAGTATACTCTATTAACATATATGGAATTGTACATTCCTCCAGGGCTATCTCCAACAACAACTTCTGCACCTTTTTCTACAAGTCTTTTTACCAACTCACAAAGTAATGACGGATGCGTCGTAGCGGCCGCTTCTGGTTTTAAAAATGTAACTAAATTTGCTTTTATCATTATCTTCATTCCAGGTTTCACCCAATCTAATCCTCCGATTAAAGGTATTAATTCATCAAAAGCTTTCTTCACGTTAGCATCTGAATAATCTTCACATTTAACTATATTAACCTCACTCATAATTTGCTCCTTATTTTTTCACATAGTATCCTAATTATATCAACAATTTGAGCTTATTACTACACTATTTTTTATTTATATAAATAAAATTAGAATTACCAGTCATTCTAATTTTCATTTATTGACACTACGTTATATTTACTATAAAATTTTATCTAAGGAGGAGATAATATGAAAAAATATTTATGCGAATTTATTGGTACAGCAGTATTAGTATTATTTGGTTGTGGTAGTGCTGCAATAGCTGGTGGCGCTCTTGGAACATTAGGAATTGCTTTAGCATTTGGTTTATCAATTGTTGCTATGGCATATGTAATTGGTAATGTTTCTGGTTGCCATATCAATCCAGCAGTTTCACTTGCAATGCTTATAAGCAAAAAAATGTCAGTTAAAGATTTTATAGGTTATGTAGTTTCTCAAGTATTAGGTGCTTTTGCAGGTGCTGGACTTTTATACTACATGATTTCAAGTTCTAGTGCGCTTACAGTTGCTACTGCAGGTCTTGGTGCTAATGGATTCGGCGATGCATCTTCTGTTGGTCTATCTATGGTTGGTGCAATTATAGTTGAAGTTATTCTTACATTTGTATTTATCTATACAATATTAGGCGTAACTTCTGATGATTCTAAATCTTCAATAGCAGGTGTTGTAATTGGTTTAACATTAACTTTTGTACACATAATGGGAATTCCTCTTACAGGAACATCTGTAAACCCAGCTAGAAGCTTAGCTCCAGCAGTTTTATTAGGCGGTCAAGCTCTTTCTCAAGTTTGGGTATTTATCGTAGCTCCTTTTGTTGGATCAGCTCTTGCTGCTCTTACATTTAAAGGATTAAATTCAGACAAATAAGAAATTTTCATATTAAAAAAGACATTCTTTTAAGAATGTCTTTTTTGTTTCTATATATTATTTACAATAAATTCTACTACATCATCTCTATGTTCTTTCGGTCCTTTTTCTTCGTTTGTTAATTCAACTAAATATTTATTATATTCCGGTATGATTGATATAGAGTCAAGTGGATATCCTGGGTTAATTTTTTGGCATGGTTTATCAACAAAATAAAAATGGCTCTTATCCCAAGTATATCTCTTTACTTCTTTGCCATTATAAATTACCATACCATAAACCCATTTAGCTGTTAGCTTTCCACCATATTCTTTTGCTAAATTAGTATAATATACTATCATTTCCTCATCATTTAATTCTTTACCATTTATTCTTCTAACATGTGTGCCAGGTTGTTTCTCCTCTGGAATATCTTCGATAAACAGACAATTATCCATACCGATTGTTGTTATATTAGTCATTTCATAATATGCTTTAGCTTTTATATAGGCATTTTCAATTGCGTCTTTTCCCGACTCTTCTACATGTATATTTATATCTAAGTCTTTTAAAGTTAATAGCTCGACTCCTTTTTCTTTTAGAGCATCTGCAAATCTTTTAACTTTTGCCGGATTTGTTGTTGCAAATAAAACTTTCATTTTTCTTCTCCTCTAATTTTTATATTAATCATTGCATATTAAACTATCATATTTTTTATATTCTTTCAACAAAAAACTTTCATGTAAATGCATGAAAGTTTTTCATTTTTTTATATTTGAGTTGATGTTAATGCTAATATTTCTTTTTTCAGTTCTTCGTTTAATTTATCTTCTAACTCTTTATCAACTTTTTGATCAGCATATTTTGATATATCTATTGGGTTTCCATATATTACTGCATTTTTCGTAAATGGCTTGGCTGCGCCAATTATTCCTACTGGTATTATCGGTGCCTTCATTTTTAAAGCTAAATATGCTGCTCCGTTTTTTAACTCACCGTTATTTTTCTCCATACCATTTCTTGTACCTTCAGGAAATATACCTAAACAATCTCCTGTTTTTAATATAGCTATTGATTGTTTTAAAGGTCCGATATCTTTACTATCTCTTTTTACCCATATACATTCAAAAGCCCAGCCTAAAAATGCAAATAACGGATTTTTCTTTAATTCTTCTTTTGCTAAAAAGCTCATCTTTCTTCTGTTTGTAACTGCAATAGCTGGTGGATCCATATAACTTTTATGGTTTCCACAGAAAATATATGCTCCTTCTTTTGGTATATTTTTTGCACCTATTACTTTCATTCTGTAAACAGTTCTAAAAACTATATTTAATACAACAATTACTATTCCTCTTGAAATTTTTCTTAATATTCTCATTTACTCTTCCTCACTATTTAAAATCTTTATATAAGATTCTATCACACTTGAATGCAAACTTAAATATTTTTCAAATTTTCTAGTCTCTTTATTTTATTAGTTGTTGTTTTTATTAATGGTTCTTCAGATATAATTATTGCTCTAATAGCTTTATAACTTGGCATTATATCATTTATCTCTTTAACTTTATTAAATAATGCTTTTTGTATTTCATCATCAGTTTTAGCATTATATAATTCTTCCATGCTAGCTCTATCAAATATTATTTTTGCATTTATTTTAATATCTTCTGTGTCATCTGATTTTTGTCTTCCAAACACAAATGATTCTTTAACACCTTCAATTTTGTTTATCAACGTTTCCATTTCTTCTGGGAAAATATTTTTACCATTTTTTAAAACTATAACGCTTTTCTTTCTGCCACAAATATATATGTAACCTTCTTCATCTATTTTTGCTAAGTCTCCAGTATAGAACCATCCATCTCGTATTGCTTCTTTTGTTGCTTCTTCATTACCATAGTATCCAAGCATTACGTTAGGTCCTTTTACCATAAGCTCACCAATTCCTTCTTCGTTCACACTATCTAATTTAACTTCAACGTGTGGAAGTGTTTTTCCTATTGAACCAGCTCTAAAATTTTCTTCTGTTTCAACCGCTACGACTGGCGAAGTCTCTGTTAAACCATAACCTTGGCATAAATTAAATCCCCAATTTCTGAATCCTTGTGCAACTTCTTTATCTAATGCAGCAGCTCCACTTACAAATAATCTTATTTCGCCACCAAACAAATTATGAATATCTTTAAATACAGCTTTCTTTTCCGCTAATGATGCATCTTTATATTTTTCTTCAAGCATTTTTATTACTTCAAGTTTGCCAGCTTTTTCCAAATTTTTAACAATATTTTTATACACATTTTCATAAATCGCTGGCACAAAACATGCAAAAGTTATTTTGTATTCATTTAGATTTTCCATTATGTATCTAATACCATCACAATAAGATATTTGACTTCCTACAAGTAAAGAATATAAAAGCCCTGTTGTACATTCAAAAACGTGATGCATAGGCAAGAAAGATAATACTCTATCTTCTTCATTTATATCTAATGTAGCTTGTATATCCATTAGATTTGAACAAATATTTTTATGAGATAGTGCAACAACTTTAGATGTTGATGTAGTTCCTGACGTAAATAACATTATATTCATTTCATCTGGATTGATTACTGCATCTATAAATTCTCTATTTCCTTGTTCTATTAATTTTTTACCTTTTTCAATTAATTCCTTTTGTGAATAAACTTCATCATTTGAACTTGAATCCAATGTAATTAAATATTTCAAACTATTAGTAGCTTTTGATTTAATTTTTAAAACCATTTCTTCGTATTTTGCTGAATAACAGATTGCTTCAACTTCTGATCTTTCAATTAAATCTTCTAATTCATTTTCAGGTAAAGCTTTATCTAATGGAACTATTGTACCTGTTCCACAAACAGTTGCCATATACGCAAGTCCCCATTCATATCTATTTTCTCCAATAACGGCAACTCTTTTCCCTTTTAGCCCTAAATCAATTAAAGCAGTTCCTAGAGCATCTATCATTTCTCTTACTTCTTTATGTGTAATAACATTGTATTCACCAGGTGCCACCTTTATTTTGTATGCTGGTCTTTCAGCAAACATTTCTTTTGTTTTATTTAACATATCCTTTAGATCGTTAATTACTATATTATATTTTCCCATTTTTCTCCTCCGACTTTTATTTTCGTTATCATTCTAACAGAAAAAAGATATTTTTACTATAAAAATCATTTTCCCTGACCACTCGTTATAACTACTCTAAACAATACCTAAATGTTCAAATAATATTTTTATTCCCATTAATATCAAAATTATTCCACCTGTTGCTTCTGCTTTTTTTTCATATTTATTACCAAATTTATTACCTATTTTTACTCCTATTATCGAAAGCCCAAATGTTATAATCCCTATTAACAAAGTTGCTAACAGCATATTTACTTTTAAAAATGCAAATGTTATGCCAACGGCCAACGCATCAATACTTGTTGCAATTGCCAATACAAGCATAGTTTTTAAATCAACTTTATCATTACTTTCCTCATTATCTTTATCAAAAGCTTCTTTTAACATATTTATACCAATAAACCCTAATAGCACAAAAGCTATCCAATGATCTATTTGTGTTACTAAGCTTTCAAAAGTCGTACCCAAAAAGTATCCTATAGCCGGCATTAATGCTTGAAATACTCCAAAGTATAATCCAACTATAACAGCTTTTTTCCATTCCATTTGTTTTAAAGATAATCCTTTACAAACCGAAACTGCAAAAGCATCCATCGCTAAACCAACTGCAATTAATAATATCTCTAATATTCCCATATCACTGCTCCTTTTCAATCCAAAATCAAAGACCCTTTGGCACTTTCTTTCATTATATATATTCAATTATTACTTCAAATATTTTTATTACACAAGCTCTTTAGCATTTTACGAATAATTTTATAATTTATTCAAAAACTAATTTCATATAACTTATTAGGAGGGGTTTATGAGTTCTTATTGGATAGAATCAACTAAACATTTAGAAAAAGAGTATCCATCATTATCTAATGATATAGAAGTTGATGTTTGCATTATTGGCGCCGGTTTAGTCGGCATTACAAGCGCATATTTGCTTTCAGATAGCAACTTAAAAGTTGCCGTTTTAGAAAGAGATAATATTTGTTCACATGTTAGTGGAAATTCCACAGCTAAAATAACATCCCAACATAATCTTTTTTATGATTATTTGATAAATTCTCAAGGGCGAAACTTTGCAAAGGGTTATTTGAAAGCTAACGAAGATGCAAAGCAAAATATAAAAGATATTATTGAAAAAGAAAAAATTGACTGTGATTTTTCTATTCAAGATAGTTATGTTTATGCATATTCTGAAGAAGAATTAGAAGATATAAAAAAAGAAGTTGAAGCTGTAAAATCTCTCGATTTTGATTGTGAGTTAGTGTCAGAAACACCACTACCTATCAAAACTTTAGGTGCAATCAAATTTTCAAATCAAGCACAATTTAATCCAAGAAAATATGCACTCGCCTTATGCAACATTGCGGCTAAAAAAGGTATTGATTTTTATACGAATACTATTGTAACTAAAATTGAACAAGAAGACAATGGATATATAATTTTTGCAAACGATAATATTGTACATGCTAAACACGTTATCTTAGCAACCCACTACCCTATTGTTAACTTCCCAGGATTCTATTTTTTGAAAATGTATCAAAGCATGTCTTATGTAATTGCAGTTGATACTAAATGTGATTTACCAGAAGGGATGTATATAAATAGTACGGTGCCTACTTATTCATTTAGAACTACGCCTTATAATGATAAAAAATTATTAATTATTGCAGAGAGTGATCATAAGACTGGCGAAAAAATTGATTTGAAACAATCGTATGAATTATTAGAAAACAAAGCAAAAGAATTATATCCTAAAAGTGAAGTTTTATATAGATGGTGTACCGAAGATTGTATCTCACTAGACAAAATTCCATATATAGGAGATTTTTCTTCAATAATGCCAAACTTATATGTTGCCACCGGATTTAAAAAATGGGGTATCGCATTTTCTAATATTGCAAGTCATATAATTGTGGATAAAATTTTAGGAAAAGAAAATAAATATGAGGATTTGTTCAAAGCCACCAGATTAGAACCTATAAAAAATCATGAAGAACTTGGAAACATGATAAAAGAATCTATGTATTCACTTGTTATAAATAAATTAAAAATTTCTCCTGACACGTTAGAAGATGTCGGGATAGATGAAGGAAAAATTATTGAAATGGATGGAAAAAAAATTGGAGTTTATCGCGATAAAAATGGAGATTGTTTTTTTATAAAACCAGTTTGTGCACATTTAGGTTGTGAACTTAGTTTTAATAATATCGAAAGAACATGGGATTGTCCATGTCACGGTTCGAGATATGATATATACGGAAAAGTAATTTCTGAACCTGCAATTGAAAATCTAGAGAAAGCTGATGAATAAGCCAGTGGTGACGGACTCTTTGGCAGCTATTTTGACTGCCAAAGAGTCCGTCCACACTGGCTTAACAATTATTTTTTCTATTGTATCTCTTTTACTTTCAAAGAAACAATTTTTGTATATGTATATTGATATGCGCCTGAAACTAATTGTCCAATATAAGTACAGTATGGATTGTGCATAAACGCACATAATGTTCTTAGTGCTTCTCCTATTAATACATTTCTTTCAAAGTTTGTTTTTATCTCATTAGGCTTTGTTTGAATATATCCTAGTCTAATTGTATAAATCGCATATAATAACAAATGTATAATTTGAACACCAAATGTAATTAATAAAATTATAATATCCGGTTCATATAAAAAGTATAGTCCCATTGCCATTACCAAAGAAGATACTAGCAACAAAAATACATATTGATATGCATTTTTCAAACTTTGTTTCATGTTAAATTCATTCTTACTTGCATCAATTTTGGTCGTAACATTTATTGCATCTGCCATATCCCACTGGGTGTCTGTTGTAAGACTTATAAAATTAGATACCAATATATATTGTGGTCCAAAAGAAAATTCATTGTGTAGTCCAATGAAATAGGTTACAAACAATCCAACACATGAAATAATTCCACTAGAACTGTGTTCTATATTTTCTTTTAATTTTAATGTAAATCTAAACTTTCTTATATTAGCTATAAATATAATAGTTAAGGCTATTCCCAACGTAATAGTTACTCCATATATAGTTATTAATTGATTTCTAGTAACAATCGATAATATTGCAAACAATACTAAACTTGCTACATTAAAAGAAATACTTATAATATTTGATAACTTATTTTCTTTTTCGTAATATAATTTTTCTAACACCAATCTTAAAACATAAGAATAAAAAATATTAATCATACTATATATTGTAAAGTTTTTTAGCACACTGTAATCCGAATTAAAAAATATTATATATTGTTTCGAATAGAATAAAAATACAGCTAATACCCCTATGCCTATTAGTAATCCAACTAACATATTTGTATATACAATATTTTTATCTCTTCTTTTTTCAGCAGTTATATTGGCACCAGAAGCAAATAAACAATGCAATGTAGAAAAAACAAATTGTACAGGATATGTTAATGCAAATACTGTTGCTAGATTTTTCTCAAATACGATTCCAACTATGTTCCATATTATAATTGGTATTATCGATAGTAATAATGTATCTAAACCAATTTGTAATAATCTTTTCATTTTTTTCTCCTAATTTATATTTCTATAGTTCCTTCAAAAACAATTTTAGCTGGTCCTGTCATAAATACGTGATTCGTCTTTTCATCCCATTCTATATTTAACTTACCACCTATTAATTCAACTGTTACATTTCTACCAGTTTTTCCTTTTAAGTAGCATGCAACTGCTGTTGCACAAGCACCCGTACCACATGCAAGTGTTTCGCCAGCTCCTCTCTCCCACACTCTCATTTTTATTGTATTTTCATCTATTATTTGTACAAACTCAACATTTGCTTTTTCAGGGAAAGCAGATTTAATTTCTAATCCTGGACCATAATTTTGAACATCAAAATTTTCTACATCATCAACTTCAGTAACTGCATGCGGATTTCCCATTGACACACATACGAATTCAAACTCTTTATCTTGTTCTTGCAAAATTATCTTTTCATCTTGTTTTAAATTAACAGGTATTTTTTTATATTCTAAAATCGGCTCACCCATATCTACAGTAACTGTTTCAACCTTTTCATTTTGTACGTGCAAAACTAATTCTTTTATTCCTGCTAATGTTTCTATTTTTATATTAGTTTTGTCTGTTAACTTTTTATCATATACAAATTTACCAACGCAGCGAATTCCATTACCACACATCTGAGCTTCACTACCATCTTGATTAAACATTCTCATTTTAAAATCTGCAACATCACTTTTGCAAATTAAAATTATTCCATCTCCCCCAATGCCAAAATGTCTATCACTAAGTTTTATAGCTAATTCTTGGGGACTATCTATATTTTGCTCAATTGCATTAATATAAATATAGTCGTTCCCTAACCCTTCCATTTTTGTAAAATTTATCATTCAATCACTTCCTTACCATATCATATATATCGTTCCAATTAGATGCTCTCGCAACTTTGTTATATTTATCTAATCTATTATATGGATTATCAAATATAATTGTTGAGATACTTTCTATCAAACTATCAATATTTTTCGGATCATCTTCAATCATCACATCAATATCATTTTCTTTACAAACTTTTACTTTATCCTTTGAACCAAAACAAATTTTGTCATATGCAATTTGATTTTCTTTTAACCATTCAACTGTAATTTCTTCCGCTTCATCTTTTATTCCAATTGGAAACCAATCATCACCATTGCATCTAGCTGTTATAATATAAATTTCATTATTATCTAATTTCAATTTTTTTATTACTTCCGAAGCAAATTCTCTTACAGATGTTCTCACATAAAACTCATCACCATATTTATCCCAAAGCTCATGCGCAGTCTCTGTTGGCCATCCAAACATTTCTTTGCTCCACTGAGCATTGATATTTTCCATTTTATATTTTCCTAATTCGCCACATAATTTAATTCCATATTCAATTATAAAAGCATGAATGTCATTAAGTACACCATCTATATCAATTCCTATTTTCATTTTGAAACTCCTAATTTTAATACTGTTACCTCATCATTTTATCAATACAAAACGACTAAATCAACTATATTAAATTTTTATTAATAACAAAAAATAAACACCTCATTTTGAACTTATCTTTCCTATCGTCATATAATGTATTGGTGATGTTATGAGCTATAATCGCAAAGATGCTATTTCGTATGCCCAAAAGTGGGCTCTTAAAAGGAATCCAAAATACTATAATTATGATTTATTAGGTGGCGACTGTACCAACTTTATTTCTCAATGTTTATATGCAGGTCTTCCACAAATGAATTACCAAGGCTATGGCTGGTATTATGCCGATGCAAATCATAAATCTGCATCGTGGACTGGTGTAGAATTCTTATATAATTTTTTAATTAAAAATTCTAGTGCTGGACCTCGTGGTCGTATAATTCAAAAAAACGAATTAGAATTAGGAGATTTAATACAATTAAGTTTTATGCAAAGCATTTATTCTCATACTTTAATTGTAACTAAAATAGAAAATAAAGATACCTTTGTATGTACACATTCGCATGATGCATTAAATCGTCCTTTCGCTTCCTATTCTTACGAGAATGCACGTTATATAAAGATAAGTTGATATTAATTATTTTCAATAAGTTTACTTTTTTTATTGACATAATTCCAAAAGCGTTGTATACTCATTTTGCTTAATTTAGTTATTTTTGGTTTTATAAATATAAAATGATGTTTGCAGCATGCATGCGCTAAAGGAGGATTACTGATGACCGGCTTTCTGTCAAAGCTAAAAGATGCTTTTAGTAAAGAGATTGTATTTTTCTTTTGTGTAGCTCTTCCCTACTTGGTTCTACTCATTCTTTTTGTAGTATTTAATTGTCACATTGGGCTAGTGATTTCTAATATTCTTTATTGGATTTTATTTATTACTCATAGAATTCTTCAAAAGCAATACAAAACATTTTACTCTTCTGAATTTGATAGTTAAAAACTATACAACTTAACACAAAAATCAAAGGAGGAACCTAATCATGAAGAAGCTTCTTGCCGTTTGTAAGGACCTGTGTGAATCTATTCCTCAGGAGCGCCTTGAAAAGCTTGTAAATGTGATTCTTGTTGAGCCTGTCGAGCGGGCTGCAAAGAAGATGGAAAATACCGTCATTGCAGACACCGTAAAGAGTGTAACTACTAAGCTTTTTGAAGAATTTTCGCCTGAAACAATGGCTATGTTTGTTTTCGGTATCATTGCCAAAACTGATAAGGCTAAAGATTTTGGGGAACTTCTTGAGATGTATGATGGTCTTAAGCCTTATATTCTGCGCTTTGTCGATGCTATCGAGAAGAATGCGGATGGAATCGGTCAAGTTGTTGAAAGCGTAATTCTCGTTGGCAACGATATCAAGAACGATCTCAAGCCCGAGGAAAAGCCTCGCGATACCTTCAAAGATGTCTTTGATATGCTTGGTCTTAATCCTGAGGTTGAATCCTCTTGTACGGCTACTGCAAAATCCGATGAAGATTAATTAATCTATACATTTTATTATAAAAATACAAAAAGACCTGGTAGAATTTCTCTACCAGGTCTTTTTATTTTTATTTTAATTTATCTCCAATCTATATTTTTAGAATCTACGCCAAACCCAAGTTCATTTATATATACATCATCTGTTTTTAGTCCTGGATATATTTCTAAAACTTCTATTTTTATATTTATTGGATTCATAATTTCTTCTTTTTCGTAATTTATTCCTAATAGCTGAGGCTTGTTTGTATCTTCCAAGTTAAATATATATTTATTTTTATTATCTATCGTAACTAATATTTTTTTTGCCCTTGCATGATTATTATATTCTTCTTCACGTGTATTATCACCATTCATAATACTTATGCCTGTCAAAGAGAAAGATGCAGCATCTATAAATTTTCTATATTCTTCTTCTGATTCTTCTTCCGACAAATATATTACATTCTCTTCAAGTACACGCCACATTATTGCCGTTTTCTGATTTAATGTATATGAATCATCATATACCGAACTATCCGACATTCTAAGTTCTGCAAGTTCTACTTCAATCGGTTTTACATATTTTCCAATTTTAAGATTACCATATTTTTCGGAACTATACGATTCTGTATTTTCTTGAATTTTATCATAATTTGATTCTAAAAATCCCCACGAATTTCCATCACCTTCCGAAGAATTAACAAATAAATACTTATATGGATTCGTTTTGTCCTTACTTAACAAATCTGTTTTCTCAATAGTTGTACCATCTTCATTTTTTAAATAACATTTATAATAACTTGAAAAATATCCCACTTCTTTTAATAAAGTGTATTTTAAAGTGTTTTCAGGTCCAACAACGTCTCCATATTCACCTTCAAAAAACATATTGTCTTTTGAATAATCTATAAAATTTCCAGTTATACCAGTTTGCTTTTCTGCATTATTATCGTTTTTATTTTCTTCTACAGTTTCTGATTGTTTTTCATCATTAACAGGTTCGCCATGTATAACATCTGCATTTTCTTCTGCCATTTCTGATTGTTTTTCATCATTAACAGGTTCGACATATATAACATCTGCATTTTCTTCTGCCATTTCTGATTGTTTTTCATCATTAACAGGTTCGCCATGTATAACATCTGCATTTTCTTCTGCCATTTCTGATTGCACGTCATCAATCACTGGTTCTCTATCTGTATGATCTATAGTTTCATCTACGATTTCCCATTTTAGGTTTTCCGATTCTTTTTTTATATCTTTCAACTCCATATAGTTATGTATGTTCAACATTAGCCAAACTACTATTAATGACATTAAAATAGCAATTATTATTTTATTTAATTTCATTTTTCCTCCTATATACAATAATATAATTAATGTCATTATACATCATTCATATATTAATTACAATTACATATTACTATAAATTCATTACTTATTACACGACCCACAATATGGACATCCTGCACATTTATTACTTTTACTTGTTCTTAATAATATCGTAATTATACTTATAAGTATTAATGCTATTATAATAGCATCAACTATACTAAGCACTCCTCGCTCTATTCTACTTCCTATTTGATATACAAGTGTTGCCAAAAGCCATGCGAATACTGTTTGGAATGTAACCGCTTTTAACATTTTTTTAGTTCCTCCAAGTTCCCTTTGCATTGCACCTATTGCTCCAAAACATGGTGCACTAAACAAGTTAAATACCATAAATGCATATGCTGATGCAGCAGTAAAGAATCCAAATATTCCTGTGCTTGCAAAAATTTGACTTCCCTCTTCTGTTTCTTCTGCTAATCCGGCTATTACAGACATTGAAGATATTACTTGTTCTTTTGCTACTAATCCTTGAATAGCAGATACTGTTGCCCCCCAACTATTTTCACCAAGCATTGGATAAAATATCCAAGATATTGTTCTACCAAATGAAGCAAGCATGCTATTTTCTACATCTACTCCATATTCAAACTTTGGAGAGAATGATAATAATAACCAAATTACTACAGAGCAAATTAAAATTACGCTTCCTGCTCTTTTTATAAACGCAATCACTTTATCAAACACATCTTTAGCAACATATTTTATACTAGGCAATTTATATTCTGGTAGTTCTGATATATATGTAGTACTTGTATGTTTATAAATAAGTTTTTTCATAACAAGTGCACTAACTATAATTACCGCTATTGCAAAGAAATATAGTGAAGCTGATACAAATCCAGAATTTTCTCCAAAGAAATATCCTGAGAATAAAGCTATTATTGGTAATTTCGCACTACATGGAATAAAAGGTGTTAATATTGTTGTCATTTCTCTTTCGTCATTGTTTTCTATTATTCTTGTTCCCATTATTCCTGGAACACTACAACCAGAACCTACAATGAACGGAATTAAACTCTTACCACTTAATCCAATTTTTCTAAATAGTTTATCTAACAGTAATGCAATTCTTGACATATACCCTGTTGTTTCTAAAACAGAAATACATATAAATAAAATAATCAATTGCGGTATAAATCCTAAAACCGCCCCAACACCCGCTATAATACCGTCTACAATTAAACTAACCAACCATTCAGAAGTTCCTATACCGGTTAAAAAATTTCCAGCATTCTCTCCAAATGTTTCCATGATTCCAGCCACAAAATCAACAGTGAAACTTCCAACAATTCCAACTGATAAATAATAAACTAAAAACATAATTGCGACAAATATTGGAAATGCCAGCCACCTATTTAAAAATATTTTATCTAGTTTATCAGATATAGATTCTCTTGTTCTAATTTTTTTGAATGTTTTGCTTTTTACATCTTCTATAAATTTATATCTTTCTGTTGCAATAATTTCTTCTAAATCTGTATCATAATTTTGTGAATTTGTTTTAGTTATCATTTTAACGTTTGCCGTATTTAAATTTTTAAACCTCTCATCTTCTTCTAATAACTTAACTGATATAAATCGCTTATTAAGTATAGTTTTAGGCAATACTTTTGATATTTCGTTAATAACACTTTCAATATTATTATCATATATTTTTATTTGTTCTTTATTCTTTCTTTCTTTTTTATTTATTTCATTTATTAGTTCGTCAATTCCAGTCTCTTTTAATGCAGAAATTTTTATAACTTTTGCACCCAAACATTTCGCTAATTCTTTTTCATCTATTTTGATTCCTTTTTTCTCCATCATATCAGCCATATTAAGTGCAATAATAACTTTTGTATCTAGTTCTAATAACTGTGTTGTTAGATACAAACTTCTTTCTAGAGATGTACTATCAACTATGTTTATTATTACATCTGGCTTCTCTTCAAAAATAAATTTTCTTGATATCTCTTCTTCAACGCTATATGGACTTAATGAATATATTCCAGGCAAATCTGTTATCTCATAATCTGTGTTTTTTATTGTTCCAACCTTTTTTTCTATGGTAACACCAGGCCAATTCCCAATCTTAGCATTCATACCAGTTAAGAGATTAAACAATGTTGTTTTTCCACTATTTTGATTTCCAACTAATCCTATTTTCATCTCAAAACCTCCACTTCTATTTTCTCTAAATCAGCTTTTGAAATGCAAAGCTCATAATCTCTTAAACTAATATCAATCGGATCACCCATTGGTGCAATCTTTTTTATTTTCACCTCTGTATCTCGAGTCACTCCCATATCTAGTAAATGTCTTCTAATTGCTTTGTTAGTCTCATTTAACTTCAAGATTTTTGCCCTTTGTCCTACTTTTAAGTCTGAAAGCAGACTTTTTTCACCAACTTTTTTCATATATTCACTCCCCTTTTATGAAACTTTTTTCATATTTAACTTTATTATACTTCTTAATTTTTTCACCGTCAATAGAATGTGAAACTTTTTTCACATTGTTTTTTCTATTATTTTATTGTATAATACACACTAGAGGTGATTAAATGTCAGATATAAGAATGCCAACTCAAAAAAGATCAATCGAAAAACGCAATAGAATAATCGAAAAAGGCTTTGAGCTTATGTGCGAAAAAGGATATTATAATGTATCTACTCCAGACATTGCTGAAGCTGCAGAAGTATCAACTGGTATTATTTATCAATACTTTAATGATAAAAAAGATATCTTTATTGAAGGTGTAAAAAATTATTCTAATTCAATAATGTTTCCAATGCATTCCGTGCTTGAAAACGAAGATTTAAAAATAGATAATATAGAAGCTGTAGTCAGAAGAATGATTGAAGCTTATATCAAAAGCCACACTATCTCTAAAAAAGCTCACGAAGAACTTATGGCTATGTCTCATCTAGATGAAGACGTTTCAAATATTTTTAAAAATTCTGAATTAGAATTAACAAACAAAATAGTAAGTATCATAAAAAACAACAATATAAAAATTAAAAATCCTATAGAGAAAATACATATTGCAATTGGAATTATTGAAAATCTATGTCACGAACTTGTCTATCATAAGCATAAAGATTTAAACTATAATGTAATGCAAGATGAAGTAGTTAAAATCATTACTAATATATTAAAAAAATAGCTATCATAAAACCATGATAGCTATTTTTTATTAAATATTTTTCATTTCTTCTTCGACTACCTCTTCACCGTATCGCATTGCTTGAATTGTACTTTCTAATAAATCATTTAGTTCCCACCCAAGCTGTTCAGCGCCTTCTATTATTGTATCTCTTGAACAACCTGCTGCAAATTTTTTATCTTTAAACTTTTTCTTTAAACTCGATAATTCCATATCTTTTGTACTTTGTGATGGTCTCATTTTTGCAGCTGCCCATATTAATCCTGTTAATTCATCAACTGCAAATAATATTTTTTCCATTTCATGTTCAGGTTTTACATCTGAACAAATTCCATATGCGTGACTACATATAGCATGTATCATATCATCGCTAGCATTTATTTCTTTTAATAGTTCTGGTGCTTTTTGGCAATGTTCCTCTGGATATTTTTCATAATCAACATCATGTAATAATCCTACCAATCCCCAAAACTCTTCATCATATCCTTTTTCTTTAGCAAAATATTTCATTGCTTGTTCTACAGTAAATGCATGTCTTAAATGAAATTCTTCACTATTATATTTCTTTAATAAATTTAATGCTTCTTCTCTACTCATTTTTTATATCTCCTTTTATGCTAATTTTTTAGATTCTTCATAAGCTTTTCTAACTGCTTTTGCTAGTTGATCAGCACATGATGTACCTTTCATTCCACAAATAATTCCACCAATTCTTTTTTCAATTTCTTCAACACTAAGGCCTTCTACAAGTTTTGGCAATGCTTGCAAATTTCCAGGGCAACCTCCTCCTAAAAATTTTACATTTCTAACAACATCTCCGTCTAAATCAAATCGTATTGCTTTTGAACAAGTATTTTTTGTTTCATAAGTATATTCCATATTACATCATCTCCTCTGTATTTTTTAACTTTATATTTTCCATTTTTATTTTTTCAAATACATCATTAATTCCTCTAATTTGTTTTTGCAATCTTCTACACCCAAATCATACATAGCTTGAAGCTTATCGGTATCTTTTTCTATTCTCTTTATTTTTAATGTTTTAGAAGGTCTAATAACAAATATCTCTTTTTTATTTTCTAAGTCAATTACTTTTTCTACTGAAGAATTATAATTCATATGTCTATTTTTTAGTGTTTCCGCCAAGTTAGGATGTTTTTTGTAAAACATATCTATCAATGCCTTACTTTCTTTTTTCTTTCTGTATTCTATAGGCCTTGTAAGAACAACTATTATTTTGTCATAGCCCATCTCTTTGCATTTGTCTACAGGTATACTGTCAGAAATTCCACCGTCAAGATATTTATTCCCATCTAATTCAACAAATTTAGATACAAATGGCATTGCCGAAGTTGCTCTTAAAATTTCCATTTGCTCAAAAACACTATCAAGTTTCATATATTCTGGTTTTCCTGTTTCAACGTTAGTCACAGTTGCATACATTTTAGTTTTAGACTTTTTATATTCTTCATCATCAAATACATCTAACTTATAAGGCATCTCGTAAAACGAAAAATCTTTACTTATAATATTTCCTGTCGTTATTAAAGACCACATTCCCATGTATCTTTTATCTTTAACAAATTTCTTATTATATCTAAGAACTCTTCCCTTTTGTTTTGACAAATAGTTGACACCAAACAAAACTCCAGCTGAAACTCCTATAACCCCATCAACTTCAATATTGTTTTCTAAAAAAACATCTATTACACCAGCAGTGTATAAGCCACGCATAGCACCGCCTTCAAGAACTAATCCTATACTCATTTTATTCCTCGCTTTTAAATATTCTAGGTACTCTATTAGAAATTGTACTCATTATCTCATAATTAATTGTATTTGACATTGTTGCGACTTCTTCTAATGTAATATTTTCATTGTCCCATATATAGACATCATCACCTAATGATACATCTTCTATATCTGTTACATCAGCCATAAAGCCATCCATACAAACTTTACCAATTATTGAAGCCTTTTTACCATTTATATAAACTTCTCCTTTATTAGATAGTTCTCTTCTTAAACCATCTGCGTATCCTATTGGAATTGTAGCTACTTTTGTTTTTTTATCTGTAATATAGCTTCTACCATACCCTATTGAAACTCCCGCTTCAACTTCTTTTAAAAATGTGACTTTTGATTTCAATTTACATACAGGTTTTATATCAATTTTTTCCATTGTTTTATCAAATGATTCATAGCCATATAAAATTATTCCAGGTCTTACTAAATTTGAATAAGCATCTTTATAATTTAAGATTCCATTAGATGCTAGACTATGTACATATTTTATTGTTCCAATATATTCTTTAGCATTTTTTACAGCCATTTCAAAAGAATTCAATTGTTTTGTAGTATATTCATCATCATAGTCTGCTGAAGACAAATGTGTATATATCCCTTCTATATTTATATTTGAATATTTTTTTATTTCATCAATATATTCAATAATTCTTGATGGATGAATGCCCGTTCTTCCCATTCCAGTTCCAACTTCAATATGAATGTTTATTATATCATTATATTTTCCTAATTCTTCTACAAAGCTCTTCGAACTAACTCCAACCGTTATGTTGTATTTTATAATTTTCTCAATTTCATCTTTATATGGTTGATTCAAAACAAATATTTCTTTGTTATATCCTAAATTTCTAAGTTCTACCGCTTCGTCAACAAGTGCTACAGCTACTATATCGAACATTTCTACCATGTCTAGTCTCTTATTTATATAAGTTCCGTATGCATTAGCTTTTATAACTGGCATAATCTCTTTATCATTTCCAACATATTTTTGTATTTCCCTTACATTATGCTTAAAGGCTTCTAGATTAATTTCAAATATTGTAGGTCTTGTAATTTCCATATAATCACCTCGCATTTTTATTATGATACAAGAAAGTATAACACTCTTATTATATCAAAAAAGAGCTGATTATCAATAATCAACTCTTTAAATATATATTATTATTTTCTAAATTAATTCTTTAAGCTTTTGATCAAATTCTGGGAAAGATTTTTTTAGAATCACAGGCTTGCCTTCCGTGTTTACAAAGCAATGCTTTGTAATACCGTTTGCAACTAGTTCTTCAGTTTTTAAGTTCGTCATTGTATATTCTATTACTAACCTTACACCTTTAAATTCTTTAATTTTAACTTCTATCTCAACTTCATCACTAAATGTTGTAGATGTTTTATAGTCGCATTCTATGCCAATTACTGGTGAGATAATTCCCATCTCTTCCAGTTTATCATATGGATATCCAATTTGAGTTAAAAACTCTATTCTTGCTTCTTCCATCCATCTAATATAATTTGAATGATGTGTAACACCCATTTTATCTGTTTCATAATAACTAACTTTATGTATATATTTTTTCATTCTATTACTCCTCTATTTTTGAATTCAAAAATTCATAAATCTTAATAATTGTTTCATCCAGAAGTTTAGCTAATTCCTCTTCCGTATGAAGCTTTAATTCTCCAGTAATTCCTTTTTGATTTTTTAAAAATTCTATTACTTTTTCTACATCTTCTTTTGTTATTGAAACCTCAGCAATTTTCGTTATTTGTTCTAAAACTTCAGTAATATTATCAAGCTCGATAATATTGTCAATAAACTTACTATTATATATTTCAAAATCTTTTTGCTTCATAATCCTAAGTTCATCATGACTTTTGTCTTTCATGTGAATTATTTCATTTTTCTGATAAAAATGATTATTCCAAATTTCATCTGTATAAATATGAGCCAAATAACCTACAAAAATCGGATTATTATTTATAATTTTTTCCGAATATTTATTATAAAATTCTATGTAAGATAGATTTTTTTGTTTTCTAATATGAGTAACATCATGACCTATTTTTTCAGATATGTCAGTCACAATATGACTATTATTAATATCTGGCAATATACTCCCAAACAGAAACATATTAAGCTCTTCTTCATCATATTTCAAATATTTATTTAATCTTTTTCCAACTTCTAAATGCGTTTTCCAATTTGGCATTTTTACCTCATTTCTATATTATTGAATTCTATATTTTTTATTACATATATACCATAAGTACATATCTTTATTCTTTTCTTGTAATTTTTCTAAAATTTGTTCTTTAGTTCTAAAATAATTATATTGCAAAACATCTTGTTGCTTTTGTGTAAAAAAACAGTCTAAAAGCAATATCCTTTTAATTTTAAAATTAAATTCTGGATGTTGCTTTTTCACAAGTCTACATGTAAATAATTTACAACTTATATTCTTTGTTGCACACGTTCTATTTTGCATATACTGACAAACCTTAATATTTTTTATAAACAATGGCTCATAAAATTTGGCATAACCAAAAGAATGGCAACACCCCATGATGTTATTATTTATAGCATGAGCCCTATTTGCTACACACTTATCTTTTTTAAAGTCACACACATTGCAACCTTTAAATTTACTATCTAAATAGTCACAAACTGTATCATATATAAATTCATTTCTTTTAGAAATGTCTTTTATCATAATAGCTTTAAAAGCATTTAATATATCTCCAATTTGTTTAGAATTATTATCTTTTATAATCGTAGCTAATGTTTTGTCTGTTTCTAAATCAACAAATTTTTCTGCTAATTCAGGCATTCTATCAAACAATTCAATTAAACTTTTAACAATATATCTTGAATTGCTATAATTTTCATTTAACTCTAATAAAATTACAACTTTATCAGCTAGTTCTTTTTTTAGTTTCGAATTTGCATTTCTATAAAACACTAAATTTTCTTTTGAAACTTTTTTATATTTTTTAGATATTACTACAATATTTTTTACTCTTTCCACATACTTTAATATCTCGCTATTTGCATCTAAATACTCACTTATATATATTAAAGTAGTATCACTATTCAGATATTTATTTATATTATGTTCTTTTTGATAACAAATAGCATAATAATTATCTATAATTTGTATTAATTCACCTGCATTTTCCATAATTTTCACCTTGCTTACAGAATTATATATTTATGCTATCACACTTTAAATTTCTAGTCAATTGAATGCCAATTTATAAAAAGAGCTGAATGAATATCATTCAGCTCTTTACTATTTTCTCTAATATTTCTTCTTTTGAAACACCCAATTTTTCTAACTCTTTTATTTCATCTTTTATTAATTTTATCTTATCTTCAACTTTATTCTTTAAAAGTTTATTTGTATTTTCTGCGATAAATGTTCCTTTTGTTGATATTGTAGTAATTGTACCTCTTCGTTCTAATTCATCATATGCTTTTTTTACGGTGTTAGGATTTATGCCAAGTGATGTTGCAAGTTCTCTAATTGATTCTATTTGCTGTTTTGGCTTATATATTCCAAGCACTACATATCTTTCAATTTCTAACACTATTTGTTCATATATAGGGGTTCGACTTTGATAATCTATAACAATCATTTCATACCTCCTATACTTAAATATTTTCGTTTAACTTAATATTATAATTATTATACTGTTTATTACATACTTTTGCTATTAAATTATAAAATCCATCCAAATCATTTGTAAAATAGTAACTTGGATAATTAGATTTAATAACTATATATTCTTTATCATGATCAAATTCTGTATGGTTATCATTTTTTATGAACTCTTTAATTTCATCAGATGCAAAATAACCAATATCATATAAAAATTCATATCTAAATTTATCTTTTTCATCATAATCATCTGGATTATCATCTACAAACAATTCAGGATTCTTTGATTCAATTAACTCCATTATATCATCACTATTATACATATAAAAATTATCTATGTTATATAAAACTTGTTTTGTATGCATATTAGATTTTTTTGTCATTAATTTATGCAATTCTTCAAATCCTTTATATGAAAAATCATTTTTTATTAATCTATGATTTTTATATCTATATAAAGCTAAATCATATTCAGAAAATGTTCCATTATAAATTTTATATAATTCTTCAAATGTTAAAGTATTAAATTCATTATTTATTGTTTCTAATATTTCTTTTTCATCGCTTTCTGTGAAACGATTTCTATCTCCTAATGGAATATATTTAGCAAAATCTTTGCTAACTTTTTCCTTGCCATATTTCGCTAGAATTTTTTGATATATTTCACCATTAAAATGTTTTGAACATTCATAAGTTTTACCATTTTCCAATTCAATAATTAAATTTGCACTCATGCCTCTGTATAATAATCTTCCATCCACTTTTTCTGTTCCTTCATCAACAATAGCTTCATCAATTGTTAAATCAACATACTCATATGATGAGCTTTCAACAAATCTCTTATCAGCATGAGTCAGAATTAATTTCATTAATTCTTCATCTTCTACTAATAGTCCAAAATCACATCTATAATTTGAATTATATTTTACAGATTCAATATATATATTTTTTACATCATTTACATTTATTATATCTATATTATTATTTCCGAATTTTGGTAGTACCCCTTCATATATTGCAAATACTACTATCCAAGAAATTATAAATGCTGGTATTGTAACTTTCATTTTTATCTTCTTATTTGTAATTAAATCAAACAAGAAATAATACACTGCTAATATTGCTACAAAGAATAGAAATACAGTTACTTTATCAGAATTATTTAACATACAATATATAAACATGAATGGCATAAATGTTATTAATTTAACAACTAGATGTAACATTTCACTTTCGTAAGATTCTCCTGCCATTTCTAATTTCTTTCTCTCAAATAGGAATAAACCAATTGCTGTATATATAACACTTAAAACTAACATTTTCACAATAGATTCTGTGCTATATTCATATCTTGCATTTGTAATTTCACCAAAAATATAACTTGGCGCTGTAAAATATTGCGGATCCTCTATTATTATTCTCGTTCCTTCATCTCCTAATGAATACTCCACTCTTTCTTCAACACTTATATATCTATAATCATCACCTAAAAGTTCACATGATATCATTATAAATGGAACTAAAAATAGAATTATTAAAATTGATACTAATTGAGAAAATTTATTTCCCGAAAAGCTTATCGCTAAATTTGAAACTGTAAATACAAATATGTATGATACTGTAAAAAATATAAATATATCCCAAACCATTGAACCAAATATTACAACTTCGGAAAGAATTTGTGATAAAAACAATGTGCTAAGCATTGTAAGTAATTGTGTAATTATAATAATTCCAATTCCACCAATGGTATTTGTTAAAAATATTGTTCTTCTACTTAATGGCATAGAACCAATAAAATCAACACTATTCTTTTTATACACATAATCAAACAAAGTCATAGAGAGTACTATTGGTATAATATACATTCCTATTATATTTATAATAGATAGTTCTGCAAATGTCATAACATATGCACTATCTACCGTTAATAACATTATACTCGTAAACATTGGAACAGCTATTAGTAATAGCAATATTAAAGCTTTTGACTTCTTCACATTTTGAAGAAAATATTTTAAATTAAACAATTTCGTTAAACTCATATCCTAGCACCTCCATCTCATATATAAATATTTCTTCTAATGTTAATGGTAAAAAGTCTAATATTACTGGATTCATATCATTTAAAATCTTCTCATATCCTTCTCTGTCTCCCTTTAAAATAACTGTAGCAACGCTACCGCTTTTCTTGAAACTTAACACATTAAAGTTTTGAAAATCTTTTTCAGAAAAATCTTTCTTAAGTGAAATTTGTATTTTAAACATATTAGTTTTCAAAGAATCAATTTCACTTTCAAATAGAATTCCACCTTTATATAGCAAACCTAAATTATCACAAAAATCTTCAAGCTCTCTTAAATTGTGGCTTGTCATTATTATTGTAGTTTCCTTCTTTTGCATTTGATCTGCAATTACTTTTTTCAAAAATTTTCTAACTACTGGATCAACACCATCAAAAGTTTCATCAAAGAAAATATAATCTGCATTTGTTGAAATAGCACATATTAATGCAGTTTGTCTTTTCATACCTTTTGAAAAAGTATTAACTTTTTGATTTTGTGGAAGTTTTAATTTTTCAGCAAGTGAAAAAGCATATTCTTTATCAAAATTTTTATATAAATTACTATAGAATAAAATCATATCTTTTAAGGTATAATTTTTAAAGAAATATAAATCATCTGGAACAAAAGCTAACTTTTGTTTTAGTTCTTCATTGTCCTCAAGTATTTTTCCATCTATTTCTACAATACCAGAATCCTTATTAAAAATGCCCATTATAATTCTAAGCAATGTAGACTTACCTGCTCCATTAGCACCAATTAGTCCATATATTGAACCTGTTTTTATGTTGCAGTTTAAATCTTCTAAAACTTTTTTATCGCCAAAAGTTTTAGTCAAATTAGTAATTTTTATCATTTTATTCCTCCTTTGACAAAAATTCAACTGTACTATCTGTACTAGTACAACTATATAATGATATTTATAAAATGTCAAGAATTTTTATTGTAAAATTTCTACTCGAATTTTTTTTGCTATCTTACAAATAATATTAGCAAGTCAATTTTATTTTGACTTTAATATTATCTTGAGGAGGCTATTTTTATGGATAATAAAAAAGAACGAAAAGTTGATAATCTTATAAATTTGGTAGAAAATCATACAAGAACAGAAAGACATTTAGAGCAATATGCTCATATAGGTGATCCTAAATATAAAAAAATGGCAATAGAAAAGCAAAATGTTAGAGAGAATCAAATAGAATCTTTAAAAGATCAGCTTGTAAATGAACACAAAAAAATATCTAATGAAGAAGAATTAGAAAATGTAAAAAACAGTTATGAAAGAACTAAAAATTATTTAGGAAATAACTTCAAAAACATGTCACAAGAACAAATTACTAACATGGGGAATAAAGAAGCTAATCAAATGAGACAGATTCAAAGACTTGAGCAAAATGTAGACGAATCAGGAAAATATACACTATAAAATTATAAAAGGATTAAATATTTTTATTTAATCCTTTTGCTTATTTTATTAAACTTCTTCCATTATTTCAGCTAACTTTATTCCTCTTTCATAAGCTATCTTATAGAAATCATCTAAAATCATTTTATTATATCCCCTTCTATAACACAATTCCAAAGTAATAGGTCCATTATAATTCGCATCTTTTAATTTTTTAATAACATATTTCCAATCTATTGTTCCATCAAATGGTAATAAATGCTGGTCGTCAGATTTATCATTGTCGTGAAGATGTACTGCAAATATTCTATTTTTGAAAAAATCAAAATCGAATATATCATCAAAATGAACATGGAAATGCCCTGCATCAAAACACAAACCAACATGCTCATCTGTTATATTTCCTAATATATATTCTAAATATCCTTTTAACTTTGTATTTTCAAAGGCAACTCTTACCCCTAGTTCTCTGGCATAATCGGTTATCTGTTTAAATCTATTTAGACCTATTTCATTATACATCGGAGCGTTCTTATTACTTACTAAATGCATCATAACCAACTTGATGCCATTTTCAGCACATACTCTTATATCGTTCTTATATTGTTCTACTAAACCTTCTCCTTCTTCTCCATCAAACCAGATTGAGTTAATTTTTTGATATCCTAAATGAGCAAATATTATATTAAGATTTAGTTTTTTACATAAATCTAATTGTTCTTTTTGAGATATTTCCCATTTTTCATCATCGTACCATTGTATAAATACGTTTTCAAAACCTGCTTTTTTTATTGAATTTATAGTTTCTATCGCATTTACAGGCTCGTTTTCATTTTGAATAACTACCGCTAACTCTCTCATAATTCCTCCAACATTTCATTCTTTTGTTCATTTCACAAACATTTTATCATATATTTAATTATTTTCAATTTTTTAATATATTTTTTTATTTTGACAATACTAATAGAAATATCGGTAATATTTTTACCAGAATAGGAGTTTAATATGAAAAATCAAAATTTAAATATTTTAGATGAAGTTAATAAAGGTGCAACAATGGGAATGAATGCAATCTCATATGTTTCTGATAAGGCTTCAGATAGTAATTTTAAAGAAGTATTAGATACAGAGTATGATAAATATCAAAAAATTTCTCAAAGAGTAAATGACTTGTACTCTAATTACAGTGATAAAGAACCACACGAAACTAGTACTATGACAAAAATGATGACATGGTATGGAATTCAAATGAAAACGTTTAATGATGATACTACATCTAAATTATCAGAACTATTAATGCAGGGCACTAATATGGGAATTATCGAAGGCAGAAGACTAATTAACGAAAATCCAGAAGCTGCATCAGACGTAAAAAATATATTACATGATTTTGTAGTTATGCAAGAAGATAGCGTAGAAACATTAAAGAAATATTTATAATTTATGAAAAAATGCCAATGAGTCCGTCCCTCATTGGCATTTTTTTATTTTATAATTATTTTAGTATTTTTATCTATTATCGAAATTAGATCTTTCATCTTTTCTTTGGGTAACGACACACACCCTGCAGTTTCTTTTCCATTACTACAATGAATAAATATTGCACTTCCTTTGCAAGGAATATTTTCTGGATTTGATTTAATTTCAACTGCGTATTCATATTGAATAGGATAATCAATTAAATGTTCTGCACTACTCCAATCTTTCTTTATTTTTGTAACATCAACCAATTTATTATAATATTTAGAGTTTATATCATCTATCCAATATAAATTTGAATTTACTTTTATGTACTCTATTGATTTATCTAAATTTATTTCACTTCTTTCGTGTGTTCCGAACACAATTCCTAACTCAAATATTCCAATTGGAGTTTTACCATCGCCCTCTTGCTTATATTTTGTAGCACCATTTCTTCCAACTAGAATATCCACATTCATTAATAATTCATCGTTCTCAAATAATTTTAAATTCTTTTCTTTGGTATCAACAATAATAAAAGAACTTATAATTATCCCTCCAAAATTATTTTATTGTTTTGCATATTCAACTAAATCTTTTATAGCTTCTCTATCACTAAAGTCTCCATTTGCATCACAAAGTTCTACTAACAATTTTTCCATTTCTGTTGGATTTTCTTTACCTTGCATAATCTTTTTTAATGTTTTTAATGCAGTTCTATGTACTATTGTAAGTTCATCTAAGATCATTTTTCCCAAGAAATTATATACTTTTATTTTTTCTAGCATTTCTGGCTTAAAATTCTTTTCTATAACAAGTTTATCATAATATTCACTATATTTTAGTGGTGTTATTCCCGTTGAATAAACTATAAGTTTTTTACCTTCGAGTTTATCCATATTTTTGGTAAGTAAAATTACTCCGTTAATTACTTCTGCATACAACCCACCACCATATACTATCGTATCATATTTTTCTAAATCATCAATTTTTACCTTCTTCGCATCTAAAGCTTCACAGCCTAATTCTTCTGCAATCCACTCAGCATATTGCTTCGTAGAACCATATTTTGATTTATAAACTACTACTGTACTCATACCACTTACCTCTCAATCTTATATTCATTATAAAGTGTTTTAAGGATTACAGCTTCCGCATGGTTCATATCCTTGCAATATCAAAACGCTTCTAGTTCCAACATATTTTTCTTTATTTTTATCACTTATAGAATTAATTCCACTACAAGATAATTTATGAAACTTTTTAGAATTTGTGTTTAGTATATACTCAACTTTCAAATTATTAGTATCCTCTGTATTTTCTACTAGCCAGCTTTCGCCTGTAGAATAATCAATCTTAACTCCTGGTTGCACATTATAACAATATACGTTAAACTCTATTCCTTCTCCCTCATCTTCAACTGACTTAGCTTCCATAAGCACTCCAGAAGCTACTAAATTATTACCTTCAAATATTGGCGTAACTCTATATAAAACATGCTTCTCTGTTTCTTTTATATAATCTGCTACCATATTTTCAAAAGGAAGCATTCCTTGTACATTCAAATATCTTGTTCCCGTTATTAAATTTTTATTGTTCGCATTTTCTGCTGTCAATTGATATCCAATCAAATGACATCTATTATATAAATATTTTCCATCAACGAAATCATATTTTACTGTTTGCCAACCAGATGGTTTTACACTTCCTATGCTTTCTCTTTCCGATGTTGGCATTATATCTTTTCCTATAGAAGCAATCGCGGCACCACATCTTCCAAGCCAATCTAACTCACTATAATCTTCAAAAGAAATATCTGTCATTTCTTCTTCTAAAAAGAATGGACTATTGTTATTAATTACGACATATGGCTTATCCGTATATTCTGGAATATCATTTAACTCTATTATCTCATTTGTCGCACGTACATTACCATATTCTTCATCTGCCATTCCTACAAGACATAAGCAAAATATAAATAATAACATTACAAATAGTAATCTATTTCTCTTATATATTTTCTTTGCTTTCTTTTTCATCTCTTATCCTCCTAGTGTAAATTCTTCGTGTTATTTTTTCATGTGAAAAACCTTCAAATTCTATTTCTGATTTCAATTGCCAGGCCTCTAAACATATATCAAAATACATATCTGCCGGATATAATCTATTCCAGTTAAATATAATTAATTCATCTACTTGTTCTTCTAATAATTTAGGAGAAATATTTTCAATAAAGCAATAGTCTTCCTCACATATTTCATTTAATTTTTTTTCAAACAAATTATAATCTATCTTATATTTAAATAAATTCTCTGAATAATTATTTATCCATAACTTCTTATCTTCTACTAAATTTATAATGTGTTGTACTAAATTTCTATCTCTAGATTGTCTTCTATTATTAAACAACATTCCATTATTTTCATCTATACAAACAATAAGTTTCATATTTACCTCTTTATTTAAAATTTATGCCCATGAATTTATCATCGGCATAATAATCTAATTCTGAAGTTGGTATACAATCTCTCCTTCAATTCTCTTTCCATTGAATGTAAAATTAGCAATATCAATAGTAGGATCAGTTGTTTCAACCGACATATTAAATCCTAGTTCTAATACCGTTCCATCAGGAACATTTGCATTCCACGTTTGACAATGGAAGTCAACGTTATTATCAGTAATCGTTGTTATTGAAGAAGTCCAGGCCATAATTTCAAGCGGAGTTCCATTTGAAATATCAAAATTAACTATCCATTCATCTAAGTCACCATCATAGTTTGTAATAAAAATATTTACCGTATAGTTCGTAATACCGGTTTGATCTCCATTTTCCCACTGACTAATAACTCTAAATTCATATGTGCTAAGCCCATCTACAATTTCTCCAGATTGTTGTGGTTTTATATTAGCAGTTCCCGTTATTCGGTGCACATCAGTCATTGCAGAATAACCTATGGTCATCGCAGCAAGTGCAACAACTAATATAAAAAAGAGAGGAATTAATTTAAGTTTTTTCTTCTTTCTGATTTTATACTTCAATTAAATCCCCTCCTTATTTTATTTTAAAATATATCTATATGCTATTTTGTTACTTATTACATAGAATTGCGCTTCATCTTCCTCCTCATCTGGACTCCAATATAATATTGGTTTGAATAACTCTTCTGATAATTTTATAAGTTCAACAAAACTCTTCACGTCGATAATATCATTACCTTCAATTTCAACTTTATTTTTAACAACTACTATTCTGTCTTGACAAGATTTTAATATTCTATTTAATTCTAATTTAAAGTCATTTCTAATGTTATATGCAATATATGTCTTATTTCTTACATAGTAAACAGCATACATTGATATAATTAACAATATAACATTCCATACAATCGTTCCTGATTGTTTTGTTTTAACTGTTGTTTCAGCTGTTACAAACTTTTGATCCATATCTTCTATCTTACCATCTACTTTAGAAATCTTTTCACCAAGTGAGATTGAAAAGTTTGATGCATATTTGTTTTCTACATTTTCTTCTCCAATTTTAGTTTTGGTATCAACTGTCAATCTTATATAAAGTTTTGCATCTAACGCCATTCCCATCTCTTGTTTAAAAGCTTTTACTTCTTCATGATATTTGGCATAATCAACATTTATATCCTCGTTTATATATATGTTTTTCTTTGCCATTTTATCTTTTACTTCTTTTAAGTTATATGTCTTATTCCAAACTTCATATGGTGTTCCATCATCTGAATGACTTGCAACTATTACCGCATCTATCTTGTAGTCATAGCGAATATCACTTTCTTCTGATGCAGCATATTGATATTTCATTTCCATATCTAAACTTTTTACCAAGTCAGATACATAAGTTTGATTCATAGGTAATACTGATTCTTCTATAAAATCATTATCCTTAATATTTACATCATATTTTAAATTATAGCTATTTGTATAATTATATACTTCTTTTTCTAACTTTAATTCTTCCTTTCCAAACATTGCAGATAGAACTTTTGCAGAAGAAAAAGCGAACACAACCAAAGCTATTACTATAATAATAGCTCTGGTTGATTTTTGTAGTTTTATTCTTGACTTCTTGCTTTTCTTCTCCATTCTATCCCCCTTCTAGTTGCCCAATTCTACTTCAACAAAATCATTGTTGCCATTTGAACGCAACCAAACTGCGGGTATTGCAATATATGGTATTTTGTATATCGCTTTCCCAATCAATTGACTTTCTCTAACAGGTATACTATCTGGATCGTCGTTATTATCACCTTTAGTTATAAAGAAAAACTCTCCATCTTCCTGATATATTTCTATAACTCTATGTATTACTGTATATCCTTCCATTTGATATTCAATTATATCTTGAACTTCAATATCATTTGGTGAACATTTTTTTATAAGTACTGCATCGCCAACCTTTATTTCTGGATACATACTTCCACTCATTATTCCAACTGGTTTAATAGGGAAAAATCCCAATGCAAACCATATTAATAAAACTAAAAGTATACAATATGGTATGAAGCTTGACGGTTTGCTCTCGTCATATACTTTACTTAACTGAAATCTATCTTTTTTATTTATATAATATCTTATAAACAATAATAAAAATAATGGAAAAACTACATCTAACATTGCTTCTATAATCCATGGTGCATCTGGAAGTATTGGTGGCAACCATAAAAGCATATGATATAATAATTCATATATTATAGCTGGCACAAAATCTACTTTCAAAGCAATATATGTGAATAAAATATTTTTGACAACAGCTGGAATTATATTATAGAACAATGTTTTTAACAATGTATACGCTGAAAACGATCTAGAAAATATTTCAATTACATTTGAATCTAATATTGAAAATACTACAACTATCATTATAAAAACTAATTTGATATCTTTATTATATACATTTCTTATAAGTTTATATCTGATATATTCTATAGATATAAAAACTGTAGCATAAACATATAAATTTATAATTATACCTCTTAATGTTGCAGAATATGGATTGCTAGCATAGCCAGTAATTAATCCCATCAATAGATATATAATCGAATATACTAGCATAGTAATTACAACATATTGTATTGCATCTTTTTTAAATTTATTTGTTGAATATGGTGATACAAGAAATATTCTAAATGAAATTGCAATTACCACATACATTATAGGATTTAATATAAATGTATATGTATTTCCTAGACTTGTAAAATAAAACTCATTTATAAAAAAACAAATTAGCAATCCCACTATTAATGCAATTGTTACTTTTGTTGATTTTTGCATCTTCAAGTTACGGTAAGAATTCTCTCTTCCCTTCTCCTTTTTAATATTTAAATTATATTAAGAATAAAACAATTAGGGGATTAGCTAATTGATAATCCCCTATTATTTTTCTTAGGCGTCTTGGTGTGAAGCACTTCCTTCAAATACTTCTGTAGTATCTTGTTCATACTCAATTACTAATCCGAAAGAAACATTTTCACCAGCACTTAAATCTGCTTCTGAAGCTGGATCCCATTGTACTGTAAAGCTAAATTCACAAGTTCCGTTTGCAGGAATTACTTTGTGATCAGTATCAATAGCGTCTAATCCTTCGATTAAGATGTTATCTGAACCTGTAACATTTGTTGGTGTAACTGCTTTTACTTTAGCTGGTACTGTTCCTACGTTTGTAATAACAGTATCAAATTGAACTCCTGCGCCTGGGTATGATAAATCAGCAACATTAACTGTAAGAAGATCGCCTTCTTGAGTGATTTCTGCGGTTGTGTTTGTTTCATTTACACCTACAGCTCCTGTAATTTCACATTCAGTAAATTTCAAATCAAAATTACCTTTTGCGTTTGCAGTACCTGTGATTGTTAATGTATCAACAAATGCTGCGTAGCCTGCTGCTAGTGCTAAGATAAAAATAACTAGTACAGCAATTAAATACCCTTTACTTCTTTTGTTTGAATTTCCCATAATAACCTCCCTTAATATAATTTACATTAATTTTATCGTTTTTTCGGCAAAACTACAATTACAGTAATTTTAAGTTTTAGTTACATTTTTGTAACAATTTGTTGATTTTCGTAATATTTTTGTAACAAAAAATTAATTGCGTTGTAATGTCTATATTTTTCAACTTGTGATATACTAAAACTGTATAAGATTTTTTAGGAGGCTTTTTATGAACGATATGTATCTAAACGTTAGTAGTTTTAATGATTTATTTAAAATTTTAAAAAATAAAAATTCATACGTAGATAATGCTGATTCTCGCTTAGAAGTTGCTCAAAAAAGACAAAAGCAACTTACTACATATATCGAACAATTAAAATCATCTAACATGACTAACAAAGAATCTCTTATGAATACAGAAGATGTCTTAAAAATATTGAATAGCATAATCGATAATTTAAATATAACAAAAGAAGGGCTTGAAGTTATAGAAAAAAATATTCTTCGTTTAATCGCAAAGAAAGAAGATTTATCATATGCTGATTCTGATTTGTCAGAAGATATTAATAAAATAAAAAAAGATATAGACAGTTTTGATGAACTTTCTACAAAATTAAATCAAGACATCTATGATAAATATAGCATAGTAAAGAATTTTTTTGCAAATACTCCTGCTTTATCAATGTATTCTGATCCCAGTGAAGATGCTGCATTTGAATTATCAAATCAAAATAATAACATTGCAGATTTTTCAGCATCAGCACTAAACAATTCCTCTATAAATCTTGATATAGAAGACAATTTAGTATTAAGAATTTCTGAAAGAGATAACAAAGTATATTTGCCATATACCAAAGCGGAAGTGTTAAAATATCTTGAAACATATCCAAAGGTTTTCAAAGATTCATCGAGTGTTATAAATAGAGAATTTATTATGGATTTGACATTTTATACAAGGCATACTTTCTTAGCAAGATTTAGAGAAGTCTTCTCTTTAATTCGTAATCGTGAAATGAAATCTTTTGCAGATGCATTAAAACGCGCATTCGATTTAATGTTTAAATACGAACTAAATCCTGCGCTTGTAGCTGGTTTAAAATCAGAAGCGCAATTAGACTCACTTTTAGAATGTCTTGAAAAAAACACACTAGACGAATTCAAACCTTTCAAAATTATATTTGAAATTAATCCTGCAAAAAGACATTAAAACTCAAACAAGATACCTCTCTATGATAGGTATCTTGTTTTTAATATTTTTTCACCAAAAAGTTACAATTTCTTTACAAACATTTATATTTTCATATATACTTATATATATACTTTATACGAAAGAAGGGTGACAAATGAAAGAAATACTTAAAATTTTATTTCTTTACTTTTTTGCATTTTTCGTGATTCCATTTCTTTTTATAGGAATCCCAGAATTTATAGAAAATCCACCGGCATGGAATCCTTTTGATTATGCAAGAATAACTGATATTGACTACAAAGCTATAGTTCTCGACGAACCTAATCATGGAGGTAATATTTTAGTTACGGAACGAATGACATTTGACGTTCACGCTGCATCAAAAAATAATACTTTCTGGGAATTATGGAGAGCGCTTCCTGAAAACGAAGTAGATGGATTACATGTTAAATATAAGGTTAACTCAGTAAAGCAAATTCTTGATGATGGCACCGAAATAATTTATGAAGAAAGTCCTAAATTATATTGGTATGATAATGATTACATAGATACAGCGGGCGGATACGGTCCTGGAAAGTGGTATCACAGCGAAGGCCCATATAACGAATACCTTGATCAATACGAATGTGTATTATTTTACGTAGACGGCTTATATCGTGAAAAAGTTACATTCGAAATTGAATATGAAATGTCTAACGCTGCATTACGATATGCAGATTGTTCTGAATTATATTTGACAATGTATTCCGAAGAAACTATAAAATACTTAGAATCATTTAAAGCACAAATATTATTCCCAAATAAAGATATGCCAGCAGAAGAATATTACTATGCCAAAGCTTATGGTACTAATTCACACCAAATACCATATACAGAATCCAGCACAGCAAATCCAGGATATCATACTTTCTTAATAGATTTGGATGAAGCTGATTTGCAATTCAAACCATATAATCAATATATTGAATTTTTATTAGTTTCACATGGTAGAGACAAACAAATTTTTACTGAACACGCTCCAAAAAATATTTATTCTGATGATGTATATTTAGAAGAAAGTCGCGAACTTCAAGCCAAACACGAGCTACTTCCTGACGAATATATGTTACTTAAAATTTTAGTATTCGTATTAGCCATTTTAGGAATATTTGTAATATTCTTCTTAGCTACAATAATAATTAAAGTTGCAAGAAAGAAACATACATTTTATAAACCAGAAATGCAATTTGAATATTTTAGAGAAATTCCTAATAATCTTGATCCAAACTTTGCTGCTTACTTAGTTTTTAGTAAACACAAATCATCAAAGAAATTAACTGATCGTGAAGATGGTTACTCTGGACTATTGTTAAGCTTAATTAGAAAAAAATATATCTCGCTTGAAAAAATTGATATAAACAAGGATTGGACATTAAAAAACACAAAACTTATTATAAATCAAACAAAACAACAACTAGAAAAGAATCTTGTTTTAGAACCACTTACGTTAGCAGAAAAACATTATTTTGATTTAATTTATAGATATACACCTAGACTTCAAATATCTATGAAAGACTTCCAATCAAAGGTTTCGTCTGACTATGTATATACAAACTCATTCGTATCAAATATAGACTCTTCTATAAAGAAAATTGGTGTGGGTGAAAAATATTTCCAAAACTCTCAATTTGATACTACAAAAAATACACTAAGAAATTGGTCTGTATTCTTTGTAATACTTGGAATATTCTTTATAACTCTAGTGAATATTTGGTCATACCCTACTCGTTTAGATTTAGCTTTTGGTGCATTCTTCATCACTGGAATTGCATTTTTACTCGCAGCAAATTATTTAAGCACAGCTTCAAAAAATTCTATATTGCTTACTCAGTATGGAGAAACCGAATATGCGAAATGGCGTGGATTATATAACTTCTTAAATAGTGAAACCCTTATGAGTGAAAAAGAGTTAATAGAATTACCTTTATGGGAGCAATATTTAGTATATGCAACAGCATTTGGTATTTCTGAAAAAGTAATTAAAGCATTAAAAATTAGATGTCCTGAATTCGAGACAAGTCCTGTTTTAAGTAATTCATATCATAGCTCTAGTAGCTTCAGACACAGTTCTCGCTCATTCAATTCAGCAACTCGTAGCGCAACTCGTTCTTATTCAAGAAACAGTTACAGTAGTGGATATGGTAGCGGTTATGGATATGGCGGTCGTGGTGGTGGCGGCGGTGGCGGTGGTCACTAAGCTATGAATAAAAAAAGGAATGATTTTAAAATCATTCCTTTTTGTTTTATATTCTTTGTTCACTTTTTGAAGGTCTTCTTATTGTAACTCTATTCGGTTTTTTATATCCGTTTGCAAATAAAATATCAATTCCTTCACTTTGATATTTATATAAAATCTTCTTTAAATCTTTTTGTATTTTTTTATCAGCTCTCACTATAACTTTTTTTATTCCATTTTGGATTAAATATTTAGCTGTCGGCATATCTTGATTATATATATCCCAACTATTATCAAACACACTAACATTCATTTTATATCTAATCATTCTATTAGTATCCAACAAGAATGCCGGTGGTGCATCATCTGGTAATTTTATCTTTTCAAGTTCTGCAGCACCTTTTATTAATGCAATTTCTACAGCTCTATTATCACTTGTTGGCATTGCATTTTCTTGCTCTGTTGTACCATTATAAATCGGTATTGGTCTATACCCTATTTTTGCAAGTTCTATTGCTTCTTCAACACTTTCATAACCTGGTAAATCTACAATTATCGCCGTACTTTTGCTCGCCTTATTTGTATATCTTATATCATTTTTCATCAAATTATAAATACCATATTCTTTTAAACCATCACCGATTGCTACAAAAGGAACTGGTCGAACCCACTCTACCCATTTGCTTCCTTTGGGTGCCCATATATTAAAAATTTCTCTTCCTGTCATTTTTACTCTGCACCTCCTTCAATCAAAACTGGAATATCCGCTGCATTTGAATCTATTCGAGGAGTTTTACTTATTCGCGCATAATACCCACCATGTTTACCGTCTACAGCATACGAACCTAAACAAACATGAAAATTTTCACCTTCATCACTTGTAAGTGGTCTACTATCAAATCTTTTTTGTGCTAAATATTGCTTAGGATGTTTTCTTACATCTTTAAGTATTTTCTCATATTCATCATCCACACATGCTTCCTTTATTGATATTTTTTCACCAACTCGTCCACAAGCTGGTTTATATATAAAACCTTCTCTTTCTTTAGCATCTCGTACTTCTATTGTTTCAGGAAGTAATTCGCGCCATGTAGATAAATCAATTCCTGCCGCTTCTAAGCTTTCCCATATTAGCGGAAATCTTTTTGTTTGAGCAAATATAGCGATCGGATGATTGCATGACGGTGTTATTGTATCAAAATATCCTTGCCAGCGCTTTGGTTTCATTCCAATTAACCATTCTAATGGCGTAAATCTAAATATACCGTCTACCTTTCCTTCATTCTCATCTAAAACGCTTATGGCTTCATTATTTTCAAACTTTAAATGATCAGCCGCTGCATATATAATTTCAAACCCTAAAGTTTTTAACCTATCACCTAAAAATTGCATAACTTGTCTATCATCGCTATATGATGTACAATGCACCATCATTATTCTTCCATTCGGCTTAACTTTTTCTTTTATTGCATTTACTAAAGCATCTCCAAAATTTTTAGACCAATATTCATTATTTTTTAATAACTCTAATGCTCTTTTTGGCATAAGCGATGCTTCCGCAAAACCTCCTGGCACATCACTATTAACTTCACTTATAGCCCATTTATCGCCAATGACAGGATGAAAATCATATCTCATAAGACGAACATGTTTATTTTCATCATAATTTTTCATCTTTTTTAATTCTTTATTAATTTGTCTTGGCAAAGCTAACGGCTTAGCAAGTTTCAAATTATTATTCAAAAACTTCTCTGCTTCTCTTGTTTCTTTATCAAGCATTTCTGTATATCTTTTTAATTGTTCATGTTCCTCTTTAGTGATAACTAATACATGCTTAGCAACCGTATTATTATCCAAAAACTGAGGGTCCCATTTATAACAATTAAATATTAAATCTAGTCTGTATTCATCATATTGCTCTTTTGGAATAGAAATTAGTTTCATATATAACTCCCTTCATGTTTAATTTTGACTTTACATATCAATTATATCATTATCAATTCATATTTCACTATATTTTTATAAAAAATAAAAACAAAACTGGAGTTCTAAATTAGAACTCCAGTTATATTTTCATTCAGGCAATTTAATCTTAATAGTCAAAGAATAATGATAATGCGTATCCGTCCCACCCCAATAAAGCGGAGGCACGGGATCAGGTTCAACCTCTTCAGTATACTCAAGCTTGTATTTAACATCAGCTTCTACGCCAAAAATATCCTTCAATTCCGCCGCAAGCTCATTTTCTACTGCTCTAAGATTATCATCTGCAAACGGATGATTAATAACCTCGTCCAAAGCTGGACGAATAATCAAACAATTCTCACTCACAGTTACATTACGTTCATCGATTTTTTCCAACAAGCACCGAGCCGACCAAGCTACATCAGTATACTTACATCCTTTCTCCAAAATACCATGGTTCTTCAACAGTTTCATCACGTTGCCTTCACAGTACTTCGCCATAGAAATGCGCTCCTTTCTTTCAGTAAAACTATTCACCAAACAATTCAACTTATGTATACCATTATTTACAAGCTCATTCTATAACCTTTTTAGCTATTTGTCAATATTATAAACAACTATAAATTTTAAAATCTAAATTGCTTGTATTTTAAAACAAATCATTGTATAATGTGCTCGTAAACATTATTGTAATATATGATTAATCATCACTTTGGTTTTTAACTGTGCTGAATTAGCCACTTCCTTTAGCATACTATAAATACTAGACTTCAAAAAGGAGGACTTCTCATGTATAAGATCACCTTCCACGACCAGCCTCGCCAAGACATGCCTGATGAAGAATACAATTCTATTGTAGTAACTGATGAGTCATATCCTAAGTTACCCGTACTTGATTCTATGCATTTTACTACCGACTGCACCTTCTGTAAAGGTAAGTTTTCTGACCAGGTTCGCCATGAGCCTGAGAACACTTTTTCTGCACTTTGGATTTATAACGACGAATGGAAATTGGAAACTTCGCCTGGTGACTCTGGCTTTATTGACAGCAAAATCAGCTGGGTGTTTGTATGTCTTAATGAAGCTACCGATATGTGGATTGCCTTTGAATTCTATGACATTGCCAGCTGGGGCGATGCATACGGTTCCACTGTCGGTGTATCTTATCCTAGACATGGTACTGTTTATCGCTTAACCGAAGAACATATGGAAATTGTACGCAATTATTATCCGTAATATAATTATTAGTTAATAAAAAGGACTATAGCATCTGCTATAGTCCTTTTTTTATTCTATTTCTAATATTTTTTTCGCTCTTTTTACATCTTCTTTAGTTGCTTCTGGCACACCTTTTAACGGATAGTCTTCTTCACAAAGTTCCCATTTAGAAGCACCTAATGTGTGATAACCTAACACTTCAACTTTTTCTACTGTTTTTAATGTTTTTATAAATTCTCTAAGCGATATTAAATGTTCTTCCGAATCTGTAATTCCAGGTACTAATACATGTCTTATCCACATAGGTATTCCGTTATCACTCAAATATTTTGCAAACAATTTTATTTTTTCATTGCTTACCCCTGTTAGTTTTAAGTGCTCATTTAAATCCATATGTTTTATATCGAGCAATACTAAATCTGTATATTTTAATAAGTCACCTAACTTCTCTGTGTTTACAAATCCAGAAGTATCTAAAGCTGTATGTATATTATTTTCTTTTAACTTTTTAAATAGCTCGGTAACGAACTCTATTTGCAAAAGTGGTTCTCCACCAGTTACAGTAACTCCACCGTCTTTTCCCATATATGCAACATATCTCTTAACTTGATTTACAATATCATCTACAGGATATTTTTTCCCTAACGAATATTCTCTTGTATCTCTGTTATGACAATATTTACATCTAAGTGGACATCCTTGCATAAATATAACATATCTAACTCCTGGTCCATCCACAGCACCTAAGCTTTCAAAAGAATGTATTCTACCTTTTATTTCTGACATATTATCTCCTAAATTTTTTCATGTATTGTTCTATTTATTACATCCAATTGTTGTTCTCTTGTTAATTTAACAAAGTTAACCGCATATCCAGAAACTCTTATTGTAAGTTGTGGATATTTTTCTGGATGATCCATAGCATCAATTAATAATTCTCTATCGAATACATTTACATTTATGTGTTGACCAGTTTGTTTAAAGTATCCATCTAATAATGCGATTAGATTTCTAACTCTAATTTCTTTTTCTTTACCTAATGTTGCTGGTGTAATTGAGAATGTATATGAAATTCCGTCTTCAGAATATTCATATGGAAGTTTAGCAACTGTATTCATAACAGCTATTGCACCATTTGCATCTCTACCATGTAATGGGTTTGCACCTGGTCCAAATGGTTCTCCACCTTTTCTTCCATCAGGAGTATCACCTGTATTTTTACCGTACACAACGTTTGATGTAATTGTAAGTATAGACATTGTTGGCTTTGCATTTCTATATGTTTTTTGTTTTGCAATTTTATTCATAAATCTCTTAACGACATCTACTGCGATATCATCAACTCTGTCATCATCGTTACCATATTTAGGGAAATCTCCTTCTACTTCGTAGTGTTCGATTAATCCTTGTTCGTTTCTAATAGCTTTTACTTTAGCATATTTTATAGCAGATAATGAATCCGCAACAACTGAAAGTCCTGCAATACCAGTAGCCATAGTTCTTAATATTTTTTCATCATGAAGAGCCATTTCTATTTTTTCATATGCATATTTGTCATGCATATAGTGAATTGCATTTAATGCTTTAATATAAATTTTTGCAACATATTCCATCATGTTATCAAATTTATACATAACATCATCATAGTCTAAATATTCTGATGTTACAGGCTCAAATTTTGGAGCAACTTGTTTTCCTGAAAGTTCGTCACGTCCACCATTCATAGCATATAACAATGTTTTTGCTAAGTTACATCTAGCACCGAAGAATTGCATTTGTTTACCAATTCTCATTGCCGAAACACAACAAGCTATTCCATAATCATCTCCCCAGAAATCTCTCATCAAATCATCATTTTCATATTGGATTGATGAAGTTTTAATTGACATTTTGGCAGCGTATTCTTTAAATCCTTGAGGTAAATTTTGTGCCCATAAAATTGTCATGTTTGGTTCTGGAGCTGGTCCTAAGTTTGTTAATGTATGCAACATTCTGAAAGAGTTTTTAGTAACTAAAGTTCTTCCATCTAATCCCATACCACCAATAGCTTCTGTTACCCATGCTGGGTCTCCACTAAATAACGCATCATATTCTGGAGTTCTCAAGAATCTAACCATTCTAAGTTTCATAACAAAGTGATCCATTATTTCTTGAACTTCTTCTTCAGTTAAAGTTCCTTCTTTTAAATCCCTTTCAAAATAGATATCTAAGAAAGTAGTAACTCTACCAAGACTCATAGCAGCACCATTTTGTTCTTTGATTGCAGCTAAATATCCAAAATATAGCCATTGAACAGCTTCTTTTGAATTTGTTGCAGGTTTAGATATATCATATCCATATTTTTGAGCCATTACTTTTAATTCTTTTAATGATGCTATTTGATCAAAAATTTCTTCACGTTCTCTTATAACGTCTTCATCAAAATCTTTATCTAATAATTCTAATGCTTTATTTTTTTCTTCTATAAGAACGTCAACACCGTATAAAGCAATTCTTCTATAGTCACCAATTATTCTTCCACGACCGTATCCATCAGGAAGTCCTGTTATTAAGTGTGAGCTTCTAGCAGCTCTTACATCTGGTGTATAAACACTAAACACACCATCATTATGAGTTCTTCTAATTCCATGGAATGTTTTAGCAACATCTTCATCAATTTTTCTACCATAAGCTTCACAAGATTTTTCAACTATTCTTATACCACCAAATGGCATAATTGCTCTTTTCAAAGGAGCATCTGTTTGTAACCCTACTATTTTTTCTAATTCTTTATCTATATAACCAGCCTCGTGTGCAGCAATTGATGAAATTGTTTTAGTGTCAATATCCAAAACACCGTTGTTTGCTTGTTCTTGCTTATATAAATCCAAAACCTTATCCCACAATTTTCTTGTAGTTTCAGTTGGTTCTGTTAAAAATTCATCAGTACCTTCATATGGGGTATAATTTAATTGAATGAAATTTCTTACATCAATTTCTTTTTCCCATCTGCCTTTGTTAAATCCTTTCCATTCTTCAAATCTCATATTTTCCCCTCTTTCTTATATTATTTTATGTCATTCGCCCTTAAGCAAATGAGTATTTTATCATAAAAAATTTGTTTTTTCAACATTTTTAGTATTTTTTGCATGAATATTTTAATTGAAGAATCTAATCTGTTATGTTATATTTATAATATATTACTTAGGAGGAATTTTATGGAAAATATAAAATATGAATATACAAAAACACCTTTGGATTATCAAATTACTGAATATGATTGTGGAACTACAACACTACTAAATGCTTTGCGTTATTTATTTAAACGAAGTGAAATTTCACCTGAGGTATATAAATACATAATGCAGTACACTTTAGATAAAACTGATGAAAATGGTGAAAATTGCAAAGGTGGTACATCTACCTATGCCCTAAAATTTCTATGTTCTTGGTTAAATGAAAATGCACCAAAAAAAGGAATGAATATTGTTTGTAAAGTATTATTAAAAGACGATTGTTCTATTTATAATAAAGAGTTAGAACAAACTATTAATAATAACGGTGTAGCTATTTTAAGAGTTTATCAAGAATGTGAACATTATTGCTTGCTTACAGCACTAGATGACGAATATGCATATTTATTTGATCCTTACTATTTAAATATTAATTACTTTGATAATGATGAATGTTGCGAAATTATAAAAGATAGACCATTTGAATTTAATAGAAAAGTTTTGAAAAGTAGAATTGAAGAAAATTCTACAAAAGATTTTTCTTTAGTAATTGGTGAAAATAGAGAAATAATATTAATAAAAAGAAACCAAGAACTATAAACAGTTCTTGGTTTCTTTTTATCTTTAATATAGTATATATCTAGAAAATTTTTATATTCTCTATTTCTTATATTAATTTTCTATTTTAATATCTTCCGATTCATATAAAGTTTTATATGCTTTACAATTCTTTAACAATTCTTTATGAGTACCTTCAGCCTCTATTTTACCATCATTTAAATATAAAATTCTATCACTATTTATTATTGTGCTTAATCTATGTGCTATTATTAAAATTGTATACTTATCCTGCAAATTTTCTATTGCTTTCTTTATATTATTTTGCGTTTCGTTGTCCAGAGCCGATGTAGCTTCATCTAAAAGTATTATTTCTGTTTTTTGTACAAACGCCCTAGCTATAGCTAATCTCTGTCTTTGACCACCACTTAAAGAAATTCCACCTTCGCCCACTATAGTATCATATCCATCTTTCAAAGTTAAAATAAAATCATGTATACATGCTAACTTGCAAGCATCAATCATTTCATTTTCAGTTAAATCCTGTTTTACTAATTTTAAATTATCTCTAATACTTAAATTAAATATATATGGACTTTGACTTATTATTGTAATATTTCCACGTATAGAATCTTTATCTAATTCTTTTATATCAACTCCATCTATAGTTATTTTTCCATCTTTTATATCATACATTTTACAAAGCAAATTAAATATCGTACTCTTTCCGCTTCCTGTTTTTCCTACAAAAGCTACTGTTTCTTTAGCATTAACTTTAAAAGATAAATCTTTCAAAACAATTTCATCTTCCTTATATGCAAAAGAAACATCTTTGAATTCGAAGTTTCCATTAACTTTTTCTAAATGTTTCTTGCCAAAAATTTCTTTACTAAATTCTTCTTCATTAATTATATTGAAAACTCTCTCGCAAGAATTATTAAAATCTTCAATATGTTCAGCTAAAGAACCTAAATAATCAACTATATGTATAACTTTACCCATATAATTATATATTACTAAAGCCATTGCAACTTCTAGATTTTGATTTAAAATTAAATATATTAATAGAAAAACTATTCCCGTATCAAACACATCTATTGTCATACCACGAAAGAATTGCCATTTTTTATCTATTTTTAAAAAATTATATTTTTCTTCATTAACATCAGTAATCCTATTTTTCAACTCATTAATACAACTTTTTTCTGCGTTTAACATTTTTATATCTCTAGCGCCACGAATCAATTCACTTATAAAACCTACAGCACTTTCATTCTTATTCCTAACACTTTTATCATTTATGTCATATAATTGTAATCTTCTTTTCTCTAATAAAAATACTAGCAAAAGCATAATTATTATAAATATCAATGCAAATTTATTAATAAGGAATATCGCTATCAAAATACCTATATTGGTAATAATTCGTGTCACATGATTATTTAAAACATTAAAAATTTCAGCAACACTTCCTACATCACTTGTCAAACGCTGTATAAAGACACCCGATGAATTTTCATCCAAACATTTATTTTCTATTTTTAGTATTTCTCGACCTAAATCAATTTGTATTTCTTTAAAAGTTTCACGATATATTATTTGCATAAACATTCTAGCTATGTAATCCACTATATTTCTTAATACCTCAATGCCAAATACTACTAATGTAATATATACCAGTTGCTCTAATGAGTTATTTGTTAATTGAATAATTTGATTAGCTGATAATATTGGTAGAATAATGCCAATTATAATTGTTATAATATTTAGAATTAGGAAAGACAAAATCTTAATTCTCTGTGTCTTAGTATATTTCCATGTTAATTTTAAATTTCTTAGAAAATTTTTCATATATTTCTCCTTATTTTACCATTTATACATTACTTTGTTATTTCATACTATTTTTCAACTTTATATGCACACTTCCATAATTCTTTTGTTTTTTCATATCTTGTCATTTGCTCTTCTTTTATATATATACATTTCCACTCTTTAAAGAAATAATCTAAATCTTCTTTATCAAAGAATCTCTTATATCTTCCATCTGGTATTTTATAAAAATGTCTCTCTATTTCTTCTCCTTCTCCTGCTCCATGATTCACATCTTTTACAGAATTTACCCTAAGAATCAACATACCAGCTTTTCGTAAAACTCTTTTTAACTCATTTAATATTTTATTAGTTTCTTCCTTTGAAAAATAATGTAATGACAAATCTGCAATTATTATATCTGTAAAATTATCTTCAAATGGCAAACCATTTCTCATATCAAAACATTCTATTCTATCAACTTCTGGAAAATTGATTTTCATGTTTTCTATGGCTTTTGTCGAATAATCACACGGAATTACTTTTTTTCCATTTTCAATCAACCATTTTGTATCATTTCCACTTCCACATCCCAAATCAATTATTGGTGCTTCACATTTTTTTATATATTCATAAAAATCATTTAACCACTCATCATATATTATACTATCTCTAGTATTCTTCTCATACCATTGGTTCCAATATTCTTTTCCGATTTCACTTCCTATGTTTTCATTCATTCTTTTTTCACCTTATTTTTTATTTTAGCATAAAACATTATTCATTTCAAACGAGCTCATTGTTTAATTATACAACTTTCTTTTATAACTCACATGCTCTTATAAGCCTATTCATAATTGCAAGACCTATTCCTTCAGCTTTTACTCCTTCAATAATTGCTAAATTTGCATTAGATCTATCTATATCTCTTAAAATCGAAAACAAATTGTGCGATATCTGTAACAAATCGTTTTTACTTCCCATATCAATACAACTATATTCTTTAAACTTTTCTATATTTTCTGTTGTACACACAATAAGAACATTTTTATTTGCCTGTGCAATGCTTAAAATTTCTTCAACTAATTTATCATTATCTGGATTATAAACTAATTTGCAATCAGTCTTTGGAGCATAATGTCTATATTTCATTCCTGGTGATAAAACTTTTTCATCATTTGCTATATGTTTCATTATATTTTTATCAATATTTACACTTTCAGCAACTTTTAATAAATCTTCTTTTGTTATTCTACCCGGTCTAAAAATTACTATTTCGTTTTCTATTATTCTTACTACAGTTGATTCCAAACCAATTTCAGTTTCTCCGCCATTTATCATATAATCAACCTTATCTTCTAACTCTTCAATTATATCGTCAATATTGGTTCCACTTGGTCGGCCGGAAATATTAGCACTTGGTGCAGCAATTGGCACATTTGCTCTTTTTATCAATTCATAAGCAATTCTATTACTAGGCATTCTGACTCCAACTGTGTCGCCATTACATGTAGCTTGATTTGCTATATTTTTCTTTTTATTTAATATAATAGTAAACGGTCCTGGCCAAAATGTTTCCATCAATTTATATTCTAATTCTGAAATATTTTCTGCAATTTCGTCTAGCATTTCCATATCAGAAATATGTAATATAAGTGGATTGTCTTGGGCTCGTCCTTTGGCAATAAAAATCTTTTTAACCGCTTCATCATCAAATGCATTAGCACCAATTCCATAAACTGTTTCAGTAGGAAATAGTACTAATCCACCATTATTTATAATATTCGCTGCTTCGTCTAAAACACTATAATCATTTACATCCTGCATGTCTAAATATTTACTTTTCACAAACTTCACTTCTTTCTATTTTCCCAAACATTTCTAATTAATTTTAGCGAAAGAGTTGATAATGCAAAACCTATTACAGGAACTAGTGAACTTAACCATATATTATTAATTTTATTTATCAAATGAGAATATGTAACAACTACAATATATGTTAATACGCAAATACATATTTTTCTTGTCCAGCTAGTTTCCCATGCTTTATCTAATTCTACTTTTTTATTTCTTTCTTTAATTTTTATTATTTCATTTTCTAATTCTTTGTTATCCATTTTTCTTCATATACTCCTTCATTCAAAACTTTTTTCGGCAAGATGTTTTATTATGCCAAACTATTTCTACAACTCAACATTATTTTCTATCAAAGATTTTTTTACATCTTCTACATCATTCGGATTTACTCTTCTACCTTTTATTCCAATAGAATTTGCCGCTTCAAAAGTTTTATTTGTATCATCATCATCAATCAACAAACATTCTTCAGCAAGTAATGAATATCTTTCTAAAAGCACATTAAATATTCTTAAATCTGGTTTTTTCATTCCCTCATAAGCCGAAACAACAGCACCATCAATTATATTAAAGAAATCATATTTTCCAGCCAAATATTCATATGTAGATTTTGCCATGTTTGATAAAACGTATATATTATATCCTTTACACTTCAACGCTTTACCCACCTCGATGGTATCTTTATTTTCAATTATCTCTTTAAACCAATTAAGCATAAAATTTTTCACTTCAGTATAATCACTTACTTCAATAAGTCTTTGATTCTCTATAACATTCGCAACTTCTTCATTAGTTATTTGACCTAGGTCCATCATCTTCCAAAACTCTGATTTAAAGATGTATTCATAAAAATTTTTACCATCATTTTTTTCTTTAAAAAACTTTTCAACAATATTTGGTGTTGGATTTTGAACAATTACATTTCCTAAATCAAAAATAATATTTTTAATCATTTTGTTTCCTCCTCTATCCATTTCAAATAATCTTCATTGCAACTATCTAATTCAAAAATAGCAAACTCAAAACATTCATAAGAGTGAATTTGTTTAATTATTTCAAAAATTTCCTTTGCTAATTCTTTCTTCGTTTTCATAATCACTAAATATTCTTTACTTTCTTCAAGTTCGTTTTTCCAGTTCCATTTGCTATCACTTTCCAACATTTGACAACTTGCTACCAACTTTTCTTTTAATAATCATTCTACAGCATTATTTCCAGTTACTTCTTCAATTTTACTAGCTATTCTGCTCTTCACTAATTCAGCAATTTCATGTGTAGATAGCTCTTTATATTCATCATAAAAGATAGGTTCTAAATAATGTACTTGTGTTTTTATTTTTCCAAAGCACCAGCTATTATACGGTTTGTATGAATCTATCAACACTACTGGCACAATTGGAACTTTTGATTTCAAACAAATTTTAAAACATCCAGACTTAAATTCAATCAAGCTATTTTTCTTTTTATTATCAAATTTTCCTTCTGGAAACAAAATATATTTTCTTCCGTTTGCAACTTCTTTTGCAACTTCATTAATAACTGTCATAGCCTGTCTGTTATTTTGTTTATCCAATCTTTTTGCTTCTAGTGAGTCTGTAATTTGCTTAATAAAAATACCATTTGATTTTTTTATATCTATTACAAAAGTACATGGCTGTTTATGAACAGAAACAATTCCATAAACATCATATTTCCCTTCATGATTTGGAAACATCATGTAACCACCATCTTTAGGCAAATTTTCTTCACCATATACTTCTGTTTCTATATTCCCTGTTTTTTGCATAACTTCAGAAATATACTGAACATATCTATATTTAACTTCTTCAGTATATTCATCAGGACGTGTTTTTGATAATTTTGTATAATCTGTCATCGTTTTTACAGCTTCAAATATTCTAACTATATTTTTGCATATTGTATAACAATATCTCCACATTTAATTTCACCTTCACATTTATATTGCAACTTTCTTTAATTGCTTCTTCTTCTTGTTTTTTGAAGTACCGTCATTATATCATATATTCGACAGATTTCGCCATAAAAAGTTTTCTAATGAAAAAAACAACGGTATATTACCATTGGTAAATTCTTACTTAATTATCATATGATGCACTTTGCCGTCAATATTTTTTAGATACGGAATAACTTCAATAGGCTTAAAATCCAACTCTTCTAGCTTATTTACATCAATCCACTCAAAAATCATTTCTTTATCCTTTTCGTGACCAATTATTTGTTCTTGATTATACACCGACTTATCTTTAAAATCACATTTAATCATCCACATGTACTCATGAAACTTAGCTTCAGGAACTGTAAAAAAGTTCTCAACCGCACCAATAAAAGAAGTATTTTCAATCTCCAAATCGAGCTCCTCAGAAACTTCCCTCTTTAGCGCTGTAATCGAATCCTCTCGCGCCTGTACTCTACCGCCTGGAAGTGCATAGTGTTCATTTTCACCGCACTTATGAACTAATATTTTTCCATCATTTAAGAAAATTCCTGTTGTTCTTACATTCAATTTTACATTATCATCAAGCATAAATGATAAATCTTTCATAAAAATACCTCCTTCTTTTTTATACATAATTGCTACTTATAGTACATTTGAAATGTTTTCTTAATTATTTATAACCTCCCCTTGAAAACTTGTTTTGTACTAATTTAAGCAACAAAAAACCTAGGGGCTCGTTAGCCTCTAGGTTGTATGTACGTTATTAATTTTGCTACTTTGTTGTTTTCTTTGCTTGTTCCGTTTACTTCAACTCCACAAAGAAAATTTTCAATATTCAATTGGCAAAGAATTTTATTTTTCATAAAAATCCCTCCTCGAATTGAAACAATGTAAGTATAATATATAACTTAACTTCTTGTCAACATTTTTAACTATTTTTTATGCATAAATAAGAATAAAGATTTAAAAGGTATCTAATGTTTATTTTCTTGCGGTTCTATTGTATCTATTAAAACACCATCTACAAATACCCCAGCAATAACCATCTTACCATTTTTTACTCTAACTTTTACATATGTATTATCAAGATTTTCTTCATAGACCTTTTCAGCATCAAGCGATTTGTTTTCATTCATGTAATATCTTGTTGGTGTGTTTATCATTCCACCATATCTTGCAGTTGTTTCATAGTAATCTGATGTATCTCTTGGTCTCTCTTGCGTTAACTTATCAAAATATGCAAAACCATCTTCTCGTATTTTTATAGTTGCATAACATCTCTCGCCATAATTCATGTCATAAGTTTCATCATTATTTACAGAATCTTCTAAAAAATCTATATCTAAATAATTACCTCTAAACATGTCATAAGGGTCAAAAGCTTCTACTTTAAACAAGAATTCATTTCCGCCTTCTAATGTATCAGTATTTACTATAATTGTGCATATAGGAAGTAAAAACAAAACAGCAACTATAAATATGTATAATAACAATTTTTTTGTTTCGATTTTATTCATCATTTTTACCTCCTATTCTCTTTTTTAATATATTCGCACCAATAATAAATGCAATACCAGAAATTAAAAATACAACACTTTTTTCAGTGAAACTTAAATCTGAACTCATAAATCTAAACATAATTAAAAGCACTACTGTTGCAACACCTTGTTTCGTTTCTTTATATATGGCATTTTTACTTCCACTAACAATTTTATATATTCCTAATGCAAGAACTAATATATTTATAAGTATGTATAAAATTTCATCAGGAATATTGCAATATTGAATTAATACAATGAAAGCAACTAAAAACCATTCTTTTGTCTCTTTGTAAATTTTCCCTATACACATACATACTATTATCAAGGCAGTAATAAGTACAGTATCCCATCCAAATTCATATTGAATAGCTACATCCTCAAAACAGAAAACAAACATACAAACTACAAATACTAATTTTAAAAACTTACTTAAAATGTTCTTTGAACCAAACAACATTTTTGTCACCAGATAAACTAAATATCCATAAATAAATATAGATTCAGCTCTAATAAGTTCTATTTCAAACAACATCATAGTTGCAACAATAATATTTGTAACCCACATCAATATATTTTTCTTACTATGTGGTTCTTTTCTATAATTAATGTAATAATAAATTATTATAGGCAATGCGATAGCAAACGCATTAGCAAATGTTTCAAAATAATAGTGTGGAACATTAAGAACATACGTAATGGTACCAATACAATATACTATAAGCGACAAATAATTTTTCAAAGTAAATGCAATCGGCATATATGATAATAAGGATATGTAAAATAATTCATAAGTTTCCATCTGAATATGAAAAATCTGCCCAACAAGAGAGTTTGTCGCTAATATCGAAATAGGAGCAAATATACTTGTATACAATTTAAGTTTTTCATTTCCATTTTTCATATAAAAGAACATCATGATTGCAGTAATAAGAAGTGGAACAAAAGCAAGCATCACTTTTATACTTTTTCCAATATTGTCCCAATTAACTGCAAATAATGTAATTATACTAAGGGCTACCAAGAAAATTCCAATGCTTGTAAAAATTGTTATCATCGATTTTCCTTCTTTAGTATCGTGCTTAAAATATGTTTTCGCTTTCGCGAACTGTTCTTCAGAAATAATATTATTTTCAGTTAATTCCGCCAAACTTTTTTCTAAAAATTTGTACTTTTTATTATTCATAGAATCCCCCTTTTAATAAAAAATTTTTTATTATATCTAAATCTTCATATGTAGTAATTTTTATATTAGTATAATCTCCTTCTATAATTTTAACTTTGAAATTATCTTTTTCCAACAACTCACAATCATCTGTAACATCATCATCCATGTATTTTTCATGCACTTGCAATAAAATTTCACGACTAAAACATTGAGGTGTCTGAGTCATCCATGTATTACTTCTCTCAGTAGTGCTAATTACAATATTATTTTCATCAGTTATTTTAATCGTATCCTTCGCTTTCACACCAATGGTTACAGCACTAAAATTCTCCATACTTTCTATACAATTATCAATATATTCTTGTTTTATAGCAGGTCTTGCACCATCATGAATAATTACAATATCTGAATCACTATTTTTTATACAATTATATATCGACTGCTTTCTTGTATTTCCTCCTAAAACCACAGCTATCTTTTTAGATAATTGTTCTTTCTCTATAATATTATTAACTAGTTGAAAATCCTCTTCTCTTGCCGCCACTATTATATTATCTATATATGCATTTCTATCAAAGGCCTTTAAACTATAAGCAAATACATGTTTTGCATTTACAACTTCAAAATTCTTATTTCTATTTTTCCCGAATCTTGTACTATTTCCAGCAATTAATATTATGGCTGTAACTATTTTATTATCTATCACATCTATTCCTCCGATTTCATATATCAACTAATTTATATTCTAAAAGCCAATTAATAGCCATAAAAATTCATCTTTTCTCCGTAGATGAGGCTCATAAATGTTTTAATAATTTTTAACTTTATATTCTCTGCTATAAAACATTGATCAGATGAAATTCCAGAGCCTTTATTGTTTTCACCAATTGATAATTTCCATCGCTGACTATCTGTGTATACAAAGTAATCAGCATCCTTTCCTTCTTCATTTAACTTTTGAGTAAAAGTAGAAATAACTTCGTCAATATTTTTTTCATTTACCTCTTCTCTTAAAAATCTTAAAATTTCTTGCGTGTTTCTCATTATAATCTCCATTTTATACCAATATATTGTTTTTATTTAATTCATCTATCAGTTTTTGAAAATCTTTTATATTAAAAATATGTCCTTCCATACCGCATTTTCTTCCGGCTACTATATTCTTTTCACTATCATCTACAAAAAAACACTCATTTGGAACTAATCCGAATTTTTCAAATAATCTGTAATATATCTCTTCATTTGGTTTCATCATATTTTCAATTGCTGATATTAAAAATCCGTCAAAATATTTTCCTATTTCTAAATTTTTAACATATTCATATACCGCAACATGAGTATTTGATAACGCATATACTTTATAATTATTTTCTTTTAATTTCTTTATTAAATCGCATATTTCTTCATTTATTCGCATTTTCTCATACCATGTACTCATTATTTCTTCTATTCTATTTTTTAAATTGATTGGCAATTTCTCTTTAAATACTAAAATAGCGTCTTGGTAATTCATAGAACCATTATCTAGCTTAGACCATTCCTCAGACTTAAAAATAACTTCTTTCAAGATTTCTTGTTCTTCTTTATTATTTGATAAAGCGTTTACAATTTTTTCTTCATCCCATTCTAATAAAACATTTCCAAAATCGAATATTATATTTTTTATCATTACATTTCCACCTTAATTTTTTCTCATCAACCGTTTATGCGGTTGTGTTTTTTTATATAATTTTTTGTTAATTTAAAACTTATTTTTAATATATTTACAGGTTATTTTTAGTGCAGCTGACATGCCATAAAACATTGATATTTGTCGTTTTATCTGCGTTTTAATGCCATCAGTGCCATCAGTGACGGACTCTTTGGCATAATACAATATTTTCTTTATTTAACCTCAAAAAAAGTATCCTTGTTTCTATCAATAAGATTATGAGCCATTTCCATTTCTTCTGGTTTATTAATATAAATAATTTTAAATTTTCCTGATGTTGTTTTATTCACATAGTCGTGTTTTACTTCGAGCATATGTATTTGACCCCAATATAGCCATTTCCCGTCAATATTTTCTGCCAAAAAGTTTCTTACAGGTGGCATTTGATAATTTCTAATACTAGGCTTGTCCTTGAACTCAAATATTTTATCTTTAAAATCTTCGGCTACATATGGATTTTTCAAATGTTCTTCCAATTTTAATTCTTTTGGAAAACCTTGTTCTTTTGTAATCTGTAAAGTATCATTAATTTCCACATATGATCCCATGATATATTCCTCCTATATTTTAAATTTTAAAGTAATATTATAATCTTCAAATCCGTTTTTAATATAAAACTGAATTGCTCTGCTATTCTTTGCTGATGCTGTTACTTTTATATTTTGCATATTTTTTTCTTTACAATATTTTTTAAATTCATCTATCAACAATGTTCCTATACCGAATCTTCTGTATTTATCATCTATGCACATATTATCTAACTCTGCAAAAGTTTCTTTTATATAACTTATTTGTTCGCAAATACTACCTGCAAGATATCCAACAATCTTATCTTCAATTTGTGCAACAAATACTATTTCATTTTTTATCATATCTTCAAAATATTCTTGTCCCTCTTTTTCTAATGCCCATTCTCTTTTTAGCGTATCATCAAAATTGTTAAATTCTAAATCAAATAAATTATCATTCAATTTTTGTATTGAAGTTAAATCTTCTAGTCCTGCTTTTCTTATTATAACTTTTTCCATACTTCCTCCTAGATATAAAACTATTACATTAATGAATCAATAACACTTTTAGCATTAATATACTGAATTGAATCTTCCCCATATCTATTTTTTATATCTTCTAGTCTTTTATCAAATCCAACATCATTACCATATTTATCTATTTGCATATCTGCCATATTTAATATTTTTAAAAATAACGAATTGTATTCTGCATTTGGATTTCCGTGATAATAAACTTCTTTCCAATACTTATATCCATTGTTTTTTAATATTTGTCCTCCAATAATGTTATGTTCTGTCTTATCAATAGAAAATTCATATCCTATATCGTGATTATATCCTAATATAAATAAGTCTTGTAATTCTGATTCTCCTAGTTTAAACTTCTTACCAATTTCAATCATCTTATTTGCCACTGCAAACGAATGATTTAGTCTATATTTATCTAACATAGCTTTTACCTCATTTTTATAATAAAGTACTATTTATCTTTCTTTTTCACTAATACAAAAGCTGTAACAACATCATTACTATTAATAGCATTTTCTGTTGTTTCTACCTTTTCTTTTCTATATATTGCTGTATAAGAAAACATATTTAAAAGACTTTTTATTTCTTCATTTGTTTGATAACTCATATATAAGACTTTTTTACCTTTTTCATTTAAATAAGGCTCATCTGCCATTTCTTCGCCTTTTCCTATTTGATATGTAAAAAGAAAAACTCCATTATCTTTCAAAATATCATATATATCTGATAACACTTGTTTTAAATCTTCTATTGGTAAGTGAAATAAAGAATAAACTGCAAAAATAGCATCTACCGAATTATTATCAAAGTGATTTTTTATATTAACCATATCGTCTACAATATACGGGAATTCTCCGTGTAATTTATATGCTGAGTCTCTCATTTCTTTTGAGAAATCTAAACCAATATACTCAAAACCTCTTTTATTAAAATAAGCATAAGTTCTTCCAGATCCTGCACCCAAGTCTAAAATTTTAGCATTAGGAGTTAAATGTTTTTCAAATTCTTCATAAACATCTAAATCTTCAATATAATTTCCGAACTCTTCACTATATTGCTTTGCTATTAAATCATAATTCTTTTTTACGCTATCTCTTTTTTGTTTAGCAGTCATTATTTCTTCCATTTGACTCCTCCTATTATAAATAACTAACTATATCTTCAAATGTATCAAAGCCACTTTCTGCATTTATATGTCCTGCACCTCTTAATAAAATTTGCTCCGTTGCTACTATATCTGCGAATTCTTTTTCCACTTCATATTTCACATACGGATCATTATCTGAATAAAAGCAAACTATTTCTTCAGCACATTTTTTAACATCTTCTAAATTGTTAAAATACATACTTTTATTTACTGCATCATATTCTTCATTAATTCCTAAATAATTGTTAAATCCACATACGAAGATTAACTTTTTAACCTTTACTTTATTTTCTACTAAAAATTTTGAAATAAATATAGGAGCAATGCTATGTCCGATTATTGTTGTATTTTCATTTATTAAGCCTAAATCTAAATATACTTTTAACAACTTACTCCAATTTTCATAATTTTGATACCTTACACCTATCGGAAAATCTGGCACATATACTTGTTTTTCTTCTGAAGTTATAAAATCTTGTAACCAAGCAAACCAATTTGAATATGGAGTACCAAAAGAGCCGTGTATTATAAAATAATTATCCATTTGTTTCCTCCTCAATCCAATTTAGATAATCTTGATTATTACTTTCCAAATTAAATACTGCAAACTCAAAACAATCATAACTATGTATTCCTTTTATGACTGCATAAATTTTTTCTTGTAAAGATTTTTTTGTTTTCATTAAAACTATATATTCCTTACTTTCTTCTATTTCATTTTTCCAGTTCCATTTGCTATTACTTTCTAGCATTTGACAACTTGCAACTAATTTTTCTTCTAATAATCTATCAATAACTTTTTTCGCCTCATCTAAATTACCAAAAGCTGTTTCTATCATACAATAACCCATAATCACACTTCCTTTTTCAAATCTAGCATCATTATATCAAAAATTTAGCATTTTTTCACTATTTTGATGATAAATTAAGCAATAAGAAAAATGAAAATCTAAAAATCAAAGATTTTTGATTTTCATATGTCGAGCTTCGCTCGACTTTAATATGAAATTATTCTTGTATAATAGGAAAGAATATAAGTATAATTTTTGCTTGTAACGCTTGTTACACACAAGCTACAATCAAAAATTGTCGATAACTTTCCTATTATATAAAAAACTGCCAACGAGTCCGTCCCCGTTGGCACAAAAAAATACACTCTAAATGTTATAAACATTTAGAATGTATTAAAACTTTGAATATTTTTTTCATTTTAGAAACGAGTTATAGACGGAAAACTCATATTGAGTTTATAGCGACCTTTGAAATCTCCATTTTCGGTAACCGCTCTAATATAATCCATACCATACAGAGTTTCAACTACTTCTTCTACAAACTCTTTTACATCAATTTCACTTCTTCTCGCACCATCTTTGGCAAAAGGAGTACACTTAAGTTTTTCTTCTGCGAGCTCAACAATTTCGTCTTTTGTGAAAGTCGTTGTCTGAGTAAGAATAATCCCTACAATGGAGTTCATTGCGTGATGAGGCATTGTAATAGGAATATCTCGCATATCGCTATCCCCCTTTTATTGTTTCCTTTTAGAAGCCAATAGCAGTCCCAATAATAATTACAGCAATAATAAATTCCATTTTATTTTTCATCCGACCCATTGTTTCTACATGTCTTTCGCAGATTTGCAAAAAACTCACGTGCTTCATCATGATGGCTGGGGTCAGGTTGATTATAAGGCATCTGTGGAATAGGATAACAGTGATTACTACAAAGAGTAGGAATCCCGTACTTACTTTGTAAGTATTTTTCCTTCTGTTCATAAAAATCTTCTGTCTGTCCCTTGATACGCTTCATTTTTGTCCCTCCTTGATTTTGATCGTTCTACTCGTTGTTTCTACACGTTTTTTGTAGTTGTGCAAAGAAGTTTACCGCCTCAGCATGGGTGCTGGGGTCAGATTGATTATAAGGCATACAAGGAGGACCCATTCTGCCATTACTACAAATAGAAGGAATCCCGTACTTACTTTGAAGGTATGCTTCCTTTTCTTCAGAATAATTATCTAACTGTCCCTTGATACGATTCAATCTCAAAAGAATAGCCATTTTTGTCCCTCCTTGATTTTAGTCGTTTCAATTACTTTTGTCCTTGAACAAAATGTTTTAGCATCATCTCTTCAAAAGTTCAAAGAATCAAATTATATTTTTTCCTTATTTTTAACATATTTAAGCAACGTGATTATATCACGCATAAGTGTTTGATGTCAACATAAAACGCCTACGGATATTACATTTTAAGCATTTAAGATTATACATTCTTTGATTCCTAATTATTCTTCATTTCCAACCTATCTTTTCTTTGATTAATTTCATATATTTTTTCTGTATTTAATTAGCTAACCACTATGCTATATCTATAATCTCTATACTTTCATGCTGATACCTATCATGTTTTGTTCTAGCTATAATTATTTTAGGATAAGCATCTTTAATTCTTAATAATGACTCTACTTCTCTTTTAAAAGTTTTTTCATCACTTATATTATCAGAGACTTGAATATATATTTTTTCGTTTTGCTTTATCGCTACAAAATCTACTTCTTTTACATATAAAACTCCAACATATAATTCATATCCACGCCTTAATAATTCTGTTGTTATATTAGATATATTATCCATTAGAAAATCATTTTATATCATATATCATTTTTATTTCCCAAATTCAAGCTATTTTTGGGAAATAAAACAACCAACAAAGTGCATTTTAAATTGTACTTTGTTGGTTATTTTTCGTGATTCACTTTTTTCTGACATGTCTACCCTATACCAGGTAAAATTTAATTTCTTTAATTTTTTATAGATTTTCCTCTATTTTTTGAGATTTTATCAAAATTCAGAATTTTAAAAAGCACCCTGAAGTATTGAGTTTTAAGCATTTTTCAGCTCCAAAAGCACAACATTTTCCACATGCCTCGCCTAGACACGGTAGGTATAATTTTACACCTCGTATATGGTACGGTAGGTATGTATATTTCATTTTACAACTTTAGTATTCATATACATCTCTCTTAATTTTGCTTCTATTTCTTTCACCGTTTCATTACAATCTTTTCTTTCTCTTTTACTAATAAAATCATCCCATTCAGATAAGTAATATGAAATATTTTCTTTAGAAACTTTATCACTAAAAATTCTATTTGCCGTATTATAATAATCCATCGCAGCTATACCAGCTAATGCTTTAGGAAAAGCTCCCTCTGGAATCACAGCATTTTCATAAAATTTTAAAGCCATTTCATCGTCAACTTTTCTAGGATTTTTAATAATAATTTTATTACTTCTAAAAACACCGTTTGGTGTAGCACAATTTATAACACTAATTACTTCTGCATCCTCAGGAATTTCAACATCATAAATAGTATCACCATTGTGCAACCATCTTATTATATTTTTATCATTGCTAAAATTAAATCCACCAATTTCTTTAGGTGTTTTGCCAAACGGATTCCATTCATTAGCAATATTAACTTCATCAATTTTATATTCATAATCACTATATCTAGATTTTGTTGAGAACATTACTTTTAAATATTTCATGGTACATTTCTCCCCTGTTTTTTATTTTCTAAATAATCGTCTTTAATCTAAAACATTTGTCTTTAAATATTTTCTCACTATAAAAGCCTTTTTTATATTTCATCTTTATCAATATTGTCTAATTCAAGTTTGCTTAACCACTCATTGTAATTTAGTATCTCTGGTAGTTGTATTTTTAATTTTTTCAACTTATTTTCTATTTTTTCATCCCTCGTTTTTACAAAATCAGCATAATTAGAAATATCTACAATATCTTCTGCAGATGCTGGACTTGATGAAACTAAATATCTTATATTGTTCTTTTGTAACATCGCTAATAAAGCTTCTTGATGTTCAAACGGTAATCCTCCATCAACCTTTTCTACAACCGCGAAGATATCATTCTCGGAAAAACTCCTATTTAAAATTTTACCATTTGTACCTTCTGCGTACCTTCCCGCTTTAGATCTATCAAATGAAAAATACACCAAGCCATCCCTTGAAGGGTAAAAATCATCTTCACCTTTTTTTCCAAGATCTCTTTCATCCACATTTTGAGACGTTCCATGATAAACAGTATCAGGAATTCTCAGTCTTTCATTTAATATTGTCATTACATCACAACAACTCTTTGAAACATTCCCTATGCGACCTTCTAATATTGCTTGCTGAATACCTGCAGTTCTACTTAAAGCAAGATTTCTTTTCGGATATTGTTTTTCCTTCATTTCTAAGATAGCAGAATATTTCAGTCTTTCTTTTAATCTTTTAAATATCTGTTTTTTACCAATTTCCTCAAATGCAATTTGATAATCAATCATTCCTATTTTATAATATATTGCACTAATTACCTGTCTAATTCTATACTCATTATTTCTCCACGAAATATCTCCGTTATTAATTCTATCACCAATTTTAGAAAATTCTTCTTCTAAACCTCCGAGTATTTCCTCATCAAGCTCAACATTAAATCTCCTATTCAACATCACATATATACCTCCAAACTTAAAACCTCTTCGAATCAAACTCACCAATAAAATCATATACTTTTTTACATTTTATCACATTTTATAAGAATTCAATAATTTTTTCTATTTTGGGGGCAAAAAAAGAACATCAATGTTGATGTTCTTTTCAAGGTTTATCTTTTTTCTAGCAACACTACGCTCTCCACGTGACTCGTTTGCGGGAACATATCTACTGGTTGCACTTCTTTTATTTCATATCCGTTTTCTGTTAATGTTTTTAAGTCTCTTGCTAGTGTTGCTGGGTTGCAACTTATATATACTACTTTCTTTGCTTTCATGTCTATTATTGTGTTTAGTAGTTTTTCGTCGCATCCTTTTCTTGGGGGGTCTACAAATACTACATCGGCTTTTGTACCTTTTTCATACATTTTAGGCACCACTGTTTCAGCTTCTCCAGCTAAAAATTCTACATTTCTTATTTCGTTCATTTCCGCATTTTCTTTCGCGTCTTCTACAGCTGGTTCTACCACTTCAACACCATATACTTTTTTAGCGTTTTCAGCAACAAAGATTGAGATTGTGCCAATTCCAGAATATAGATCAAATACTACTTCTTCTCCTGTTAGCCCTGCATAATCTTTTGCTACATTGTATAATACTTCTGTTTGTACAGGATTTACTTGATAAAATGATAATGGTGATATTTTAAATTTGTAATCTCCTAGTCTGTCTATTATATAATCTTTCCCATATAAAGTTACGCATTTACTTCCAAATATGACATTTGTATTTTCACTATTTATATTTTGAATTACAGATACAACATTTGGATATTTATTAATTAGTTCACTAATTATACTATCTTTATTTTTAAATTCTTCTCCATTTGTTATAAATGTTATCATAACTTGGTCTGTATTTACACCAATTCTAATAACTATATGCCTTAATGTTCCTTTGCCTGATTGTTCGTTGTAGCAACTAACATGATGTTTTTGAGTTAATTCAAATGCATATTTAGCAATCTCATCTATAACTTTATTTTGTATGTAACACTCTTTATTTTCTATTACATCATGGCTTCTATCTGCATAAAATCCAATTTTTCCATTTGATACAGGATATTGAGCTTTGTTTCTATAGTTATATGGAATACCCATTCCAATTATATTATTCACAATTGGTTCGTATCCTAACGATTTTCTGATTGTGTTTTTTACCATTTGAGTTTTTAAATCTAACTGTGCATCATAAGACATGTGTTGAAGCGAGCATCCACCACATCTATTGAATATTTCGCATACGGGTTCCTCTCTACAATCCGCTGGTGCAGTAACTTCTAAAAGTTTTCCGAACCCATAATCTTTATTTACTTTCACCATTTTAATTTTGGCTTTTTCACCTTTTATGGCTCCTTTTACAAATGTAGTATATCCATCAATTTTTGTTATGCCTTCTCCTTCAAAACCCATATCTACAATATCAACTTCATAATCTTTATTTTTTTCTACCATATATATCTCCTTTTTGTTTTATATATTTATCGTAACATAGTGAAATATATAAAACAAATATTTTTCATCAACACTTTTTCTACTATTTCGACAGTTTAATTTTTATGTTAGAAAAGAAGTGGAAAATTTCCACTTCTTATTTAATTTTCTTCAATCTTTATCTCTGGTAAATATCTTCCCACAACAACCATCAGTCTATGTCTCACATCACTATCAATCTGTTCTTTTATAAATTCATAATAGTGTTCTCGTCCATTAATACCAAGTGCATTTGCAACTTCACTCGCAATGACTTTATCCCGGAATGTATATAGTACATTATTCAAGTCAATTCGTTTACTAACTATTCTTTCTTTAGTTGCTATCGTAATGTTAACATACAATATTTCTTGGCCTTTTGGAATATCCACATCAAATGGATTTAAATGCATTAATCTTTCAGCTAATATACTAGTAAGATTTGATCTAACTTTTGCAATCACTTCAGAATAATTAAGTCCTCTTTTTGGAGTTACTATTTTTAGCACTTCAGGACAGCAAATGATATTTTCGATAAACGGAAGTTTTGTTGCGAATATTCCCATTTGAGCAAGTTCTTTTATTTTCCGTTTAGAAAGTTCATCTCTATCAATTATTCCAAAAACTGGATATTCTGAGTACTTTCTTAATCTAGGAACCATACGTTTTATATCTGCACAACCATTATATGGAATTACGACCAAATACTCATAATATGCGCTATACAATGCTATATCTATACTATTTTCAAGACCTTCGCACAAAAGTATTCCTAACTTATCAGGATTGCTTTTTATAATATTATCCGCATATTCACCCATTTCTATTGCAATTAACTTCTCATTATGTGCTTGTGCGCCTGCTGAGCGATGGATAGTCATATTTATAACCTCCATTTCGAATTATCGTGGTAGGTAAAAATCGGTACTTATTTCATCCTTATATTATAATAATTATATCTCATTTTCAACTATAATTTTTCTTTTTAAGCCTTTATTTATAACTTCGCCAATTCCAAGGTATTTGTTATTACAATATAAATTGTACAATCCCTCTTCTAATTCACATTTTATAGTCATACCATTAATTAGCTTACCTAATAAATTTTCTTTTATTGAAAAACCGTTTTCTAATACTTTCTCCATTGGAATTATATCATTTTCGCTAACGTCACTAATACTCATAGCTTCGCAAATGTCAAATCTACCTGTTTTTGTTCTATTAAGTGCTGTCATTGCTGCTACTGTTCCTAATTTGATGGCAATATCTTCACACAAAACTCTTATATAAGTACCTTTTGAGCAATGTACTGAAAAACTAATTTTATTATCATGTATGTCTGAGATATTATAAATATCAAATATTTCTATATCCCTTGCTTCTCGTTCTATTTCAATACCTTTTCTTGCAAGTTCATATAGTTTTACACCATCTTTTTTTATAGCTGAATACATTGGTGGTATTTGTTTTTGTTTTCCTATAAATGATTTAAAGACTTCTTTATATTGTTCAACAACATTAACATCTTTTTCTTCAATTATAGTTCCTGTTATATCGCCTGTATCTGTTCTAATTCCTAGTTGCATTTCTACATCATATATTTTTTCATCACATGTTAGATAGTCTACTAACTTTGTTGCTGCGCCAACACATAAAACTAATACTCCAGTTGCCATTGGATCTAGTGTGCCTGTGTGCCCTATTTTCTTTGTACTTAATGCTTTTCTGGCTTTTGCAACCACATCATGTGATGTCATATCTTTTTCTTTATTAATTATTAGTATTCCATCTTTCATGTTTTCACCAACTTTTCTATTTGTTAAAATAAAGGTTGCTTTTTTAGCAACCTTTATAAGATTTCTATTTTAATTGTTTCTTTATTTCTTCCACAACAGCTTGCTTTGTTTGTTCTAGCGACATAGCCATTTCAAATCCAGCAGCTCTTAAGTGTCCACCACCCGCAAATTTAGCTGATATTTGAGACACATCAACATATTCATTTGCTCTTAAGCTAACTTTATATTTATCGCCTTTTTCTCTTACAAATATTGAAACTTCTACGCCTTCGATGTTTCTACCATAATTAACAATTCCTTCTTGGTCACCATCTTCATTTTGTAATTCTTCAACATCGTCAGCTGTAATATATGTATATGCTATTTTGCCATCTTCTAATAGTTCTAATCTATTTAATGCTCTGCTTAATAATCTTGTTCTTCTTTCTGTAGTCATATCAAAAACTAATCTATATATTTTTGATATATCAATTCCGGTTTCAGCAAGCATTCCAGCAAATTCAAAAGTTTCAGGTTGTGTATTATATCTAAATCCACCTGTATCTGTAAGAATTCCTGTATAAATACATTCTGCAATATCTTTGTCAATTGATATATCCATTGCTGCAAGAACAATTATTAAGTTTTGACAAGTTGATGATGCAACTGCATTAACATAGTTAACATCAGCATAGTTTTGATTTGTAATATGATGATCTATAACTATAGTATTTTCTATTAATTCAAAATATGGTTTGCATACATGTAATCTTTCTAAATCACTTGAATCAAGCGCTATACACAAATCATAATTTTTATAATCTTCAATTTCTTTCTTTATTTCATTAAATCCAGGTAGAAAAGAATACATTGGATTAGCAGTTGGAATTAACACTGTAACTTCTTTTCCGATCTTCTTTAATGCATGCATAAATCCAAGAGAACTGCCTATTGCATCTCCATCTGGATTTTCATGTGTAAGTATTAATATAGAGTTAGATTTAGAAATACTCTCTCTTATATTATCTAAAACTGTTGCCATTTAAGCATTCTCCTCACTTTCATCTATATCTTCTTCATCATGTTTAATATCTAATCCATTAATTATATTTTGAATATGAGCACCATATTCCATAGAATCGTCAAGTTCAAATTTTATTTCTGGTGTAGAATGCATTCTAACCTTCGAACCAACTTCTCTTCTAACATATCCAGCACCCGATTCTAAAGCTTGCATTGCAGCAGCAGTATCTTTAGTTCCAAGCATGCTAACAAAGATCTTGCAATATTTCAAATCCTTTGAAACAGTAACTTTAGTAACACTAATCAAGCCATCAAGTCTAGGATCCTTTAATTCTCTATCGATTATAACACTAACTATTTTCTTAATCTCTTCTTCAATTCTATCAGTTCTTTCCATACGAAACCCTTTCTACAAAAGAATATTGAATAAATAATAAAGAATATTTTTTCTTTATTCCATATTCTCTTTTCTTTATTCTTTCTGTTTTTATATTCAAAAAGTTTTACACAAATTATAATTTACCTCTACAAAACTAATTCAAAGTGTTGTATTGCAAGGAATGTAAATTTAAAGTACCGGAGGCGTGCTGATGCACGTTGAGGACACTTTAAATTTACAATGACACATCAAGACAGCGCTTTCAATTAGTTTTGTCAACGTTGAGTACCGCCATATATTTTTAACGTAGCGAGATGCTGCTTTTCACACGAATTCAATTAGTTTTGTTTAATTTCTTCCATAATAAATGATTCTATGTGGTCGCCTACTTTAATATCATTATAATCTTCTACTTGAACACCACATTCATATCCTGTTGCAACATCTTTTACATCGTCTTTTTCTCTCTTTAATGAAACTAGTTTGCCTTCATGTATTACAACATTATCTCTTAAAACTCTAACACCTGAATTTCTAACTATCTTACCGTCTATTACATAGCATCCAGCTATCATTCCGACATTTGTAATCTTAAACACTTGTCTTACTTCTGCTGTACCTTGAATTACTTCTCTATATTTTGGTTTTAACATTCCTTTTAAAGCTGCTGTAACATCATCAATTGCGCTGTATATTACTGAATAAATTTTAATTTCTACTCCTTCTTTTTCTGCAATTGATTTTGCCATTGGATCGGGTCTTACATTAAATCCGATAATGATTGAGTTAGTTACTTTAGCAAGTGTAACATCTGATTCTGTAATAGCACCAACGTTTGAATGTATAATTCTAACTCTTGCTTCTTCGTTTTGTATTTTTTCTAATGATTGACGGATTGCTTGAGCTGAACCTTGAACATCTGCTTTAATAATAATATTTAAGTCTTTTAATTTACCTTGTTCTATTTGATTGAATAAGTTGTCTAATGTAACTGGAGAATTTCTCTTTATCATTTCTTCTCTTTGTTTTCTCTTTCTCTTTTCAATTAAATGTTTAGCAACTTTTTCATTTTCTACTTCATAGAATACTTCACCAGCATCTGGAACTTCTGGTAATCCTATGATTTCAACTGGTGTAGAAGGTCCTGCTGATTTTACTTTTTGTCCTTTATCATCCGTCATACCTCTAATTTTACCTATAACGCTTCCTACAACAATTGTATCGCCAATGTTTAATGTTCCTCTTTGTACTAATAATGATGCTGTTATACCAGTGTTTTTATCAAGTCTTGCTTCTAATACTGTACCTTTAGCTTGCTTGTTTGGATTTGATTTTAATTCTTGCATATCTGCAACTAATAATACCATTTCTAATAAGCTATCTATATTTTTATGATGTTTAGCAGATATTGGAACACAGATTGTATCTCCGCCCCATTCTTCTGGAACTAAACCATATTCAGTTAATTCTTGTTTAACTTTATCAATATTTGCACCTGGCAAATCAATTTTATTAATTGCAACAATTATTGAAACTCCAGCAGCTTTAGCATGGTTAATAGCTTCTACAGTTTGAGGCATTATTCCATCATTTGCTGCAACTATAATAATTGCTATATCAGTAACTTGTGCACCTCTCGCACGCATAGCAGTAAATGCTTCATGTCCTGGTGTATCTAAGAATGCTATTTCTCTATCATTAATTGTTACTTTATAAGCACCAATATGTTGTGTGATACCACCAGCTTCTCTATCTATTACATTTGTTGAACGAATAGCATCAAGTAGCGATGTCTTACCATGGTCTACATGTCCCATAACTACTACTATTGGTGGTCTTGGTTCTAAATCTTCTTCTCTATCTTCTGTATCATCGAATAAAATATCTTCGTCTGTTACAACTTCTTTCTTGTGGGCTGTTACACCAAACTCTGATGCAACTAAGTATGCTGTATCATAATCAAGTTCTTGGTTTAATGTTGCAAGCACACCATATCCCATAAGCTTTTTAATTATTTCACTAGCTTGTTTCTTTAATTTTTCAGCAAGATCTTTGACTGTAATTGTTTCTGGTATATCAATATCTGTAAGATCAAAGATTTTTTGTTCAATATGATTCTTACTTTCTGTTGGAGTCTTTTTCTTATTCTTTTTATATCCTTTTTCTTTTGATAAATCATAATAATCAAACATTTTACTTTCTGTATCATTAAACATATTTGAAAAATTACTTTCACTTTGTAAATCTTTTAATTTACCAAAATTGATATTATCTTTACCAGATTTTCCTTGTTTATTTTTTGTGTTTTTCTTTGAGTCTTCTTCAAATTTTCTATTATCTTTTTGTTTGTCTTTATAACCAGTTTTTACTGTTTCTCTTGCTGGTTCTTTAACTGGTATTTCAACATTACTCATTATTTCTTTTATGCCTTTTTCAACTTTATTTTCTTGTGGTCTTTGTGGTCTATTATTATTGTTATTATATTGTGGTTTATTATCACCATTTCTGTTGTTACGTTGAAAATTATTATTACCATTATTGTTATTATTTCTATTATTTTGATTATTATAATTACGATTATTATTGTTGTTATTGAAATTACTTCTGTTTCTATTGTTATCAAAAGTTTTTTGAGTTGGTTTGTTTTCAACTTTTGATTCAACAGCTTTTTCTTCTTTCACAGGGGCAACAGTTTTCACTTCAATTTTTTCTTCAACTTTTTTCTCAATCTTGTTTTCAACTGGAGCTTCAACAACTTGTGCTTTCTTCTCTTCTTTTACTTCCGGTATTGTTGGTTTTACTTCTTCTTTTTTGTTAGATATTGTACTGTTTATAGTTCCAATTTTTCTTGGTTCTGTTCTATATTTTATATTCATTGTTGTATTTGTTCTTCTTTGAACAACACCTAAATCATCTCTTCTATCCACTCTATTTTCTGCTACTTTTTCTTCAGGTGTATTTTCTATTCTAGTTACCTCTCTTCTTATAATAACAGGAGCAATAGGTTTCTTCTCTTTTTTTATTTGAGCTTTTTCGGGAGCCACGTTAGAATCATCCTTTTTCATTTTATTCTTTATTTCTTTAACCTCTGAATCTTCAAGTGTCGATAAATGACTTTTTACATCATATCCCATGTTTGTTAATTTATCCACCAACTCTTTACTTTGCATTCCTAATTCTTTAGCTAACTCATGTACTTTTAATTTTCCCATACTAAATATTTGCCCCCTTTAATTCTCTTTTACCAAATCTTTTATTTATCACTATCAAAGTCTCTCCTTAAATTCTCATATATATCATTTGATATTGTTGTATCAAATTCTTTATCTAGTTTTTTAGTTTTTATAACCTTTTCTAAACAATCTTTATTATAACAAATATATGCACCTCTGCCTTGTTTCTTTCCAGTCTTATCTAATGTAATCTCTCCATCTTTAGATTTTACTATTCTCATTAATTCATTTTTGGCTTTCGACTCAAAGCATCCTAAACAACGTCTAAGCGGTACTTTCTTCATTATTTTCACCTCTAATTATTCACCAGATTTTATTTGTGTTTCGCTCTTTATATCAATTTTCCATCCTGTTAATTTTGCAGATAATCTAGCATTTTGTCCATCTTTTCCAATTGCAAGTGAAAGTTGTGTATCAGGTACAACTACTTTTGAAGCCATGTTTACTTCATCGATATCAACAGCTAAAACAGTAGCTGGACTTAATGCTGATGCAATGTATTGAACAGGATCTTCACTCCATTCAACAACATCTATTTTTTCATTTTTTAATTCATTTAAAATATTTTGAATTCTTGTTCCTCTTGGACCTACACAAGAACCAACTGGATCAATATTTGGATCTGTAGAATAAACTGCAACTTTTGTTCTAGAACCTGGTTCTCTAACAATATTTTTTATTTCTATTAATCCTTCATAAATTTCCGGAATTTCAAGTTCTAATAATCTTCTAACAAATCCTGGGTGAGTTCTTGAAATAAGCATTTGTGGTACACCTTTATTACTCTTCTGAACTTCTAATACATAAGCTTTTATTCTATCGTTAACTTCATATAATTCACCTGGAATTTGTTCATTCAATGTCATTACTCCTTCTAGTCTACCTAAATCAACAATTATTACATTCTTGTCTACTTTTTGAACTATTCCTGAAACAATTTCTCCTTGTCTATCAGAATATTCTGAGAAAACAATTTCTCTTTCTGCTTCTCTTATTTTTTGAACAATAACTTGTTTTGCAGTTTGAGCAGATATTCTTCCGAAATCTTTTGGTGTAATTTCTATTTCAACAATATCTTCAAGTTTGGCTTTTTTATTTACTTTTCTAGCAGCTGCTAAATCTATTTCAATTGCTGGATCAAAAACTTCTTCAACAACTTCCTTTAGAGAATATACTTTAATTACTGCATTATCTTCATCAACAACAATTTTAACATTTTCTGAAGAATTAAAGTTTCTCTTATATGCAGTAACTAATGCATTTTCAATTGCATCTAATAAATAATCTTTATTAATACCTTTCTCAATACTTAACTCCTCTAAAGCGTCAAAAAATTCCTTATTCATTTTTCAAATCCTCCCAATTAAATAAAATTTTTGCTGATGAAACATCATCAATTTTTACTTCAAATTCTTTTTCATCTTTTTCTAGAATAATTATATTGTCTTTAAATTCTTTTAAGATTCCTTCTATTTGTTTTAATCCATCTATAGCCTTAAAAAATTTAAGTTCAACATTTTTTCCAACAGCAGCTTCATAATGTTCAATTTCTCTTAAATGTCTCTCTAATCCACAAGAAGAAACTTCTAAATTATATTGTGTACTAATAGGATCAACTTCATCAAGCATATCACTAATCCTGTTGCTTACCTTTTCACAATCATCTAAATCAATTCCGTTTTCATGGTCTATAAATATTCTTAAATAATATTCTTTACCTTCCTTAACATACATTACATCATATAATTTGTACCCAAGTTCATTTACTATAGGAAGTGACAAATCATATATGGATTTCTCCATTTTAGTCATAAAAAAACCTCCTGTTTATACATAACTAAAGAGTGAGGTCTCCCTCACTCTTTGTGTAATCATTATTATGCTATAAACATTATACTACGGATGGTAGCGTTTGGCAAGCTTTTTTTTATACTTTAATTACAAATTATATGCATCAAATACAAAAGAACCCATATACATTATAATATAAGCTAATAAAATATATATAAGGAATATAGCAGTAAATATTCCAGTTACAATCCAAATATATTTCTTCGCATTCGTTTCTGGTTTTAAATAATCATCATTATATAATTCTAATGGTTTTTGTTCCATATATAGTTGATAGTATGTCATATTTATATACGAAGCTAATAAAGATGATAAGAAATATGATAAACATGTAAATAATATCGTTGCCCATACTGGTACAGTTGATATTGTAGCATAATAAGTTACTTCTGGTGGCCATATTAAATTAAGTAGTATAGAAACAACTGCTATAACTACAAATAATAGTATTGACCATCCAATCATTGTAAACGGAATTACAAATGCTTTTGCTTTATTTCCCTTCATCATCATTCTTGATTGTTTAAACAATTCTTTTGTTGGTTTGTCAGGATAATCATGTTTTAGATAATATACAAGCATATACCTATAAGATATAACACATATAGCAACAACACTTATAAGTGCAAAAATAGATATCAACCACGTAAATATTCCTAAAACAATATTTGTCGCTATTGTTTCTAATTGTGAAACTTGCAATGAAGCAGGCTCAATTGGTGATAGCTCATGTGCCATAGCAACAAAAACAACCGAACTTATTATTGGCAATATCATTAAGATTACCCATATCGCATATTTTTTAATAAATCCCCATAAGATACTAAATGAAGCCTTGATGCTTTCACCTGAAAAAGTATCAGCAAAAAAGTTTGATTCTTCATTTCTTGAAACTTTTATTACTCTCTTAATAATTCCAAATTGTAAAATAGTAGTAGCAACAACAATAATTACATAAAAAATTATCGATGCAATCATTGTCAACGCTGGATTAAAGTCAAAAACTTCTTCAACTAAAAATTCAAATCCAAAACTAATTAAGTAATTAAAAATTAAAATAAGTGTCAATGGTACCGCAATTTTCATCAAATTTCCTTTAAGAGCATTTCTTGCTTCTGCTCTTAACTCCCTAATACGCATAAAAATCCCCCTTAAATTTTATTTTTTATACATTTATATTATACTAATCCGTAAGTGAAATCAATACCATATCTCTTTTCCAGCACCTACTTTACAGACATACATATCTCTTTTTCAGCACCTCATTTTCCCACACGAAATATCGATTTTGCAGCACCTGAAAAAGCCACACCAAATATCGATTTTTTCGCACCACACAAAAAATCACACTGGATTTCCAGTGTGATTAAATAGATTATCTGCCAAAATACAGACGCCAACGCCTAGCACTCAACTCAATAAGCTGATTTTTAAGCGACTTTATCTGTTCTGTATTATTCATGTAAATCTTAATCTGCTGCTGAACCATTTCATTAGACTGAAGTTCCGGCAACGTCAGAGCGATATTAATCGAATTTTCAGACAAAATTTCTTCATAAGTAGTAGACTCGTGTTGCATGTATGCATTAACTGTAACAGCAACTTGCTCCTCAAGTCGAGCATTTTCTTCTTCATACATAGCAATCTTCTGAGGAAGAAGCTCTCCATCGGTTGCAACAGAATTCCAAAGAACACATGTCCATACGAGTAAAAAAGCGGCACAAACTCCTGCAAGAATACCAGCAGCCATAAACCCTTCACTATCATTCACCACAGAAATAATAAGAAAAATAATAGCACAAACGACAGAGATACCCAACAGCAAAGAAATCATAAATGTCGTCCTCCTTATTTTTGTTTTATTGTTTCTTACATTATTTAAATATGCTTTCAACTACTAATTAGAATACTATTAAAATATATCATTTGCGCAAACATATTACCATAATATTCAGCAAATGTCAACTCGGGTATTGTTGGTTTTTCCAGGCCAACAAAAAAGCAACCTCATGCGGTTGCTTTCTTCATTTAAATCCGGCGAATACCTATTTTCACAAGGGGCATCCCCTAACTATCTTCGGCTTTCCTGAGCTTAACTTCTGTGTTCGGTATGGGTACAGGTGTGTCCTCAGTAACATCTTCACCAGAAATCCTTTATGCATATTT